>DCUV01000037.1:64851-77205 GCA_002328585.1 Spirochaetia bacterium UBA2205
TAATAGCGCCAATAAACAGGAGCATGGATCATTGCTCCTGTTTATTAGCGCAATTGCACATCAGTCCTGTATAAACAAAAACAACGATTCAATAAATTCAGGGTCTTCGTTATCAATCACCTCAACGATATGCTTATGTAATCGTTTTTTATGCTCACCAAATATGCCACGTTTTTTCTTGAAGGATTTAGCAAATGCAATTGATTCATTCATCAGCTCATCAATATTGGCACATGCCTTTTCAATAATATGATGCTCAGCAAGCTCTGGGGCGGGAACCCTTCTCCCCGTTAATTTCATTTCATTAAATTTGTAATAGGGAAGGGCTTTTTTAACAAATGCTATCATCCCGGGCAAAAAGGGGATACCTAAATCTACCTCGGGGAAGCAAAAAAAACCTCTATCCGCACGCATAAATCTAAAATCACATGCGCAGGATAGTATAGCNNCTTCGTCCAGTGCCTGCAACATTGCCTGAGCAAACATGACGTTATGCCTGTTTTCAACAGTGTTCATAGTGATGATTGCAATATTCTCATCTTTTTTCCATTCTACAATGCCCATATATACCCCCTGTAAAATTTATTTAAAAAATAGTAGTAAGTGCGCATTATGTTAACAATTATTCACTGCAAATTCTGAATGATCCTTTTTTAAAAAAATCTTTAAAATCCTGAGGCAATGTGTCATTCAATATATATAAAAGTTCGCTACAATCGTCATCGCATACTATTTGATTTTCCCTGTCTTTGAAGTTGAATCTATCCCAGTTTAAGCATCGAACGTGTGTCATTACTGCAGTAAAAATCTTTTCTGAATATGGCACATCTTCTTCCCATACCTGCTCTAGTTCATAATAATAATCAAGTCGGGTCCCTATCGGACTAAAACCACGGGCAAACGCTAAATCAATAATCTGAAGCCATATGCGTTCCTGACATATATACAGGGAACTATCGTACATGTTTTGTAAAATAAATGGAGATGCCATAGTACACCTTCATAACACTATATGCGTAACATCGTTATGTGCTGTCAAGGCTGTTTTATGTTTTAATAATTAAAATTTGAGCGATAGTTACTGGTAATGGTGTAATTAAAATGTAATTATTGCTGTTCATGATCCTTGTTCATCAATTCATTAATACAAAAAGGGCTATTGAAGAATAGCCCTTTTTGTACATGAAATATGCAACATATTATAGAGCGGAGATAGTTACATGTTCTTTTACCAGCTTTTCAGCCAGTGCAATTTTTTCCTTGTTATCCTTTGTAAGGAGAGCTTCCATCTTATCAATTTGTGCTGCTACTTGATAGGCATTGCTTGAAACAAGGAGAAGTGGAATGTTCTTCTCAGCGGCTTTTGAAATAATATTTGATGGAGGCAGGATATTATTGGTTAAGATAATCCCTACCGTATTTGTTTCCAGTGCCGATATAATAATATCACTTCGATCGCCGCTTGTAATCAAGAGCTTACCTTCTTTATTAAAGAGAGGATTTCTCAGCGCTTCGTTTACCGACATGGCACCCAAAAATACATTTTTTACTACTTTATTTAATCCTGATTCGCCAGCAATAACCTTTGCAAATAGTGCTTCTGACAGATAGTCCATGGAAAAATAGGTAAGTTCTGCTGAATAGGGAATCATGCCTAAAATGGGCACACCCATCTTCTCAATTTTATCTGCATAGGTGCTTTTGAAATCATCAAGATCGTGGATCTTGTTTATGATCACACCTAAGAAATTGATATCGCTGGTATCGACATATCGCTTAAAGAGTGTTATATCATCAATAATAACATCATCGTTGCCACCAACAATAAGCACTAATTTTGCATCAAGTGATTTTGTCACTGTTATTGGGTCTAAGTATACTGAAACACCATAGGCAAGGTCTTTTCCACTTTCAATAAAGAGCACTTCCCTGTTCTTTGCTATTGATTTTGCAACTTCAAGAAGCTTTTCTTTGATACGGGCTTCATCATACACATATCGCAGTTTAGCATGTTCAAACCCAATCGTCATATCTTCGGGATTTTCTTCCAATCCAAAAAGGTTGGTAAGTAATGCAGCATCATAATCCCATAGCCGTTTTTTCCTGTATATAAGCCTATCGCCAAAGGGTTTCATATATGCAACTTCTTTGCCCATTGCTTTTGCTAACCCGGTAAAGATTGTAGTTTTTCCGGCGCTTCTTCGTGTACAAGCAAATACTATTTTATTCATAATATACCTCGCTTACGATTTAGAAATAATTATCCTGACGTCTACTGCTTTAAGCCCTTTGCCCTGTTCGTAAACGACAACAGGATTAATCTCGATATCAGTGATTCGCGGTATCTTCCTGATGATAGTTGCAACTTTAATTATTGTGTCAACAACAATATCAATATCTTTTTGCTCTTCACCGCGAACTCCAAGGAGTAATGGATATGATCTGATTTCAGATAGCATTGAACGTGCTTCTTTTTTGTTAAGTGTTGCAGCTCTAAAGGCAACATCCTTCATAACTTCAACATAGATACCACCCAATCCACACATAACGATTGGCCCAAGCTGTGGATCTCTGCGTGCACCAACAATGAGTTCAACACCTTTCTGAACCATTTCGCATACTTCAATACCGTCTATAACAGCATCTTCCTTGTATGCCCTGCAGTTCTTCATTATAGCTTCATATGCATCCATTACTTCCTGTTTATTTAATATGTCTAATGCCACGCCACCAGCATCGGATTTATGTAAAATATCACGAGAAACAACTTTCATAACGACAGGATACCCTATCTGCTCAGCCAGCCGTACACATTCATCAATTGATTTACCAATACCTGCGCCTGGTATCATGACACCAGAAGCTTTCATTACTTCCTGTCCTTCATTAGCAAGCAGGAATGTTCTGCCATCGGCAATTGCTCCATCAATGATTTTATTAATTGTGTTAATATCCATATCTGCATCATCCACTCTATCATCACGTTCCACTAACATGGTTGAATATCTATATAATGCACCCATGCACGAAACAGCTTCATAGACGTCCGGAAATACAGGGACATTCATCTTCCTGAGCTGTACAATTGCATCTTCAACTGACCTGCCACCTACAACGGCGTATGCAACGGGTTTGCCACTGGCCAGATGCTTACCATACGTATCACGAATCATTGGCGCTAAGTTCTCGGCATCAAATGTTGCTGTTTCACAATAAAGGGCTAACGTTGCATTCATATCTTCGGAACGGGTAGGTGCACTGAGAGCTAAATCATAATCTGCAGCTTTAGCACCACCGGTAATATCAACTGGATTTTTTGTGGAACCAAATTCTGGTGTTGCAGGCCCAAAAACTTCTTTTAGTACAAGCTGATCATCATATAAATCAACACCATATTTTTCGCATGCATCTGTTGCCATAACACCAATTCCACCGCCATTGGTAACAATAACCGTATTTTTGCCTTTTGGACGAGGCGAATAAGCCAAAAATTTGCACCAGTTGAATGCTTCCTGTAAATTTTCTGCTCTGAGCAATCCTGATTGTCGTGCAATAGCATCAAAAATTTCATCTGAACCAGCCAATGAGCCGGTATGTGATGCTGCAGCCATTGCACCACGTTTTGAACGTCCTGATTTTAACACTACGATTGGTTTTAACTTTGTTGCTTCACGAACAGCTTCAATAAAACGCTCGCCTTCTTTCATACCTTCAATATACATAAGAATGACTTTTGTTTCCTGATCGCGCATGACAAATTCCAGACAATCAGCTTCATCAATGTCGGCTTTATTGCCTATTGATACAATAGCGGATAATCCCATATTTTCAACAGCGGTTTTCCCAATCATTGCTATTCCCAGCGCACCGCTCTGGGTCAATATAGCAACATTCCCACGTAAAATATCAGTAGCTGAAAATGTTGAGTTGTAATTGCCCGATGCAGAGTAGACTCCAAAAATGTTGGGACCTAAAATACGTGTTCCTTTTGAACGTGCATATTCTACAATCTTATGCTCAAGTTCAACCTCACCAATTTCTGAGAAACCTGATGTAATAATTTGCACATGTTTTACGCCCTTGTCTGCACATTCTTTGACAGCATCAAAGGTTAATTTTGCAGGAACACAAATAGTTGCTACATCAATTTCATCCTTAATATCAGAAATACTCGGGTAACAGTCTACACCTAATATTGCACCCCCTTTGGGATTTATAGGATAGATCCTGCCTTTAAAACCACCCTGTATGATATTACGGGTGATGCTAAACCCAATCTTGCCTGGTTGTGAAGAAGCACCAACTATTGCGACACTTTTGGGCTGGAATAAAGTAACAATACTAGCATTTTTTGATTTCATTGTTCATCTCCCCTAAATTCCATCTTCAATTCGTATACTCCTGCACTACTCCTCTTTTCTATGTTAAACCCCATTTTTTCAAAAAGATGCAGCATTGGCTTGTTTTCAACAAGCACCTCTGCAGTGAATCCCAGCAAACCATTTCTTTTAGCTATCAGTGTTAAATATGATAGCAATACCTGACCAATACCTTTATATTGATAATCATCACGCACAGCAAATGCTACTTCTGCCCAGTGTTGATATTCCTGTATACCGTACTGACCAACGCCGACCACAACTTCTTTTCCATTCTGCTCAACAACAGCTAAAATTACCAGCTCTTTGGTATAATCAATGACAACCATCTCCTGTAAACGCTCATGCGGCATATCTTTTCGTGTTGAAATAAAACGCCTATAGAGGCTCTGGTCGGATAGTGAGTAAAAAAAGTCCTTTAATAGTTCTTCATCGCTGATCTTGACAGGTCGTAAAAATAACTTTATACCTGTCTTTGTTGTACGGTATGTCTCAAGATGCTCGGGGTATTCACCCTTCTTGCCCGGGATAAATGCCTGATCTCTGTAAATAAGACCATCTTTCTTGGCTTCTTCTATAAGCCACGGCCTGAACTTTGGATGAGCTATTGCAATCAGATCCATTGCGCGCTCCCTAATGTTTTTGCCATGGATATAGGCTATCCCATATTCTGTTACCACGTAATGAACATCACCACGATTCAGGGTAATCCCTGCGCCTTCAGGTATAAAAGGCACAATTCGTGAAGTCTGTTCATCTTCTGTGGTTGAACGTAATGTAAGGATACTTTTGCCGCCAGGAGCAAGTATAGCACCTCGCATAAAGTCAGCCTGGCCACCGATACCGCTAAAAAAACTTTTTCCCAGTGATTCAGCAGTAGCCTGACCGGTTAAATCTATTTGCAGTGCAGCATTAATTGCAGTCATCCTGCGTTGCTGCGCAATGATGATCGGATTATTGGTGTAATCAATAGTTTTAAACTCAATAGATGGATTGTCATGAATATATTCGTAGGTAGGTTTTGTGCCCATGCAAAATGATGCAATGGTTTTGCCCCGGTCAACTGTCTTCTCAGAATTGGTAACAACGCCTGCCTTCATCAATTCGACAATGCCATCAGAAATAAGTTCGGTATGAACACCAAGGTTTTTTTTGCTTATCAGATGTTTCAGGATAGCATTGGGCATTCTTCCATATCCAACCTGAATGGTGTCACCATCTTGAATGATGAGTGAAACATATTTCCCAATGCGGTTTGAAATGTCATCTGAATCTTTGGTTGTGAATTCTAATATTTCTTCATCATGGGGTACAATAAAATCAACATCCTTTATATGTATAAATGCATCGCCATGAACGCGAGGCATTTGCTTATTAACCTGTACAACAACAAGCCGTGCACTTTCTACGGCAGTTTTTACAATATCAACACTAACGCCCAGGCTTAAATAACCATGTTCGTCAGGGTATGAAGTCTGAACCAGTGCAACATCTATGTCAATTATTCCATTTCGTAACAACTGAGGAACACGTGATAAAAATATTGGGGTGTAATCAGCTATTCCCTTATTTACAGCATTGCGGGTGTTCATGCCAATAAAAAAAGAATTATGTCTGAAATTTTGTTTAAACTTTTCATCGGCATACGGTGCCACACCAAGTGTCCATACATGAATCACCTCAGTGTCAAAAAAAGCTTTAGGATACGACTTTACATATTCAACAAGAGCATTGACCAAATATTGAGGTTCACTGCATGCTGTACCTATGAAGATTCTGTCACCACGGTTAATATGACTGAATATCTTCTCCTCTGGAAGAAATTTCTCAGGGTAAATTCTTTTATAATCTTCCAGTTTTGCAGTATTCTGCTCCATACGCCCCCTTCCAATCTGCTATGTATAAAAAATAACAGATTGTATATAAAATATTTTAGCCATTAATTCTGTCAATTCAAATTTTTATAGTAAATAAAATATAATAATCGATATGGTCAATATTTGATTATTATATTAATAATCTATCTATCATTTTTTGACATGTCAAGGAATAATTGATAAAGGCTTTGAAATGAAGCAATAGCACGGTATAATGTTTTTATGTTGACGAAAATGGATGATATGCAGATATTCGTCGGGTTAATGGCTGGTAATTAAATATGCGGTTAAAATTGTTTATATTGTTATTTTGTATTGTGGCGATAGTTATCTCGTATTTTTATGCGCCGCTGGTATATTACACCTATTTGAAATTATATTATCAGAAGATTTGCAAAATCGATGAAGTAGCTTTTACCAATAAAGTAAAGGATTTATATTTATCAAAACAATACGATGTTCTGCAACAATATCTTGAGCACGGCTCTGTGCTATATCCAGCAAATAAAACAATAAAAAAATATGACGGATTGTACCTGATTGATAATGGAGATGTAAGAGGGGCATTTGTGCTCATTGCTTTAAATGAGATTCCTGATGATGCAGATACATTGGAAAAGATTATAACAGTCCTTGATGACAATAAATCGTATAAGGAACTGCTGATGGTAGTCCATAAAAAAGGGATAAAAACTGCTGCTATAGAATTCCGATATGGGAAAGCTTTGTGTGCATCAGGGATATATCATCAGGGACTATCGCACTTAAAAAAAGCCTACACTCATGGTATTGTAGAAGCTGATTACTACATTGGGATGTGCTACCATCATCTAATGGATTATAACAATGCTCTGATATGGTATAAAAAGGCATTAGCGCGCAAACCTGGTACTGTAGAATATATAAAAAGCATAGCGACAGTGTATCAGCAGAAAGGAGATTATGCATCATCAACAAAATATATCATGAGTTTGCAGCATTAATGACCAATGGAGGGTTAACAATAGCTGTGCTGTACTCACTCAAATGAGACGAAACTATGTGGCGGATATTATCCTGAGCCATGATCCATGAATATCTGGATTCATGATAAAGCCCGGAATGACTGGAGTGGCAAAAAGGATTACGGGTTAAGCCTGGAATGACATTGGGGAATAATTCTATTTTTGGTGGAGGAAGCTATGAAGCATGAACTTGATTATTTTTTTCATCCTGATGGAGTGGCAATTTTAGGTGCAAGTGAGATTGTTGGA
The DNA here is from genome assembly GCA_002328585.1 of Spirochaetia bacterium UBA2205. GTDB lineage: Bacteria > Spirochaetota > UBA4802 > UBA4802 > UB4802 > UBA4802. The sequence continues at coordinate 72,361 of DCUV01000037.1, forward strand.
TCAGATGGTTTTTATATTCTGCGCAATGTTTGTGCTGGTTATACAGGCAAAGTGTATCCAGTAAACCCTAAATATCAGGAGTTGTTAGGTATCCCGTGTTATCCTGATATTGAGTCAATTCCTGATAAGGTTGAATGTTTAATCTATTTTATACCGGCACGCTTTATTCTGGATATCATCAGAAGAAGTGCAGCAAAGGGGATTAAGGCAATTATCATTGAATCGGCAGGATTTGCAGAGGCAGGCAAAGAAGGAGCCAAATTGCAGAAAGATGCGGTAGAGCTGGCGCATAGCCTTGGAATACGGTTGTGGGGGCCCAATTGCATGGGATATTTAGATGGCCATACCCGGAATGTTTTTTCATTTGTCCATTCTGAGAAGTGGAAAACAATGATGCATCCGGGTGACGTGACGCTTATAGTGCAAAGTGGCATGCTTTCAGCAGGTTTTTTAATGTCGGTACTGGAGCGTGATACGATAGGTATTAGCAAGGTATGTTCTATTGGGAATAAATGTGATGTCAATGAAATCGATCTGTTAGAGTATTTTGTTCAGGATGATACTACAGGAGTTATTGGCTGCTATCTGGAATCAATCGTTGATGGGAAAAAACTGTTAAAAATAGCACAAAGTACCAGCAAACCAATCGTTATACTTAAATCAGGGAGAAGTGAGCAGGGAAAAAAGGCTGCTCTGAGCCATACAGCCAGTCTGGCAGGCAATACTATGGTTGTGTCAGGCGCTTTTAAACAGGCTGGGATAGTGCAGGTTGTTGATCTGTATGAATTAATTGATATTGTTAAAGCTTTTTCATACATAAAGAACTATCGCCCGGACAAAAATAAAGGGATTGCGGTAATGACATTTTCAGGCGGTGCTGGTATTGTAACAACTGATTTATTGGCTGATTATGCTATACCCATAGCACAACCTCAAGAAGCGACATTGCAAAAAGTACAACAGTTGTTCCCTTCATGGATGAGCGCTTCGCACCCTCTGGATCTATGGCCTGCTATTGAACAGAATGGATCGGAAAAAGTGTATACAACTGTTGCGGGAGCCCTTATGGAAGATGAAAGAGTTGATGCTATCATCATTGAATGTTTTGCAACCCAGCATTCTGATCCATCGTTTTGGGGTGAGATAGGCAATATGGTAAAACAATCCCAAAAGCCAGTGCTTGCATGGGCAGTTGGTGAGAAGATAATAGTTGAACAATATAAAAAACATGCCGAAGCCAGCGGTATACCTTTTTTTGGTGAGATTGGACGGTGTGTACAGATATTCAAGGCGTTGGGGTTTCATTTCAATAAGCGAGGGAGCATATAAAAAAATCCCGGGATTAACCCGGGATTCTTTTATGTATTGTCAACGTGTTCTATTAAGGGATTTCAATATAATAGCCATCAGTAATGACAAGAGGTTCAACCTGTCCATAGTATGATGTTGATGTTGTTTGCACACCTACGTTGTGTCCTGATGGATTTGTATAGGATGAAAGTATCAGATGATCGGGAGCATTTGCTGTGGCTGTTACCGCACCTATATAGCTTCTCCAGTAATCGGATGTATCGGTAGCCCTATCGAAGCCGAAGGTGTTTACAATCTGGTTGGCTATTTTTTCATCAGCGCCTGTTCCAAACAGCCCTTCAATATCGATGATGAAGGCACCAAATCCTCCAGCCTCATCACGAACCATATTTTTTACTGAGGTATACAGTGAGTTAGCACACTGTGAAACTAGATTGGGCGGTATGGTTGCAACAACCATGGTTTTCCCTGAAAAATAATTGGCATACCAGCAGGTACCCGAGCAGTGGTTGCCGCGTCCGGTAATGAGATAGTTGGCATAATCAAGCTGATACATGTTAACGTAAGCATTAACGCGATAATACGCTTTGAGGTAATTAAAAACATCCGCTGCGGCATTAAGATATTGACGGTAGGCTGATTCATTTGCAGCTGTTGGCTTTAATACCGCTCCGCCCGCAGCAGCAAAATTATTCGTTGTGTTATAGGCAGTATCAATATCTTCGGTTAGGATGCCAGGAAGTCCGTTACTGAGCCGTGTTGGATTCATCCTTTTAGGCGTTGTTTGAATGAACCAAATCTTGTTGTATTCTATTGGAATTTCACTTACATACATGGTGTTGTGGCGGATGTTAAATCCGTTATCAACAGCCATGCCGCTGTGGCTCCAATAGCAGCCCAGTATTGCCAATAAATCCATAATAAAACCAGGGCTTGTTGAAAGAACCACATCACCTTTATTGGCATTAATGCTCATAGGTACATATACCCATTCAGCAAAAATGGTGGAACTGGTAAATAACAATACCAGCACAAGACATACTTTTGTAAAAAGTTTCATATAACCCCCAAACTTATAATTAAATTAATAAATGAACGGGATATAAGAGTCGATGGCAAATTGAGTGATTGCTCACTCAACACTATTCATTGGATACACTATATGCACAGTATCGGAAAAAGTCAAGCATTATATACCATATGGTCGGTTTTTATATATTTTATAGTTAAGTAATTATTGAGCAGATTGGATGACATATATTTTCATATAGTGGTTTCTATATTTTTTTTGCTGTGACTAAAAAAGATGTTGAATCAGATGCATATATTACTCATTCTATACTGTACTATTCAATAACGTGGCATTGATGAGAGGGATGAAAATGAAACCAGCCTTACCCTGATAATCCTTTTTACAGAGGACGGTTGCCAATCATGTCAAAGTTAGGTGCTTGAAGTATGGTCTATAATTAATTCTAATTTTTTGGGAGATACATAATGAAAAAAAAAGTTATAGTGTATTATAGTTACATTGTTGCTATCCCAATTTTTTTACTATCATTTTTACTATCATGTGCAACCATGAATACTGGTGATACCAGACTTATTGACCAGCTTAAAGCTGAAAACAGGGTTTGTTCGCAAAACCTGAATCTTTTTATGCGTGAAAATGATGTGCTTAAAGCTGAAAATGCTAAATATAAAAAAGAAAATAATGCTTTGCGCTCTTCAAATACTCTATTGAAATCGGATATCGGTGCATTGCAGACCAGGTATAAAAATGATATTGCCATGTGGGATGAACGCTATAATACACTGCAACAAAAATATGATGTATTTGTTAAACAGAGCGATGCAAAGGTGCAGGAATTGACGGCACTAAATAAAACGTTAGAAAAAAGGATGGCAGATGAGATAGCGCGGTTAAATGAGGTAATACGCAAACAGGAAGTTGACTTTATTAAAGAAAAAGAAACAATCATTAATCAAAATGCAAAGAAGGAGATGGAGTGCCAATCAACTATTGATACTTTGCAGAAACAGGTAACCACATTAACTCAGGAAAAAGAGCAGCTTAAAAGCAAATTGACAGAGATGGAAATAACTTGTGAAAAATTAAAACAGCAACTTGATGTGCCACAAAAAGATCAAACTTTAAGGGGTGGCGATAAGGGCACTGCAAATGATGTGAAAAAAGAGAATCCAGCCCAGCAGTTAAAGACAGAGCTGGAAAAGTAAAAAGGTGAAGAAAAATAGGCATGGGTCTTCGGATATATAGTGCTGTTTTTTTATTTTGTTTTGTTTATGTATTTCCTTCTTATTGCTTTGCCTATGAAACGCTTACCATTATTGCTACAGGTAACCTCAGGGGCAATTTTTCACTGGATACTGATGAAAAAACAGATCCATTGCTAAAAGTTGCTCGTGGGATAATTGCGGAAAGGTCAGCAAAGCCTGTTGATTGCTATGTTGATTTAGGAAATGCATTCTCACCAGGTGCATTGTCACGGTATAGCTATGGTGCAGCGATGCTTGATTTTTTTGAATATGTTCAATGCGATGCAACTTTGGTGGGCTCACGGGATGTTGCAGTAGGATTAAAAAATTTAGAATTAGCCTCACGTATGCGACCTACACAGCTTTTATCTATTAATATTGTCATTGATAACAAGCCAATATTTAAACCGTACTGGATATTGCAAAAAGCTGGCACAAAGGTAGGATTTATAGGTATCACATCTTCCAAAAGTATATTTGATGTGGCAGAGAAAAAGGTATTGAGTGCATCGCTTGCCGCTTATAGGGACTATCTTACCATGACCATTGAATCGTTACAGGCAATGGGGTGTAAGTATATCATAGTGCTTTCAGGTTTATCGGGTGCCGAGAACATCGCAATCATGAAGGATTATCCCGCAATTGACCTTATCCTTGCTGGTGGTGATGCTTCCGGGATTTATTATGATGTGTATTCCCCACGTGTTGATCTTGAAGATGGACGGTCCATCATTACGCTTGTCAGGGCAGGTGGACATTATAGCGTGCGTTTAATGCTGAAAGAGAAGATTACCATTGAAAAGATTTATTTTTCGGAAGCAGATCAAAAGGTAAGCGATAGTTCATACAATGAGCTTGTTGAACGTGTCAATTTATGGAAAGAGCGGTATGCAGAGGCAGGAGCTGCTGCTCTTGCTGATAACTTTCCGGCAACCGATATATCTTCGGTGACTATCGCACACCTGTTACGTCACTACTATAACAGTGAGGTTGCCATTGTTGATGTAACTGATGTATTCTCAACACGATTGGAAGGGACGATTACCAGCATTGATGTACAGCGAATTGTTCAGAATGACTTTACCGTTTTTACTTACCGGTTAAGCGGGGAACAGCTTAATACCATCAGCAGCGCCTCATCGCTGATTTTTTCAGGATTTGCAAATGGTAAGGTTCAGGGGCGCTCAATTGAAGGTGACAGGATGTATACAATTGCATCGACACAATCAGCATATGATGTTATTTGTGATATGACAC
>DCUV01000050.1 GCA_002328585.1 Spirochaetia bacterium UBA2205
GGGCCATTCTGGAATGAGCGCTATAAAGACATCATTGTTCAGTTTGCGCATGATGCCTTTCATTATCTGTTGTGGTTGCTGTGGTACATAGCGTTTAATCCGGTACGGAAGCGCAGGTGCGATAGTCCTATCAAGTATCGCTACAGCAGCATACAATCCTATTTACAGGAGGATGCTGATGTTGGCGTGCCGATAGACCATCATGAGTACTTTCTGCAGCTGGGAGACAGTTTCAGTGAACGGGTGAGGCGTTTTTTGCAGTATGAGGAGGCATACCGCAAGCGCTACTCCATTGCACAGTGGGTGTAAAAAGGGGTCAGAGCATTACCGGGAAAAAGCATTAAAATATAAAATATATGTTGACATACTATATAGTCCTTATAATATGTACTAAAAGTCTATATTAGTGGGGGGCATACTTACCATGTTTTTTAATAACTCGCTGATAATAAAGAGTACCATAACAGCAGTAAAAAGCATACTTTACAGAAATGATTTTGTCTATGAGGATTTCTTCATGGCAATAAAACAATATTTAGCTCTGACCCCTTTTTATGTACGGTGGATATATCGTTTCAGCATGTATTATTGCAATCTACTATCGCTTATAAAACAACACACACTTTTTTATACACTGCCACTGGATAAATCAATACAGCTTCTCCATAGCATGGAAAAGAGCAATTTGTTTATCAACAGGTCATTAATAATGATGCTTAAATTATTCACTACGCTGATATATTTTGATGATGATGTACATGCACAATTGATTGGCTATGAGCATCTGGCACATTGCAAATAGAGGCAGGGTATGATATATTCATACAGCGATTATGAACACAGCAAACAATTGAACGCTGATGTTTGCGTCATTGGCAGCGGTGCTGGTGGTGCAGTGGTTGCCTATGAGCTTGCTGCATCAGGGTATAGTGTTATCATTGTTGAAGAAGGTGGTTTTTATTCAACAAAGGATTATGACGGTAAGCCGCTTAACAGCATGAAAACAATGTGGCGTGGTGCGGGTGCTACTGTTTCGTTTGGCATTCCGTCCATATCAATCCCAGCAGGAAAATGCGTTGGTGGCACTACAGCCATTAATTCTGCAACATGTTTCAGAACCCCGGAGCATGTTGTCCATCAGTGGAAACAACGGTTGCAGGTAAATCTTGATTTTAAAGAGCTTGAGTCATATTGTGAGCGTGTTGAAACAATAATCAATGTTACTAAACTGCCATGGGATGTGCTGGGCAATTGCGCAAACATTGTTAAGCGGGGAGCTGATGCACTTGGGTTACACTGCAAACCGTTAATGCACAATGTAAAAAATTGTAAGGGTTGCGGCACCTGCCAATTTGGCTGTGTTGAAGGAGCCAAACAAAGTATGGAGGTAAGCTATATTCCTTTAGCCTTGCAATACAACGCAATGCTGTTAACACATTGTAAAGCGGTAAAAATTCTTTTTAAAGGAAATAAAGCGTATGGTGTTCAATGTGTCATAACCAATGAAGCCGGGGAAAAATCTACCTGTACTGTTAATGCTTCTGTTATTGTTTGTGCATGTGGCAGCATGCTGACTCCACTGTTACTTAAACATAGTGGTGTGCGCAACAAACATCTTGGTAAACATCTGCAGATTCATCCCTGCTCCCGTGTTGTTGCTCTCATGGATGAAGAGGTTAATGGCTGGATTGGCGTTTCGCAGGGAGCATATATCGACGATTACGCCAATGAAGGCATTATGCTGGAAGGTATTTTTGTACATCCCTCCATATTGGCTGCATCACTTCCCGGTGTGGGGAATGATTTTTTACAATTGGTGCAAAGGTTTAACAATATTGCAGCGTTTGGTGTAATGGTGCATGATACTGCCGAGGGCGTTGTATCCGGGAATATGAATGCGCCACTTTTATGGTACTCCATGAGCGGCAGGGATATTGAAACTTTAAAAAAAGGCATCGCATACCTATCCATGGTTTTTATCGCTGCCGGAGCAAAACAGGTCTTTACGCCACTATCGCCATTTCCAGTGCTCCATTCAATGGATGATGTTGAAAAATTGGAACATGCACATATTTCACGGAAAGATATCCCGGAGGTTTTTGCCTTTCATCCGTTGGGCACATGTCGTATGGCGGGCGATAGTTCCTGTGGAGTTGCCGATAGTTATGGTAAATGTTTTAACACTGATAATGTATATATTGCCGATGGCAGCATTGTGCCAACTTCACTGGGAGTAAATCCACAGATTACCATTATGACCCTGGCTACAAAAATTTCGCGGCACATTGCTGATACATTAGCTCATACACGGTGTGTGTGATGAAGATAAAAAAAGTAATGGTGATAGTATGTTTACTATTATTTATGTCAATGAATTATTTCTATGATGCCTATCCTGATACGGTACCATGTTTAACCAATGATGATATACAAAAGCTGCGGGCTGGCACTATCATTATCACAAAGCAAAAACAAAAAACTGGTGATGGTCAGATTGCCCGTGTAACAGGGGCTATTTGTATACATAAACCAATCAATGAGGTGTGGAAATGCCTCATGGATTGGGAATCAATGCCACGCTACGTTGATAGCCTGGATTATTATAACATTGTTGCAAAAATGTCTGATGATGTATTGATAATTGAAGGACAACTGCATGTTACATTTATAAAATTTAGATATACACTCATTGTAAACAGCAATAAAAGTAAGTATTATCAACAATGGCGATTGCTACAGCACAGTGATATAACACGGTATAATCTTCAAAATAAAACAAATCCAAACAGCGGCGGTATAAAAAATATTGAAGGGTACCAGTACTGTGTTCCCTATGATGACACTACAACAATACTGTATTATGCTCCGGTAGTTGCAGTATCGGTGCCGGTACCGGGCTTTATTGAAGATAGCCTCACCAAAAAAAGTATTAAGGATTATCTATATGGCATTAAGAACTATCTTGAAAAGGTGAAATAGGGTAGCATTCAACAATAGTCGGATTGTGATTAGCCAAACATGATAAAAAATAATAAGAACCCTGCAGGGTATATTGTATTGTAATATAGTATCGGCGTATTGTGATGCGCCCACAAAAACAGTACATCTATTTTATGGAATAGCCCGTAATGACATTGATGGAATCATCAAATTATTGGAGGATTATTTTTTATGAATAAAAAAATCATCCGTTTGATTACCGTAACAGGATTGTTTTACACAATAGCGTTTACGGTTACAGCATTTGTTTTTATATTTTTACATCCACAACTGATGACAATTATTAATGCAGTGTCGCAAAAAATTTTCCCGGCACTGCCGCTGGCACATGAACAAAGTCAGTTTTATAAAATCTTATGTTTATCAATGATGTCGGGAGTTACTGTCTGCTCACTGCTCTTGTATAAAGACGCGCAAACGTATATTGCTATGATTATCCCACTGTGCACAATGAAATTTACATCGTCATTATGCGCATTAACAGCATTTATAGGGGGAAGTGTTTTTCACAATGGCTGGAACAATCTGGCAAATATAATAATTGTTATAACAGATTTTCCTTTAGGGCTATGGATTTTTTGCTTGTTTATAGTATACAGGCGGTATAACAATTAATGCATAAATTATGATTAACAGTAACTATCGCCAAAAAATATTTTTAGCATATAACGACAAACAGGAGGCTTTATGAATAAGGAAGAGCTTATGATTTCAGCCAACCTTGTACAATATAATCCCGATAACAAAGGGCATTATGAAAGTTTTTTTATCCGTGCCAACCATCCTCAAAAGCCGTTGGCGTTCTGGATACGCTATACCATCTTTCAGCCTGCAAAAAATCATAGCAATGCTTTAGGGGAATTGTGGGCGATAGTTTTTGATGGAGAAGGTCATCATAGAGCATTAAAGGCTGAGTATCCAATTTCACAATGCAGTTTTGCACCGGACGATTTCAATATTGTGATAGGAGATGCGGTTTTAATGCCTGGAATAGCGCACGGGTGCATTGCGTATGGTGATGAAACAATACAGTGGGATGTAACCTATTCAGGGAACAGCGACCCGCTTTTTTTGTACCCGACTCAACTTTACACCGCAAAACTTCCAAAAGCAAAAACGCTGGTGGGTTTGCCATTTGCACGGTTTAATGGTTCTATACAGATAAATGGTGAAACGATAGAGATAATTAATTGGGTTGGGAGTCAAAATCATAACTGGGGGTCAAAGCATACCGACCACTATGCGTGGGGGCAGGTTTGTGGTTTTGACAATGAGCCAGATGCTTTTCTGGAATTGGCAACAGCTCGTATAAAGATAGGGCCGCTCTTTACTCCGTTTATGACGCCATTGGTGTTGCGATACAAAGGAAACGAATATGCATTCAATTCTTTATCAAAATTGTTATGCAGGGCGCGGTTTGGTTATTTTTATTGGGACTTTAAAGCAGTGGAAAAAGATAGTATTGTTAAAGGTTCAATTGTTGCATTGAAAGAAGATTTTGTATGCCTTCCCTATTACAATCCACCCGGTGGTATAAAGTATTGCCTCAATACCAAGATTGCATCATGTGAAATAACCTGCAAAGTGGGCAATGAACAATGGACGTTAAAAACAAAGAACAGATGTGCCTTTGAAATACTGACTGATGATACCATGCATGGTTTGCAGCCGTTGAAGGAGATAGCAGTTATTAAAAATTGATTTTTACTGAAAATACGCTGTCAGGAAATCATCCCACAAGGTTTGTGCAAAGTCAATAGTAGAGGTATCGTAGTAGATGTATTCACTATCGGTATCTGATTGTGGAAAATAGATGGATAATCCGTTTGAACGGGTGTAATTACCATGGTAATGATAGAGCACAGCACGTTTCACTGCATTCATTGCATCGTTTACTTCGTAAAAAACTTCATTAACAGATGATATATTCAATAAAAAATCATAAAGGTCAATATACGAATAAGGTTGAGTTTCTGAACTTTGAAACGCTAACGTATTGTCACGTGCTGTGCTGATTGTATCTTTTATTGCAGATAGGTTGTATATTAGTGCTGATGATAATGCATCAATGGCACCCGCCATAGCTTCAATGCTACTGAGATCAACCAGTGACATGGGGTAGTAATCATCAAGGGCATAAGCATCAATTATTGATTGCCCTAAATCAATGGGGCTTCTGCCCGATGCAATAAAATAATTAAGGAAGTTAGCATAGTACCAGCCAATTGCAGGTTCTACCTCTTCGGATGCTACCATGTAGTGTGCACAATCTTTAAGCTGGTAGGCAACCTCCACCATACTCATAAGGCATGCATCAAAACCAATGAGCGTTAACCCTTTTCCAAACAATGCCTGCTTCACCTCTGACATCAGCAACATATCGTTAGCGCTTGTGGCATCAATGCATACTGCTTTAAACGGCTGATGTTCAGATGCAGTCAAAGTAGCACTATTGGTGCTGCGCCATCCTGAACCATGGTCCCATAGTATAAGGCTATAATAATCTGCCGGGTAGTTTTCTTTACCAAAAGAAACAAAATTTTTTAAAGTATTGGGATCGCCCATGTTTAATTCATCGCTATCGCCGGTGTTTGTTATTTTTAAATATTGGCTGTCGGCTAATCTTTCAGAGTTTATTTTTGAGTTGATGGTATCATGTAAAATGTTGTACAGACGCGTTCCTTTCCAATCACCATCGGCTGTCGTTACGCCATCACAACGGTCAAGGAGGACAATGACATTGATGGTATGCCCATTTGCATCCACCTGTTCCATCTCATTAAAATCAGCAAGTGCATACGGTTCAAGGTTGTTATCACCATCCATGTACACCATGATAGTCCATGATGGCACATAGCTGCTAGTGCTGTCACTGCATGAAGGCAATGTCATGGTGCTGAAGCAAAGTATGATTAGTAGTGTTATGCACCGTATGGTAATATACATTTGTTTATAATGGATCATGGTATATCCCTGTTTGTATAATCATAGTACTTTGTATATCCAGTGTATATGCAATCATTTTTCTGATTCAGATTATAAAATAACAATACAACAACTTAACGGTATCCATGTTGTTGTCAAGCAACGGCTATCTAATTTATATCAATTTATAGTATCAATTAACATTTATGGTTCCATTGTCATACAATAGTAAATTTTACATTATAATTATGGTATCTTCATATTTTTTTAAACACGCATTGATTCATTAATCTTTAAATTCATTACTAAAATTTATATAAAAATATAGAGAGTATGGTTTTAATTTATGATTAATATCAAGCGTTTGCTAATTAAACATTTTAATATTATGTACATTTTTATACTTTTTATTATAATCACTGTTTTATCAGGTATAATAAGCCTGTATACTACCTATGAATATAATAGCTATATATCGCAGTTTATAGAATCATTGGAAACAGCCAAGAATATTCAGATTGAATTGCAAAAACAATTTAATAATGGGAAAATTATAATCCTTGAAGGTAGTTCTTTTAATACCTATCAACATAAAATTCATGAATATTCGTATAACGCGCAGAATATCCAGAATCAATTATTTAATCTGGGGCTTATGTGCAAGGATATGAAAGGAATTCATGCAAAAATTATAAATTTTACAAAATTGTATAAGCAGGTAAATAATGAGTTTTTATCCTATATAGTAAATTATAATGATCTGGATTTTTATAGCAGTAAAAATATTATAAATGATTCATTTGCTAATGAACAAAAATTGTTACAAATGATGGAAGATATAGTAAACGATATAGATAAGGTTTCAAACGAAAAAATACAATATATAAATAAATATTATCTGACAGGTGGTTTTATTTCAATTGGTTTGTTAACTATATTTGCAGTAGTAGTAAGCTGGTTTTCGTCACGTCTGATCAACAGGTTTAAAGAAAAACTTGAGACGAAAGTTCAGCGAAGAACTGAACAGCTGCAAAAAACAAATGATAAATTATCATTATCAGAACAAAAGTACCGGTTTTTAATTGAATCAACTGATGATATGATTTTTACGATGGATGAAAATGGAGAAATATCAACTATTAATAATTCTGTTAAAGAGTATCTAAAAATAAAATCCAGTGCTGTTATTGGTAATAATTTTTATGACTACCTGTATTTTGATAATGAAACCGATGTGTTTAAAAAGCAAATGTTTAAAAAGAATATTGAACAGTCATTATATGATAAAAAGAAGATTGGATTTTACGCTGAATTTAAAACTAATAAAATGATAGAACCTATTGAAATGATTGTAACACTTGAATCAGTTACCATTAATGGTAGAGTGGAAATAATTGGTAAAGCCTCAAAAATAATAGAAAATGAAATAATTGATTCATTTGTTTATGAACATGTAAAATACGAAATATCAAATTCACTACTTTTAGCAGATGAGATTACCCATAGGATTATATTCAATATTAAAAAATTTTTACCGCACAATGTTATTTCACAGTTGCGGCTAGCAATCAGTGAGATACTTATTAATGCAATTGAACATGGCAATTTAGATATAACATATGAAGATAAATTATTAAAGATGCAGAATGATGAATACTTTGATTATATGACACGTAAGATTAATGAAAAAGATAACAAAGATAAAAAAATAAAGGTAGAATTTATGGTTAATAGTGAAAGGATAGTAATTAAGATATCTGACCATGGGAAAGGATTTGATCATAAAAAATATTTAAGCAAGTCTACTGAGCAAACTACTGAAGAATCATTATTACAGCATGGGCGGGGGATTTTACTTGCACAACAGATATTTGACGAAATAAAATATAATGATAAGGGCAATCAGGTGTTATGCATAAAATACTTCAATCCAGTGGAAAAAAAACTATATGCACATAAAAAAGATCAAATAGTGTTAAGTTGAAACAGCGTTGCTGATTCATAATTGCCGTATAATAAAAAAATGCTCAACATAAAGTATCATTGCTTCCATCAGTTCTATGGATTTGATAAAAGTCATTATTTTATGCACAAAAATAATTATAAGGGGGGCTGTAAAAAATTTCTTGCCTTCTTTTTATCATAGTATAATAATTGCTACAATGAAAAAACATACTATAACATTATATACTATAATTTTCCTGCTTATATATTCTGCATCATATTCACAGCAACTATCGCCTGTAATAAAGTTGTACCCATTCAATGCTGCTGATACTTATTTAATAAACTGGAAGTGGATAACTGCTCTTGATTATGAAAAAATTTCTGATTGGGCAAAAATATATCGCTGCGGGGTAAACTACGATGATTATCCCATCATAGACGGAGTTGCATGGTTTGTATCAAAATATGGGTCAACCATCATTTTTGATAATCTTGATGATATAAAATATTTTCTTCATATAAATTTTGTAACATTTGATGATCCAGAAAAAACCGGGATTGATGCACTGTGTATAATTGCATGCAATGGTAAGTCTGTTAAAAAATTAGCTTTCAGTGATATGACAATCAATAATAGCAGGGTAACCATTGAAATAACGCGAGAATATATTGCTAATAAAACAATGCTGGTTGAGTTTAAAGAATATTCTTCTGCTGGCGGTTTTTTTGGCGTGTGGGATGTTGTTTTAAGCAAAAGCGATGTGCTTCCTCAGATTATAGATATTCCAGAATCAAAAAGTTCAAAAAGTAAAAAAGGAACTATGGAAACAATTCCACAAACACTGATAAAGCCTTAAACCTAAAAAACAAAAAAAATAGTATTTTTTATATTTTGTAGTAAATTACAATTTTTCAGTGTAGCAAAACAAATTTTTTTTAATTATTCCTGAAATTTTATTGACCATTTTAACGATACTAACTTTTGTGACAAAAAGGAATATGAAAATTGCTATTGAAAATTTTAACGACAGTATTGGTTTTGTCACCTTTGTGATAAAAAAATTTTTTATTTTTTTGTTTTTTTGTTAGATAGTTTTTCAAGAATTCATATATTGATAATAGTATTTTATAGTAAAATACTGCTTAAAAAGGGTGAAAGCGTATGGCAAATGAATTTGAAAAAGAATTTGATGATGAAGTATATGAAGACGACTTTTATGAAGAGAGCTTTGATGATGAGGAATTACTTGAAGAAGAGAGTATAGAGGATGATGCGAAGGATGAACAGGAAGAGATTGAAGAAGACGAAAAACATATAGCGGTAATTTTAGCCTGCGATGATTGTGATTACCGATGGGAAGATGTTATTGTAAAAGGTAAAGATGAGGATATTGAGGATTTAGAGATTATATGTCCTATGTGCGGTTCTACTAATGTAACCCAGATATGAGTCAGCAATTTATTCGTATTAAAGGTGCCCGTGAGCACAATTTAAAAAATATATCTGTTGATATTCCGCGGGAGAGGCTGGTGGTTATTACCGGTCTTTCCGGTTCAGGGAAATCATCTCTGGCTTTTGATACCATTTATGCTGAGGGCCAGCGCAGGTATGTTGAATCGCTGTCAGCCTATGCAAGGCAGTTTTTAGGACAGATGGAAAAACCGGATGTTGACCTCATTGAAGGGCTATCGCCTGCTATATCAATAGAACAAAAAACAACCCATCGTAATCCCCGTTCAACCGTTGGTACTGTTACTGAAATTCATGATTACCTGCGTTTATTATTTGCCCGTGTTGGTATTGCGTATTGTTACAAATGTGGCAAACCCATTTCCTCGCAAACCATTGACCAGATTGTTGAAAATGTATTAACCCATCCGCAGGGCACAAAGGTCCAGGTGCTGGCGCCGGTGGCCAGGGGCAGAAAAGGGGCATATCAGGATTTGTTTGAAAAGATGAAACAGTCGGGATATTCACGGGTCAGGGTTGATGGGCAGATGCATTTGCTGGATGAACCTATTGCCATTGATAAAAACAAGAAGCATTCAATAGATGTTATCATTGATCGTATCACGCTTAAAGAAAATATTAGAGCACGGCTATCAGATTCCATTGAAACTGCTATCCAGTTAGCTGGAGGGCAGGTGGTATTAATCATCAATGATAACGAGCAACTTATTTCAACAACAATGACCTGCCCCGACTGTGATATTTCATTACCAGAACTATCGCCAAGAATGTTTTCGTTTAATAGTCCGTATGGCGCCTGCCCGTCATGTGATGGGCTTGGCTTTATTATGCAGTTTGATCCCGATTTGATTGTTGATAATCCTGATAAATCGTTGATGGATGGTGCATTAGCGGTATGGGGCAAAACAACAAACTACTGGTATCAGGAACAGGTGGTGGCGCTTGCCCGTCATTTAAAGTTTGATCCTTACACCCCATGGAAAAAACTCCCCAAAAGTATTCAGCAGGTTGTACTATATGGATCAAATGGTAAAAAAATTGACTACTCCATTGAACGTAATGAAGCACAGTATACATTTGCAAAAGCATTTGAAGGTGTTATTCCCAATTTAACCCGCCGCTATAAAGAAACACAGTCGGATGAGATGCGCGAGTGGATGGAACGATTTATGCGCAATCGTGTATGCGATGCATGCGGAGGCAGGCGTTTGCGTCCGGAAAGTCTGGCAGTAAAGGTTGCTGATAAAAATATTGCTGATATCAGTGCGCTGTCAATCAAGGATGCAGTAACATTTTTTCATGAGCTTTCGCTTTCAGAAACGCAGATGGCAATTGCCCGTCAGATAGTGAAGGAAATTAAGGCAAGGCTTTTATTCCTTTCCAATGTTGGTATTGATTATCTAACGCTTGACCGAGCTGCCGGGACACTTTCGGGTGGTGAAGCACAGCGTATACGCCTTGCCACACAAATAGGTTCAGGGTTAACCGGGGTGCTGTATATTCTTGACGAACCAAGCATTGGATTGCATCAGCGTGATAACAAAAAACTTCTGGATACATTAAAGGAGCTGAGGGATATAGGAAATACGGTGATAGTTGTTGAACATGACGAAGAAACCATTCGCGAATCGGATTACGTCATTGATTTAGGACCTGGTGCAGGGCTTGATGGTGGATATATCATTGCACAGGGGACACCGGAAGAGATTGAAAATAATGAAAGCTCAATAACGGGGTTATATCTTAACGGTAAACAATTTATTGCACAACCTCAAACCCGTAGAAAAAGCGAGCACCACCTAGTGATACGTGGCGCTTCTGAAAATAATCTAAAAGCTATTGATGTTTCATTTCCTTTAGGAGTGTTTACCTGTATTACCGGTGTATCCGGTTCGGGCAAATCCACTTTGATAATTGACATTTTGTATAAAGCACTGGCATCGTTAAAGATGCACAGCAAAGATTATCCCGGTAAATTTAAAAAAATTGAAGGGATTGAATATATAGATAAGGTCATTGATGTTGATCAGTCGCCCATTGGCAGAACGCCGCGCTCCAACCCTGCTACCTACACCGGTACATTTACTCCCATACGGGAGCTTTTTGCTAATTTACCCGAATCTAAAATACGCGGCTATAAGCCGGGACGTTTTTCGTTTAACGTGAGTGGCGGGCGATGTGAGGCGTGCTGGGGTGATGGCATAAAGAAGATTGAGATGCATTTTTTACCTGATGTATATATAACGTGTGAGGTGTGCAAAGGCAAACGCTACAATCATGAAACACTGGAGGTGCGCTATAAAGGTAAAAATATCTATGAAGTGCTGGAGATGACCGTTGATGAAGCGTATGAATTTTTTTATAGCATACCTTCAATTAAACAAAAATTAGAAACATTGAAACGGGTAGGGCTGGGATATATAAAATTGGGACAGCCTGCAACCACACTTTCCGGTGGCGAGGCACAGCGTGTTAAATTGTCAACGGAGCTTTCAAAACGTGCCACGGGCAATACACTGTATATACTGGATGAACCAACAACAGGCTTGCATTTTGCTGATGTTGCAAAGCTTATTGATGTATTGCAAAGTTTAGTTGATAAAGGCAATACGGTGATAGTTATTGAACATAATCTGGATGTCATCAAATGTGCCGACTGGATAATTGATCTGGGACCTGAAGGCGGTGATGCCGGCGGCAGGATTGTGGCAGAGGGAAGCCCTGAGGATATAGCAAAGATAAAGCAATCCTATACAGGACAATTTTTAAAGAAGATAGTATCACATAAAAAGATAAATTAATTGCAATAATTTACACTATACACTTACCCTGTACATAAAACCGATACTCATAAAGGGGTGCATTATTATATTCCATGGAGTAATACTGTGAAACGAATAACAACAACGTGTTTTTTTGTTATATTCATTGTACTTTCTTCGGCAGCTTTCCCACTGGATAGCAATGTGGTGATATTCCAGAAAGCCAAAGAAGATGTTATGAAAGGCATGTACCATTTCAATGAAATGCACTACCTTGCTGCCATTGAGTTTTTCCGAAAAGCGTTAGAGGTTTATCCCGACTATTATACCGCCAGCGAATATCTGGCGCGTTCATATAAATTGGCAGGATATACTGATTTAGCTCTCCAGCAGTGGCAGTTGCTGCTGGAGATGACAAAAGGCAATGTACTTGTCCAGAACAAGATAGATATGATTAATTTCAGAAGCTCACTGTACAATGGGCTTGAAAAGTCATTTGAACTCATAGAAACCACTGAGTATAACCCAAAAGAACTTGGGCGATTCAGGTTTTCCGTGCCCATTGATATTGCTATTGATAATGATAAGAACATGTACATAACCTCATTTGCCAATGGGAAGCTTGTGAAGCTTGATCCCAACGGGCAGGGAATCTTTACGCGCACCTATAGCCTGGAAGGCAAATTATATGGCATTGATTATAAAAGCGGGATGATTGCTGTCAGCGATTTTGCAAACAATACAGTTTTAATTATTAATACCGATGGCAGGGTAATAAAGAAGATTGGCTCAACGGGAAATGAAGAGTTGCAGTTTAATGGACCGGAAGGTGTTTGTTTTGGTGGCGATAGTTCCCTTTATGTGGTTGATTCTGGCAACCACCGTGTGCAGAAGTTTGGCGTTGATGGACGATTTATCCTTGCTTTTGGACAATATGGTGAGTACGAAGGACAGCTTAATAAACCCACCGATGTTGCTGTGCGTAATGAAAATGTGTATGTAACCGATACAAACAATAAGCGCATAGCCGTGTTTGATGATTCGGGAAATTTTGTGGAAAATATGACCCCTGACGAGTTTGCCGTTCCTCGCGGTATATATATAAAGAACAATCTTTTAACAATTGCTGATGAGAAAAAAGGGCTTTTTATGTATAACTTTGAAAATGAAAATCACCAGTGGTTTGCAAGCTGGGAAGGCAAAAAGAAATTTTATCATTTAACATCAGCCGTTGTGGATGATAACGGATTTATTTATGCGTGCAGTAATAAAAATGAACTGATACATGTGTTTTCACCAATTGAACAACAGATAAGTAATATTGAAATTGAAGTAACCAATGTTGATGCAAAGAAATTTCCTACCATTGCGGTGTATTGTAATATCCGTGACCGTTATGGCAGGCCAATCTATGGGTTAACACAGGATAATTATACTGTTATAGAAGATGGAGCAACTATCAGCACTTTAAGTGTTGATTATTTAAAGAACATGATGCCTGCTGCATCAATGGTACTGTGTGTTGATCGTTCACAACCTTTGCAGCGGTACCATAATGATATACCATGGCTTGCTGAATTTATATTAAAAAAAATGCATAAAAACGATAAACTGAAAATACTTAATTTTGCCGCTGATACATGGGTTGCCAATCCGTATGACTGGAGCAGGCGCCGTGCGCTGAAAGCATTAAAAAATTTTGACTATGACAATGGGCGTGATATTGGCAAAGCGCTGTATATGGCAATAAGTGATGTATTGCCCCAGATGGAACGGCGTGGAGTAATACTCATTACTGACGGTGACACTGCTGAAAAAGATTTTAAGGCATATTCAGCGGATATCATTATTGATTATGCAAAATCGCATTTTATTCCTGTATATATTTTAACATTAAAAACAAAATCTCCATTGCTTATGCGCATAGCCAATGAAACTGGCGGAGCCATATATAAGGGAAGCGAGCTGGATGGTTTACGAACGGTATATGATGCAATAAAAAATTCCAATGATTATCGCTATGTTTTATTATACCATACATTTAAGATGAAATCGTTAACAGGCTGGTGGTCGGATGTAACGGTAAATGTATCATATAAAGGGCAAAAAGGAACTGAATGGGCAGGATACTTTGTACCATAAAAATTATCGCTAATAAAGCTTAAATTTGCTCAAATATTGAACTAAAAATCTCAAAAAATAATTGACAAAATTAATGGTTTGTTGTTGCGTAACAAGCAGTAAGTGTGAAATAAATAAACTTTTTTACTGTTTAACTGATTGTGATGATTTTTTCTCTACAAAAGGGCGTGAAGTAATAATAAACAATATTTTGCTGTTTCTATGACAGCAGTTTATAGTGGAATTATATAAAGATACGAGAGGGGATTTTCTGTGGCTCAGTTACACCATATATATAGTATATATTATAGTATATATCAATATTCCCAAAGCATAGATACTACAGTTACAAGCTTCTATTGTATAACAATTATAACAAACCATAGTGGTACATCAAATCATAACATTAGGGTAACGCCATGCATTGTGCATTGGTAATATACTATTATTTAACGATGGAGGATTTTTTATGAAAAATCAAACAAAAAGCTTTTTAACAACATGCGTATTGCTGTTTATGATAATCATGTTAAATAGTTGTGCCTCATCCAATTCATTTTTTAAATTTAATGAAGGACAAAATCCACCTATAATACCTGATACAATAGTTGTTATAAGCGGTTTTTCAGATGAATTTAATAAATATTTTGTCAATAAATTGACAGAAGAATTAGGAAAAACAAAATTCAAGGTTATCACTCAAGATCAAATAACTATGATGTTCAAGGAATATCCATTTGATTTAATCAATTTTAAATGTGAAGATAAAAAATTTGATAAACCTTATATATCCGATGAAACAAAAAATATAGTCGATGGAATGCAGTCCAGACTAAAAACAAACTATATTTTATTAGCATGGATAGAAGACATAACTATAGTATCGGATCAATATGGTAAAAGATTGCAAATGAAATTTTTTACACGACTTATAAAATATCCCGAGTCTAAAGTGGTAGGTTATTCTTTTTTACATTACTATCAAAGTTTGGGTTTATTTGGGCAGGATAGTAGATCAAAAGCTGCTAAAGAATTAATTGGTTACATTTCAAAAAATATTGTAGCCGAAATGATTAAGAAAGGGCAGATTCAATAAAACCAGATAAATATAATTAGCTATTCTATTTTTGTATGTGAGTAAATGATAAAGCTTTATGAATTTTATGAAAAATGCTAAAAATATTATGTATTTAACATTTTACTGTATAATAGTTTTATGTATTACAGTTTCTATCTATGCTTCAGAGTATCATGAGCCATACTCTGAAGCAATAACGTCAAAAATGTACCTCATCAATTATGATCAAATTGTTACAATACAGGACAAAAATAATAAAGGAAAAGTAATTGAGTATTCACCTAAAAATGACTTTTACATAAATCAGTTTGGCTATGAGTACTGTATAAAAAATGTATGTTTATTCTTTTCAACATCCATTTATAATGCAGGCGGATTTAATTTTTTTAAAACAAGGATGTTTTCTCTTTATTATTCATTTTATAAATTTGCTTGTGATGTATATTACTATGATTATGATCTCTATGATCTTTATGAGATTGGCAGTGACAGTGACGAAGAAAAGTTTGATGATTATTCAGAGCCGGATGTTTCATCACAACACTATGGAGCTAACCTGTACTGGATATTGTCAGATGATTTTTCATATAATGCTACTTTTAAACAAACAGAGCGTCAGTCAAAAAGTGCAGGTTCGTTCATAGTTCATATATCACCCTATATATCAAAATATAAATCAAATGAAATATTAATACCTGAAAATCAGCGTATTTATTATGACAATGATTCTGTGTTAAAGCATGTTGATATACAATCACTATTGCTTTCAATAGGATATTGTTATAATTTAACCTATGATGGATTTTATATTGCGCCTTTTGGCTATATTGGGAAAGAGTACAAAAATGTAGAATATAACACAACTATCGGTGATAAAGAAAAAACACAGTGGGAGAATTATTATAAATGGGGGGCTATGATTGGCTATAATGAAAGTGATTCAATATTGGTATTAGAATATGTCAATGAATATCACTTCGCTGATAGCGAATATGCTGAAATGAAGTTTATCAATAAGGCTATAAATCTTGTAATAGGATATAGGATATAGGATATAGGATATAGGATAAAAGTGATATTTAGTATGTTAATTCCAATTGCCAGTATGCTCATCCAATAGCGATAAACATGCCTTTTATAATTGTTGAATAAATGTAAAAAAGTTTTCCCGGGTGTTGAAATAATACAATAATAAAAAAACTCCATGGTATATAAAAGTACTGCCCATACCATGGAGTTATATAGTTTAATTTTGTTTTAGCATATTTGTTTCTTTTACAATATTTTTTGCCAGCATCTCACAGCCTTGTTTAATTCCGTCATTCAAATTACGTTTAACTTTTACTCCAATCACAAAACCACTTACATAACCTGCTTTAAACTTACCCCTGCCAACCTCCTGGCATCCAGGAAAAGAAAAAAATTGATTTATTGAGTGAATTTCATATATATCTCCAGTATAACCATCGCCAGTATGTTTAAGATGAATGGGTGCCCAGATAATTAGTATATTATCCACGCCAAGTTTATTCTGGATTTCTTTAATCTTAGCTAAATCAGTAATGCTATAATCTTCCATTATTTCATCAATGGAAAAATTGTCGTATGGTCCCTGTATGTTTATAGGGTAATATCCTAGTTTGCTTTTTATCTGTTCCTGAGATAAAACTTTAAAGTTACTGTTTTTTTGAAGTTCTTCTGTTAAATGCTGTGCAAATAAAAAGCTTTCTTCATTTTTTAATCCGGCAATTACGGCTAAGGTTTGTCCTTTAATATTACTTTTATCGCCTGTCACTTTAAAACCCGTAACACACGATGATAAAGTAAATAAAGTAAATAGTAAAAATAAGGGAATAATAAGAATATTTTTAGACATCGTAGCTCCTCCTGGTAACTATTATTAATTTATATTTTAAAAATATAAATAGCCAATAATGTAGTACTATTATTGTCAATAAAAATATTATATTGGGTGGATTTTAGTTATATAAAAATCTAAAGAATCTCTTCATGAAATGTCATTAAAACCTCATGAAACGAGCCCTAACGTTAAAAACAGAGATTCCTGGGAGTGCGTTCCTCAAAATAATAATGAGGAAGGGGGGGGAGGGGGTCATGGTCTCTATAAACCAACCGCTGTGTCCCTCAGAATGACAGTGTGGAAGAGGTTCTTCAATTACTTTACTTCATTTGAATGACGCAGTATCCTATTTTTGGAAAGTTTTATGCCCAAATTATCTGTGCATTATCAAAGTATCCATATAATGCAATAGAAAATGAAGTGAAACCGGTTGAGTCACTAAAGACAGGATTACACATGTATGCTGGCAATCCCTTACATTTTTGTTCCTACTTCAATGGGATTCTGCTCAATAATTGTTATAGGTCATCAACCGGTGGTTTTTAATGACATTTTTTTCTGAAAATATTTCAACGGCATTAGCCATTCGATGAACTATAAAATATCTAAATGTTATATGGAGCTGTTTCAGATGTTTCATAATGCTTTTTCTATCAATAAATTGTAAATCGTATTTTATTGTAAGCCTTGATTTGGCATATTGAATTTCATCTATGCCTAAAAAGCTTTTCAGATGTAAAATCTGTTCATCGGTTAATGGTTGTTGACAATGTACTGTATATATTCTTTTCGTTGATTTCATAGGTAACCTCTTAAACTTAAATTTTACTTGTGCTATCGCTCATACTAATAATATAGTGAAAAAAGTATAGCATGAGTTACAAATATTTAAGAAATTTATAAATTACTGCTATTTTTTAGGTGATTATGACAATACATCAACGTGATGCTGCACAATTCAACGACAATGAGCTTGTGGCTAACAAAAGGGGCAAAAGAATCTTTGTTATATTTTCAACATTTGGTGAGCGTGAAGCCGGGCTTATTTATCAAAAAATTTCCCTTATTGATACACTGAAATGTGTTGATGCAATATTTTTATCACACCGGCGCGTTGATGAACATCAAGAAGAAAGCACCGAGCTGAAAGCAAAACAGGCTTCGGATAAAACCACTGTTATTGTGTGCAATACGGTACAGGTACCTGATATGGGTAATGAAAAGGGAAAGGGTGCTGATATGCGTCGGGCGCTATACCATATCATTACTCACTACAAACCTGTTTTGCAGGATACCATCATAGTATTTTTAGATGCAGATGTTATACCACAGTATTTTGGCTTGCATTTTGTGTTAGGGTTGGCAGGAGCGGTGTTGCAGGGATTTGATTTTGCCAAGGCAAGTTTCTGGAGGGAGATGGGGAGGGTTAAAAAATATGTAGCACAACCGTTATTTTCGGCGATAGTTCATGAAGATTTGCTTGATTTGCGCACATTAGCCTACCCGTTAAGCGGTGAGGTTGCTGGTACGCTGGAATTTTTTACAAAGGTTTGTTTCTGGCAGATGTATGGTGTTGAGACAGGAATCAATATCGATGCGGTGCTGGGAAAATATGCCATTGCAGATGTGAATTTAGGATTATATGATCATGAGCATCATGGCGATACTAATATTCAAAAAATGTCGTTTGGGATAATAAGGACATTTTTGCGGCAACTTATTGACTATGGCTATGTTGAGTTAAAAAAAGGTGCTGCTGTAAGCGATGTGTTTGAAGCACAGTACATTGACGAGCAGGGGAAAAGACAATCCATGAAGTTTGATTTACAAGAAAAAAAGTATGATCCGCTCATTAATATTATTCTTTAGGTATGTCGTTGAGGGTGGTGATTTTTTAAAAAAAAGTCAGGATATTCATTGACCTTAAGGATGATTTGCCAGCAGATAATCGTGAACGGATTATTGGGGAAATCATAAGTACAATCTGGATTTGTGCGCAATATAGCGGTATCACACAACATTGTGAAACAGTTTGGAACAAACCTTGAATTTAAATATATAGTAGCAGGCAATAAAGAGCTGGACAACAGCACAATGTGGTCATTGTAAGTGATATGAAAAAAGCGGCTTGCTGGGATACTTCGGAGTGAAGGGTGTATGTATTGGCTAAGAGGCTTCCATATAGTTTTAATGGGAATAAAGACGTTGATTAAACAAATATTGAAAAGTCCTAAACAAAGAAAATATACTTGACTTAATAGATTGTCAGGGATAAAAAATTCTACAGTTGAAGAATTTACACTACAGCGGGATAAAATCTTGACTTTTTGATAATTTTTATATAATCGAGATATACTGGAAAATGATTAACATTCAAAAAGATAAAAACGGATTTTTATAATATTAGGCAAAGAAGAAGTGGGATGCATACTTTCATCAGTGGATACTATTAAACACAAGGCAATACTGATGCTTATGCATATTAATGGTTCTAAGGGGAGGAAGGATAGATGTACATTGCTATCCAACACAGCCTTATCGGTTTTGAGAGAATACTGGAGGAAATACAAGCCTGCAAAGTATATCTTTCAAGGAGCAAAAGCGGACAGGCATCTTTCGATTAGAACAGTACAAAAAGTTCTGGGGCATGCTTGTGAAAAGGCTGATATACAAAAAGATGTATCAGTCCATACCTTAAGACATAGTTTTGCCACTCATTTATTAGAGGGCGGAACGGATTTAAAATACATACAGGAATTATTAGGACATGCTCACAGCAAAACAACTGAGATTTATACCCATGTAAGCAACAGGGATATAGGGAGGATAAAAAGCCCATTAGATAGTTTGTTTGAGACAGAGAATAGAGGAGGTATAAAACGTTGAGAGGAAGGAAAATCGAGGAGATAGAAGGTTCATCTAGAGGGATTTATATACGCAATACTGCAGATATAACACCAAAATGGAAGAATATGTGCAGTATTGCAGATATACCGGAGTTAGGCGAAATTTTGGCGCGGAAAAGAGGTAACAATGGACTGGAATACGTATGAAGAAGTAACAAAAAACATCTATGAAGTTCTTGGAAAGAAAGCTGGTGTGACTATTGTTGGTTGGGGAAATAATTTTAAAGTAAAGGGTCGCTCTGGGGTTGAACATCAGATTGATGTTCTCACTTCACATTCAGATGGCATTCATTCATATTTTACTGATATTGAATGCAAATATTGGGATCAAAAAATAAATAAAGATACTGTAATGAAGGTTAAATCCATTGTTGATGATTGCCTATTTTTTAATAAAGGAGTAGTTGTTTCTAAAGAAGGATTTACCGAAGATGCGATAGCTTATGCTAAATCAGTAAATGTTGGGCTTGTAATTTTGAGAGAGCCCACTAAAGATGATTGGGAAGGTCGTATAAAAACTATAGAATTACAGATGCATATTTTTAAACCAGAAATAATAAAATATGAACAGGTTGTATCCGAAGTTTTTAAAGATTTGGATCAAAAACAAGTAAATACTGATGAATATGTATATAAATTTCAAGATGGAACAATAAAATCTATTAAAAACATTATTGATGATTTCCTAAAGAAATTATCAATGGGTAAGACTGAAATAGAAGTAACAGATGATATAAAATTTCCAGAGGACACTTTTCTTCAAGACTCAGAAGGAAATAATATTGCGAGAGTAGAGAGTGTCAAGATAACAGGCAAACTTATATCTTCAACGTATACTACTGAAATACATGGCGAAGATAGAGTGTGGTTGATGATGAAATCTATTTTTGAAAAAAAGACATATATTATTTCTAAAAACGGTGAAATTAAAGATGTATCTTAATGATGCGCCAAAACTACGCCTAACAGTGCGTACCCGGCTTCGGGGCCTGCGGCCCCTTCGCCCAAACCTGCTACTTGAACCGTTCTGGGTTTTTCGTCTGCTGAGTGCTTATTCTTTGATTGAGCTTTTCATCCTGTGCACGGCTTCGGGTACGCACGATTCGTTATCGGAAATTGCGCCCTAAAAAACAGTCTAAAAAAGTTCTTAAAAGGAGGAAAAGTTATGCCATTATTCAAAGTCGGTAGTTTTAACCAAATCGGTGTTTCATTTGCACAGACTGCAAAAGTAGTGAAGGTAGAGCATAAGAATACTGTTAGGTTTTCCCGAACTCTTTCCCTTGATGCTTTGCCAGAATTATCATTCAATATTGAACCTCCTGCTATGGATTTGGCTAAATCTCCAAACAAATGTGGTCTTTATCTCAAAAGTCTTTCCCTCTATGAAAGTTTTGAGGGCTTTATAGCGAACCTTTTCAATCCAAACAATGAAATTTACTTTACCTCTATCGCGTGGGATTACTCTGGAAACCCACCTCTTCTGTATCCTCCCAAAGGAGCTAAAGGTTCTGACTTTCTCATTCCTGTAAAAGCTGGGAAGAATCGCCAATTCATTGGTGATGGCATTAACATTTGGCCTGCACGAATTGTTGTCGGGGCTCTCAATATTGTTGTTATAGTATATGAATGTGATAATGATGTTAGAAAGTTGGGGGAAACACTTGTTGACATTCATGACAAAGTTGGGAACAGCAAACTTGTAAGCTTAATAACTGCAATCTCAGTCAATCCTTCATTGGCAACAGGGGTTGCAATTGGATCGGCAGCAAACGAACTCTTAGGTGTTATTGGAAATATTATGAAAAGGAATAGTGATGATTATGTCGATTTGTTTGAGGGTTCTTACGGAACTGACAAACCTCAAACGGCGAGAGTAGAAAAATATGATCACGAGTCTGATGGTATTGAATTGGAGTTTACGGTATCCTGAATAACTTTTAAGAAATGGGCGCAACTTCCGATAACACGGCACAAACGGCTAAAAGCCCAAACCTTAAGGCTTCGTTTGTGCTGGAAACGTTATATGCAATAAGTGCGAAAACTTTGGCTCGGCCGTCCTGGCCTCGCAATTAATAAGATATAAGTGTCAATAATGGAAAAAGAAATAATTTCAAAAATCAATGAACTAGTAAAAAAATCTGAAAAAGAAGAGTATGATACTATTGTAAATAGTTTTAAAACCATTAATGATGAGTGTGAATATTCGGATGAATTAAAGATAATTGGTTTAGCGTTATCACTTTATCTCAATAATGATGATATAAATCATCCATTTGCTGCATATAATTTTTCTCTTGATGATTTTCCAGATGAAGGCATCCATTTTATTGAAGAAGTTTTTGAAAATATTGAATCTGATGAAGTGAAAGCAAGACTTGCTGATATTTTATGGTTAAAAAAGCGAAAAATTGAATATGCTGAAATAGCAATTTATTCGTATATATCTCAAGCCAAAAAATTAGAAGATTTCAATAATTGGGTGTCTACATATATTCGCATTGAGCGAGCTTTGATACTATCATCCTTTTTTAAAAGAAAAGATGATACATTATTTAATTTTGTGATTGCTCACATTGAAGATGTTTTAAAGCGAGCCAATGGGAGTGATCCACTTTTTTTGTCAGCTAATCTCATGAGGTTATTAATCAGATTTAAACAAGGGGATTTCAATAAATACTATGAAGATTCGAAAAAAATTGCTGAGGCATCACTAAATTCAGGAAATTACGATAAGGCAAAAGAACATTATTTAATATGCATTGATTTTGCCAATTTATTGGGAGATAAATTATTAATTCAGAAATCAACTATAAACCAAGCGGAGTGTTATGCAACTAGTGCTATTTCAATAGCAACTATCGATTCCATTTTAGCCGCTCATTGGATGCAACAAGCTGTAGAAACTTACAAACAGGTAAAAGGGGGGAAAGAAAGAAAAGATGAATTATATACATTATTGATTGAATATCAAAAAAATTCAGTTAATCAAATGAAAGAAATATTAGTCCCCTTTGATGTCTCCGAACAAATAAACCATACAATAGATGTATTAGAAGGAAAAAATTTAATAGAAAGCTTAATAGCTTTGACATATAAGATTATCAAGCCTCCATCGTATGAAAGGCTGGAAAAAAATGCAAAAAATTACATGAGTAAATTTGTATTTACGCATCTCATGGGTTCAACATATCTAGATAAAGAAGGCAAAGTTATTGCTAAGACTCCAGCAAATTCAAATGATGATGAAAATGAAAAAATTTTATGGTCAGAAATAGTCAGACTTTCAAGCATTGAACATCTAATCATGAGAGAAGGAGCTATCAAGCCAGGTAGAGAATATATTTTAACTAATGTATATATTACGGAGTATGATTTTTTGAAAGTTTGTTTAAACAATCCTTTTATACAAAAAGGACAGGAATTACTGTTTGCCAAAGGTCTTTATGCAGGATTTATTGGTGATTTTATTGTATCAACACAATTATTAGTACCTTTATTAGAAAATTCTTTACGATATGTTTTATCAAACTATGGCGTTAATGTTTCATCAATAAATAATTATGGAGTTCAAGAAGAAATGAGACTTCCTTCAATACTTGAACATGAAAAATCAAAAGAAATATTTGGTAAAGATTTATTGAATGATTTAAAAATACTACTAATCGAAAGAAGATATGGAAATTTAAGAAATGTTGTTGCTCATGGACTAACAACAACTGAGACTTATTTCCAATACTATATTGAATATTTTTGGTGGCTAATTTTAAGGCTATGTTTATTTTCTATATTTGATAAAACTGAAGTTTTGGAAAGCTAAATGCCCAAGCTCAACATCCATGTTTCGCTTGTAAATAAACTTATAGCGTTTGCGCTTACTACATATAACAACGTATACCCGCTTCGCGCCCTTCGGTCGATAGGGCTCTGACACAATGTTCCTGGTTCACGGCCAAAAACTACTTGCTTAAATTTACTCAATGCTCCAATATAGTTTTTCGGCGAAATAACATCGTCGGGTATACTAAACGTTAAGCGCAATGGCTTATGGACTATTTTAGCGGGAACTATAATGAAACTTCTATATGATTACAAAACTAAAAGAAGTCTTGCTGTAATTATAAAAACATTGCCTAAAAATGTGAATAAAATATATGCAGCCATTGCATTTTCACAAAGTGACTTGTTGATTAAAAAATGTATTTCTGATAATATTCAACTTGAATGGTGGGGTTTATTCAATTCAGGTTTCTCTACTTCCCTTGAATTAATTAAAACAGCAATTAATTCTGATTATATCAAATTCTATCCATTTGCTGAACTTTTTCATCCTAAGGTAATTTATTTTGAAAATCATGGATTATATATTGGTTCAGCAAACATGACTAACAATGCCCTTTATTATAATGTTGAAGCTGGTATTTTTATCAGTGAAAACGACTTAGATATTGAAATGAAGAAAGAGACGAATGATTTTTTTGATTTTCTAAGAAATTCCAGCATGCCAGTTACCAATGATGATTTAGAGAATATTGAAAATTTCATAATCGCAACATCAATTGAAATTGAAAAAATAGAAAAATTAAATTCTAACATTGAAGATAATTTTGAAGAATTTTTCAGACATTTATTTTTATTAAAACCAGGTTCAACTGATTTTGGCAAGGAATCAAATAGTAAGAAGAGCAAAAGAAAATTACATTTTCTTCAAGAATGGCGAGAAACACAAAATTATTTACATTTAGTAAACAATATTATGAATGAAAAATGCCGTCAACCGAACTGGGTTAGCAATGAAGCACATCCAACAATAATTACAGACCAATTATTACATGCATATTATTATACATATATATTAAATGGCAGTGAAGAAGGAAGAAGTATTGAGAAAGTAAATGAAAGCTATGAAAGAAATAAAGTAAATCCAACAAAAGCAATAATTGAAGCAATTGAATGGTGGAAAACATTAAAAGAAGCTCCTACATCTGAGGATATACATATTAATGAGTGGGGTCCATTAAATAAATCTATTTTATCTAAATTGGTTGATTCTGATTTAACTTTTGAGGACTTTTTCTTAGTTATGAAACAAAATCATGCTGTAAGAAATCATGCAAGACAGATAAATAATAAATTTTTCAATTTGCCACCTGATTTTAAAACTGATATCGAAGAACGAATTAAAATATTTTCAGAATGGTTATTCTCACAAAAAACCGAGCATAGTTTAAGTATTCATGATGTTATGAGATATATTCTTTTTGACGAGAGCACACAAC
The DNA here is from genome assembly GCA_002328585.1 of Spirochaetia bacterium UBA2205. Classification (GTDB taxonomy): domain Bacteria; phylum Spirochaetota; class UBA4802; order UBA4802; family UB4802; genus UBA4802. Next base: position 25,348 of record DCUV01000050.1, read on the forward strand.
TGGAAGAAAGGATATATGAAGCAATTTACAGTGAAAAATATCATTTAGAGCATTTTGGTAAAAGTATAATTGGGGAACTTATTGGCTGGGGAAGACCAGATATTACACATTTAAGAAACAACCGTGTGAATAAAGCACTAAGGTGCCTTGGCTATGATGTAAGGTTATTTTCAGCATAAGCCACTGCATACAACAAAGCTTATGCGCTTCACTCCCTGGCGGTAGTTCGGGCTTGCTTCGACAAGCTAAGCACAAGTCGCCAAATCGCGACGAAAAGGCTGCGCGACATCGCATAAGCAAAACGTTGTGTGAAATTTCGGCTGTAAAAGGTATATTAACTTGTGAGGAAATAGTATGAAGCGAATTGAACCATTCAGTCTTTCGGCCTTAGAAAAAATCGCAAAAATCATAGGTGAAAGATATAAAGGTTCTGAAATTACAGAATTTTTCAGAAAGGTTGGTTTTCCTAATATTCGGCATGATGGATCTACCAAATGGAGATTTGTCTATGCTGCTTTGGAAGAATTACAAAAACAACCTTACGGTCCCTATAATGTTGCCAAAGTAATTGAAAAACTCTGTGATCCTCAGGAATACTTTAGACACGCTGAAAATCATAAAAGCATTATTGAGTATGTGAATGAGATACTTTCATTTTATGATTTGGAGGTGAATTCCACAACAGGGAAAATTATAGTTAAGTCCTCTATCTCACCCACTTTGCGTTCACAACGCTCCCAAGCTGAAGTAATGTTCGACGCTAGAAACTTTCACTCAGAGGTTCGGAAGAATGCCAGACTTTTATTTATAGAAGGGGAACACTTCCACGCAGTTTTCGAATGTTGTAAAGCCTTCGATAAATATGTCCAAGAAAAATCAAGAAGCAATAAACATGGAGCTGAGTTAATGGGAGCTGCTTTATCTTTGAAAGGCTCCCTGAAAATAAATACTCAACGCACTGAGACAGAACGAAATGAGCAAGAAGGTGTAATGCATCTTTGTATTGGATTAATGCGAGCTATTAGAAATCCAGAAGCCCACGAGCCAGAATTAGATTGGCCTATTACTCAAGAGGATGCTCTTAACATTCTTTCATTAATTAGTTTACTGTGGCAAAAAATTGACACAGCAGTGTATTTTGAGAGGGGGACATGATCACAGCCGAAACAGCAGATAACAGAGCGTATCTGTCTCCGCCACTTCGTGACGTCGCCCAAATTCCCCTTCGGGGAACTTCGGATACGCTCGGAACGTTATATGCAATAAGCGCGAAAACTTTACATATTACAGCAATCATTTGCAACATATACATATACTATTTTTATCTCAGGTATTTATGATTTCCGAGCGTAATTATTCTCGAATTGATGAAAGCGATTTACGCGTGTTATTAAATAACAGTAAAACTGTATTACATAAATACTTTTACTCATCAAAAGGCAATAAGTGGCTTGATTTGTATGATATTAATAATCCAATTTGTGTAGCCCTTTGCCAGGGTGCCGCAATGCATTATTTTGATAAAACAAACGGCATTAAAGATTTTGATATTTGGTTTTTTTACCAATACAATCACAAACATCTTCCATACAGAGGTGTTTTTTTAAACTGGGATTATCAAAATAGTAAATTTGGTCGGCATCCTGATTTTGATAAATACAACGGTCGAAAAGTCGATATTTTAATTAGATCAATAAAATATTTTGTTAATGACAATCCTATTGAAACGATCTATAAATATTTTGAAAATGAAAGAACAAAAACATCAATAATGCTTTCAAAAAAAGCTGTTGTATTACTTGAACCTGATCGTTATTTTGGAAAAGTTATTTGGTACAAAAAGCCAATTATAACAAGTTAATGCACTTACTTCATATAACACGGCGTCATGCGCTTCGTCGCTGCGCTCCTCAGCCTTCGGCACATTGCGCCAAGCGGACGGCGCAACGTCGGGTAAGCAAAACGTTGTGCGAAATCATGGGCGAGATAATAACATGACGAAACTAAAAATAAAAGACGAAACGGCCCTTATAAAAATCTTCAAAACAATTTCTTGGCTGGATTGTAGAAGATGGAATGTAGGAGAAAACTATAACTATGTAAACTTCTCTAAAAGTGATCTGACGAATTGCGAAAAAATACTTACTCATTGGATTTGCTATATTACAGATAGACAAATGCCGTTTGAAATTGTTTGGGACAAAGGAGGATATATTTTCTCCGAATTAATATATGAATACTCAAGAAATGGATTGCCACCCAATCAGATACTCGATAATCATTACGAAGAATATGACGATAAGGGGAAAAAACGATTTAGATTTAAATCCAATAACGGTATTATATTTGCGTCTAGATATGTAACCGATGATTATCAAAACATCTTACAAACATTACAAGTTTTAAGTGAACAAAAATATAATAGAAATATCATTACATACATTGTGAATATTGTAGAAAAATTTCAAGATAAAAATGATCTGTTAATAAGAGTGGCGTGTGGATTACATTTATTAACTTACCAACTTAAAAATAAAAAAGCAAACCCCCAAGAGATAAATACGATTCTGACGGATGATGGTAAATTTGAAAAGAAGCTTACTGAATTTAAACAAACTTCCACAAAGGGAAAGAAAAGATTATGGTGTTGCATTAGGGATTACAAAAAAGGGATATATCATCAAATATTTTGTGATGCAATAAAGGAAGTTGCTTCAAATAATGCTGTGGATTTAATTAACAAATGGAATAACCTACCTATGGATCAAATAGAGTTGCCTGGAGACGTTTGGAATAATAGTCCATTATTCAGAGATAATCTTTTTGCAAATGTCATAGATATTGGTAGTATCCCAAAAACATTGAGTATGCCAGACATTGTGAGGGAACTTTACGACCAATTGAAAGGGAATAAAGACATCAATGACTTTTATCCAGAACAATTTGATATTACCTTTGATTTTGTACCAAGAATGTGTAACAAGGGATTATGTAACGTCTGTCCTTTTGGTAAGGATGGTATTAAGTATACCTGTATTCCGACAAAAGACAAATATTGCCCGATTGCATTCTTTAGCTGTGGCTATATTACCAAGTGTAGTAAGGAGAACTGTATAATGAAAGAAGATATTAGTAAAGGGATATGTAAAGGCGGATTAAAATGAGTATGACACATCTCGCCCACGACTCTACGGAAACCTTCGGTTTTCTTGCCTCGCCTTCGGCTCGGTCATATAACACGGGCTATACGGATCACTACGTTCGCCCAAATTCTGCCAAAGGCGGAACTTCGTATAGCCCGAAACCGTTATACGTCATTGGTGTGCCATCTGTCCGAATAGAGCGTATATCAGTTAATAGTAACTGAAAGGAGATATTAAATGATTGATTTAGGAATTGAAAATAAAGTCCTACTAATTACTGGTGCAAACCACGGTATTGGAGCTGCCACTGCAAAGCTATTTGCCAATCAAGGTGTTAAAGTATGTATTACTTATTATCGTGAGCCATGCAAATTCAGCAAGGAAGAACTTAAAAAGGCATTAATTAAAAATGAAGGAGGAGAATTATTATATAGAGCAAATCAGCAAAAAACTCCAAGTGTCTTAATAAAAGAAATTAATGAGAAGCACGGTATAGCTGTAGAAATTGAAAAGGATTTATCAATTGTATCAAATATCACCGATTTATTCGATTTTTGCGAGAAAGAAATCGGACCTGTTGATATTCTCATCAATAACCACACCTATGGGTCGTTAGACACATTCGATCAAGCCTCGGTAACAAGCGAAGGATTTGGAATAAATCTTATCTCTTCTGAAAATATAGATAACAATTTTAAAATCAATACCAGGGCTTATGCACTTCTAATGGCGGAATATACAAAAAGATATTTAAAAAGAAATGCTAAAACCGGCAGAATTATTAATATAAGCACTGATGGTGCTCACGCGCATCCAATAAATGTAAGTTATGCTGCGAGTAAGCATGCAATTGAATCTTATAGTCGATCAGCCGCTTTAGAGCTTGGAAAATATGGAATAACCGTAAATATTGCTTCAATTGGTCCTATACAAACAGGTTGGCTAACACCCGACGAAGAAAAAAACATTGCCAGCCAAATACCGTTAAAGCGAATTGGCAAACCGGAAGACATAGCTGATGCATTGTTGTTATTAGCATCTGAACAGGCTCACTGGATCACAGGTCAATTATTATATATTGGTGGTGGGTGGCGCATGCATCAATAAAAGATTCAGTTATTCATAAAAAATGGCACACCAACGACGCATAACAAAGGAGTCTGTCGCAAAAATCATTTTAATTTTTAAAATACATGCATCAGCATCAAAACTTCACTGAAAATCAGGCGCAGTTCATATATACAGTGCTCCCGGGATGCCGGAGTCTGCTTTAATCCAGCATTGAGTGCATTTATAGGCTTTTAGGCGTAGTGCAGATTTGCAATTTTTCTGAAGTTGTGTGCAATGCAGACAATAGTCCAGATGGTATTAACCTTTGTAAGTCCCCCTGTGGTAAAACCTTCTTAATTTTTTGTACTCTTTTATCTCACCGAAGATATGTTCAATGATGCATGACCACTGATTATAGACAGTTTTTCCTTCCATGCCCCGGAGTTTCTCTTTCATTCTTCCCCTTGCAAGCTGTGAATCAAAATATTCTCTTTTAACATTGAACCGTTTACTTTTGTCGGTCTTAAAATTGATATGACATTTATTGCGGCTACACGGGGATTATTATTTCGTATTTCAGCGGGATTTATCTGTATGAAGAAAGTCTGTTCTGTGTTGTAGCTGTGGTAACGTGCAATCATATCAGTATCTCCTTACAAAAAGTTATTGATATTTTATCTATTACATGAGAATGTAAATTAATTATTTTTGCGACAGACTCAAAGCTTATGCGTTTCACTCGCTGGCGGTCGTTAGGGCTTGCTTCGACAAGCTCAGCACAAGTCGCCAAATCGCGGCGAAAAGGCTGTGCGACGTCGCATAAGAAAAACGTTATACGCCATTGACTCGCCAACTTTTCGAGTTACGCCGCCATCCTGGCGGCGAAGATTAGAATTATGAGAAAATATATTTTAACTCATAAATTGCTGAAAAAATATCCCCAAATGGGAAGTGAAGCGCGTAATCTTTTTTCATTAATGAAAAAAGATGGGCCAGTAAAAGAATATGCTGCTTACCTTAATGAACAAATAAGTTCATTAAAACCGAAAATGCAAAAAGACGCTTTTGGAAAAATAGTAGGGAGCTCAAATTCTCAATTTATAGAATGTATTGCAGAATTGACTGCGATGTCATTATGGAAACATTTCAAATGGGATTATGAAAAGGATTCAAAAATTAACGGCAAGACTCCCGATTTCAAAGTTACAATTGATAGTAATAATTCATTCATTGCAGAGGTTACAATACTTCGCTCAAATCACCCGCATAGGGAAATCCTTATTAAAAGAGAAAGAAGAAATATATTTGATTTGATAAAATCTGTTTTCGCAAAAAATCCTATTAAACAAAAATTAATAATTCAGAATCAAATTACAGGCGAAATTCTCAAGAAATTGCCTCCTGCCACTCAGCCAATAGAGCAGTCAAATCGAGTAAATGTTGAAATAAATCAAAAATTTCATAAATATAACGGTATCATAAAAACTCTGGATATGCCTTTTATCATTTGTTTTTATCAACCTAAATTTAAGGATTACTTTTATATTGATGATTTTCAGATAAACAATGCGCTTTACGGGAACAAAAAAATTAATTTCTCAACTGGTGAAACATTTCACTACCCAGAAATAAGCAGGGATAGCTTTGGTAATCCAATAAGCGAAGGAATATTTTGTTTTAAAGAGTATTCTAATCTAACTGCAATAGTATTCATTATAAAACAATTCTCAATTGAAAAACAAAAGTATATATTCTTGGTTTCAATATACTCAAATCCATTGGGCAAATGGGGTCGCATAGAAAATAATCCATTAAATCAATTTGGGTTAAAAATTAATAGCATTGATGAAAATGACAATATTATATTTGCAGAACCAAATACTATTGAATTATATTGATATTATTAAATCTGAAATGCCTACGCCATCCGTTATATAGTATACTGGAATTATAAAGCGAGTAAAAGTATATTGATAGGGGGGAGTTAACGCCGTCCTGCCCGACAAAGGGCTAGAGCCACTACAGCCTCCCCTCATCTTCTGACTGCTTATAGTGGGTAGCCATTGCCAATATAAGGATGCAGCAGAAGAACCTATCAATATCAAAGGACATCAACGCCATGAATTACTTCATTGGAATTGACAACTCGTCTCTTGATCATAAGGTACGTGTAATTGACCAAAACGGCAAGTTGAAGTCATCGTTTACTGTGGAAAATTCTTTAAATGGTTTCGAAGGGTTGAAAAAAAAATTGGAAGGAATTTCTGATATTAAAATCGGTTTCGAACTTCCCCATGGACCATTGGTCGACTTTCTTCATGAGAAAGGATATCACATTTATTCACTCAACCCTTTAAAGATTAAACGTTATAAAGAATCAATTAAAGTTTCCGGCAATAAAAATGATGACATAGATGATCTTGCAATAGCTGAATATTTGCAAGCAAATTCAACAAATATTAACGAGCTTAATTATAATTCTTCTGAAATTGAACGATCAAAGAATTTTTCAATTATTCACTCGCGTTTAACACAAGATCGCGCACGTCATTTAAATAAGCTCCATTTCGCTGTCAGACAGTATTTCCCTCTCCAGGATACTCTTTTTACTGAATTTGGCTGTACAGTTCAGCTCGATTTGATTAGAAAATACCCAACTTTTTCGAATCTTCGCGCTGCTTTTGCTTTTGCATCATTGCAATATTCAACATTGGCGCGAACTTATTATGATAATCAACGTTTAAAAGGAAAAACGCACTCTGTTGCCGTTAGAGCCCTGTCGAATAAATGGGTAAAAGTAATTTACAAAATATGGAAAGATGAAATATTTTTTGAAGAATCAAAATTATTTTTATCCGCTGCTTGACATAGTGGGTGTGGCTCGGTAGAGAATAATAAAATGACTTTATTGTGAAACATAATAGATTTATTCATTTTTCAATATGGAGATAAAATGCCACAATCAATCGTATCTATTGGAGTTCAAGTACCTGGTGGTGAAATAGAATATGTAAGACATACTGAAAAAATATCACTGCTAGATTGGGATATTATTATACTTTCAACATACATGCATAATAGTTTTTATTATGGAAGTGATACTTATAATGGAAAACCTTGTCTATCTGATGATTCTTCTTTTAGATATACTGAAAGCTTAAATCATTGGAAAAATGAAATTAGAGACGCTTTCAAGAATGGAAAATCCATAATAATCTTATTAGATGACTATGAAGAAATTTTTATAGCAACAGGAACTAAAAGCTATTCTGGTACTGGACGAAATCAAAAAACTACAAGACATGTTACTCCAATTGATAATTACAGCTTTCTGCCATTTCCTATAGATATAAGGACTTCAATTGGGAAGCAAATGGTGCTTAATCCTAAATTCCAGTATTTGAAAGAACTTTTTACTAGTTTTTCAGGTGAGTTTTCATATAAAGTAACTTTAGAAAGTGATGATTTGTTATCATTGGTGAGTACCAAAACAGGAAATAAAACAGTTGGTGGAATTTTTATTCATAAAGAATCAAATGGTTATATTCTTTTGCTACCACTCATTGATTTTGAGAATGAATCTTTTATTGTAACTCGTAATGATAACGAATATTGGTCAAAGTCTGGCAAAGAATTTGGGGAAAAGTTTATTACTTCAATTGTAAATATTGATAAGACAATACGTGGTTCCTCAAACAAGACACCGCAACCAACTTGGGTTTCATCAGATGAATTCCTATTACCAAAAGAAGTTTCCATTAGAAAAGGTATGATATCCAAAGAATCCAAGATTGTAAAATTACAAGCGGAAATCCAGAAAGCAAAAGATAAATTAATTCAAGAAACTTCGCTAAAAGATCTTTTATTTGAGCAAGGTAAGCCACTTGAACATGCAATTCTTAAAGCACTAAAATTAATTGGTTTTAACGTTTCACAATACAAAGAAAATGATTCTGAATTTGACATAGTCTTTGAATGTTCGGAAGGTAGGTTCCTTGGGGAAGCTGAAGGAAAAGATACCAAGCCAATTAATATTGAAAAACTAAGACAATTAGAAATGAATATAAATGAAGATTTTTCTCGTGATGAAGTTGAAACAATAGCTAAGGGTGTTTTATTTGGTAATGCATGTCGGTTATTACCTATAAAAGAAAGGAAAGAATTTTTCACAAATAAATGTATAATTGCTGCTAATAGAAGTGAAGTTGCACTGATAAAAACACACGATTTGTTTTTCATTTGTCAAAACATTGAAAATTTATCAGATATTGATATAAAAGAAATTCGAAATAAAATATTAACAACAACTGGCATTGTAGACTTTGAGGAATATTTTAAATCTACTAATGTTGAACAAGTTGATGATGAAACGTGAGTATTATTTTAATAAAAGTTTTCTTGCTTTTGTTAGATTTTTTAATGTAAATGTTGAAAACACCAAAGTATATTCATGTACTTTGGTGAACTATAAGTATAAATTGGGTACTTCACTTAACACGGCGTATAAGAAATTGCACAAGCTTTGAAGATGTGCAACTTATCATACCCCGGGAACGTTATCTGCAATTGCAGGCAGGGAAAAAGCAAATATCAAGGTATGATAAATATTAATAATAAAAGGTAAGCAGATATGAGCCAACTAACATTTTTTGGGAAAGAAGAGGAAAAGCTAATCAATTTAAAAGAAGCAAGTGTTTGGGCTTCGGAATACTTAAATCGTAAAGTTACAATTTCTAATATTTCGTATTTGCTCCAATACGGAAGAATAAGAAAGTATGGAACCAATGGGAATCCCTTGATAAATATTGAAGAACTAAAAGACTATTATGAGTCTTATGACAGAGAAAAACAGTGGAAAAACAAATTAGGTGAAGACCTTAATTTGAGCTTGTCCCAAAATCTGTTGAAAATGAGTGGCATCTCCCGGGGCATTAGGGTATAATGCCCCAAAACAATACTAATAATAACAGGAGATACCACAATGAAGCGTAAAACAGTAGTCAGAAAAAAGCAACCAGAAAAAATTGTATCGGTGGAAAATGATTGGAAAGAATCAATCAAAGCAACATTATTTGAAACGGTGCTCCAATTTGGGATAGCAGCATATTGCGAAATGGTAGAAGAAGAGATAACAGCACTATGTGGGGAACGATATAAGCATCTATGCAAGCGGGAATACACGCGTTGGGGGAAGAAAGGTACCTCGGTTGTATTGGGTGGCAGGAAGGTTGCATTGCAGCATTCACGGGTACGAGACATCCAGAATAATGGTGAGAAAGCGATAGCGATAGTAGAGCAATACAAAGGTAAAGAAGCACTGTCTCATCGGCAAATGGAACAGATGATTATAGGCGTATCGACAAGGAAGTATGGGCGTTCTCTTGAAATGGGTCAGGATGCAGTAGAATCACATGCATATTCAAAGAGCACGGTGAGCAGGAATTTTATTGCCAAGACACAAGAGAAAGTGGAAGCATGGCGTACCGCAGCGATAACCACCGAGTATCCATTTTTGATGATAGATGGCATAGTATATGCTACAACAACCGTATTGGTAGCACTTGGCATTGCCAGGGATGGTACGAAGAAGGTATTAGGTGCATGGGAAGGCTCAAGTGAGAATAGTCGGGTATGTATTGATTTATTGCAGCATCTGGTAGAACGGGGATTTGATGTCACGAAGTGTTTTCTTGTGGTTATTGATGGGAGTAAAGCATTACGAAAAGCAATTCATGATGTTTTTGGGGATAATATTTTGATACAACGGTGCCAGGTACACAAGGAAAGGAATGTCATTGATTATATGCCAAAGGGGCAACGGGAATCAGTAAAAAGGGCACTCAGTGAAGCTTATAATGCCGATACGTATGATAGAGCAAAAAGGTTACTGGGTAACATTCATCAATGGCTTGCAAAAGACTATCCGCAGGCAGCACGTTCGCTTGAAGAAGGATTAGAAGAAGGATTAGAAGAAGGATTAGAAGAAACATTGACGCTACATAAGCTTGGTGCGCACAAGAAGTTACGGAAAAGTTTGGGGACGACCAATCCAATTGAGAGTTTGAATGGTGGCATATGTACTATAACCGGAAGAGTAAAACGGTGGAGAAATTCTACTATGGTAATGCGATGGGTATGGAGTGGTATAATGTAAAGTGAAAGGAACTTCCGGAAGATTAACGGGCATAAGTATATCGACGCATTATTGCTAAATATTTCAATGTTTGGGAAAAAAGTGATTGAAGAAAATCATAAGATTGCATAATGGTAATGGAGGTGTTATCCAATTTCAACAAACAATGGGACAAAGTCTAAAATTAATAATTGCCACTATTGTCAATATCATCTTGTAAAGATGTTAAACGGAACAGACATATTATTAATCACGACCTAAATGAAATGAGGAACATTATAATGAATAGAAGTTTTCTTTTAAAAAAGGCTCATGATATGTATACAGTGCCGTATGGAATTTTATTCTATAACTATCAGTTTGAATTGAATACAATTTTTATTAACGGAAAAGTTACTCCAGCATGCACAGCTTCAACAATGATAACAGTTTCGAAGACTGATGCGGCCCCAGGTGATGATGACCCAGACCCAGATATCGAATTAATGTACTAACCGAGGAGGTTACACTTATGCGACCTATGAAACAATCTTTTCTTCTTTCCAAGTCTGCGTCTTTAGTAGCAGAAAATAATAGTGACTATTTCTATGATAATAAAATGGATGTTAATTATTCTTCTGTAAACAACATATATATTAAAACAGTGACTCTTTGCAACAGGCTGACTACTCAATCCAAAACATTTGCCGCACCGGGCGATGATGATCCCGATATAGAGGCTGGAAGTTGTTATTAATCGTATCAAATAAAACTGACCTCGCTACTGATTACTTGATTATTCGACTGCATGAGAGGGGTATTCCTTTTTTAAGAATAAATACCGAAGACTATCTATCGTTATGGGATGTTTGTTTTTCTATAGGAAAGAACGGAACTAATGTAGCTATAAGAAAAGAAGGGCAAGAATCACTGCCGGTGGGAACCTTCATTGGAGCTTATATCCGACAACCTAAAATTCCAGATTTAGACATAATAGATTGTGATAAAGAGTTCGCAAAAAGGGAGATAGGGGAAACTTTAAAGTCTTTATGGAGAGCAATAGATGAGAATGTTTGGTTAAATGCTCCACACAGACTTCTAAGAGCAAGTAATAAGCCAGAGCAACTCACTATCGCTAATTCTATTGGTTTTAATATTCCTGATACTTATATTGGAGTTAATTATGAAAATATCAAAAATTTTTACAAAAAACATTCTGGTGAAGTAATAGCTAAAGCAGTTAAACATGGGTTTGATTTTAATGGAGATAAAGCACGAGTTGCAGCAACGCAAAAGATAGACGAAGCGACATTAATTAGTCTTAAGGACTATGCAAGTATTCCAATGATATTCCAAAACTATATAACGAAAGAACATGACATAAGAGTCATTGTTGTCGGTGGAAAAGCCTTTGCTACGGCTATAGACTCTCAGAGCCATGAAGAAACCAAGATTGATTGGCGTTTATCTGATTGTTACAAAATACCATTGAAGCAGTATGAAGTTAGTTTACCCAAAAAAATAAAAAAATTGTGCATTGATATCACCAAAAGATATAATCTAAGATACTCGGCTATAGATTTAGTTTTAGGAAAAGATGGTGCTCATTATTTTCTTGAATTAAATCCGAATGGCCAATGGGCTTGGATTGAGCAACTAAACATACATAAAATCAGGGACGCTATTATTGATGAGTTACTTTTTAGTAGAGGATAAATGTTGATGGAATCAATAGAAACTATAAGGAAAATGCTATCATCTAGCAATATTAAAGTTATCCTCAGATGTCAAGAATTTGTGGATGAACGAGCTCATTTGGAGCGTATCCGGGGCGAGTCTGCAGAACGAAGAGCCAATATTATATTAAGCACTCTTGGTGCTTCGTCTGCATTTTTAGTTTTTATGGCTTCGATTTTTTTTGCTAATCCATCTAAAGTTGGATGGCTTGTTGTTATATTATATGCTGCTTCTTCTTTATGGATTTCTAGATCGGTCTGGTACTGCATCAAGAGTATACGTACACAAAGTCGTTATAGGGTAACTGTTGAAAGTATATTTGAAGTTCAGGGTAAAACAGAGATTGACACTGTCAAGCAACTACTAAGTGATAAAATATGGGAACTTCAATATTCTATTCAGCCTAATACTGAACGACTTTTCTATGTTCAAAGAGCTCAGCGAGCGCTCATGGTATTTATCTGTATTCTCTTGCTTCTTGGACTGACAGTCATTGTTCAAAATTACTTTTCTTTTAAGCCTAATTCATGTGTTTTATTTGTTGTTTTAGCGATTTTTATCATTTTTTGGTTCCTTGGAGACTATCTTATTGAGAAAAATGGTATATGGAACCATTGAGCATATGCTTGTGAGTATGGTGTTAAAATATAATAACACTATGTTATTCATGCTCAACGTCCTGTTTCGCATAACTGTCTTTATAGGATAAAATTAAAGAGAATTGGCGGGGCGACTTCACATAACATCAGCTATTGACTTCGCGCGGATTTGCTGAGTCCTGCCTCCCCCTATATGTCAACATAGTTGTCGTGTAGATTAAATATCAAGGAGACAGCTATGAAATACAGTAAAAGGCTTAAATCAAGTGTGATTAGAAAGGTATTACCCACCGAGAATCAGAGTGTACAGGCTGTTGCAAAAGAGATGGGAATTGCTGAGCAGACAATTTATAACTGGAAAAATCTGGCATTCAATGTACTTTGAATCTTGAAGAGGATGCTGCCAGTTCTGTTGCCATTAGTGCATTTGCAGCCAGACTTTGTATGCAATTAGCCCCATCTTATTCGAAAAAATTAAATCTTTTGCTTTGACATATAATTATATTATAATTAAATTATAATTATGAAAAATATTTCATTTACATGGGATTCTAAGAAGAATTCCGCAAACATTCAAAACACGGAATATCCTTTGAAGAAGCAAAATCAGTGTTTTATGATGATAATGCCCGATTAACGCATGATCCCGATCATTCAGAAGATGAAGAAAGATTTATAATTCTTGGTCTGAGTGAAAAATTAAACATTCTTGTTGTTTGTCATTGCTATAAAGAAGATAATGAGATTATAAGAATAATATCTGCAAGGAAAGCAACAAAAAATGAAAAAAACCAATACCAGGAGTTTTAATATGAGAAAAGAATATGATTTTACAAATTCAATAAAAAATCCTTATTCGAGCAAACTTAAAAAGCAGATTACTATAAGGATCGATGAAGATACAATTAATTATTTTAGAACATTAGCAGGTGAAATTGGAATTCCATATCAAAAGTTAATGAATTTATATCTCACAGACTGTGCAAAAAGTCATAAAAAATTAAAACTTAATTGGAAATAAAAAAAGAAAAAGAATGGGGGGAGAACTTCACATAACAAAGGAGTCTGTCGCAAAAATCATTTTAATTTTTAAAATACATGCATCAGCATCAGAACTGCACTGAAAATCAGGCGCAGTTCATGTATACATTGCTCCCGGGATGACGGAGGAGTTAATAAATGACAGGATATCGTTCAGGAAATTTTTGGACATACGTGAAGAAGACGACATCCCTGATGAGACAACGATATGTAAATTTAAAACGAGGGGGAAATGATGCAATTGTTGCTGATAGTGGGTACATGTCACAAGAACGCAAAAGGGCATTACGGGATAAAGGGATGCGGAACATTTAAGAACAGGCAGCATGCGTGTTTAATAGCAGTAGCATATAATTTGTTACGGATGAGGAGTTTGCTTACGTGTAATGCATAGGAAAAATTATAAAAAAGATAATTGAGGAGGAATCACAACTTTAATCTTGACAATGATTATTGGATTTCTGGTATTGTTAGTGGAGAACTTCTCCATTTTGTTTCATTAAAACAAAAAAATCAAATATATAGTGTTTTATGGAATATCATCCCAGAGTTTATTGTAGCATTTGCTGAAGGATGGATATTGTTCCCATTTAATTATAATACAATAATAGTAAAATAGTAATAAAAAAATTTTTTATGTTGACAGATTTTTTGTATATTGTATATGAGTAAGTGCTCACTCATAACATGATAATGGGAGGCTTTGTATGGATTATGAATTTATAAAATCACGATTGCATCTGTATGCAGTGTTGCAAAATATTGAGGATTTGGTGCAGTATGATGATGTTGCAAAAAAGCTTATCAAGGATTGGAATATCATCATAAAGTTTAGCGTAAGGAAAGCAGGTTCAGTGTATCTCATTTTTGAAAACGGAAAATGTACTGTTAGGGAACTATCGCCAAAAAAACCTGATATCATCTTGTTTTTTACTTCACCTGCTCATTTAAACAAGATGTTTGATGGAAAAGCAAATCCAATTCCGTTAAAGGGAATTACAAAACTTGGTTTTTTAACCAAAAAATTTCCCAAACTTACCGAACGGCTTGAATATTACTTAAAACCTGATGATCAAAAGCTTAAAGATAAAAATTATATTACGATAAATACGGTAATGACTTTGAATACCGCATTGTATGCGCTTAAAGAATTGTTATTGTTTGACCCTATTGGCGAACATGCAGCAAAAAAAGTGAAGGGTAGCATGGTGATGATGAATGTTAACAAAGGGCCTGCTGTATATATTGAGCAAAAGGGCAATACCTTTGAGGTGCATAAGGGATATGCACAGCAACCATTAGCTGTACTGGAGTTTAATTCAATAAAAATTGCCAATGATTTTTTAAATGGAAAGATGGATGCATTCAGTGCAATTGCTTCAGGTGCTGTGGCTACAAAAGGTCATATTGAGTGGCTTGATGCAGTCAGTCCGGTGCTTGATAGGGTAGCTTTGTATTTATCATAACCTGTAACAGTGAGGTAAAAGTATGAAAGTAGAAGCAAAAGGAATTAAGTATAGCGTTTCATCAAAATCAAAAAGCAAAACATATACGTACACAAAGTCACAGAAGCTGTTTCAGCGCGCGCTTAAGGTTATACCGTGCGGGATTCCGGGACATTTCAGTCCTGCGCCGTTTGTGCCGCCAACGATGTATCCTTTTTATGCTGAAAGGTCAAAAGGTTCACATTTCTGGGATATTGATGGGAATGAATTTATAGATTATATGTGCGCGTATGGACCAATAGTTTTAGGGTACAATCATCCGCAGGTAGAAAAGGCAGCTCAGGAGCAAAATAGTAAAGGCAATTGCATGACAGCTCCGGGTAAAATCATGGTAGAGTTAGCCGAATATCTTACCGACACCATTGCGATGGCTGATTGGGCTTTCTTTGCAAAGAATGGTGGTGATGTTACCAATTTAGCAGTTATGATTGCACGGGCAGCTACGGGAAGAAAAAAAATTGTTATGATAAAAGGCGGTTACCATGGTGTTGCTCCATGGATGCAGGGGTATGGTCATTATGGTGTTATTGAAGAAGATGTTGCAAATATTATTGACATTGAATGGAATAATATAAAACAATTTGAAGAAGCTATAGCAGCAAATCCCGGGGCGATAGCTGGTTTTATAGCAACTCCTTATCATCATCCAACCTTTGCCGACAGTGAATTTCCGGCTGACGGATACTGGCAGAGGATACGTGAGCTTTGCACACAGCATGGTATAGTTTTAATTATTGATGATGTACGGTGCGGATTTAGACTTGATATACGGGGTTCTGCTGAATATTTTGGTTTTAAACCTGACCTTGCATGTTACTGCAAAGCAATAGCCAATGGGCATCCTATTTCTGCACTGGTTGGTGTTGATGCATTGAAGACTGTTGCAGCAAAGGTGTTTTATACCGGCAGTTACTGGTATCAGGCAGTACCTATGGCAGCATCTCTTGCCACATTAAAAGAATTACGGCGCCTCAATGCTCCAGTTCTTATGAATAAAATCGGCAAGAAGCTTTTTGAAGGTGTGAAAAAGATTTGTGCATCGTATGGATATGATTTTAAGGTAACTGGTGCATATTCAATGCCCTATGTAAGGATTACCAATGATCCCAGTAATATGCTGCATCAGGAATGGTGTGCTGAATGTACGGCAAGGGGTGCATATTTTACCTCTCATCACAATTGGTTTGTTTGTGCGGCAGTATCTGATAAGGATATACAGAAAACATGGAGCATCGCGGACGATGTGTGCAAACTATTGAAGAAAAAATATGGCGATAAATTTTAATTATGCTTGCTTTTGTATTGAAGGCAACCAGAATAGTATAAGGAACTATCGCACATAAAGCATAAAACAAGAAATTATTTTATTATTTTATAGGAGGAGATTATATGCCATTAACACAGCAGGAAATACAACAATTTACAGCCAAAGCCTGTCAGTTGCGCAAAGATGCTATTGATACCGTGTATTGGGCTGGAGGTGGACATATTGGCGGTTCGTTAAGTTTTACCGAAATTATGATATTGTTATATTATAAATATGCACGGATTGATCCAAAGAATCCGGGATGGGATGACCGCGACAGGATAGTGGTAAGTAAAGGTCATGCTGGAGTTGGGTATGCGCCAATCTTAGCTGATAAAGGTTACTTTCCAAAGGAGCTGTTAAAAGAATTTAATCATACCGGATCTATTTTAGGGATGCATCTGGACGGCAACAAGGTTCCCGGCGTGGATGTTTCAACGGGTTCACTGGGTCATGGACTGCCTATCACTGTTGGGTTGGGGATTGGTGCACGACTTCAGGGTAAATCATGGTTAACGTACTGTGTGCTGGGTGATGGTGAATGTGATGAAGGCTCAGTATGGGAAGCTGCTATGGCTGCTGCTCATTATAAGGTAACGAATATTATAACAATTGTTGATAGAAACCGGATGATGATTGATGGTCCTACCGAAGAGGTGATGCGCCTTGAACCGTTTGCCGATAAATGGAAAGCATTTGGATGGATAGTGAAAGAGGTTGATGGACATGATTTTAATCAACTGGCTGATGCCATTGAATATACACAAAAAGAGGATAAGGCTCCTGTTGTCATTATTGCACATACCATTAAAGGCAAGTGTGTTGATTTTATGGAAGATAAATACGAGTGGCATTATGGCGGGTTGGACAGTGAAAAAGTTGAGCTTGCCAAAGCATGTATAGAAAAACACTACTGCGAACTATAATGTAAGGAGGATTATTATGGCTGCTGATGGATTAACATATACTATTGTTGACACTGCCAATATGTCAACGGCAGAAATTTATGGTAAGGTTTTATGCGATTTAGCTGAAAAACATAAGGAGATTGTAGGGCTTTCTGCAGATCTGGCTAAATCCACCAAGATGGGACAGTTTGCCGCAACCTTCCCTGACAGATTTTTTAATGCTGGTATTGCCGAACAAAATATGTTTGGCATGGCTGCAGGGCTTGCAAAAGCAGGGCTTACGCCATTTGTTTCAACGTTTGCGGTTTTTGCTTCATTGCGGGCAGCAGAGCAGGTGCGAACTGATATTTGCTATCAAAAACTTAATGTAAAGATAATTGCTACTCACGCGGGAACCTCATTTGGTCAGGCTGGTACTACCCACCATTGCACAGAGGATCTGGCAGTAATGCGTTCTTTTGCCAATATGGTGGTGATAGCTCCTGCAGATGGAATTGAAACTGCTAATGCGGTAATGGCTGCGTATGAGCATAAGGGCCCGGTGTATATACGCATCAATAGAGGGTTTGACCCCTTTTTATATGAAAAATCTGATTATGGCTTCCAGATTGGCAAAGCAGTACAGCTCAAAGATGGTACTGATATCACTATTATTGCGTGTGGTGCTGCAGCGTATAATGCGTATCATGCTGCCGGCATTCTGGAAAAAGAGGATAAATTAAGTGTACGTGTTATCAATATGCATACCATAAAGCCTATTGATGAAGAGGCAATTTTAAAAGCTGTTATGGAAACACGGCGTATTGTTACCTTTGAAGACCATAATATAGTTGGTGGACTGGGAAGTGCAGTAGCTGAGGTAATAGTGAAAAGTGGGAAGGGATGTGCCTTTGAAACAGTGGGTATACCTGACCAGTATGCAATAATAGGACTGCCCGAAGATTTGCAGAACTACTATGGGTTTGATCAGAATAAGATTATTGAAAAAGTACGTCAGATAATGGGTAAGGATTTTGAACAAACTGAAGACTGGGAAGACGAGGTGTAATTATGGCAACCCAGAATGAATTATTTGCTTCAACGATATTTTTAAAGGCGGCATTGCCACTTACCAAAGTGATACTGGAATACAGGCCCAAAATGGCTGCAAAGTATAAAGGGCTTAATGGTGTTGTTCAATTCATAGCAAAAGATGAAGCAGGTGATATTGGTGCCTTTTTGCAATTTACTGATGGTGTACTGGATGTAAAATATGGCATACATGAGCATCCTGATATTGTGTTTACCTTTAAAAGTGTAAAAGCAATGAATGACTTCTTTGCCGGTAAGCCAGCGGTTCCATCTATTAAGGGGTTAACTAAATTAAAACTTTTGATAAAGTCAGTAAATTTACTGTTAGCGCTGAAGATTATTGGAAGAAAAACCCCTCCAAAAAAGCCGGAAGATAGAGAGCTTATGGTAAGGTTATTGTTATATCTATTGCCATTGGGCATTAGCCAGCTTAATAAAGCTGGGTACCCGGATATAGCAAAATTTTGTCAAAAAAGCCCGGATAGAACTTTTGCATGGTCGGTGACGGGTACTGATATAGCTTCGTATTTACGCATGAAAGCCGGCAATTCCAAATCAGGACGTGGCAGGTATACACGCTCAAAACCATTTGTTGAATTTAAGTTTGATAGTATTGACGGTGCACTGGGCATTTTACTGCAAACAACGGATATGATGGAAGCTTCATTAAACCGTGTACTGGTCATTGAGGGCTCACCTGAGTATGGTAAAGAGATTGGTTCATTCATGAATATAGTTGGACAATTAGCATCGTAATATAGCAACACACGGCAAAGGTGGTTCAAAAGGTTTTTGGGGTTGTGTTATAGTAGAGCGTATGACCATGCGCCCTATGCTGAAAATAAATAAATGAAAAATTTGTGGAGGCATTATGAAGATAAAATCATTAAGCCATGTTGGAATAACCGTAAGCAATTTTGAAAAAGCTGTGAGATGGTACTGGGAGATGTTTAAATTTCCATTGGTTGCTGAAGAAACAATGGATGTACACCAGGTTGAAGCACTGTATAGCCTTTATGGTTTAAAAAATACAAAATTGCGTTTGGGATTTTTGCGTATTCCGGGAGGGGGGGTACTTGAGATATTTGAATTTAAGCCAGCTATACCTGCTGATAAAGTTTGCTGGAACAAGATTGGTTTTACTCATATAACGCTTGATGTGGGCAATGTAAAAAAATGGTATAAAAAGTTAAAAGAAAAGGGTGTAACATTTTTATGTGAGCCTCAAAAAACAGGTTCTAACGAATGGGTTTTTATGAAGGATATGGATGGCAATCTCATTGAGCTTATAGATTTAAAATTCAACTATATAGCACTTCACTATTTAGGAGCTATTGTTGCTCCACTATTGCGAAGATTGCAGTTTGGGAAGTATTATAAGTAGGGAATCTTACAATATTACTATACTATGCGCGAAGAACATATTTAACCTCAACGCAATTTTCATTGTAAAATAGTATGCTCTGACCCTATATTTTTTGCAGATATCGCTGTTTTTGCTGCGAACGCAGATAATTAATGCTCTGACCCCATGTGCATTGACTCATACAGAATACGCTGAGAATACAGTGAGCACAACGTTAAAATATAAGGCTCTGACCCCACGATGTACTTTATGAATGCTGCATCACTCTGGTATCTGAACACTTTTGATATGTTCAGAAAATATGCTCTGACCCCATTATTAAGGAAAAGCAGCGAAGGCACGGATGCCGTAGCGCCATATGGCTCGTGCGAGGACATAGACAGGATGTCGTCCGCAGCACGATGGCAAAGACATAATAAATACAGAACATAAGACACACCGCCGTTTGAGGTGGCTCCACAGGGTTGGTAAGGGGGTATTTAGCGCATAAATATCCCCTTACGAAGTGATAAAACTGTTGTCGCTCAACAAAAGAAAGTATGAGAAGGAAATATGACGATGTATCACACATTTCCCTTTGAAAAAGTTATAGTTTTTCATTCTGAGTGAAGCAAAGAATCCTGCCAACCCCTTTTACCCCCCTTTTGAACGAAATGGGGGAACATCAAGGCTCTGACCCCATTTTTTTCTCATTTTCTCATGTGTAATCCGATTTTCAACGTGATCGTTATGTACTTACGCAGGCACAGAACATAGGCTCTGACCCTATGGAGTGTTTTATTATAAAAAAATCACAAAAAGTATAAAAAAATGCACCATTTCTTTTAATATTTTCTTTCTCCGGCGTTATGTATAGTAGGGATTTCAATTATCATAAAAAAACGGAGGAATACCAATG
>DCUV01000027.1 GCA_002328585.1 Spirochaetia bacterium UBA2205
ATTATACCGTGTATGCACATAGTTTTTGAAATCAGGTGGTTTAATAAATATCTTTATAGTTTGATTAACCACCTGTGCGGCAATGAATGAAAAAACAATCACTGAAATTATGTTAACGATATGTATTTGAATCTTACTCATATTTATAAATTTAAAAATAGAATACCCATACTCTTTCTGTATGGCGGAATCGACTCAGGTTACAAAAATATATTTAAAAATATATGTATGTCAATAATTATTATATATAATAGAAAAAATATTTATGCCGCATAAAGATCAATAGATTTGATATCCGATAATGGAATGTAAAATTCATTGTTTTTATTTTTAACTACTATTGTATTTTTTTCAAGACGAACATTATTATGCAATTCAATTATCTCACCATTGACAAGGTGAATTACCATTTCCAATCCTTTAATTGAAATATATTTTTTTAATTGTTTACTAAATGAGATGCTCTTAGTTTTTTTTTGCATAGCTACCTCTCATAATATATTTTTATGTCTCATATATTATGTCGGATTATTTGATTGATTTGTTTATATTTTTTTACAGATATTTATAAATTAAACAGTATATCCCCAATCTTGTTTTATTAATGTCAAACATATACCATGAGCTATCGTTTCTGTTTTCATACCTTGAAACTCCATTATAGCACGTTTATACATTGTTATGTACCCGGTATCTTTGAACAAATTTTTTATATGTATATCAATTTCAGCTACAACATCATTGAATATTTCAAAAAGCTCTCCTGTTAATAAAATATAATCGGGGGAATAAATATTAATAACATTAAGGAGTGCATCAGAAAATAATTTCAATGCATTATCCAATACTTCAAATATATCAGGTGTTCTCCGGGAGTAATGCTTATTCAATACTGCCACAATGTTATCATAGCATTCATCTTGTCTAACGGAATCATATTTTTTTAGTAATTCAAAAAATGCCTTATAAGAAAAATAACAATCAAGACAACCTTTTCTACCACATATACATTGAATATTGCTATCACTTACTTTAATGTGACCAATCTCACCTCTACTGTTAACGATCTCTCCTTTATATATTAAACCGATAGCACAGGCAGCACGTGCCGAAACAATCATGATTCTATTGTATCGTTGAGTAATGTCTGAAGTTGATAGTACATATGATATCATACTGCTTATATTGTGGTCATAGAATAAGCGGGTATTGGGAAATTTGCTGAGTAAAAGTTCATTAAAGTTAAATTCTTTTAATTGAGGCATTAAGGTATATGAATGTAAAATACCATGTTTTGTATCTATATCGCCTGGGACTGAGCAGCCAACTGCAACTAAATTTTTTTTATACATTGGATTTTGTGCCAATACCTCGTCAATTTGATTGATTATAGCATTGCTAAATTCACTGGCTGAGATATTACTTTTTATAGTTCTTTTGGATGTCGCTAAAATCTTATTACTAAAACTTACTATGGAAACATATATTGCTTTTTGATTGAAGGTGATGCCAAGATAAACCTGTTTTTCATGATCTAACGTATAAAAAAAAGCTTTCCTGCCTTTTTCTTTTTGTTTGCCTTCGGTAGGTGCTATTATACCTGAATTTTTTAAGATTTTAAATGAGTTCATAACCGTATCCATGGAATAACCTGAATAACGTTTCACTTCAGCTTTGGAAAGAGTAGGGTGGTGGCGGAATATATCTACTATATGTTTACGCTTATTTTCTTTTCTTTTATTTATTTTTTCACCATGAGCCATAGGGTACCTCTATTTATTAATTAATTTCTTGACATATATCGATATCGATATTATTATCATTCCATAGAATAACATATAACATTATTGCAAATATTTTTTACTTTATCAATTATTTTTTGAAATTTAAAACAAAGGGATTATAAATTTTAAAAAATATATTCCATGCGTATTTCAATATTTTTATGGTTATACGTTACTGACACTTCATAAAGAATAGAGTTACATCACTACACTGATATTAATCAATAGTGTAATCTTTTCTTGACATAAATAATATTTCAGTATAATCTCAAGTTAGTCTGAAAATTTATTTCATTGTAGCAAAAACTGAATAATCAAGGTACACTATGAACATATTTATATCAATTGGGACGGTGCTTCTTGTTATACTTTCAATACTGTTTATCATTATTCAATTATTAAAATATAATAAAAATGCCTGTATGGGTATATTTGATGCTTTAATCAATACTGCATCTGGTTTGTCCACTGCTGACATTACAATCAAAATTACTACAGTGATGGTTGTACTTGTTATACTTGGTTCATCGGGGCTATCGATATTTGAACTACATGGTGCATATTCACATGAAAAAGATGCGTTACAGCAGGGAAAGACAGTTGGTATAATAGAGGAAAAAACTGGTGCTCCTCATCAAGGGCAAGCTGACCCGGTAAAACTCAATGCTAATTCCATGCTAAAGGTGGAACATGATTCCAGCAGCTTTTCAGTTTATTACAAAAACCGATGTATTTTAAAACATTCTGCTAAAAATCCATGTATTGCAGTTGGCAATGGTACTGCAGAGTATGCCATGAGCAAGGGGTCATTCAAAATAAAGGAAAAGATTACCAGCAAGATAAATCTAAAACAATTTGCAATAAAGGAAAATGCTGATACGATAACTATCAATTTTGATGATATAGTTACCATTGCAATAAAAACAAATAATGCAAAAGATATTTGTACTATTTCATTTCAATGTAAACCAGATTATAATCGGTTGTGGTTAAAGCTTGAGGCATATAAAAAAGAACACATCTATGGTTGTGGTGAACAATTTTCAAAATTGGATTTAAAAAATACAACCATACCATTGTGGGTGGAAGAGCAGGGAGTAGGGCGAGGCCATGATTTGATTACCTTTTTAGCTACTATTGCTCATGGTGCTGGTGGTGCATGGAATACAACCTATTATCCCCAACCAACATTTGTTTCAAGTAATAATTATTTTTTGCATTGCAATATTTCGTCGTATGCACAGTTTTCTTTTGATGAGACTATTCATCGCCTCTATTTCTGGCAAATACCTCATTCGATAGTTATTGGTAATTATGATTCAGCAGTTGAATGTATAAAAGCAGTAAGTGATGTTGTTGGTCGTCAACCTCGCCTTCCTGAATGGGTTCATGATGGAATGTGGCTTGGTGTTCAGGGCGGAACTGAAGTGGTACAATCAAAATTGCAGGATGCTCTTGATTCTGGTGTCAGAGTCTCTGCTGTATGGGTGCAGGATTGGGTTGGCAAACGGATAACATGGTTTGGAAAGCAGTTATTCTGGAACTGGCGATATTCACACGAATTATATCCTGACCTGCCAGCTCTTATTAAGGAACTATCACACAAAAATATAAAATTTTTAGGCTATATCAATTGTTTTTTAACCACGGACGGCGATTTATATAAAGAAGCATCCCAAAAAGGATACCTTGTAAAGGACAAAACTGGCGCAGTACGGCATATTGTAACCACAGCATTCCCGGCAGGGATAATTGATCTAACCAATCCACAGGCATGCAGATGGATTAAAGATGTAATAAAGAAAAATATGATTGATTTAGGTTTAAACGGCTGGATGACAGATTTTGGTGAATATCTTGAAACTGATATGCAGCTGTATTCAGGTGAGTCGGCAGAACTATTTCATAATAAATATTCGGTACAGTGGGCAAAAGTAAATTATGAAGCTATACAGGAAGCCGGTAATTTGGGTGATATTGTATTTTTTACGCGTGCTGGTTATGCTGGTATTTCGCAATACAGTACATTAATCTGGGCTGGCGATCAGCTTGTTAACTGGAGTAAAAACGATGGGCTTGCTTCGGTCATACCGGCGGGGATTTCACTGGGTTTTTGTGGAGTGGGGTATTACCATTCGGACATTGGTGGATATACAACTTTGCTATGGATTAAACGAAGCAAAGAACTATTTATGCGCTGGGCTGAATTGAGTGCTTTTACGGCAGTAATGCGAACACATGAAGGCAACCGCCCTGAATCTAACTGGCAGTTTAACAGCGATAAAGAAACCTTGCAACATTTAGCAAAAATGACCAGAATTCATACAGCACTCAAACCCTATTTTGAACATTGCAAGGACGAATACCATACTAATGGTTTGCCATTGATGAGGCATCCGTATATCCATTATCCTGATGACGAGAAACTGCACCTATTCCAATATCAATATTTATTAGGTAGGGATTTATTGGTAGCTCCAGTGTACCGCAAAGGGAAAAAGAAGTGGGAAGTATATCTTCCGCATGACAACTGGATTCATGTTTGGAGCGGAAAAGAATTTTCTGGTGGAACCGTAAAAATAGATGCACCGTTAGGGCAGCCACCAGTATTTTACCGGAAAGATTCAAAATTTAGTGATATATTTATTAAGCTAAAGACTCTGTAAGCCCTAATAATTCTTTAATAACTGCAAGGTATGATTCTGCATCTCTACCACATAGTGTTGCCATACCAGGTTTTGATTCATCAACATTTTATTTATAAAATCATTGACAACTATCGAAGATAAACAATTATTTTATTTAATACATAATGATGCCACGTATAAATAATTTATGATGTATTTCTCTGAGTATAAAAGTGGAGAATTTTGTACTTTTTATTATAATAAAATAAATAGTATAAATAGTCAAAAATGATTTTTCAGTGTGAAGATTATTATTTTATGAAAACATGGTAAAAATGGTAAAATTTGAAACTATCATATAAAATATCACAGATTAATGATACCATATACAGAATTTCCCTGCCACTTCCGGGTAATCCACCTTACATTAATGTTTATTGTTTTAAAGGCGAGGTAAACACCCTTTTTGATACCGGCATATCCTGGACATGGAGATTATTACAAAAAGCCTTGCATGAGATTGGATTACAGTTTAAGGATATCCATCAGATTATACCATCCCATGGACATGTCGATCATTATGGTGCTGCAAATGCAATGGTGAAAAGAAGCAATAATAATATTCAGGTGATAGCCCATAATGCTGATGCAATGCGTATAGAAAAAGGGGTTTATGCCAATCCATTGATAATGTTGCGTTTTATGCAATCTATGGGTGTAGCAAAATCATTGATTGTACCATTGGCAATCCTTGATATAATGTTTAAATCAATGGGTCATAAGGTTACCATAACACATAAAATAATTGATGAAGTTTACACATTGCGAGTAGGGGATTATAATGCAAAATTGATTTTAACACCAGGTCATTCAAAAGGGCAGATGTGTTTATTTATTGAAAAAGAGGGGTTGCTGTTTTCTGGTGATCATATTGTTCCTGGCGTAAAACCTATCATTTTAGCGGGCTTTGAACCAAATACATCATTCCCCGTTTCGCAAAGTCATGCTATTTTTCATAATGCATTAAAAAAGGTTGAAAAATTACATCCGAATAAAATATTCCCTGCACATGGTGAACCATTTGATGGAAAACTTGACAGGTTAATCAACACCTATTACAAGATATATCAATTACGTAAGCAGCGAATATATACTGTACTATTGAATAATGACTGTACTGTTTATGTGCTTGCACGCAAGGTTTTCAAAAATCTTAAGGGTATAAATTTAGTGCTGGATATGTATCTTTCGTTATCAGAAACATACACTCATTTAGAGGCAATGTGCAGTGAAGGTGATGTTATTAAATATGCATTTGACAATGTAATCTATTATACTGCAGCTTTGTATTAATTAAGGTTAAACTAATATAGTATCTGGTTCTATGTTTCATTTTTATCATGTTAATTTTTTATCCGATAGTTACTGATGACGTAGATTTTCATAAATAACGTATTATCAGTAGCATTAAAATCAATAGCAAAATATTTTTCTGTCGATACCTATGACACTTACATTATACGGAGAGCAGGTTCACGACATGCTGTCGGTTTGTTACGTTTGTTGGCGATAGGTACTACAATATTATTATAATCTCAGTATGTTTTCAATATGTTTAAGAATATAATTTCTAATGTGACATAATATTTCTTATCAGAAGTAATGAAAGTTGAGTATCTATTTTTGTTAGATTATTGTAACTATAGTATTATATAGTATTATACGTATTATACGTATTATAAATGAATAGACAAATCATCGACAATTCTCAATGATACCTAAAAATATTTTAAAAGATATTTAATTATGGAAATGTACTTTATATTGAGCCAATAAACCACGGGTATCATAATATTTTATGCGATTAATAAACATTACAATCCCAATAATACTTATATTTGTTATTGCCTGTTTTAACACGGTAGAATCTAATAACAAAAATACCGCGTTAACGGTATCATTTACAGGAGATACCATTATGCATGGTCCTGTAAAGTCGTTTGCTTTCAGAAATAATATTATTGATACAAAAACAAAACAAACAATCAATAATGGCGGGTTTAATATATTATTTGAATATATCAAAACAGAATTTGAAAATTCAGATTATGTTGTTACAAATATGGAGTTTCCCGTTGCTCCGCCTTTTACAAGCAAACCTTTTATATTCAATTGCCCTCCAGCAGTTTTGGATGCATTTGTTAGCAATCATATAAATATTGTAACACTTGCAAATAACCATATTCTTGATCAACAATACGAGGGTTTGCTTGCCACCATAAAAATGCTTGAATTAAAAAATATTGCTTATATTGGTGCAGGTACATTGGTAAACACAACAAGAGATTCAATGAATGGTATTATAATTGGTGATAGTATAAAAATTGGCATTATTGCCTATACAGGAGTTTTTAACTATGGACTATCTAGCAAAATAAAAAAAGAAATTTTTATAAATGATTTTTATAACATAAACAAAGTATTGAATGATATTACACGCATTAAACAAAAATGTGATTTTCTTGTTATGGTGGCTCATATTGGAGATGAATATAAAACACAACCTGGAAAAAAAGACAGAGAGTTTATGCACAACTATTGTGAGGCAGGTGTAGATTGTGTTATAGGACACCATCCGCATGTGGTTCAACCTGTTGAACAGTTTAAAACAAAGGATGGGCGTATTTGTACCATATTTTATAGCCTGGGTAATTTTATAGCCAACCAGTCTTCAGTCCATATTGATGCCATAAGCGGTGTTGAATGCAGTACTCGTGAAACAATTATTGTACAAATTACTATTGCAAAGAATAATGTAAACAATCACCAATATACCATAATTCCTGTAATGATAATGAATATTCCTGATACTGAATCAAAATATAAATATGGGAGGAAAATTCAACCCATCGCTATTATGCAGTATATAAACCTTCTTAAAAAGGAAAGCAATAACAGTGAATATATAAACTATTTAACAAACAGAAAAAATGAGTTGCTAAAACATCTGTTTTTATATGGTAACTATCAAAACATAAAAATAAAGGATAACTATTAATACATTTATAGTAGCGAGGCAATGATCATTTTCTGGACATTCTCTGTGCCATCAATAAACATCATGGTATGTGCACAATTATTAAGATATTTTATCTCGCTTGCATCGATAATGGAACGGTAGCCTAAAACATCCATACCAAATGTGGTAATATCTAAAAACAATCGTGATGCAAAATATTTTGCCATGGAGGATTCTTTGCTAAAAGGTTCACCATTATCAATCTTTTTACAGGCATCCTGATATAATAATCGTGCTGCATGGATACGGGTTGCAAATTCGGCAATTGGAAAATTTATTCCCTGAAAATTGTAAAGAGTTTTAGAAAATTGCTTCCGTTTCTTTGTATGTTCTACAATGATATCAAAAGCTCTTTGCGCTCCACCAACGCAACAGGCAGCTACTAATGGTCTACCCTTATCAAGCATTTCGGTTAATAAAAAATAACCACTTCCATCTTCTCCAATTTGATACTCATCACCTATGGTTACATTTTCCAATATTACAGTGCCAAGCACGCTATTATAAAAACTATCTAACATTAATTTGTTTGTTAATAATCCTTTTGCATTTTCAGGAATTAAGAATGCATTTAAGCCTGCCCTCCCCTTTTTGCCGCTTCGTGCAAAAAGAATATAAAACGAAGCTATCCCGCTGTTTATAACAATATCCTTTTTACCATTAATAATAAACTGTTTACCATCTTTTATTGCAGTTGTTGTTATTGATGTAATATCCGAGCCTGCATTTTCTTCGGTTAAACAAAATGCAAATGGCTTTTTTGAATCAATGACATGATTAAGTAAAAAAATTTTTTTATTATCATCAGCAATAGAGTTTATTAATTCCAAACAATGAATAGTAGTTAATATGGTTGGCAGAGTATCAAAATAATGATAAGAAAGTTCTTCAAATACTTTTCCTGTTTGAGTAAATGTTGCGTCAAGACCTTTGTACGTATTACTAACCAGCAGCAAATGTATTTTATTCTTATGGTATAATGAATAATATGCTGATGCTCGTTCATAATCTGGTAGATCTTCAAATTTTGATGCATTAAGATTTAACGTTTGCATACAATTATTAATTAATTCAGAAAGATATTCGGATGATATCCCATTATTCATGATTCCTTCTCCATAACAAATAATCAATAAACTGGTTTAACTGGGCTATCTCATGATTTTTAAGATAATGGATTTTATTACTGATATGGTCGATTGTATTATCTGATATTTCAATATCAGTGTTTATAAAAGGTTCTTCGTCAAGAAAGTATGATACGGGTTTTTCAAGATATCTGGCAATTTCTTCTATTTGCTGCAAATACAATCTGCGTTTACCTAATTCATAGTTTGATAATGCAGCCTGTGTAATGCCAAGCATTTTTGACAATTCAATCTGCGTTATACCTTTATCTTCACGAGCAATCTGAATTTTTTTTCCAATCTCTTTGAATGCCATACAGTATTCTCATTTTATACTATTTATACTTTAAGTGCCATAAACATAAGACATCTTCTCATAATGTACATCATGATGTTTCCCAATGACAACAAGCCGTTCAATAATGTTTTATCATAGTATTATTTAATGAAAAACCTTATTTTTTGAAGTGCCAATAGTAAATAGCAATGTAAACCATAGTTTAAACGTAGTAAAGAAATATTCAATACATTTTTACATGTTAATTGATATAGTATATCGTTTGTATGACAACAAATTTTTTTAATATTTATGTTGACAGATATAACAGTTATAACAATATTATAACATTATGTTATATTTTAAGGAGGACGACTATGAATACTGTTTCTGTACTTGAAAGCAATGTTAGAAAGCATCCAGACAAAGCTTGTCTTCGTTTTAATGGCAAAAGTTATTCTTTTAAGGAAGTGTTAAATCTGTCTTTGCAAGCTGCTGCATTATTCCAATCTTTAGGAATTGTAAAAGACAATAAAATTGCGATTATGAGTCAAAATACACCAGATTTTGTGATTGCAATGTATGGTGGATGGATTGCAGGAGCAACTGTAGTGCCAATCAATCATAAACTTACGGCACCTGAAACAGACTATATCTTACATAACAGCGAGTCACAATTATTTTTATTTGATGGATCACTCTCAGCTATTGCTGAAAATATCACGACAAATATAACTAAAATTTCATTAGATTCAAAAGTTAATGGATATCAATTCTTATCTGATGTAATTATAAACAAAAAAGATCCAGAACCAGTAATAATTGGAGATGATGATTTTGCTCAATTATTATATACTTCAGGTACTACTGGAAAGCCTAAAGGATGCATACATACCCATAGAAATGTTATTATGGCTGGAATAACTGGTGCTTTGGCAACAAAAATGGACGAAGATGATATACTATTGATGGCAATGCCCATATGGCATTCATCACCATTAAATAATTGGTTTTCAGGGATTCAATATGTTGGAGGTACTACAGTATTGTTAAGGGAATATCATCCTTTGCATTTTGTGCAAACCATTCAAAATGAAAGGTGTACTGTATATTTTGGAGCACCAGTTTCATATACTTTACCTCTTCAAATGATACCTAACTTTGATACGTATGATTTAACTACAATGCGAGCATGGATATATGGTGGGGGCCCCATAAGTGCAGATTTAGCTAAAGTAATTATAGAAAAATATAAAAGTGATAAATTTTATCAGGTTTATGGTATGACAGAATCCGGACCAACAGGTACAGTTTTATTGCCTAAAGATCAACTTATAAAAGCTGGTTCTATAGGGAAATCAGGTCTTCCTGGATGTGATTTAAAAATAATGAAAACAAAAGATGAAGAGGCGAAGCCAGGTGAAGCAGGAGAAATTTGGCTAAAAGCTGATAGTATGATGAAAGGATACTTTAAAAATCCTGAAGCAACGAAAGAAGTGTTTGAAGATGGATGGTATAAAACTGGGGATGTTGCACGAATTGATGAAGATGGTTATCTATTTATAATTGATAGAATAAAGGATATGATAGTTACCGGCGGTGAAAATGTATATTCAAAGGAAGTAGAAGATGTTATACTTACAATACCAGGTATAACTGCAGTGGCAGTGATTGGTTTACCTGATCCTGAATGGGGAGAAACTGTAGCAGCATTTATAGTAAAAGCTAAGGATAGTGATATAACAAAAGAAAAAATCATTGAATATTGTAGCAAAAATATAGCAAGATATAAAATACCAAGACAGATTTTCTTTGTTGATAGTTTGCCATATAATCCAAGTGGTAAGGTTATGAAATATCTATTAAAAGAACAATATAATGAACATGGTAAAAAGAAATAAAAATTATTAATAATAAATATTTATGAGGAGGCTTATATGTTTGATTATATCATGTCGGATGAACAGTTAAAATTGAGGGATGAAGCTCGTGATTTTGCGAAATGGGTACCTCGTGAAATGATTTTAGACATGGATGCAGAAAAAATACATTTCCCAAAAGAATTTTTAAAAGAGGCTGGAAAAAGGAATTTGCTGGGAATACGATTGCCAAAACAATATGGCGGCAGAGGACTCAAATGGGTAGATGATTGTATTGTTGCAGAAGAGATTGGCGTTGCCAGTTATTCATTAGCTTGTTTATGGGGCGTTGGTGCTGATATAGTATGTGAAGCAATAGTTGAATTTGGAAGCGAAGAGTTAAAACAGGAAATCGTTGTACCGTTATTAAAAGGTGATGTTTATGCTGCAGAATGCCTAACAGAACCACGTGGCGGTTCAGATTTTTTTGGAGCATCAACAGTTGCCAAAAAAGATGGCAGTGATTGGATTATTACCGGTCAGAAACGATTTATTGTTGGAGCTGAAGGTGCTGATTGGTTTATGGTATATGCGGTTACCAATCCTGAAGGAAAAGCTCATCAGCGTTTAACCTGTTTTATGGTACCACGGACTAAAGGTGTTGAAACAAAATATATATATGGACTTATGGGAGTTCGTGGGGGTGGTGCCGGTCGTTTAATTTTAGATGAAGTACGAGTTCCTGAACGTTATGCATTGAATGGCATTAATGGTGGTTTTGATGTATTTGTAAGGAATATGTTGCCTGAGCGTTTGGGTACCGCTGCAATGACCATTGGAAGTGTGCGACCTGCAGTTGAGATAGCAACCCGATATACCTCTATGCGTAAAGCATTTGGTCAACCCATAGCATATTTTGAAGCAGTTGGCTTTAAAGTGGCAGATAGCGTCATGTTACTGGATGCTACTCGATCACTGGTATACAGTACTGCACTTGCTATTGATTCAGGGAAAGTACATCCAGGAAGAGTAAGAAGAATGGTTTCCGAATCTAAAAAGTTTGTAACCGAATCTGCATGGACTATTGCCAATAACTGCATGCAGGTAATGGGTGGCATTGGCTATACCAATGTTTATCCACTTGAACGTATTGTCAGGGATATCAGGTTATCCATGATCTGGGTTGGTACCAATGAGGTTATGGATTTAATCATTCAGAATGAATGGTATAAAGAATACTTTAAGGTAATTTCAAAAGCTAATGTACGAGATGTTGAACAGGATGCTCCTGGCGCAGATCAGGTTGAAGAAAAGGTTTATGAGTGATAGTTATTGAAGATTGGGCATGCGCTATAGTTCATCATTAATCATTGATACAAGCTCGCGTATATCAGATATATCATTTCCAATTTGATTCCAGTTGATGCGTCTGCCCTCTTCTTTTGCTTTTTTATATCGTGCTTTTAAAGTTTGCACTAATTTTTCAACATGCTCAAGCTCAGATTCAACATTATCAGCAATATCAAATGGACTATATTTTGCAAATTCAGATTTCATTGTTTCAAGATCAACTATCTCACCCCAATGAGGCACATAAACCGTATAGCCAAATCTGTTACGTATCTCTTCCGTTAACGATGCTGATGCATTTTCTTCGCCATGGACTACAAAGACTTTTAATTTAGGATTTTTGATAGTACTCATCCAATCAAGCAGTCCTTCTTTATCAGCGTGGGCAGAAAAACCACCAATAGTATAAATTTTTGCCCTCACTGCAACATTTTCACCATATATTTTGACCATGCGTGCACCGTCAATAATTCGTCTGCCCAGGGTACCCTCTGCTTGATATCCAACAAATACAACCGATGACTCAGGTTTATATAAATTATTCAGTAAATGATGCTTTACCCTCCCTGCTGTACACATCCCACTTGCAGATATGATTATTGCGCCTTTTGCATTATTGTTTAACCATTTTGATTCTTCTACAGTTTTAACAAAATGAAGATCAGGAAAATCCAGAGGACTATCGCCCGAACGCAGTAACTTATTCATAGTATCATCAAAACAATCCTGATTGTTCATAAAGATATCGGTAGCTGATGTTGCTAAAGGTGAATCTAAATAAACAGGTATTGGGGGAATTTCACCTTTTTTTACGAGCTGTGCTATTGTGTATAATAATTCCTGTGTACGCTCAATAGCAAATGCTGGAATGATTATATTGCCATGTTTGTTATATGATTCAATTATAACCTTTTTTAATTCATTATAGGTATCTTCTTTGCTTTTATGAAGTCTATCACCATACGTTGATTCTATGAGCAATATATCGGCATAATCGGGCAACTCCGGATCACGTATAATTGCCTGATTTTTTTGGCCAATATCACCAGAAAATACTATAACATTTTGTCTGCCATTATCTTTGATATTCATTTCAATAAAAGAGGAACCCAATATATGTCCGGCATCCTTAAACTGCACTGTAATATCAGGATGGATTGATAGCGTTTGATGATAGCTCACAGGATTAAAGTATTGCATGCAACGCTCAGCATCTTCAGAAGTATATAGTGGTTCAATATATTCACGATCTAACTTTTTTCGCTTTTTATTAATGATTTCAGCATCCTGCTCTTGAATATGTGCACTGTCTGGCAGCATAATACTACAAAGTTCACATGTTGCCTTTGTGGCATATATTGCCCGGGTAAAACCTTCTTTTACCAATTTTGGAATAAGCCCACTGTGGTCAATATGTGCATGGGTTAAAAGCAAACTGTCAATTTGTGAAGGTGCATAGATAAGATTAAGATAATTTCGTTCCCTTAGCTCACGTGTTCCCTGAAACATACCGCAGTCAATCATAACGGTAAAATTATTATTCTTTACAATAAACGATGAACCGGTTACCGTGCGTGCTCCACCAACAAATTCAATTTTCATAACACCATAATTCCTTTTTCATTTTATTATTATTTATTATCAATTCATTGTTTCACTCTGGATCATCCCATCTATTAATGTAATGATTCTTTGTGTTTTTGCTGCAATACTTTGATCGTGTGTAACAACCATTGCTGTTGAGCCTTTATCCTTGCAATCGTTAAATAAAAGTTCAATTAAAATATCCGAGTTTTTCCTATCTAAATTACCTGTCGGCTCATCAGCCAGTATAATATCGGGTTGCGTTATGAGTGCTCGTGCAACGGCAACACGCTGACATTCACCGCCCGATAACTCAGCCGGCTTATGCCCTGCTCTATCTGCCATTTTGAAGTTCTCTAATAACTCAAATGCTTTGTGCTTTGCTTCTTTTTTTGATACTCTCCGTATTAAAAGAGGCATCATTGTATTTTCCAGTGCGGTAAATTCGGGCATCAGGTTGTGCATCTGGAAGATAAAACCAATATGCTTATTTCTAAATGTTGCTAATTCATCATACGAAAATGGTGAAATATCCTGATCTAATACCTGCACATATCCATGTTGAAAGGTATCAAGACAGCCAATAATATTTAACAATGTTGATTTTCCTGCACCTGATGGACCAACTATTGAAATTATCTCACCTTTATTAATGGTTATACTAATATTGTTTAACACTGTAATAGTACTGCTGCCAAATCCATATTGTTTAACAATATCCATTGCTTTAATAGCAGTATCTAAATTTGATTGTATAGTATCATTCATTGGTTTATCCATAGTTTTTCAATAGTTTTTTAATAGTTTTTCAATAGTAATAATTATTCATAGCGTATTGATTCAACAGGATGCAATCGTGATGCATACCATGAAGGAAGAATAGCAGCAACGGTGGCAATAAAAATTGCCAGTATAGCAACAATCATCACAAATTCAGGTTGTATTTGTGTTGGAAGCGAATCAATATAATATACATTTTTTGGCACCAGCGAAACAGGATAAAAAATACCTAAATCAAAAGTTATAAATATCCATGACATTACACCATTAATAGTTCTCTCAATCCAGTGTATGATTGATTCCAAATTGATGGCAGTAACAAGCCCGGTAATAACGCCAACAATTGCGCCAATGAGCCCAATGAAAAAACCTTCCAGCACAAAGATGGTCATGATAGAATATGGTTGTGCTCCCATTGTTTTTAATATGCCAATAGATTTACGTTTTTCCATTACAACCATGACAAGCGTACCCATTATGGTAAACGAAGCTGAGATTATCACTAAAAATAAAATGATAGTCATAATTAACTTTTCAAGACGCAGTGCATAGAATAAATTTTGATTTTGTTGTTCGGCCGTTGTTACCTGATAATCATAGCCAATGAGCCCTTGAACAATTGAAGATATTTTATCCATATCATATATATCATCAAGTTTCACAGCAAGTCCGCTTACAATATTGCCAATGCCATAAAGCTGCTGTGTTTGCGGTATTGTCATGATAATAAGTTTTGTGTCAAAATCGTAGTATCCTGTTTTGAAATAACTTGCTATGCGGTATTTTCCAATGCCAGGCGTTATTCCTTCTTTTGCGGTTAACCTTCCTTTGGGAACAATAATCTCTAAATAATCGCCTAAGCGCAAATTATAATTAAATGCCATCTCCTCGCCAATTGCTATTGTAGTAGGTTTTCTAAATTCTTTATCACCAGCAGTTACAAATTTTTTTATATCATCAGGAACCATCCCGAAATTGCCGTAACCACGGATTGCAACAGGAAAAATATTTGACTTGACACGCACTAAACCCTGACCCTGAACAAACGGTTCTATAGAGCGTATCCCTTTTATTGTTTTTATTGTGTTCGATAGTTCCTTATAATCGGCTAAACCTTCGCTATTATCATCTGCAAAAAAACGGCTTACTGTTATATGCGCATCAACATCCAGAATTTTATCGCGAATCTGACTCTGGAAACCTGTCATTACTGACATCACTACGATAATAACAAATACACCAATAGCAACTATAAACAGCGATAAAAATGTATTAAAAGAGATAAATCCCTGAGATTTTTTTGCCTTAAGATACCGCCATCCTATAAATAGCTCATATAGTCGCATAGATTATCCTTTAAAAAAAGTTATAACGAATCTATTAAATTATACTATTTTGTCAAATGTATTTATTTTTACTACACTTTTGCAATATGTTTCATTGTAATAAGAATACTCGCTGTCACTATACTTAAAAATAGCATTACAGCCTATTCTAAAGCCAAAATCAAAATAAAAACCTGTTTTTTTTATATGAAACTCGTAAGATAACTTCACCAATACCTGATATATAGTCATTATTTTTATTAAAAACTTTTGGAGATACAATAAAAATATTGCTACTTTTTACTTAACTGGTCATAGAGGGTTTTTGCTATGCCAAGATTTGCTGTTTTCGACATCTGGAGTGCATATTCATTGTAGAGCATATCTTCAAATATATCTTCAGCCATGCCACCATAGAGCAGGTCATTTTCTTTATGAATTGTTTTTCGCATCTCTTTAAGCATCTGCGATACAAACAATGATTCCATCTCAATACATACATCCATTAGTTTTTTGTCAACTGGCTTACTATTTTGTTTTTGTACAATAGCTTCATCGAGCATGGATTTAAATTGTGAGGAATTTACATTAAGTTTTTGTTCAATATCCTTTTGTTTGTTGATGGATAAATTAGTTTTTTGACCTTCTATAATGTTATGTATTGTAGTATCCACAATAACCTCACTGAACAATTAATTCTGCATGTAAACAGCCTGCTTGCTTCATAGCTTTTAATATGGCTATGATGTCCTGGGTACTCATCCCGATATAATTAAGCGAATCTACCAGATCCTTGACGGTAGCTGCATCTTTCATTAAATAAAGGCTACCCTTTTTATTAGTTTCTTCAATGGTTATGGTTACACCGGATTTGCTTATAACAGCCTGTGATACCCTGATATCACCTCCCATAACTATTGTGCCATTGCTTTCATTAACAACGACACGGGCACTATATACAGGCACTACTTCAATATTTTCTATAGTAGATATAAATTCTGCAGTAGTTATATTTTGAGGTAAACTGCACTGTATAAAACCTTTATCAATGACTGGCCTGGCATCTGGATATTTTTTTTCAATTGCTGTTTTTACTTCATTGGCTACTGAAAAATCAAAGTTTAATAGTGCAAGTTTAATAGTTCCATTGACAACAACCTCGGGTAATATTTCACGTTCAACAATACCGCCAGAAACAATTTTTCCAATGGTTGCACCTTTACGTTTATCTCCGGCAATAGATAGCATGCCCTGTGCTACAACATAAGTAGCATCATCAGCTCCTTTTAGTGATGATTGTAACAGCACACCGCCTTCAAGTGATTTTGCATCACCAATAGATGACACTGTAACATCAATACGATCGCCTACCCTGACATATGGTGGCAATGTTGCAGTAACAAGCACAGCAGCAATATTTTTTGAATTAATAGTTTCATTATTAAGCCCTAAATTTTTTAAAACATTTGAAAGCGAGCTCCGGGTTAACGCAACCTTGCTATCGCCTGTACCCTGCAAACCTATAACAAGCCCATAACCGTATATCTGGTTTTCCTTTAATCCATCAATCGCAATTAAATCTTTAATCTTTACAGCAACCTGTGCA
Organism: Spirochaetia bacterium UBA2205; assembly: GCA_002328585.1. GTDB lineage: Bacteria > Spirochaetota > UBA4802 > UBA4802 > UB4802 > UBA4802. Next base: position 17,399 of record DCUV01000027.1, read on the forward strand.
TAAAGATTAACCTGAATAAATAATAAAAGCAAGGTACATAAAATAATTATTTTGTTTCTCATTTTCATAGTTATTGCTGTGTTAGTTCGCCTAATATTCTTTGTAAATATTGAATTATAATCTGCTGTTTTTCCTGTTCGGTTAATGCAGATGAGGCAGATTCGCCCTCTTTCAATGGGACGCGTGTTATACGTACGCCCTCTTTAACACCCTGTATCTGTAATACCAAATTGGCGATGTCACTGGAATTAATAGTACCGCCGTTTATGGAAGCAGGATTTACAATTCCTGAGACATTAAAAATGGTTGTAACTCCACTAAAGGAAAATGTTTTTGTGCCGTTTACTCTGAAATTACCATTTGCAAGGCGTTCCTGTACTGTCGCAGCTATCGATATGGCTATATTCCCCCTGTGTTGCAAATTTGTGGTATTATTTTTGGTAGCATGTTTGCTGGCATTTATCTGAGGTAAAAAAGGCGTTATGGTGCCATCAGGCGCAGAAGTAACCGTAAAAGCATCATTATTGGCAAGCGTCAAAGTAAACCGCATCTGCGATATATCAGAAACCACAATGGTAAATATGTCGCCTACTTTAATAGCATTCTGTGCGGTATAAAGGTTTTTATCTTTCCATATTGTATCAGCATATACTGTTGATACAATTACCAGAGCTATCGCCATAAAAATTTTTTTCATAGTTTGCACTCAATAGCATCATTATGAATTGTTCCGGTTACAACCTTGCCATTTTGTAATGTCACTGTAATTTCATCGCCTGTTGTACCACTTTGTAGCGACCTGCCCATCAACTCAATAGCAATTGATTTCTTGATAAGTTTTACCATGACATAATCACCAATGCTTACGGTACGGCGTTTCATCATGGGCGATAGTTCATTGTATGAATCCTGATTGTTTGTAAATGAACCATCACCGGTTATCATTTTAACAGAGTAGCCATGGATAATAGTAAGCCCTTTTACATAATTTTTTATACACTGGAAAACTTCATCTTTAGTAAAATATCCGTCTCTTTTAGACGATTCTGGCAATTCAATATTTTTAATGCTCTTGATATCCTCATCACCGTCCACGAGAGCTATATCAGCAATGGTAATTTTATCGTTGGCTTTAACATTAGACTTTAAATAAAGCACAACATCGGCAAAAGCATGCGAATAAACAAAAATAAAACAGATGCTAATGACACCAATGAAAAATCGATACGTCATCGTTTTAATCCAATTGCAGTGGCAAGCATTGAATCAGACGTCTGTATAGCTTTTGAGTTTATCTCGTATGCACGTTGGGCAACAATCATATTAACCATCTCTTCGACAACCTTAACATTTGACATCTCTAAAAAGCCCTGGTGAGTAAGTGCCATTCCGTCAATTCCGGGAGGTCCAGCAATCTCTTCGCCTGAGGCTGGCGTTGTTTTATATAAATTTCCACCAATATTTTGCAACCCGGCAGGATTTACAAAACGTGCAATCTCAAGCTGCCCAACTTCTATTGGGTCATCATCCCCTACTACCTTAACCGTTACCCTTCCATCCTGACTGATAGATAATGTTTCCATAATAAAATTTTCAGGAAGTACAATTGGCGGCTCCAGGAGGTATCCATTTGAAGTAACTATCTGCCTGTTGGAATCTACTTTAAAAGAACCATCACGGGTATAGGCGATAGTACCATCATATAATTGTACTTTAAAAAAGCCTTCACCCTCCAGTGCTATATCCATTTTGTTACCGGTTGATTGCAAACTTCCCTGCTCAAACAGTTTTTGCGTGGCTGATACTTTTACTCCATGACCAACCTGAATTCCTGTGGGAACTTCACTTATTTCGGTTGCAGGTGTTCCCGCCATAAGCACAGTCTGGTAGATTAAATCCTCAAATTCGGCTCGCATCTTTTTAAATCCTGCAGTATTTACATTTGATAAATTATTTGAAATGGTATCTATATTAAATTGCTGTCCTATCATACCTGAAGCAGCAGTCCACAGTGAACGCATCATATTATCACCTCGTTTATATATAATCTTTTATATATTTTTCGGCATAATTATTTATTTGCTTGACATAATTGATTGACAAAATGATTTACTATATTAAATATAGATTAAAAGCAAAAAATAATAATAAGAAACTATCGC
>DCUV01000044.1 GCA_002328585.1 Spirochaetia bacterium UBA2205
TATACCTAATCCTGTTACACTGTCAGCAACCATATTCATGCAGTTTTTCCCGGATTACCATGATTTGATGTTCAACACTTTTTAACGAGGTGCTGCCATACGATTGCTTTCGTTCTGTTGATTTTTCAGGATTAATATAATCATAAATATCATTGTCAAATTGCTCAGAAAACTTTTTTAATGCTTCAAGTGGCAATGTAAAGAAATCCTCATTATGATGTTCACAATATTTAACCATTGAACCTACTATCTCATGCGCCTGTCTAAAAGGTGTGCCTTTCATCACCAGATAATCTGCAATATCGGTAGCTGTAGAAAAATTTTTATAGATTGCCTTACGTGTTACTTCTTCATTAACATGCATGGTGGCTATCACCTCATTCATACCGCTGATAATGAGCTTTACCGTATCAATGGCATCAAACAACGGCTCTTTGTCCTCCTGCAAATCCCGGTTATAGGTCATGGGCAAACCCTTTAGTAGCGTGAGCAGCGTAAGCAAATTGCCATACAACCTGCCTGTTTTTCCTCGCACCAGCTCAGCAACATCGGGATTGCGTTTCTGAGGCATTATTGAAGAGCCGGTAGTAACGCTGTCTGATAAGGTTATAAAATTAAATTCAGCAGTTGACCACAAAATTATGTCTTCCGCTAACCGTGAACAATGCATCCCCATTATAGATGAAAAATATAAAAAATCAGCAATGAAATCGCGATTGCTCACTGCATCCATTGAATTATGAGCGATAGCTCCACAATGAAGCTCATCTGCCAGGAATTGTCGGTCAGTAGTATAGTTAACCCCTGCCAGCGCTCCGCTCCCCAGAGGAAGTTCATCCGTTTGCCCATAGGCAAAATCAAGCCGCTGTACATCGCGGAGCATTGCCCATGCATACGCCAGCAGATGATGAGCCATCCTGACAGGTTGTGCAATCTGCAAATGCGTATATCCCGGCATAACAACATATTTTGTTTCTTCTGCTTTTTGTACGATAGTAACTATTAATTGAATTAATAGTTTTTTTATTTCATGCATCTCATCTTTAAGATATAACCGCACATCGGTAATGACCTGATCATTTCGTGAGCGTGCCGTATGCAAGCGTTTTCCTGCATCACCGATTAGTTCCGTCAGGCGTGCCTCAATATTCATGTGTATATCTTCAAACGCTTCATTGAATGGGAATGTCCCGTTTTCAATCTCCTGTTCAATGATGGCAAGTCCCTTTTGTATGTCATCAAGGTCTTTTTGTGATATAATTTTTTGCTTGCATAACATTTTTGCATGGGCTAATGAGCCACGAATGTCATGTTTGTATAATCTCATATCATAGTGGAGCGATGTTGCAATTTCCTCTGCTACTTTTGATGGTGTATTAGAAAAACGCCCGCCCCATAATTTCTTTTTTCCCAAAGCATTACTCCTCAAAAAAAATAGAATTACGTGCCATTGTCATGCTTAACTCGTTTCAGCATCGATTCATTAATTTTATATCTTAAAATGATCATGGAACCATCAGGACATAGTTCAGGATGACACACGCTACTACTGTCAATCCGGGCTTGACCCGGAATCTGTATTGTGACTTTAAATTTTGCTAGTATACTATCATATACTATCACCCATACCAGGGTTCTAATAATTGGGATTATTCATTGCTATAATAGTGCACCCATATAGGGTTAGCCTTTATGATTTTATATTTTGCAAGAGAATATCAATGTAATGATCAATTTCGTTAATCAGTGGTTTCAACTCATATTCCAGTATATCAGAAAGGCTCACCACATCATTGTTTTCCATAACGGAGACTATCTCAGTAAGCAGGTCCTGAATTTTTATATTAAGCTCTTCCAGCGATTGTCCATTATATACAAATTCTGCAATATTGATATTAAATACCGGTGAAACCTGATAACATGTTCGCATGTAAAGATATAAAAAATCAACAAGTGTATGGATAATTTCAAGTGCTTCGCTGTCATTGCCTTTTTGATATAACCCGGCAATTTCTTCTAAATTTTTAACCTGCTTTTGTACCATTCCTTTGAGGTCAACCAGTGTTTGAAATAGAACATCCGGCGAATCAACACTCTGAACTACCAGACTTTTTAAAGCATCACTGCATAATAAAACCCTGAAAAGCGTCATGGTATCATGTAAAATATTGTTAGCTGTGGTAAACAAATTTATATCGGTGCTACTGGAAATGTTATGTCCAAATGAATATACTGACCCAATGAATTCCTGCACCGTCATATCCTTAAATCGTAAATCGTCCCTTTCTAAACCCAGCATGTGCAGCACCGATTGTAATACCGATACTATCCATTCAAAACCATTTTGCAACTGGAGCAATTCATCGGCCGACAATGATGTATTGCTTTTATTTTCTAAATGCTGACATGCCCTATTACAATATGCAATACCTTCTTTTATGGAGTCGATAACAATATCACTCACCGACTGTACATAACAATTTATATTATCAACTTTTTCTATGGAAATATCCGGTGCATTATCCAATTGATATACTGTCCCATCAACTATCGCTCCCGAAAAAACAAGGCTGCGTTCTGATGCCCAATTGAGTATAGAACCCATTATATCTTTAACTGTGGTTTCTTTTTCTACAGCAAAATCAACAGGATGATCATTAATTAAAAGTTGCATATTGTACCTCATGTCACTTATTATCATTATCTTTTGGTAGATTTTTCATCTGCATATCAAGCCAGTTGCTTTGTGCCTTTGAGCCTGATATAGCTTTTTCCATAGAAGCAAATTTTTG
>DCUV01000001.1:0-3801 GCA_002328585.1 Spirochaetia bacterium UBA2205
TTGAATTGCAGCAGTTACAGTATTTTTCCAGGAACTATCGCCCTGTAAAAATGAATACGTATCCCTTTGCAAAATGTGTTGGGGTTTAACCCGTGCAATAACAAGTGAACTTTTACCGTTTTTGCTTATGTGCCCAACCACATACACATAATCGTTGTAATGTAGCACAGAAGCTCCCAAAGCAGGTACATCCCCTGTAAAAAGATTTTTTAACCGTTTAAAGTGTACAGGCTTTCCCAATGACCAGTTATAGGGAACATCCCAGTGAGCAACCGAGCTTTCCATCAATGAAAATGACAGAGGTTTCAAAGGATCATGGATATAAACATGGGCATAGTATACATATACGGTGTTATGAATCCGTATGCCGTCAAAAGCCCACAACCTGTCCCTTGAAGAGTCCTCATGTTTGTCATTCCGGATAAATGGAACAATTTCCTCATTTTCAGTATAATAGTGAAATTGTAATTGCCTGACATTGCATGCATCAACTTTATTGGTAAATGCCAGACTATTAGCTATCATCCCTTCATGGGTAATGGTGTCACCAAATGTCCACATGGTGTGCTTCCCGTCAAAATCTATTGGCGTTACACCATCCTGCCCTTTAACATAGTGAAGGCGAGAAGGAGCAAAGACGCCGTACTCAGTTACTGTAACCTTATCTGAACAACTAAAAAATAGTATAACACATAGAATTAGAATGATACTATGAAGTTTACTATGTTGCATACTGTATGATTAACCTTTCACCATTTTTACTATCGTATGACTATCGATAAATACTACTTTTTTTCAATTATTTTTTCTTTTTTTGTTGGTAAAGAGCGTTATAACCACTATCAGCAATCTTACATTAATCATTTTATACAACGAGTTTAGCTATTGGATTTAAATATGTGTAATTATTTTTTTTAGAGGCTATCTTTCAGTTGAAAACCATGCTACCAATAGAGCTTTCAGAATTGGGCAGAAAAAAAATGTCTTTGTACACAGGTTTGTTACTAAAAGTTCATTTGAAGAAAAAATCAATGCCATGATTCAACACAAAAGAGATATGAGCGATTTAGTGATAACCGAAGGCGAAACGTGGCTTACACGGTTCAATAACGATGAACTGCTTGATTTGCCTGGATAATATTGCCTTTGAAAGCCTTTCCCAACTATTCCATGCCGAATTTTCTTTGCTGTTTAAATCTGAAATAACCGCTATCCTCTTCAGCTTTTATTGTAGCTGCTTCATCACCAAAATATTTCATGCGTAAACTATCAAGCCGCTTATCAAGCTCTGACCCCTTATATTGCTTTTCCAGCTCTGTACGCTCGGTAATATACTGCATGCCGGCATCCCAGCGCTGATCTCTAATCTGATCCAATTCATCCCATCGTTGTAACGCTGCATTATCAAGTCCTATTGCCTTCCGTAGCTCTTTCAGATTTTCCTTGCGTTCTTCCGGAGGCATAGCTGCCAGATCTTTTTGTACACTGTCAACATCAAGAAAGGTATTCATAAGCTCCTGCTGTTTGCGGGCTACAATATCAGGAGCACTATTTTTATATGCTTCCTTAATGCTATCCTTATATAACGACAGTTTTTCATTAAATGTCATATCGTTGCTATTGGCGATAGCGTCAAGTGCACTGCTAATAGGCTCGGTTTGTTTTTCCGCTGCCCATACATCCTCGGCATCCTGTCCAAAAATTTCATATCGTTTTTCCCACAGCATATCGCGCCTATCTTTTGTATCCATTTTTGACAGGTCACTATTGTTGTCTTTTAACCACCTGTCATAGTTATACAGTTTTTCAAATGTATCCAGTATCTCATTTTCCATACCAGGGAAAATATCACGAACCATAGCATACAGATATACAACCCAATCATCCGGATACATCTGCATGAGATGTCCCATCAACTTTTCAATTAACATTACCTGGGTATACTTATGGTTGATTGTTTTTCCAAATTTATCCCTGAAATACTGTATAACATCCTGCATATCAAAATCAGCATGGAGCTGTGATTTTAATTCTTCATCAGATTCAAATGCTTTTATCAGCATGTTAATTGGTGGCACCACCCCACCATTTTTTATATAATCAATGCGTGATTGCACCGTATCCTTATCATAAAAAAAGAAAAAAAACATTCCAGCCAGTATGATTAATCCTATCACCCCATACCAATATTGCTTTTTCATACTTTTATCCCAATAATGTAATCATGGTACTATTGTTTTATTGTAACTCATATCATATATACTATATCACAAAGTTTTTTATCCTGCCATGTAACTCATCTTATTTTACAGCAACACGCCATTCAACAGTAACTATCGCCCACAGAGCATTATGCCGTGCTTATTGTTTACCCGCCCATAATCTAAAAAAATCCTCCTCCACTATATGGAGAAGGATTTTTATGAAAGTGCACTGTGCTATATAATTAATCGTAGTTTGCTATATAATCAAATATTGCTGCATAAAACTCCATTTCATCAAATGTATCAGGCGGCAAACCAATAACATCCATGTGATCCTGATTTATCAAATCGGCAGATGACGTCACCTGTGCAGCATTAGGATAATTGATATTGCCAACATATCCTAAATTAGTATCGGTTGTGCAATAATCCTGCCCTAAAAATACTTCAGCATATTTTAGTCTGTAACCCATCTGCTGCGAATTAATGCCAACCATACCATCATCATCTAAATCATCTTTAATCCCGTTACCACATCCTCCCGATCCATCATTATCACCGTCATCAATACAATATCCATTTCCATCAATATCATATAACACTTTTACAAATAATAACAATGGATTAAGATCCAGCCCTTTTTGTGCCGTCATCAAAGACACATAGCGTGCTGCATATGACGATGATACAGGATAATTCTGGTTGAATATCTTAGCTCCAGTAATTTTTCCATCATTAGAATCATAATCATCATAAACAAATTGTTGCAGCGCTGCAACAGCATCATTACCTGATTTGTAAACAACATTTCCATACACATTAAATAAAAATTCTACAATATTGCCTAAAGGTCCTATTTGAAGTACAAACTTTCCTAATGGAGAACCCCGGTGCGGTGATGAAATGCTCACCATCACCTTTACCACCTGATATCCCTTATGCTGATACAATAATTTAGCAGCCTTCCGGATATCCATGCCACCCTGTGAGTGCCCAACCAAATTTACATAGCGTGTGCCGGTTGTTGCCATATAGCTTTCAATCTGATTGGCTAACTGTGTTCCACGATATTCAGAACTTTGAAATGGCTGCATCTGCGCAATAAATGATTTTTGACCTGAATTAATGTTAGCATTGCAGGTAACCTCTAAAAAACCATCACAGGGATCACCTACAAACACTCCGTAATCATCGCCCCAATAATCATATCCCATAATATCATCAAAACCACCCATTCCATGTGCAAATACTACAGGATAGGTTGTTCGTGCTACTGATGCAAATACGCCATATGGGGTCAGAGCGATAGTTACCAGTAAAACAATTACAAACAACAAACCTCTCTTCATAACGCCTCCTTAATTCTCTATCACAGTATATACTACATTAAACCGAATACCGTCTATTTGGTATTTATTAATCAATAGGCAAAAATGTCAATAATAAAATACCGACTGTTGAGTATTTTATTCTAATTCCACTAACAGTGTGATTTCATTTAATGTGTTATTTTTTATATTCTTCTTGCAATATCCCATGTACTATTTTTTGATAATAAAAAATATTGCAATTCAAGCTTTGGGAGGGCTTCATGAGC
>DCUV01000001.1:3825-22986 GCA_002328585.1 Spirochaetia bacterium UBA2205
TTAGCTTTGCTGCTCAGTGTGAAAAGGTAAACGCTCAATCGTTTAAACAGCTTTCCTATAGGAAAAAAGGTACTGCATGGAAGCGCTTTCATCTGGTTTTGTTTGATGATGAGTACGAATTTTTCATGGATGTGAAGAAGGTGTGGAAGATGTCGCTGGCAAAGGTTATTGCATACTGCATGGATAATGTACTGTTTGAATTTTTAGCAATCCTTGATGGAATGGGAGATGATGACTATACCGATAACTATCGGCACAGTGGCTACACATTTTGCTTTTATAAAGAAGAAGATATTGTTTGCTGTAAATTTTACTGGGGACCACACCCGGACATACTACGAAAAACACAAACGACATCATAAAAAATTGCATCGTTATAAAAATAAAATAATTTATCTTGATTTATTATATATGAGTTTGCATTCTGTCTCAAGCTAACAAATTAGGGTTTAATATGTATGAAAAATATCCTTCTTTATTCTGAAACTTTAGCACAGGTTGAATATTCCCCAACACATCCTTTTAAACCAATGCGCGCAAAGCAGATGCTCGATCTTTTAAACAGATATGGCTTATTGGAAAATACCGAAATAATAGAACACCCTGTCCTTGACGAAGAATTACTATATCTTTTCCATACACCTGATTATATACAAGCTCTTAAAACATGTGACCATGGCGAATTTGATATTAACCTCTTAACCTATGGATTGGGCACACATGATAATCCCATTTTTAAAGGGGTATACAATTTTTCATTACAAGCCTCAGGTGGTACATTTTTAGGAGCTACAAAATTAGTTGATACTGATGCTACTTTTGCTTTTAATCCAATTGGTGGATTTCACCACGCAATGAGCGATCATGCCGAAGGTTTTTGTTATATCAATGATATAGCCATAGCATTAAAACACCTTATACACAATGGTTTGCGCTGCGCCTATATTGATATTGATGTTCATCATGGTGATGGCGTTCAAAGCGCATTTTACGATGATAATCGGGTACTTACTATTTCAATCCATGAAAGCGGACAATTCCTTTTCCCGGGCACAGGTTTTGAAAATGAGATAGGTGAAGGCGCAGGGTATGGTTATAATGTCAATATACCGCTGTTAAAAGACACTGATGACGAAATATATATCTATGCATTTGAAGAAATTGTCCCACCACTATTGCAAAGTTTTAATCCAGATATTATTTGTATTCAGGTTGGCGGTGATAGTCATAAGGATGATCCTTTAGCCCATCTCAACCTTACCAGCAATGGGTATCAAAGAGTGCTAACGCTTATAAAACAACATTCTAAAAAAATATTGGGAACAGGCGGAGGAGGCTATAATCTGTATAAAACGGCAGCGCTGTGGACTTTAGCATGGTCAGTTTTTACCGGCATAAAACCAATGGATAATTTTATGGGTGTTATTGGCGGAATGATGTATGGACCTGAAGCTGATGCTGGTTCTCTTTTTGACAATCCCTATTCTATTGGTGGATTAACAAAGGATAAATGCTTTGACTATGCACGCGATGTTGTTGCTTACATTAAACAATCTGTTTTTCCCATTCATAATATCTGATTGTTGCTATAATCGTTTTATTGTTGCCTCTACACCGTTAAGTGCTACCAGTATTGACGCATAATATCCTCTTTTCAGACTGCCAGTATTGACCACTGTAGTGTTACCCAGTTTCCCGATACCACACGCTTCGTGTATATGTCCGCATATGCATAAAGTAATATTGTGCTCACAACAAAATTGTGCAACCGAGTTGCTTCCTGCATGCGTTTTAAATAGCGTCCTGTCACACATGTTCTTAGGGGGGGTGTGTGATACCAGCACCTTTGCAGGAAGATGGTTAATATGTTCAAAACCTTTATGCAAATATTCATGTATTTGCTCTTCGGTATATTCTATCGGAGTGGTTAAGGGCGTTTTAATTGAACCACCTACCCCAAAAAATCCTACATCATCCACTATTGCAAAACCTGCATGGACAGAATAGGGTGATAGAAATTCTTGAATCAGGCTACCATCCCAATTGCCATGTACCGCCAGCACTGGTTTATTAATCCAGGCGATAGTTCTTTTATATGCATGCCAGTTAGTATACCACATCACAGGTCCAATATCACCAGCAATAACAACAACATCGCTTGATTCAATCTCGGGCTGTAAGCGATAAATATTTTCATAGGCTCTGTGTATATCACTGAAGGCGCAAATTTTTATCATTATTTACTGTCCAGATTTGAAATTTTGATAGCAAACCATAAATAGAATGAAAAAGCGGGGTAAATAGAGTAAAAGTCAAGAATTATAAATAGTATATATCTTTAAGAAAGTTTTCCTCTTTGAAGCAATATTTAAACTATATTCCCCTATCCTCGTCAAATATTTCTGCCGGAATCAACACACCAAAATACTTTATAGCAGAAACAAGCCTGTCACATTCATCAACCTGGGGTAATATTGCACATTCAAACGGTTCTTCATACTCCTTATAAATGTATAATTGTGCATTTTTCATATAGATAACCCTGCATTTAATAATCGTACTTTAATATAGCATAAATTACATTAAAATCAAGTTGAATAAACAATTTTATATTAAAATATATTTAAATTTGTATTTACAAGATTATCGATATTTTTTAAAGACTTATTACAATGACAGGGAAATGTTATATGTATAAGTTAAGAATAAAGTGAGGAAGTGTACATGGCCGGCATGTGACAGTCCATAATGAATGAAAATTATACAAACCGGAAACAATGCTCCCCTTGCCCTATGAAGGTGATAGGCCGGGGGATTAATCATGCTATTTTCGGAGTAAGTATATATAAGCATAGATAGTAATAGAAAAAACTAATGAAAAATTAATTTATATCCTGTTACATAAATATAAAACCAGTGTTCGCCAACACCCCATATGAGAAAAATATAAAGAGCAATAATTCCGCTGATAACAGACATGACAGGCAAAGGTGTAATTATTTTTTGTAATCCAACCCCTTTCTTTTTTAATCTATATCGACAGAACATTTCACTAATCCCCATGAAAGCAAAAGAACCAGATAGTGCCAACAAAAATGCTGAATTTAATGTATAATATAATGTTTCCCCAAAGGTAAAAAATTCACTCACCCTTACAAGTTCTTTTATAATCCACACTATCTGGACCATTAATGACGCAATAATTCTTTCATGTATAGTTGCGCCTTTAAAATATAATACAGGATAAACTATAAGAGAATTAAAGCCAATAAATACAAACAACACAATACCTGATATAAAAGAGATCCAATACTTTACATCTCTATTATCAATTTTCCATGATTCAAAGTAAAGATTGTGAAGCACAATGTAAATACCAAGCAGCAATACAATTGGTGTAATAAACCGCGACACAAAGTTTTGTTTGACCACATAGCTGTGTTCAATCCTGTGTTCAATCATATTTTTTTCCCATCTTTAAATCTTCTAACAATTTTTTCAGTTCTGGCTTAAGTTTTAATCCATTGTGTGTATTTAAAAGATTATCCCTTTCATCAGGATCATCTATAACATTATAAAGTTCTGGCTTTCGCCTTCCACCATATTCAATGTAAATGTGCGAATCAGTTCGGACAGCACTAATTTCTGGAACATTATAGGGAAATTCCTTAAAATATTCATAGAGCCATGCTTTTCTTCCATAAGCTTTATCAGACAGCAATATCGGCTTTAAACTATTTCCTTCTATAAATGGTGGTATAGGAATACCCGCTAAATCAAGTAACGTGGGGGCCAGATCAATATTTAATATCATTTGGTCAGCCTTTCTTCCAGGATTTTTAATGAGCCCGGGATATCGAATAATAAAAGGAATTCGTATTGCTTCTTCATAAGCCCATCTTTTATCAATCAAACGATGCTCTCCCCAGAAGTAACCATTATCTCCTGCATAGATAACAACAGTGTTTTCCGATATTCCTAAATCATCTAACGCTCGCAGTATTCTGCCAATCTGCCTGTCAAGCGCAACAACAGTCCTGCAATAGTTGAGATAATGATGTCCCAATGTACCAAACGTACCAGCCCATGTTCCGCCCTGTACTGTTGTTACCCACGGATCAGATTCTTCTGGCAATAGTTGTTTTACATCAACATCATTATATAAATTTTTTAAATCATCTGGCGGCAGGAAAAGCTGATGAACAGCTTTGTGCGACAAATATAAGCAGAATGGATTTTTCCGTTTAGTTTTAATAAATTCTATTGCAAAGTCGGTTAAATCATCAGTAATATATTTACCTTTACGTTCCGTTAAAACGCCATCAATGTATAAAGGACAATCAAAATATCTCCCCTGACCTTCCTGAATGGTAAAGGAAATAAATCTATCAACACCTCTCAGTTTTGGGAGCCCTTTTCCAGGCATGTGCCATTTCCCAATAAAAGCAGTATCATAACCTGCTTGTTTTAGTATTTCTAAAAATGTTATATTTTCATTATTCCATACAGTCAGGTTGTTTTTAACACCATGGGTGTGAGCATATTGTCCGGTAAGAAAGCTTGCACGCGAAGGGCTACAAAGTGATGTTGTCACAAAAGCATTTTTAAAATGCACCCCTTCAGAAGCAAGCCTATCAAGATGGGGAGTTTTGATAATGGGATGTCTCATACAGCTCATAGCATCCCAGCGATGGTCATCAGAAAGAATGAATAGTATATTTGGACTTGTTTTTGCTACAGCCCGCAAGGGTAAACAGTGTGAAACATAAGCTCCTATTGAAGCACCACATAGCTTTAAAAGATTTCTACGTGTTAATGACATACCGTCAGTTATTGAATCAAACATTATTCTGGACATTACCAAGCACCTTTTTTATAGAGGATATTCAAAGCGATGGTAGATAGCTTAATACTATAATACTTCAATGGTAATGTCAATGATAATGTTGTAAATTAATCTTTTCACTGTATAACAGCATTAAAGTTTTACAAAGCTACCAATAGCATACTGTAAAAATATATGCAACGCCATAAAATGCTTGAAATTGTCATATCATGAATCAATCTGGTACAGGATACAACCATGGGATTAAAAGCGCAGCTCATTGAATTTATACTGCTTACATTGACCATTTCACTTTCTGGAGTTATGGCTCCAGGGCCCATGAGCGCTGTGGCAATGAATCATGGAACACAACAACGGTTTGCTGGATTATTCATTGCAAGCGGGCATGCTTTCGTGGAACTTCCGCTTATAGTAGCACTCTTTTTTGGGATAGCTTTTACTTCGCGGTTTTCCTCTCTTACAGCATATATTACCCTTGCAGGCAGCATTGTATTATTTATCCTTGGCACAGTAACCATACGGGATATCCGTAAACAAATTACTATCGCTCATCATTCCCCCCTCATCGATGGTATTGTGCTTTCAGCTTTTAATCCATATTTCTTTATATGGTGGTTTACTATTGGTTTGACGCTTATTCAAAAATCAGTGGTATTTGGTTTATCCGGATTGGCTATTTTTTCAGTACTGCATGTAGCATGCGATTATGTATGGCTGCTCCTTTTATCAATGGTATCATTTGCGGGCGCTTCATTTTTAGGAAAGCAATTCAAAACGGCTGTTAGTATCATAACTGTTGTTATGCTATATGGTTTTGGCGTGTACTTTCTGTTTGATGCCTTACGCCAGATACTTTAAGATTTTCCACCATCAACTATGGTGTCATCTGCAGTGATTATAAAAGCCATTCAGGCAATACTATGGTAAGTCAGAATCACACACCATGCAGCAACAGCAAATTTATTTGTGATAGGCTACAGCATCCCCCGTTGCAACAATTTTATCATCTGCACCTCGCACATCAACGCGCCATGAACTTACTTTTCTACCAGCGTGGACTACAACAACCTCTGCAAATATACGTTCGCCAACCAGTGCAGCCTGCAGATACTGCAATGTCATGCTTAAAGCTACAGCCATTGTACCCATTGAATTGCTTGCAACAGCAAATGCCTGATCTGCCACAGCATGAATAATGCCGCCATGTGCACGTTCAACCGCATTACAATATTCAGGTTTAACAGTAAGAGAACACCGCGCATAGCCATGCTTAACTTCTTCTACCGTTATTCCTAAAAATGTAGCTAATGGATCCCTGCCCACAACCTCCCGTGCATACACAATTGGGTCCTTAATGATGTTTTCCATGTGCACCACTCCCTCAGAAGATAAAAGTATTTATCAGTGTCATTCCGGGCTTTACCTGGAATCAAAATAATTAACAAAATACTGAATCATTAAAAAACGAATACGGCTAAAAGCTTTCTTTAGGCGGATTATAATAGCCCAATCGCATATCAGGATACCGCCCCTGTACTGTAGCAAGCAAATTACGTATGCCAAGTGCAGGCTCATCAACAAAACCAATCGTATCTAAATAATAATCCGGATCAATATTCAAATTTCGAGTCTGTATCATGTCAACAGGGAATCTGTCAAGAAATGAAAAAAGATTTTTTACCTCACTCTCTGCATCGGTAAAACCCGGCAAAAAGAAAAGGTTTAATGAAACAAATATACAAGCTTTACAGGCCAATGCAATACTCTGCAATACATCGTTAAAATAATAATTTTTAGGGCGATAGTACCTGGTGTAATATTCCTCAGTTGGTGAATTAAGGCTTACCCTGACCGAATCAAGTCCAGCGTCAATGCACATAGTAAGAGCATCAGGTTTTGAACCATTGGTATTCATATGAATTGTTCCCCTGTTTGTTTTTTTACGAACCAGCTTTATTGCCTGTGCTATATCCTTTGCTCGCATAAGCGGTTCGCCTTCACAACCCTGTCCAAAACTAACAACCGCCCTATCAACCCGCTCAATATGGTGCAGCATCACCTGTGCAATCTCTTCGGGTGATGGCTCTTTCGCAAGGCGATATTGCGAAACATGTATACCACTATCTTTTTGAAACGAAAAGCAACCCAGACATAGAGCATTACACGTTCGTGTAGTGGGTACAGGTGCCTCATACCGGCTTAAGAAGAAATTGCGTGCACATAAACATCCGTATTGCGTAGAGCAAGTTATTAACTGCTTAACCAGGCTATTGCCGGGGTATTCTTTCCTAATAGCCTTTATTGTTTTAAAAAGTTCACCATCATTACGATGGAGAGCGGGGTCAGAGCGTGGATCAGAATCAATACGCATTGCCGGCACATAAAAGTCATCACCTGCAAAAACCAGCCCGCAGTACGCCCATAGTGACAATAGTGGAGCATTGGCATTTTTAACATAGGCTGGTAGATATGTCCTTAAATAGCCCGAGCTTAAAAAAGCAGCCACAGCCAAAATTTTATTACCATTGAAATTGCTTACAGGCTTAAACGATCTTCCTTCAACGGGGAACCGCTCCGGCAATACATACAATGTACTCCCATCGGGAAGTGGTAATAGTTCTTCCTGTTCAACGGCAACAAACCGCCTGCCGCTTCTAAACGCTGCAATGGCAGCGGGATGCTTATAGATAGCGCCATCACTATCACAAAATGCCATCAACGCTTTTTGCATACAATCATTTTACACCACATCCAATAATATCATTGCATCACCATTCAGTATACACTCCTGTATAATGCATTTCAGGGGAGCATCCCTATATTTTTTACATGATTTGCTAATTTTTTATGATACTTTTTTTCGGCATGTTTAAGGTGTGTGTGCAATGCATCCTGTTCTTTTTGCAGCGCCTTATAAATACTATCCTTATGCACGGCTGCTTTGTCTTTCCCCATTTTTTGCAATTCTGCTTTACGCGCTAATCGTTTATCACGAACAGTGCGCCATTGCATGCGTATTGCATGTATTTCTTTTTTTATTGGTGATAGTTCCTCCTCAACATAGTGCTGGAAAATAATTTCACCTGCATTATGAAATTGTGCCAGCTTTTGCATAAGCCCTGATAGATATTGTTTGCCCTTTTGAGTAATGACACGATTATCTTTTTCTTTGACGATATAGCCCCGAATTTGTAATTCTTCAAGCAATGGGTCATCACATGAGCTATCGCCCAGGCAAAACAACAACAAAATGCAATGTTGCAGCTCTTCTTGTGTAAGCAAAGATTCCGTTAGAGCATGGAATTTGTCTTTCATCCCCCACCAACAAATCGCGCTATTTCAAGAACGTCGCCATCTTTCAAAACTTCAGTTGCATAATGTTCTTTATCAATGATTCGCCCGTTTTTCTCAACCATGATTTTCGATGGATTAAACCTGTAAAGATCAAGAAGCTCCTTAAGGGTTTTCTTTTCAAATTCAATATCTATCCCATTTACCCTGATCTTCATGCTACTACCCTGTTATTCATATCCCCATTCATATAAAATGATTGCTGACAAAACGATAGCTGCAGTTTCTGCCCTGAGCTGTGTTGCACCATTATATAGTACAAACCAATCATACTGTCGTGCAATTTCAACCTCTTTTTTTGAAAAACCCCCTTCAGGTCCTATAAGCAGCATAACGTTGTTATGTTTTATCTGTTCTTTTAAAAACTTCCGTAAGTTTATCGATTTGGGGTCGGCATGTGCTATAATACCAATCTCTTTTGGAAGCTTTATAACATCTTCAAAAGGCATAACACTATGAACCAGTGGCACCTCTTTGCGTAAGCATTGCTTTGAAGCTTCGCTTGCAATTGACTGCCAGCGTTCAACCTTTTTATCTTCTTTGCCAGAAACATCAGGTATGGTGTGCTGCGTAACAACAGGAATTATTTGTTTTACTCCAATTTCAACAGCTTTCTGGATAACAAGGTCAAACTTTTTGCCCTTTAATAGTGCAGTACACAATGTGCACTGTACATGAATATCAGGATAGTGAAGTTTCTCTGTTATTATTGCAACTATCTTTCCATCATCTATTTGTGTGATGGTTGCATGGTATTGTATACCGTTATTATCAATTATCTGTATAGCATCACCTAAGCTTGCCCGGCGCACCGTTGTTAAATGATAAAAATCCTTCCCTGTAATGATGATGCTATTATCACTGCCAACAGAATCGACAAAAAACTGTGCCACCATCAATCTCCTAACTTTTCCGGTCTGAATAACTCTGCATCAATCCTGACACCGTCTTCAATACTATTAAATTCAAGTATCGTCATTGTCCCTTTTTTTATATCAAGCATATCATATCGTACAGGGAATGACTTCCCATCCTTCTCTGCTATTTTTGTTATTGATAGTGTTTTAAAAATAACCTTATCCTGATCATGATAATCAATACGCAATGGAATATAAGTTTTTTTTGCCACATATAAGGTTAATTTTCCATAGATACCGGTTTTATCTATTGGATCAAGGATTAGTTTGTAACAATCATTATTCTTTATAATCACAGAGCCATCAATCGTTGCAACATAATTGCTCTGCAAATCTGCATTGGACAAATCAGTATAAAAAAAGTTGGTTGCCAGTATATCATCAAACTTATCAACACCCATTTTATGGTATAGTGCTTTCGCTGCCATATCATATACCCACAAATCTTCACCACCAATGCGATATAATATTTTTTGCATGGTACCGCGTGCAGGTTTACTGACATCAAATAAAAAATGATTAGTATCTATATATCCTGTAATCTGTAATTTTTGCGATGAACCATCAGGTGTAATATGCATGATATATCCTTTTAAAATGCCATCAGGATATTGCATTATTCGGTCCACCCTTGCCAATATTTCCTGAGCAGTGAGTTCAATTTCGCGTTCAGCCTGTGCATACAGAATAGCATTACTGCTAACAACAACTCCATAGCATATAATCGACACTACTAAATACTTGATTTGCTTCATTGAATGTACCCGGTACATATTATTTTTATTTAGTATTCATCTGCACAATTCTTCTCAATCGTGCGATATATAATATTTATCCTGCTCAGGTGTACCAATATCCGGTCGCAACTTTTTAGCATCGCGCAGATATACATGCACGATCTCATCCTGTTTTTTATTGGTATTGATATGCAAAAGAACCCGCACGCACATTCCCAGTGAACCAGGGATTGGTATTTCTCGGGAACATAAAAGGGGTATATGAATCCAGCCAATAGTACGAGCAGCAACTGCAGGGAACTCAGCATTCAAATCATCAGTAACAGTAAATATGGCTGATGCTATATCATCAGTATGGATATCATTGACAGTAACTATCGCCCGCAAAAGCTCCTGAGTCCTTGATACTATTTCTTCTTTTGTATTTTCATCAACGGTTATTGCACCACGCACTCCCCTGAGCATCATGACTCCTCCCTTTCAATTGCAGCACCCAGTTGCAGCATGAGATCAACAAAATTAGGGAAGGTAACATCCACTGCCTGCGCTGTATCAATAACGGTGTTTCCCTCCGCAGCCAATCCGGCAACTGCAAGCGACATGACAACACGGTGATCATGATGTCCCTGTACGGAAGCACCTTGTAATTGACTTTGTCGGATGACAAGCCCGTCTGGTAGCTCTTCTATGTCAGCACCCATTTTTTTCAGTTCAGCACACATCACTGCAATTCGGTCTGTCTCCTTAACCCGTGCCTGCGGTACATTCACCAGCCGCGTTTCGCCCTCAGCAAAACATCCGCATACTGACAGTGCAGGAAGAGCATCCGGAATTGCATTAAGGTCAAACACACCACCTTTCAGTGGTTTCCCGGTAATAACAATTGCATCAGGAAGTATTGCAATATCAGCGCCCATCTGTTTTAGAATAGTAACCACCTCTTTATCACCCTGGGTATCATTGATATCCAATCCCTTGAGTTTTACCGTGCTCCCTGTTATGGCAGCAGCAACCATAAAAAACGTTGCCGATGAAAAATCAGCAGGAATATATTTTGAAAATGGTTTGTAGGTTTGCCCTCCACGTATAATAAACTGTTCATACCCGTTAGCATGGTATTCAATGCCAAGCTCATTAAGCCACCACAATGTCATGCCAACATAGGGAGCTTCATTGAGCAGAGGCACATCAATGATAGTATTGTGTTTTGCCATCGGTGTTGCTATGAGCAGTGATGATACATACTGTGAGGTGATTGCCCTGATTGCAACATGCCCTCCTGTTATAGGACCCTGCACAATGACCGGCGGCTTGCCATTGCTGCGTGTTGAAACTGCCCAGCCCCCTAATTCCGTAATTGCGGAAAGCAGGTCCTGCGCAGGCCTGTTGCGTATCTGATTGTCGCCGGTAAATACCGTTATACCATTGACAAGCGATGCAACACCAATTCCAAAATAAAGCGATGTCCCCGAATTGCCAATATCAATGATATCATCCGGAACGGCAGGAATGCCGCAACCGGTAACAATCCATTCATCGTCGTGCTGTGTTACCGTTGCCCCAAACCGTTGAATCATACCAAGGCAGGAACGCGTATCACTTGAATCAAGGGGCATTTTTATGGTTGAAGTACCATTAGCAAGAAGAGCGCATACACAGGCCCGTATGGTATGCGATTTAGAACCGGGTATAACAACCTCACCCTGTAAGGAAGATGGCAAAACGTTAAACTGCATACTTTACACTTATTGTATTTTATTGATTTGTAAGTGACAATTTAATTAATCCAAATCAAATTTTGTCAATAGATTTTATTTAATAATTGTTAAATATTAAGGATTTTACCAGTATTTTTTATCTTAAATGTGAATAGTGGTATAGTAATACTTATCCTGTCAGATTTTGACAAAGACACTGTGAAAGCTCAATCAATTGTTATGGCACCATAAACATCACAATAATTAAAAAAGACTGCTTCTTCAAAAAGGACTTTGTCCCATTGTTTGTTGAAATTGAATAACACCTCCATTATCTTTATGCAATCTTATGATTTTCTTCAATCACTTTTTTCCCAAACATTGAAATATTTAGCAATAATGCGTCGATATACTTATGCCCGTTAATCTTCCAAAAGTTCCTTTCATTTTCCATTGAAACTTGATGATAGGTGCTTATATCATTCCCCACATAGTGCTGTTATCTCTTCTTCTACCATTTCGCAATATGCTGCTATCCCAAATTGTAGCACCGTTTCAAATAATGGTGCTTTGATTGCTTCTTTCCAAGCATTTTCCACCAATACAATTTTTTTGGTTGCTTTTTTCTGACTGCTGTTTTACGCTTCATTATGGTATCTCCTGTTGTTGTTATTGTTGTTTTGGGGCGTTATACCCTAATGCCCCGGGAGATGCCACTCATTTTCAACAGATTTTGGGACAAGCTCCTCTGAAATACAAGAATTATATAAAGAATTAACATAAGACATGTAGTGCTTTAACTATCACATTATGCTCGTACTTCGTAGAGTAGAGTCCGGCTCCCCTCAATATGAGTTTTACCGGACCCCATAGTCAAACCGTACGTGCAGTTTTCCCGCATACGGCTTTCCTATGAATTTCGTCTCAAGCTTTCACAGTGTCTGAAAGACCATATGATTCTGGATCGATGAGGCCATACTGGCTCTTCCACCTCCCGAACGTCCCACGACAATAGGCATATCGGTATCTCTGCCTGTTTGGCTTTCCAATATAGCTTTCTCTGAAAGTCTCGAACTCGCTCGTCAACGGTCATTTCTGACCTATTACGTTTCTTTTCTGGGTTACTTTCTTTCGCCATTGTGGAAATCCTCCTTTCTTTGAAAATATCCTTCATAGTAGAGCCCCTTCGCTCCTCCGGGGTTATAATGTCCCCGGTATCTTCACTACTATGGGCTCCTCCGACTCACTTATTGCCATCTCTTGATTCATTTACATCCGTGTCCGAATCAGAAGACTGGAGTCGTCAACTCCAACAATAAGGGTCCCCCACGTTCATGCGCAACCATCGAGATAAGCGCCATCCCCGTGCAACCCCGGATGGTTCTCACGCTACAGGCATTAAGCCAGTTTCTGTTTTACAGCGTGAGACAGCGGACTTCAACAACCACGACAGTCTGGCCACCACCAATTCTGTAACGAGGCTCAATGAGGTTCATTTGTATTACGGCTCATATCTCCGCTCATTTTACACTCTACACGATTTGTTACCTCCTCATGCAGTAAAACTGCTTGACTCCCGAACAGAAATAAGGGAGAATCCGGGCATCTCACCCGATGGATTTATTTTTATATACACACGCCTCGTGGCGTACAGGGCCGGTCTAACTGGATATCATATATTGAACATTAATATTTTACTTGACAGATATGCATTACAAATATTTATTTAGCATGGCTCATAGGCAGATTTAATATTGTGTATCGCAATATAAGAAACCAAAGTTAGGCTACGTTGCTGCTTAATTCTCTTTTTGCTGGTTATAGGTATGTTACTTATAGTCATCATCGCATAGGAGTGCCTATGAGCCATTTTTATTGTAAAATTATACGTCATGTCAAAATATGAAAAATTAAAAAAATCAAAATCATTATCAGACCTTGCAAATCTTCTTGGTTATAGTCCCAAAGGTTTTGCATATATTTTATATAAAATTCCAGAAGAAAAGAAATATACCGAATTTTCAATCCCCAAAAAAATGGGGGGGAAAAGAGACATTAAAGCTCCAACTGATAAATTGAAACTTTTACAGAAACATTTATCGGATTTATTATATGAATGTTATTATGAAATCAATAAAAACAACAAACCAATCTCCCATGGTTTTCTAAAAAAACAATCTATTTTCGAAAATGCTATCAAGCACAAAAACAAACGATATGTTTTTAATGTTGATCTATTCAATTTTTTCCCTTCAATTAACTTTGGCAGAGTATATGGATTTTTTATTAAAAATAAGCACTTTGCGTTACATCATAAAGTTGCAACTGTTATAGCTCAAATTGCTTGCCATAATAATGAATTGCCACAAGGGAGCCCTTGTTCACCAATTATATCGAACCTGATAGGTCATCTTTTAGATATTAGGATGGTTCAGTTAGCTAAGAAAGCAAAATGTACATACTCTAGATATGCAGACGATTTAACTTTTTCTACGAATAAAAAAGACTTTCCAAGTCAAATTGCATTGAATACAGAAAATAACCATTGGACTGCAGGTGATACATTAAAAAATGAAATTGAAAAGGTTGGTTTTTATATAAATATCAATAAAACAAATATGCAATATAGAACATCCCGACAAACTACTACCGGTCTTGTTGTTAATAAATTTGTTAATATTAAAAAAGAATATTACAAAAAAGCAAGATCTATGTGCCACTCACTATTTCAATCAGGTGAGTTTTATATAGAAAAAATGCCATCAATTAACGAAAGTAATGAAAGTTATGAATTGGAAACAATTAAAGATAATGAAATAAAAGGTTCATTACATCAACTTGAGGGAATATTAAGCTTCATCTATCAAATAAAAAGTAAAAAAAATCGCAAAGATGCAACAAATAAACGAAGATATAATCCAAATGCAATAACCAAATTATATAGAGAATTTCTCTTTTATAAACATTTTTTTTCACTTTGTATGCCCTTAGTAATTTTCGAAGGAGGCACTGACAAAACGTATATCAAGTGTGCATTAGAAAATCTTGAGAGTCAATATAATGAATTGATTGAAAAAAAAGATAATAAATTTGAATACAAAATTTCTTTTCTTCGCATGTCTAAGAATTTGAAAGATGTTTTTGCTATACCAGAAGGAACATCAGCTTTAAAAGTAATAATTGAGTATTATCAACAAAAGTACATGAAACGCTTCAAAGGTGAAGGAATGAATTATCCCGTTATTTTACTTTTAGATACAGATGATGGCACCGATGAAATTCAAAAATTATTAAAGAAAAAAGATTTTAATGATCCATTTTGTAAGGTTGTAGATAATTTATATGTAGTCTATATTAGTGATAAAAAGGGTCTCGAGATTGAACAGTTATTTGAGGATAAAGTTCTAAAAACTAAAATCAACGGCAAGCCCTTTAATCCAAAAAAATTGCATGGCGATGAATCTGAATATGGTAAAAAAATATTCTCTGAAAAAGTCATTAAGGAAAATATGTCAAATATAAATTTTGACAATTTTAAACCTATTTTTGATAAATTTAAATTAGTAATTTCTGACTATAGAAAATAAATTCAATTTCAAGCTTACCCACCCTATATGTCAACATAGTTGTTGTGTAGATTAAATACTTAAGGAGGAATGATAAAAAAGTCTAAATAGTTACGGTGGAAAGCAAAAATCTGTTCATAGTAACGATATTCACAGGCAGGTTACCGTTTGTCATGATATGTGGTCAAAAAGGCCGGGAAGGATAATGAGTAACTATAACCGTACTATTCAATGACCTGCAAGGTAGGATAGGAGGATGAAGCTACACCGAAGAGGTCCTGTTCAAATAATACTATAAAACTTTTAAACAGGGGGGTACATATGAACTACCTACGATTTGATTTACACAAGAACAGATTCACAGCCTATAATGCTACCACAGGGCGATACCGTGACTATAGGACAGGTGAGGTAGGGATACTAAGTTTTATTGATGATTGCAAACGCACTACATATAAAGAACCCATCGTAATGGGAGTAGAATCAACAGGGAACACACTATATTTTAAGCGGATGCTTATTTGTTTTTTTTCAATATAAGATTAAAAATGAAGTGAAAGTCAATTAATTTTTTCAAATTTTTATTTATAATTGCTTAACTGCAAACATACCTGATTATAGTGTCAATATCATTTCTTCTTTTGACTATTTCTCATAGGGTTATACCCTGTGTTGCCATTTATTGTAACTGCATTGATTAAGCATTTCATTTTTTCCATGATCTATTAACATGCTATTATGGATGTATTAATGTGCGGCAAAAATTGAAAACAAAGTATAGTGTTATAAAAAATAAATCTTGCTCTAAATACTATCTTTCATATAACTATCCTATAATTGCCGATACTATAGTAAAAAGTGTTACTGTATGAATGCAACTGATATAATAACATCCTTTGGTGGTATAGGACTGCTTCTTTTAGGTATAGCTCTCATGTCCGAATCCATACAGAAGCTGGCAGGTTCACGGCTGCGTACTATTCTTACCAACCTTACCGGAGGCCCTGGCAAAGCACTGCTTACCGGGATGCTCATTACAACCATCATTCAAGCCTCCAGTGCTACAGCGATTGCCACTATTGGTTTTGTAAGTGCTGGACTTATTACCATGTCACAGGCACTTGCAGTAATCTTTGGTGCAAATGTAGGAACAACAGTAACAGGATGGATAGTTGCAATCTTTGGCGTTCAATACAGCATAGGAAATATATCCCTTGTTTTTGTTGTCATTGGCAGTATATTAAAAATTCTTTATACTGATAAAAAAGCCGATATCGGCATGATCATGGCAGGCTTTGGATTACTTTTTTTTGGTATCAGCCTTATGCAACAGGGCATGGTACAACTGCCATCAATCATCAACTTTTCAAA
Organism: Spirochaetia bacterium UBA2205; assembly: GCA_002328585.1. Taxonomy (GTDB): domain Bacteria; phylum Spirochaetota; class UBA4802; order UBA4802; family UB4802; genus UBA4802. The sequence goes on from DCUV01000001.1 coordinate 20,311, forward strand.
CATCGGTGGAGAAGGCATTTTTGACCGATTGATACTTTTTGCTATTGGCTTTGTACTAACCATCTTAATGCAATCCTCAAGTGCTGCTGTTGCAATAGCACTTATAGCTTTAAATACCGGCGCCATTCATCTTTTCCAGGCTCAGATACTGGTCATAGGGATGAATGCAGGGAAATCTATTCCAATACTGTTTGCGGGCATTGGTGCAACACCGGATACAAAACGAATTATCGCTGCCGATTTTCTTTTTAATATCATAACAGCAATCATATTATTTATTCTGATACCATGGTTATCGCCATTGTTTTTATTTCTATGTAATACTATCTATCCAATTCCTTATGAAATACAGCTTGCATTGTTCCATACCTTATTCAACTGTATTGGTGTATTGCTATTTACACCCTTTATTGCACCATTTATTCGTTTCCTTAGAACTCTTTTCATTGATAAACAATTATATTTAACACAACATTTAGATGATGCTATTGCTAAAAATCCACCCATTGCAGTAGAAGCAGCACGCCGAGCAGTTATTGACATCGCTCTTTTCATTATTCACATATTAAAAGATCTGATAAGCAATAAAGAAGAAGATTTTCAACGCCGGCTCCGTTTCGCTTCAAATGCCCTCAATGAAACCAAGCTTTTCATGAGCAAGGTTAAAACCAATCCACATGAGAGTAAACTTTACAATGAGCATATCTCCACACTCCATTCAATTGATCATTTAAACAGTATTATTGAGGCATGTTACGAAAAACAAGCAATCGATACACTGAAAAACAGTGATCTCTTTAAAGATATGCTATCAAACTTTTCCAATGAACTTAATGAATCAGAGAATGCATTGCAACAAAAGAGTTCATTGGATAATGTGGAAAAAATACAGGAACTATCGCAATATTTAGCTAACATTCGTAAATTAGAAAGAATAGAAGTATTAAAGAAAACTGCCATGGGATCACTTGATTCACATACTGCTCTTGAGTTTATCGAAGCGATTCGTTTTATTGACAGACTGGGATATCATATATGGCGTGTGGTACGTCATTGTATTTTACCTGGCGAAAGTAACTATTAAAAAAGGGGTCAGAGCCTTATAATAAACGCTCTAAAAACCTCTTCTGTATAGCTATACTCTTTTCAAACATTGTCCCTTTATACGGTTCAAAATGACCACACGGCAATATATGAAAATCAATGTTTTTAATGTTGCCTTCAGCTTTTTTAACAGCAGATAGAGGAATCAGCGAATCATATTCTGCAGCAATGATACAAACCGGGCACATAATATTTTTTACATATGTTGTTGGTCTGTACAATGGCAGGGTTAAACATACACGTGCAGGGCACCAATTCTCATCAGTTACCTCTGCTGGCACTAAATTCATATAGCCCTGATAGCTATCAGCAGTATTCATAGCCGCAAAAGAATCTGGCAGCGATACAACAGGTATAGTATAGGGCTTGCTGTTAATAATTTGTGTCGACATATCCCGAATCCCTGAATACATACCAATTATTATATTTTTTATTGGCAGATGAAATGCTGTTGCGATACCATCCACAAATGGAACTTGCGCTATAACTCCAGCTATTGTTGTATCCTGCGATGCTACCGTTAAAACATGCCCGCCGCTATAAGATGTTCCCCACAATACTATCTTTGCAATATCAATATTTGGCATGGTTTTTACATAGTGTATGGCACTATGATAATCCTCAATATGATACTTATGATACACCAATTGTCGTAAGCTCCCCTTGCTTTTGCCAAAGCCCCTGTAGTCAAACATAAGCACAGCAAAACCAATGTTTGCAAAAACATCAGCAAACGGATGGAGTCCAAAATCCATCCTTGCACCAAATCCATGTGCCATTATGATGATGGGCAGTTTTTGATTGCTCTCAGGCAGGTAAAGGCGGGCATCCAATAAACAATCATGGCTTTGAAACGATGACGAAATAATCTGATACATAACAATCTCCTAAAACATTAGAATGTCATATAATCTCTGTAACAATGACGCGTTTAACTATTTATATACAATTAAACATACACTATTACTGGATTAAATCATTATAATCAATAAAATAATCAATAAAACTAACCTTCAACTGTAATAATTTTAGCTGCTGAGAAAAAATTGAATTTTCAGTTTCAATTAAATATTTAAGATCCAACCTTGCTTGCTCATACTTTTTTCTTTCAGTCTGCCGCTGGGATATCAATGCATATAAATTTTTTGTGTTTATTTCTATTAAATCTTTATATCCTTTCAGCGATTGTAAGATGGTACGGATATTCTTATAATAATCATTCTTTGATATATTCAGGTTGTGTTCTAATTCTTTAAGCGATAGCTCATATTCCTGTAACTGTGATTGTGAGGTATGATTGCCTAACGGATAGCTAAACTGTAACCCTATTGAGTAATCCGTATCAGGAAGTTTGCTTAACGCATCACTCTGGTTTTGACTATAATTTTTTCGTGAAGCTGAAAGAATTACATCCATCTGTGGCAGGGTGTCATTATTTGCAACATCTATGGTATAATGCATGCTATCAATACTTTTAGCAACAATGGCATAGGCTCTTGTTTTTTCAAAAGGGACTTCCTGTATATCCATAGTAACTATCTCATTAAAATATTTTTGAAGATAAGCACTATC
>DCUV01000031.1 GCA_002328585.1 Spirochaetia bacterium UBA2205
CGGTGATGGCAAAATCACCGCTGCTATTCTTTATGCGAAGCTTCACCAACTGCCCCTTCCCGTTGTAGGTGCCTATGCGGTAGCGGTAAGGTTTGCCTGCGGCATCCTGCACCACTACTTTTGACTTTATAACTTCCTCCTGTTGTTGGGCGTTCCCCTCCGCACGGCACATAGTGGAAATTAATTGACTGTTCCATACTCAACTGTTGTCATATCATGCTATTCCCCTACAACACCATACATCCGTTATTCATCAATTGACAACGTCAACCATTGCTCAATCATTATTGTACTTGTTGTCGTGCGTCAGGGCGGGCTGCTTCGGGCTGCGGCCACGGGCGCTAAATATGGTAGGTATTATAATTATATACCCCTACTATTTGGGCGCATCGCGATGCGCCCCTACAATTAGGCATAATATGCCTGCATCACCACAACACCCGTGGCTGCTTCGCACCCTCCGCATCCCTAACGCAGGTTATCCTCTGTGAAATTAATTATGATATGATAATATTTCTTCATAGACAGTTCCTATCATGTCTATTTATCCTACCTTATTCTTTTCCTTATAAACTCTATTTTTTTCTTTTCTGAGGGTAAAAGCTGATTTTCATATTCTCCCATTAATTCAATATATCTATTATAGTCCTTATCTTTCCACGCTTTTTCAGCTTCAGGCCTAACCATATCTATCATATATTTTGTAAACCATTTTGTCCTATTTTTTGATAGATTAATAAAAAAATTTTCATCACCTTTTATTCCTTCTAAGGCATATTTTTTTACTAATTCAGCCATTATTGGAACAAACTTTTGAACACCCTCTTCAGTACTTGTTTGGAAAGGTTTAAAATCATACCCTTCATAATAATCAATAATTTCTTTTAAGCTAAAAAATAATTCTTCACCTTCAGACTTTCTATTTTTCAAGGCAATCTGAAAACCTAATTCGTATGAACCTTTCCCATGATAAATATTTATTTTTATTTTATCAGATTCATATCTTACTATCGTTACATCCGAACTAACACATTTGCACTTGTATTCTTCAATAAGAAATCCAAATGCTTTATGAACTTCATATTCAAATTTCAATTTATGCCTATTACTCCCTGGAAAAAATTTTATTATCATATTTCCCTCATTTCTTAGGATTAGGTGGTAACCATAAATTAGTTTTTGGATCATATTTCCAACCATAATTTTTCAACAATTCTCTTTCTGCTTTTAAAAACCCTGTATTTTCTAATAACTCACCAGTTTTAGTATCTACTGTTGCATCTCTTATCGGTAGCCCTTTTTTCATTTCTTGCTTCAAAACATTAGCATTCTGTTTCCAATTTAATTTTGGTGATCCTTTATCAGGCAAGTGCTTTAATAATGTATTTTCCCCATGTCTTAAACTTTTTAAATCTCTTAATTTTCCTATAACTGTTTTATTAGCTGGTTTTGCAACATCAGATGCCTTGGCAGCAGCCTTTGTAGTATCAACTGCCTTATCCACAGCTTTTGCTGTTCTTATTCCAGCACCAACTCCAGTTACAAATGGTGTTACAACTCCTACTATATCTCCACCTAATGCAGCCCAATTAATCCAATCTTTATATCCTTCATTGTTAGATAATGAATATATGTCATAACCTATAAATGCTATATCAATTCCAATGTCTAACACTTCACCATCCGGATCAACCAACTTCACCGGATTATTCCCTGCATAGTGATACGCATCCATGTTCACTGCATTAAATACTCCACCCAATCCTGCTAATTTTTTACTGCCATCCTGCTGTAAATACCAGTAAAAATCATGCTCGGTATCGTAATCGTTGGGTTTTGGAAAATATTTTCCTTCCTGTAGTGCTGGGTCGGCACTTATCCACCGTGATATCTTTGCATCGTAGTACCGTGCTCCAAAGTAATACAAGCCTGTTTCCGCATCCAGCTCTTTGCCGGTAAACTTATACGGCGTGCTGTAGTTACTGTTAATTGCTCTATCCTCTTCAAGATTCAAAGTACCATTGAATGCCTGATTTTCCCAGTTATAAATTGTCTGCTCAGCAATTCCCATCTCTTTTGCAACAGCCAGTACACTTTAATTTTATGGGGGTAGTACCTTTCTAATCACACTTTATTTAAGCCTTTTACTGTATTTAATATCTGTCTCCTTGATATTTAATCTACACGACAACTATGTTGACATATGGGGATACTTTACATATTTGGATATTACATTTTGTTATTATGATAATTACATTACTACAGGACCAACATCAAAACATAAACTGTATAAATATATTTTTCCATTAATAATTATTATATCAACTTTTTTTAAAAATATATTTTCACTTAATGGACTTTCCTTCTTCATCTCAATTTCGTAATCATCTATTAAATGGCATCGTATTACATTTTTTTCCTTATCCAACACCTCAACTCTTTCTATTCGTATATTCTTCCTGTTTTCTATTTTTTCCTTGACAGAATGTATCTCGGGATATAACATCTTTAATTGCGAAACTGGACTTGGTTTATTGTCCTTTCCCCTATGCTCATATTTTGACATATACTCGAAGATCCCTTCTGTATCAAACAACTCATAATATATTTTTTCCTTATTCCGTAAATCTTTTACTACCTCTTCTTTTGGCTTAAATTTATAATAATCATATTCCACTTCACCGTCATACAATACATCAATGATATATTCCATATCTTCATTCTTTATCGCCTGCAATACATTGGTTACAAATACTGTTATCTCTTTAGGTATTTCATGATTAACTTTATTTTCATTATTGTCTTTCTTACACCCATTACAATATAGTATGCACCATAGTGTTAACACGATAATAATTCTAAACTTTTTACTCATACTTTGTACCTCCATTACTTATTCATCATATATTCTAAAAATCGTCGCGGATTGTAATATATCATCTGATTCATCCGTGGATTTTCTGGATAACTTGGTATATCAGGGAACGGGTTATGCCCATTATATTGATGACGTACTTCAAAATGTAAGTGTGGTCCTGTGCTAAATCCTGTACTCCCTACATACCCTATTAATTGTCCTTGTTCAACATGGGTCCCATTTTCCAATAATGCTAAACTTTCATCTGTCATATGGGCATATAATGTCTGTATCCCATGTGCTCCTTCTAGTACAGCGTAATTTCCGTATCCTCCAATAATATTTCCGTTTTTATCAGTTTTTACATCTATCGCATAATTTATGATCCCTGAATGTGCTGCATAAATGGGGGTTCCTTCTGATGCTGCTATGTCTACCCCTTTATGTGGTTCACTATTATTTGTTCCTGGTCTTATTCTTCTTCCAAATTCTGATGTTACACCATTGCCTTGTGATGGATTAAATCCTCTTATCGGTGATTGATAACTACCTCGTCCATGTAATGCATCATTCTCTTCCTGCTGTGTTACCGTACTCGTTATAAATATGCTTCTTATAGTTTCACATATTTTATCCCATGTCGAGTTCCCATCTGGATCAATATAACGTAATGGATTATTTTTGCCATAGTTATACAAATCTATATTTATCAAATTATATATACCGCCATTCCCCGGTAGTTTGGTTATATCAACATTGCCATTGTTGGGTAAGTAGCGTTCTAAATATTTATCAGTCGATATCCATCTGCTTACCCGTGCATCGTAGTACCGTGCTCCAAAGTAATACAGCCCTGTTTCCGCATCCAGCTCTTTGCCGGTGAACTTATACGGTGTTGTATAGCCATCACTGGTTGCCTTATCCTCTACCCAGGTTT
>DCUV01000065.1 GCA_002328585.1 Spirochaetia bacterium UBA2205
GTAGGGCTTGATGTTGTGAAGACTAATATTGAGGCATTACGTGGCACGGTTGATATTCTAAGTGAACCTGAAAAAGGTACAACATTTATTATTAAATTACCATTAACATTAGCTATTATTGATGGCATGTTGATAAGAGTTGCTTATGAAACGTTTATTATTCCAATACTTTCAATAATTGAAAGTATTAAACCTGTTAAAGATGATATTAAAACAATAGAAAGTCAGGGTGAAGTTGTTCACATCCGTGGAGAATATATACCTCTTTTATATTTACATCAGGAATTTAATCTTCCGCAAACAATACAAAATCCATGGGATGGATTGGTTGTTGTTGTTGAGTCGCAGGGCAAATCAATTGGGCTTGTAGTTGATGAGTTGATTGGTCAGCAGCAGATTGTCATCAAAAGCCTTGATAATCAGATTACAACTTCCAGGGCTATTTCTGGTGCTGCGATATTAGGAGATGGAACTATAGCCTTGATAATAGATGTTCATGGATTTATTAACAGGTAATATGCCATTGAGTACAATAAGGAATCTATAATGAACTATCCTGTAAAAGAACAATCTTTTAAAAGCCAGTATGAATATCTTAAAAATCTTAAAAGTAATGTTGGCTCATTATTTTCTGAGATAATTCAGCAGTTTACAACTATCAATAAACGAATAGATGATTTTTTTACAATGATACGGCCATATATCATCTATTTTTATACAACGGATGAAGCTATTGCTGATACATTTTTGCATGATGTTATTTTTAGTACTAAGGATGAGATTAATGGTTACATTGAAACTATTGTTAAATATATGATAGCTGATAAGGAAACCAATAAGGAAGTTGAAGAGGCTATTAATAAAACACTTACTTTAAGCAATAGTGTTGAAATGATTTTAGATGCTGTTGAGGCTATAGATTTATATGCTAAGAATACAATGATCATAGCAATTAAAGCCGGGGAAGAAGGTACAACATTAACTACAATAGCTGTTGAGATGTCACATTTAGCTGATATGGTCAATGCTGTTTCCAGTGAATTTCAGAAAATTATTGAACAACTTCATTCATTGCGCACAAAATTCAGTGAAACATGCATGACTGTTGATGTTATTGTAGAGAACTATCTGACTCAGTTACAGGTTAGATTAAATAATACTATAAATGATATTATTCGACATCAAAAAAATCTGTCACTCAATGTAAATTCTATTAAGAACTTTGCTGATCAGATAAAAGCAGTGATTCAGAAAATCTTAATGGAATTTCAAATTGAAGATATTGTTCGCCAGGATATTGAAAAAATACTCTTTGCTATTGAAGCGCTTGAAGAATTAATTAATACAGATGAAAAAGAACAGGATATTTTATTGTGGGGGGTTTACAGAAAGTTATTATCACTTCACAATGATTTTGTTCATTTGCTTGATAGTACTGTGAGAGGAATCAATTTTACAAAAGAAAGCATTGTACAAATAAATAATGATTATAACAAAAATGCAATGAATGTTTATGACGGAGAGGAATTTGCAATTGAAAAAGTTTATAACTCATTGGAATATTTGCAAAATGAGACAATCAAATATATTGATGATATATTAATGAGGAAAAAGTATCTTCTTGATATCTCAAAGGATGTGCTGATACAACTGGAAAAGTTTCATGAATTTTTCAGAAGAATACAGGATGTAGTAAGAAAATTTGATATTGTCAATATGTTAACGCGTATTGAATTAGCACGTCATAGAGAGTTACAAAAAACTATTGCCAGTTCACTTTCTGATATCAGCATTATGCCAAAAAAGATTAAAATGATTGTTGAAGAATCTGAAAATTTATATAAAGATGTAATAAGTACTATGGAATCAACGTATCAGTTATATCAGCAGGCGATGTCAATACAGGATGAAATTTTAAAAAACTGTGTGAATAATTTAAAAAAAGTATCTCTGGAACTGTACGAATCAAAGAAATATTATGTTGATATATCGCAACAGATTGAGAGGAATATACATTCATTGCAACAGGTCCTTGATGAAAAGTCAGAGCAAATTATGGCATTTCATGAAATTGGAAAAAGGTTGAAATTTTTGTGTGATAGCATGGAAGATATGGGCATTTTAAAAGAAACACCTGAGTTATCCAGTATTGACAAAATTATAAAAAGTATCAATGCAAATTATGGTAACGATTATAAAGGTTTAATGCTGATTTCTCTGTTAAAGGAGTATTCAACTTTACAATCAGAAGATACTGTGATTGTCTTTAAGTAAAGTATAAAGTATGTGTTTGCAGGAGGTAATAACGATGTATATCATTGAAATAGATGAATTTGTTACCATAAAGCACATAAAACAGTTTCTGGATGAAGTAAAAACTGTCTTGATGACAGAAAAGGATATTGTCCTTGATTTTTCTAAAGCAAAGCGTTTAGATTTATCGGTAGTACAGATAATATTATCGCTTTTGAAAACTGCAAGGGCTGAAGGAAAAACGATTAAATTTAAAGGAGTCAATGATACTATCAAAAAGCAATTAAAATTGTGTGGTGTCATTCGGTAATTAATTTGATTACATTTTACATAATGAATATATTACATGAGGGTATAGTATGAAGTATATAATTATTATTGATGATTCACCTACCATCAGAACAAGCGTTGAATTTACTCTAAAAGATATTGGGTTTGGGCTGATGCATGCTGAAAATGGTATTGATGCGTTGAATAAAATACAACAGCTATCGGCAAATGGCGATGAAGTTGCAATGTGTATTGTTGATATAAACATGCCACAGATGGATGGAATTAGTTTTATTAAAAAGTTCCGGGAAAATGACAAATTTGCTCCTGTTATTGTTCTTACCACTGAAGCAGAAGAAGAGAAAATACAGGAAGGGAAGAAGGCTGGTGCCTCAGGGTGGATGATAAAGCCATTTAAAGCTGAGCAATTACAATCTGTAGTCCATAAATTTTTACGCTAAGGAGGCAATTTTATGAATATTGAAAATACTGCGGTTGAAAATAAATTAGATACTACATCAACAGAACAGTTTGTTACGTTCATTATAGGAAATGAAACGTATGGTATTGAAGTGTTAAAGGTACAGGAAATTATTGGTATGACTCGTATTACCTATGTACCCAATACGTTGCCCTATATGAAAGGAGTTATTAATTTACGGGGTTCAGTGGTTCCTGTCATTGATATGCGTAAAAAAATTGGAATGGATGAAATTGCATATAATGCCTTTACAGTAATTATTATCACTGAAGTTAAGGGGAAACTGATAGGCATGATTGTTGATTCGGTGCAGGATGTTGTTACTATACCTATCCAGAAGATTCAGGATACCATTCACTTTACTTCACAGATAGCAACTGATTATATAAAGGGTATTGGGCAGATTGATAATAATTTAGTTATTATTCTGGATGTTGACAGGCTATTAACCGCAGATGAGATAGCATATATTAAAAATATTTGATATCAATGTATATCAAAATGATATATTGTAAACATTATGATCCGAACTACTGATGCAACTATAAACAAAGAAGTNNACTATTGTTGGGAGTTGTTTTGTTGTTTGTTTATATGATCCCTTAAAAAAAATTGGTGCAATGGGTCATTGCTTATTGCCTGTTTTATCTAATTCGCAGATGAAAAAAAATGAGATATTTCAATATAATATTAATTTTATGGAACACATTATAGGAGAAATGGTAAAATTAGGCGCTGATAGAAAAACCTTTGTGGTTAAAGTTTTTGGCGGCATTGGTAAAACGTTTAATCTTGAGTATACAACTGATTTTATTAAAGACTATTGTAAAAATGAAAATATGTTGCTTGAAGCAATTGATGTAGGTGGTAACTATAGAAGGAAATTATATTATTTTTGCAAAACAGGGAAGGTGCATAAATATCTGGTAAAACAGAATGATGCATTATCAGAATTTATTAATATGGAAAAAGAATTTATTGATAAGGTTTTGTCGGATAAAGTGCAATATGGTAATGTTATTATATTTGAATAACATATGAACAATATAATAAGCTATCAACAATTAAATCAGCGTGACTTTGATTACTTGCGAAACATCATCTATGATGAAGCAGGCATAAAGCTTTCGGACATGAAGAAAGCGCTGGTACAATCCCGCCTTTTGAGAAGGATGCGTGAGATGGGAATTAGCAGTTATGATGAATACTGCAATTACCTGCGTGAAAACTATGATGAAGAAATAGAAAATCTTATTAATTGTATTACAACAAACAAAACAGAGTTTTTCAGGGAGAGTGAACACTTTTCAATATTACAAAAGATTGTTGAACAGGAACTATCGCACAAAAATATTGCTGTATGGAGTGCTGGATGTTCTACAGGCGAAGAGGCATATAGTATTGCCATCGTGTTATTGGAAAGTAAATTTAATAAAAATTTCAAAATACTTGCTACCGATATTGATAGTAAAGTTCTTGAGATTGCCAGAATGGGTGTATACCCTATTGACGCTGTACAAACAATTGATATCAATATGCTAAAAAAATATTTTTTAAAAGGCAAAGAACAATATGCTGGCTATGCAAAGGTGAAAGACTTTTTAAAAAAAAACATTTCATTTCAGCACATTAACCTGCTTGACGATAACTATCGCCTGCGTGGATATTTTGATATAATCTTTTGTCGTAACGTCATGATTTATTTTGATAAGGAAGTACAATCAAAAGTTTTAAAAAAATTTTATGATTATTTGCCAAAAGGTGGCTATCTTTTCCTGGGATACGCTGAATCAATTGTTAATATTAATCTTCCCTTCCATTATGTTGCACATTCGGTATATCAAAAACGATAGATTGTTCAATTGTATTTTTTTGTTCAGAGGATAGCTCATGCATGTACGCAATATGCACCGATTTAAAAAACCACTCAAAGTCATCTATCCTGGTGATTGCTATGTTAGCACGAAAAATGAATATATTGGCACGTTATTAGGCTCGTGTGTGGCGGTATGTCTGTATGATACTGTCAATAAGGTTGCCGGGATGAATCATTTTGTTTTACCGGGTAAAATTGTAGTATATACTTCAAAACGTAAAGGATTGTTAAAGAAAACTGAGCAGGAAGAATTATTGAAGTATGGTACGCATTCTATTGAAACGTTGATTAAAAAAATGGGTAAACATGGCAGCACAAAGAACATTGTTGCCAAGGTATTTGGAGGCGGGAAGGTATTGAATTATCAGACTACCAGTTATGGCATTTCGAATATGAATGTTCGCATTGCTAAGATTTTATTGGAAATTGCCGATATACCTATTATAAGTGAAGATGTTGGTGGTAATGTGGCGCGTAAACTGCTCTTTGATGTCAGTAGCGGTAAAGTATATTGTAAACACCTGAAAAAAATAGAGAAAAACGATAAACGCTTTATGATGGAGTGATCTTCTTTTGAAAAAAATAAAAGTTTTAATAGTTGATGATTCTGCGGTAATGCGAAAAACATTGACTGATATTCTTAACCAGTCGCCAAAAATTGAAGTAGTTGGAACTGCATTGGATCCTTACATCGCTGTTAACAAAATTAAACAGCTTAATCCTGATGTCCTTACCCTTGACATTGAGATGCCAAGGATGGATGGTCTTACCTTTTTGCGAAAGCTCATGATAGCTAATCCAATGCCTGTGATTATGGTAAGTGCATTTACTGATAAAGGTGCAGTGCAAACCATCAGAGCATTAGAATATGGTGCTGTTGATTTTATTTTAAAACCAACTTTTGATAGTACTATTGGATTAGAACAATTTGCTCAGGAGTTACGTGATAAAGTTATAACAGCCTCCGGGATAAAATCTGACAGGTTTACAGCCAGAAGCAGGGAAAGGGCAATTGAAACAATTGAAGTTGAAGAAAAATTTAGCGCTGATATTATTTTACCAAAAGTTGCACCAAAAATACGCACCACTCATAGCGACATCATCATAGCACTGGGCGCTTCTACAGGTGGGACTGAGGTAATAGCTCATATTTTATCACATCTGCATGAGAATGTGCCGGCTATAGCTATCGTACAGCATATGCCCGAAAAATTTACCGAAGCGTTTGCCAACAGGGTAAATAATAATTCAAAGCTGTACGTTAAAGAAGCTGCAGATGGCGATAGGTTATACAGAGGTACTGCACTTGTAGCTCCAGGAAACCGGCATATGCTTGTACGTGCTGACAGTGAAGGCTATTGTGTAGAAATTAATGATGGGCCACCGGTAAACAGGCATAAACCATCAGTGGATGTGTTATTTAGATCAGTAGCGCAGACGGTTAGTAAAAGTGTGGGGATTTTGTGTACAGGGATGGGTGCAGATGGTGCTGAAGGGCTGGAAGAGATTATGGAAGCAGGTGGTATGACAATAGCGCAGGATGAGGCATCATCGGTGGTGTTTGGTATGCCGCGTGAGGCAATAAAACGTGGTGCTGCAAAAAAAATAATGAATATAGAGCAGATGATATATTATATAAATACTATTTATTGATGAATGTGAGCCCAATTATTTTTGGATATCAAAGAAGTCAATCAGACGCATGTCTTCAAAAACTTTTCGTAAACTTGGGCTTATTGCAATAATCTTTATATCCTTCCCCTGTTTTTGGAGTTCCTGTTTTTTCCACATTAAAAAGCCCATCAATGTTGAAGGCAGATAAATTGTTTTAGACAGGTCAAGATTGATGACTGTAGCTCCACTGTGCAATAATCGTTCTACAGCATATTCAACCTCTAATTTATCATCATGACTGACTTTTTCACAGTGAATGGTGATGGTGTTATTTTCTATGGTTATCATGCTGTACTATTGAATAAGATATGCTACTAATGAATTGATATGCAATGTTTTTGATTCAATTGTTATATCGCCAATACTTAGAGTATAACAATTATTAGCATCTGGACCTGAATAAGTGAAATTGACATTTGAAAAAGTGCCACTATATTTTACTCCATTTTCTATTACAGTGGCTGTGCCACTTTTATTACCTGATGTCATATCACCCGAGTAATATATATAAACCTTAAAACTTCTGTTTGTCTTTGGATCAGTTCCAAACGTTATTCCAACATTACCCGTACTGTTGACATTCGATATTATTATTGCGAAATCGTCAGAAGTTGTGGGGTTATAGTTAGTAGAATTGAAATCAACATTAAAACTTGTATTTCTTCCTTCAATGGTTGGACTGAATTTTTGAACATCACCTGGTTGTATTTTAAACTCAGCACTTGATGAATCGGAAGATTCTTCTGCACCACATGAGATTAAAGTTATTAGAGCTACCGTACCTACCATTCTAAAAATTACTTTAATCATGTATTAAACTCCTTTTACTGATTTATCGGCATTCATTATATAAACATTTATTTTATTATGGCAGCATGAATATACCATCGCTGTATATTCCTTTATTATATAGAAGCATTAGTGGTAACGTAAATACGTCAAGATTTTTTTATGTGATTTTTTATGAAGTTACTCTGTCGATACTATAAAAGACATGTATCCTGTATAACAACATAATAATAGCGATTTCATTAAAAATATATAATAAAAAAAAGACATAATTGTATACTTATGATTAAATAATGCTTGCATAAAAAATTATTTTTACAAATATCATTAAAAAAACAATGCTTTGGGAGGCTATTATGAACCTTGAAACAACTACCTGTATTTCGTATGAACACTTACAACTATTAAAACACCATGCTGATAAAAACAAACTATCGCTCCATTCATGTATTGTTGCTTTGATAAACTACACGGTTTTACATAAAACTATTGCGGTAAAGGCATATACACGGTTATCATACAGGAAACGGTACATCCAGTGGAAAAGGCTTCATATAATGCTGTTAGAGCATGAATATGAGTTTATTCTTGATCTCAAGAAGGTTTACAAGATGTCGTTTGCAAAGCTTATAGCCTACTGTATCGACAACTATTTTTATGAATTTCTTGAAGCCTTAGAAAAAGAAGATAATACCGATAACTATCGATGTGGAGGCTATACGTTCAGGTTTTTTTTAGAAGAAGGGATACAATGCTGCCAATTTTACTGGGGACCACCGCCGGAAATACTAACAAACCTTAACATTACGTAATGATATAGTCAATCCAGCAACACAAACATATGCATATGAAAGGTAGTAGTGTAACTATAAGCATTATTGCTACTCAAACTATGGTAACATTTAAATGTAATACAACACATAAAATCAAAGATGATAGAATTTTTATAACAAACGAGATAATACATGGTGATGTGAGGATGGTAAGTAAAAAAATTATTATTGACATTAATAATTTTATATTATACAAAACAAAGTAATTATCATGGATGGAGTACAAAAATAATTAACAGGAGGTTTTGATACATGAATGGCGATGTGCTAATTCAAAATATTATCAATCTTTTTGTAATGGCAATAATACTGGAAGCTGCCGTTATGGCAATATTTTCGATGTCAACATTTCGGGATATGAAAATGACACGCGCTATTGAAGCAAGCAGGGATGTAATAATTTTATTATCTGCATTTTTCCTGTGTTATAAAGTTGATGTATTACATGTTTTCAGGAAAACAGGGTTGAACATACCAGTGCTGTTTGATATAATTATCAGTACATTAGTGTTAACACGTATGACCAATTTTGTTCGACAGGTATTCAATCGGTTGCGGCAGGATTAAATGAAGAGTGTAAGCCGGGTCACGGTAACTTTATCATCTCTTACCATATCAAAATCTGTCGCTTCAAATTTTTAAATGGATAAAACTACTGGTTTAAAAAGATAAAACGCAAGTTTATTAACTAAAAACCATCACATCATCTATAAAGAGATGTAAAGACTTTTTGCAATGATTCCGAAGCGGGCTTTATAGCAATTACTGTTTAACTTTGTTCTCTACAGGATAGCTGGTATTCATCAACTCATTGTACTTGTCAATTATTGCAGATGTGATGAGGTCCCTTGCTTCCTGGGTAATGGGAAAGAACAGGTCAATATACTCACCATTTTTTCGCTTGTTAGACGGCATCCCTATAAAAATTCCCTTGTCACCTTTAACTATACGCAGATTTTTTACTACAAATTTGTCTAACAAAGTGATATTGGCAAACCCCAGAGTTTTCCCTAAATTATCCTTGGGAAATACCCTAACTTCGGTAATAATGTCATTCATGTGATCACCACCATACCGTATGTTTTGTTGATAGAGTATACACGTAAGGCTTATAATAAGTCAAGCAAAATAATTTTTTAAAAAACAATTGGGCGATAGTTACTGTTAATTGATATCATAGTTTAAAAGAAACATTTATGCATTTCGTAAAAAGCAAGTACCATGTGAAATAGCACAAGAATGTGTCACTTATGGGGAGTTGGTACTTTTGATTAATATTGTACCTTTAAAACAACCACTTTTTATCTGAAAAATAATTGCAATTGTTAATTTAATCAAATTTAAATAGTATGTAAAAAACGATTCACATATTTCTAAATAATTGCTTTTTAATTGATCTAAATAACCATGATCTTTCTGGCAAATTGAAGATAATAAAAAATGACAGATTAATTGTATCAATCCTGGAGGGATGAATTTTGCTGTTATTATAAGCTCACAAGTATTCAATATTCAGTTTGGTGATGTCCTGTTATTTTATGAAAACCTAATCAATCATGTTCCCTTTATTGAAAAAACATTATAGCAATATTGATTTAGTGATAACAGGTGAACATCCAAAATATAGTTATGAAATAATCATTTATGCAAGAAGGATGGCATCGTTAAGCATTTCTTCATGATACTTCTTCTCGTCGGGTTTTGCTACTATAATATCAACAGCAATTTTTAAACAATCTGAAAAGTAGTTATAGTATGGCTTAATCCTTTCCAATGGATTATCTATTCTGGTTTGCGCTACTATGAATATATCAATATCACTTATACCTGTGGCTTCGCCCTTAGCAAATGAACCAAATAGCCAGATTTCAATAATTTCGGGGAACTTTTGTTTTGCCTGTACAGCAACAATTTTTAATGTATTAATAACGTCTTTATTGTTTACCCAGAATGCTTTCACAGAACCTGATGATACTATCTGCCACATCATGTGCCTCCATAGCCTGTTTTTTTGTAAAATAATCAGCCGGTTTACCGGATGCAAATCCATTGGGATATCGTGTTGGAATATAATAAATATCCAGAAGTTTTGCGCTGGAGGTAATATTGTCAGGTATTGTAATTCTGCCAGCTAAAATATTCAGAATCTCTTTTCCCCTGTTCAAACCAGTCGCTCCATCTATTCATTTAAAGATACCTTTTATTGATAGTTGCTATCGCTTAAGTAAATTATAGAGTAATATGCATACATATTAAAGTAATAAAAAAATATACAGCATGTAAAATACTGTAATAGAAATTCAAACAATCTTTCTGTACTATCAATGACACTAACAATATAAAAACCATTTTAATTTTATACTTGTTTTTTCATACAATTGCCATTACTATTACAACAAAATAATGAAAAGTAATGGTGTTCTGGAGTTGTGATGAGCAAAAAAATATTATCATTTTCAGCTCTTATATTCGCAACATTTTTATTTACTCTTGTATGCAGCAACGGTCAGCATAACACCTTATCCTTAACAACGGAAGAGGTTCATTATTTAAAAGCACTAAAAAAACCTATTATAGCTGCGCCATGCCCTGATTATCCCCCTATTGACTTTACTGGTAGTGATGGTCACTTTACTGGATTGACTCATGACTATTTACATGAAATTGCTAAAAAATTAGGAATAACCTTTACAGTTGCCAATATATCATCATGGGCACATGTATTACAGGCTGCTAAAGAAAAAAAAGTGGACATTGTATTATCCATTCAGGATGTGCCGGAACGACATTCATATTTGCATTTTACAAAACCTTATGTAAAAATTCCCAATGTTATTGTTGTACGAAAATCTGAAAATAGAAATTTCACAGTTCAGGATTTAAGGGGATTACATGTTGCTGTGGTAAAGGGATATGCGGTGGTAGATGATATTATGAAAAGATATCCTTCTATTACATTTAAATTTGATTTTGTAACAAATGAAACTGAAGGATTGATGAAATTGGCTTTTGGTGAATATGATGCGATGGTAATCTCTCTTTCAACTGTCTCATATTTAATTGACACTTACAGTATAACAAATTTACGTGTGGCGGGAACCGTTGGCTATGACTGGAACCTGTGCATTGGTGTTCGTAGTGATAATCCAGTATTATATTCAGTCATTGCTAAAGCGCTCAATTCTTTACCAAAAACAAAACGAGATGAGATTTACAGAAAGTGGATTTCACTAGCACCAAGACCTGTTTATTATGAAATTCAATTCTGGTATATCATAGCATCCATACTTTTAGGAGTGTCAATTATTATACTGGTTATAATTGGGTGGAATACTTCGCTAAGAAAACAGGTTGCGATAAAAACACGGCAACTTGAAAATGAATTACAATTGCATAAAAAAACTCAGGAACAGTTGTTGCTGGAAAAAGAACGTTTGTTTATTACCATACAATCTATTGGTGATATATTTATCATCACTGATAATGAAGGAAATGTGATACTGGCAAATAAACAGGCAGAAACAGTATTTGGAAAAGCAGTTGTATCAGGAGGGTGCTTATATTCTTCCATTACTTTCATTGAACCAAATGCTCAACACACCGTTAACCCTATAGATGCATGTATGCAATCGGGGAACGTAACTACATTTTACCATTGTATATGTAGATATGATGATAGATCAATTGATGTTTCTGTAGTTTCTTCACCTATCACCATTGAAGATACTGTCACGGGAGTTGTAACTATAATGCGTGATATAAGCACCATGCTTGCAATGCAGAATGAACTTATAAAACTGCAACAATTTGAATCATTGGGAATACTGGCTGCTGGCATAGCTCATGATTTTAATAATATACTCATGGCAATTATGGGTAACACAGAGTTGCTTGGAGCTGTGTTAAAAAATACAGGCAATGTAAGTGATAGCACTCGTATAACTGATGGGATTAAAAAGTCAGTGAAATCGGCACAGTCTCTTACGGCACAGTTGTTGACCTATGCCAAAGGTGGAAAACCAATAAAACAGTCCGGTAATATTGTTCAATTGCTTAACGACACAGTAGACTTTATGGCAAGTGGTACAGGCATAAAGATTAATTATAGTATCGATAGTTATGATTATGAATTTGATTTTGATGAAAATCAACTATCGCATGTATTCAGAAATTTAACATTAAATGCAGTACAAGCTATGGGCAACAGGGGGGTGTTGACCATCAAGGTGTTAGAGGAAGGTATGGATAATGCTAATACTATACAACTGCCTGCTGGTAATTATGTAAAAATACAGTTTATTGACACAGGAAATGGCATCCCTCCGGCACATGTAAATAAAATTTTTGATCCGTATTTTACAACAAAAGAAAAGGGTTCAGGGCTTGGTTTAACTACATCGCTTTCCATAGTTAAACAGCATGGTGGAACTATGACTGTATCATCTTCGCACGAAGGGACAACATTTAGCGTTTATTTACCAAAAGTAAAACAAGGACAGGTTTATGATACAGCAATGGCCCATGAAGTTGCATCACCCAATGCTGTGGTATTGGTAATAGATGACCGTCAGGATATAATAGAAGTAACAACAGGGATGCTGGATATATTAGGATATAGCTATGATTGGGCTTATAGCGGTAATGAAGCAATAGCTAAACTGGTTGAAGGGAAAAACAAAAAACATCTGTTTGATTGTGTACTGGTAGATGTAACGATACCAGGGGGTATGAGTGGAGTTGAAGCATTTACCAAAATGAAAACAATACAGCCACTTTTAAAAGGTATCGTCATGAGCGGTTATGCTGATAATAATGCAATAGCTGAATATGAGCGGTATGGATTTTCATGGTATCTGGTAAAACCATTCACATTAAGTGATTTAAAACTTGCCCTGCTAAAAGCGCTTTTGTAACCATGTTACAATGGCAGCAGTCACTACTATTGAAACTATTAAACTATGGTTATTTGTATCGCAGCCACTGGTAACTCTTTTATAATAGACTACCTCTTCACAATATAAAAAACGAGTATGATATAATGATTATCATTTTTATATTATATGATGATTCAATTTACAGTGACTATCGCACATGAAAAAAAAGATTTTGACATATTTATAAAAGTATTGTAATATAAAACATGGGGGTTTTTATGGATAAAGAAAAAATTATGGATTTGTATGCACAGCATGTCTCTCCCGGCAAAGTGGAGATGTATAAAAAATATGATATTGCGCTGGTGCCCCATAAGAGGCGAGGCGTTTATTTATATGATATCTCCGGGAAACGGTTTATTAACTGCCATTGCAATGGTGGTGTTTTTAATTTAGGACACAGAAATAAAATAATAATGGATGCTGTAAAAAAAGCGATGCAGCGTTACGACATTGGCAACCATCATTTAATAAGCAAGCCAAAAGCTTTACTGGCTAACAAACTATCTGCTACGTTACCACAAGGATTGAATCAGGTTATTTATGGTGTTTCGGGTGGTGAGGCAATTGATACTGCAATAAAATTAGCACGAGCTGTGACAGGCCGCCCTACTGTATTATCTGCAATTGGTGGTTATCATGGACACACTGGATTTGCTCTTGCAACGGGTGATGAAAAATTTAAAAAGCCATTTGAACCAATGCCTCCGGGATTTCAACAGGTTCCATTCAATGCTATTGATGCATTGGAATCAGTGATTGATGACAAAACAGCAGCCGTTATATTTGAAACAATTCCAGCAACGCTTGGTATTGTTGTTCCCAATAAGGATTATTTTAAAAAGGTACAGGCGCTGTGTGAAAGACACGATGCACTATTTATCATTGATGAGGTGCAAACAGGCTTTGGACGTACAGGCGCTATGTGGGGGTTCCAGCATTTTGATGTTACGCCAGATATTGTTGTTATGGGTAAAGGAATGAGTGGTGGTATTTATCCAATAACTGCTACAGTATATAAAGAGCAGTATGCATATTTCATTAAAGAAAATCCGTTTATTCATATCTCAACGTTTGGCGGCAGTGAAATAGGTTGTTTTGCTGCAATGGCAGTTTTAGATTTGTGCGATAGTAACCTTTTAGCGCATGTGCAGACAATGGAAAACTATTTTAAAGAAAAGCTTGCAGCTTTAGCTTCGCACTATCCTGAAACTCCTTTTACAGTACATGGATTGGGATTGATGTTAGGACTTGCATTTCATGATGAGATGACCGCACTGTTTATGGTAAAGCTTTTATATGATAATGGTGTATATGTTGTGTATTCAGGAAATGATCCGCGGGTGATACAATTTTTACCACCTTTGATCATTACAAAAAAAGAAGCTGATATGGTAATGGCTGCCATTGATAAATCACTTGAAGCTTTATCGCAATCTAAGTGAGGTGTCGTTATGGTTGATGACTATAAGGATATTTCAGAACATTTAGTCTTTTTAAATAAAGTTTACGAACTAAAGCGAAAACGCATACGGTTTATGCAACTGGCAACAGTGGACAGGCAGTTGCATACCATGGCAGATAACTTTTATTCATTGTGGAATAAAACATCAAAAGGATTTATTCTGAAAGATGCACATATTCATGAAAGTAGTATTGATACATTAAAAGGATTGTTTGGATTGCATGATGAAATAACTATTATCTCAAAAGGTAATAAGGCTATACTTACCTTTGACAAAATACGATTTTATCAATATTTAGTGCGACATGTGGCAAATATAAATGCCTGTAGCTATTTATATAACATTTTTTATGGTGAAGAAAACATTTCTATAAACACATTGGTTAAAGAACAATTACCATATCTTGAGCGATATATCCCTATATTCAAAAAATTTGATAAAGCAAAGGATATTGCATCATTTGTTTTTTCACAATTTGATATTGAAAATTTATGGTCAATTATTGAAATATACGACAAAATCAAAGATAATTTAATAAAAGACACTGCTTTCTATAAGCAATTTGTTAACGATTTTACACGGCTTTATCGCGAGGATATTGCACTTAAAATATTGGGTTATGGTGAAATCTCCACAGTAATGCAGACCATACATGGTGGGCAAATTGATAAAACATTTCTAAAAATACAATTATATGAACCGGATTGGGTGTGGAAGCGCATGCCTCCTATAAATTCTTTTCAGGATGTTGAGACGCTGAAAAATGCATATCATGAATATAGAGAAATTTTAATACAAAAAATCGGCATACAGGTTCCGGAACAGCAATTCCGATATTTCAAAAACAATGGCTGGTATACAGTATATGCAGGGCAGAAAAAAATTAATCCGCAAATGGTTGGCAATGTACTTGTTAAACGGTTAGATCAAGTCAATGCACTGGCACTTTTCAACAAAGTATTATCTGAATTGCAAAGATGGTATTTGTTTAATAAACGTGATAGTTCTATACAGGTTGGTATTGATGGGCAGATATCAAACTGGGTGTTACTATCTGCTGATGGTGCACTTAATTATGTGGGCAGCAACGATACATTGTTTTATATCGATACCAGTACACCATTATATCGTATCAATGGTGTTGAGCAACTCAATGCAGAATTATTTTTAAAAAATATTCCGTGGTTTTTACGATCAATTATACGTGCTTTATTTTTACAGGAAGTGCTTGATCGTTACTATGATCTACGATCAGTAGTAGTTGACTGCATTGCAAATTTATATAAGGAAAAACGAGAGGATTTAATACCAGCGTGTATAAAAGCAGCAAATTATTTCTTCAGTACAATGGATGAATCAATACAGCCTCTTACACTTCATGAAATTGCAAAATACTATCAAGGCGATGCTTTTATCTGGCGTCTTTTTCAGTTTGCACGTAAGGTAGACAAGTTTGTAACTGAAAGGATTTTCCAGAAGAAATATATGTATAGATTACCAAAAAAAATAGAACGGTAAAAGTTATTCAATACTTTTCCATCCCAGTGTCAGTACCCGTTGTGCATTGCTTACATGGTTGCTTCTTGGTAGTGAAGGGTAAGCTTGTGCCATCAGTGCAATAAGTATTGCTAATTCCATAAGTCGTACACTATAATCCTTATTGTCGACCTCAATTGTCACCAAGGTGTTAAATTGTAATCGTAGCGGAATAATAAATGATGTTCCAAGATCCCATTCTAAAGTAACTGTCGATACAGCATTATGAACAACCTTGTTATTGATGTATACATTTCCTCGTGAAAAAATATATTTGTTATCCTGAAGATGTAATTTCTTTACACTTCTGTAAATAAAGTCAATAAGAGTATGGGGCATATTACAGGTAAAAAGACAATTCCCTTTTATTTTTTTTAACGGTTTAACAACTTTATGCACTTTTCCTTTAATCAGGCGTGGGACAACAATATAACGTTCGGTTTTTTCAACCTTATTTAATGGGATAATATTTTGCTGTTTCATAAATGGTAAAAGTAATTGTATAATGTACTTGATTAAATTGGCACATGGTTCTATAATTAGTCAATCATAAAAAACTACTTTTGTAAAATAGAGTGGTTTTTATAGCTACATACAGTATTACTATTACTTTGGGAGGGCTTCATGAGCATAGAAACAACAACATGCATTTCATTTGAGCACTTAGAACTATTACAGAGTCATGCACAGCGCTATGATATGTCACTACGGACGTTTATATCAGGGATGATTAGCTTTGCTGCTCAGTGTGAAAAGGTAAACGCTCAATCGTTTAAACAGCTTTCATATAGGAAAAAAGGTACTGCATGGAAGCGCTTTCATCTGGTTTTGTTTGATGATGAGTACGAATTTTTCATGGATGTGAAGAAGGTGTGGAAGATGTCGCTGGCAAAGGTTATTGCATACTGTCTGGATAATATACTGTTTGAATTTTTAGCAATCCTTGATGGAATGGGAGATGATGATTATACCGATAACTATCGGCACAGTGGCTACACATTTTGCTTTTATAAAGAACAAGATATTGTTTGCTGTAAATTTTACTGGGGACCACACCCGGACATACTGCGAAAAGCCAAACAACAACAATAAATACTATACTGAATTCTGATTCAGTATCTAACGTTAATTATTTTGATTCCGGATCAAGCCCGTAATGACGAAAGGAATAATCCTATTTTCAATGAGAATTGTTTGTTCTACTTTGAAACAGTATAATGATTTATAATATAATTGTATATTGTTTCTAAAGCTTTATCATTTGGGCCATCAATCTCAGTGTCGGTAATAACATCTTTTCTGTTTTTCTCAAACCAGTTGTATAACATTCGCATTCCGTCTTTTAATGAAGGAGCACTATGACATAATTTAACAATTGTTCGCATCTCGTCACGGGTAAAGAAATTACGAGCACCATTTATAACAAAAATAAAATGCCGCAAATCATCAGCTTCAATAACTTCCAATTTTTCTTTGCTAAAGTTATAACGTTTTGCAGTTATTGTTTTAGCATCAAGTTCTTCAAATTCATCCTGAAGTTTGGATACTTCCAAATTATGTAATAAAACTTTTGCCTGTTCATATAAAAATACAAGGCTTTCTTCATCTAACTTTTTTAATAGAGCATTTATTGCTTTAATATACTTTCTGGTATTGTCATTGTTTGTGTTATTTTTGTGGAGCACTTCTTTTTTTACACTTTTTTTTGTTGCTTGCTTTTTACTTGGTTTTGGCATACCCCCCCCTCTTTTTACTTTTAGAAACATTTGATAAAGCATTTATTGAAATGTATAGAAAAAATATACATTAAATAGATTCTACTCAATCATGCTTTATATTTAACTATAAAAATAGCATATTGGAAATTTAATTTTGTCAATAAAAATTGTAATTACATTAATGGTAATAGGGTAAGTTCAATAATTGAAGTATAGATTAATTGTCATTTCGAAACTTCAAATAACTAAAAAATACAAGGAGGCTAATAATAATTAGATTTTTGACATTCCCTTGCATGGAAAAGTATTATAAACATATATCATCGTATTATTGACAATGGAAAAACTTAATTTTAAAAATGTGTATAAGCCGATAGTGTACATAAAAACAACAATTGTGTAATGACAATGCTAAAGAAAAAATTAACAAAAATGAAGTGACTATTGACAGACAAATAAAATATTTTATTTCTTGACAAATATTGAATTACTGACAATAAGTAGTGTTGATTAAAATAAGATTCATTTGAATATTATTAAAAAATAAAGATAGCAATTATTATACCTAAATAGATAAGGGGTAAAATTATTTTTAACTGGAGGAAAAAATGAAAAAAGCTGCTGCAAAGAAAGAGGAAAAAACAATAGCCATCAATCCTGCCACCGGTGAGGTTTTAGCAAATTTCCCCATCAACACCGTTGAAGATGTTAAAAAAGCGGTTGAAGAAGCCCGTATAGCACAACCTTTATGGCAGGCTTTACCTGTTAAGCAACGGGTGTACCATATAAAAAAATGTATTGATTTTCTACAACAGAACGCAGAGGAAATTGCTAAAGTAATTTCTCAGGATAATGGTAAAACAATAGTTGATGCATTGACTGCTGAGATAGTTCCTGCTGTGCTTGCTACAAGGTTTTATTGTAAAAATGCACAAAAATTCCTGAACGATAGAAAGTTGCCAATGGGTTCTATATTGTTTGTCAATAAGCGAAGTAAAATAGTGCGTGTTCCCTATGGTGTTGTAGGTATTATATCCCCATGGAATTATCCATTTTCCATTCCTTATTCTGAAATTATTATGGGATTGTTAGCAGGGAATGCAGTAATAGTAAAGACAGCTTCAGAAACACAATGTGTAGGTCATATTTTAAAAGAGTGTATTGAAGCAGCTCAGTTGCCTCCTCATATATTTACCTATATCAATATGCCGGGTAGTATTGCTGGTGATGCATTCATTGAGGCTGGTATAGATAAATTATTTTTTACTGGTTCGGTAAGGGTAGGCAAATACCTTATGAATAAAGCATCTGAACGATTAACTCCTCTGGTACTTGAACTTGGTGGCAATGACCCAATGATTGTTTGTGATGATGCCGATCTGTATAGGGCAGCTGCAGGTGCTGTATGGGCTGGTATGCAAAATGCAGGGCAGTCATGCGGGGGAGTTGAAAGGATATATGTCGATAGAAAAGTATATAATAAATTCCTTACAATCTTAAAGGGCATGGTAGAATCATTGCGAGTTGGTGATGGGAGTGATATCTCATCTGATATTGGTGCGATGACAACAAAGAGGCAGATGGAGGTAGTACAACATCATATTGACGATGCTGTTAAAAAAGGTGCAACAATATATGCCAGATCCAAAGTTAATGGTAAAAAAGGCCAGTTTATGCCATGTATGGTACTTACGGATGTTAACCATGATATGCTGACAATGAAAGATGAAACCTTCGGACCCATAGTAGGCGTTATGCCGTATGATACAATTGATGAGGCAATAGCGTTGTCAAATGATTCGTATCTTGGATTAACAGCGTCAGTATGGTCAAAGAACAGATCTAAAGCAATGAAGATAGGCAGACAAATAAAAGCAGGTGCCATCACAATAAATGATCATTTGATGAGCCATGGATTGGCTGAGACTCCATGGGGTGGATTTAAAGAAAGCGGGATAGGAAGAACTCATGGGGATATTGGTTTTGCAGAAATGACACAGCCGCAGGTCATTGTAAATGATATTTTACCATTTGCTCGCAGAAATTTCTGGTGGAAGCCTTCTGATCAAAGACAATATGAAGGACTAAAGGGAGCAATTGATGTTCTTTATGCTAAAGGGGTTTCCCATAAAATTAAGGCATTGTTTAATTTATCAAAAGCTTTTTTGACAACATTTATCAGGCTATAGTTCGTAACTTATATTTCGATAAATTACCATGCGTTTTCAGTGTACGTGATGTTTTGTGAAGAGTCAATGGTATAACTAAATAAGTGCATTAAGCATTAAACATGGAATCATCGTTATGTTGAGTGGTGGGAAGATGATTTATGGTTATGCTGTAACCACCCATAGGGGATAAACATACAACGCTACTGTCATTCTGAGCCGAAGGCAAAGAATCTCGTTGTTGCTCTTTGTTGAATGAAGGGATTCTTTAGTTGTGATACTCCCTTAGAATGATAATGGTAAATAATTTTGTTTTTGGGTGAGTAACAAATTCAGGAATATTGCAAAACAAATAACAGGTTATCATACTGGCGGTACAGGTGCAGTTGTTGGGTAATGTTTAATAAGGCATTACTTCAATTTTTTTTATTTTTTTTGGCGATAGTAATTCTGGTATTATGTCTCCAGTCTAAAAAAATTAATTTTAAAGGTATATTCCATACAACTTTTTATAACAATATATCGTGCAAAAAAAATTTCAGAGGGCTATAAAATAATGAGTTCGCATTATATAATTTAATATAGTGATATGTGATAACTATAATGGATAACAATTTCAATTCAAAAGATATTTTAGATGATAGAGATACTGATCTTGAAGTAATGTTGGAAGGAATGGGTAAATCATTGCTTTCAAAAATTCCTATTATTGGAGTACTTTACTTATTGAAGGCTATGATTTTTATAAGTCATACCAAAATGATAGGCTGACAAAAGAAGCTTTAAAAAATCTATTGGATAGAATTGAAGAAATTGAAAAAATTTGTCATGATGATTGGATTAAGACACAGGATGGAAAAATATTTGTATATAAGATAATGGATTGCATACTTGATTTACAGCTAGAAGATAAACAGGAATATTTTATAAATATTTTAATAAATGGAATTACTGACAAACAATTATCAACATTAGACAAATATAATTTTATAGATATATTGAGAAAATTAAGTAAAAATTCTTTAATCATATTATCAGAATTATATAATTTGTATAAGGATGTTGTTAGAATTCCTGGTAGAGAAATTATTGGGAAACCATATCCAATAATTGATAAGATAGAAATTGCAAAAAAATTAAGTCATAAGATTCATCCATATATTACCAATTCTGCGCTTTATGAATTGGAGGGTTGCGGTCTTTTCAGTAATATTGCTATCAAATTAACTGCCTAACAAAAGCATTTTATCTTTCATGGAATTGTCTCTATATCCATTTTATATTTTGAGAAATTCTTTTTTAGATAATTTATGTAACCTATTTAATGATTGACTGATTGAAAACATTTTTAATAATGGCGCAGATTAAAAAAATATAAAAGTAGATATTAATGTTCAGCGAATATGTTTCAGATTTTTTAAAACAGATTTTCAGCAGGGAAAATATAAAGTTTCTGGCAATCATTGTATGGATGATGAGTTCCGCCTGTATCCTCTATTTTTTTGACAGTGACATTCCAATTTCAATTTCAATAAAAATTTTTGCAGTATCATTATTCTTTTCTCTTGCATGGTTTTTACTTATTATCCTTTTGGGTTGGGAAAGGAAGTGGCTGTTTATAGTTCTATCTATTCTGGTGATAATTCCTTCTTTACTTGTGGTGTCTGCTTATGCCATTACAGGTTCTATCCTTCACAGGAGTGATTTCAGGGTTGTTTATACAACAAATTCATCCGAATCAATAGAGTTTGCCATTCAGTTTATGCGTTTTAAGGCAGTTGCATTAGTTTTAAGCTACATTTTACCTCTCTTCCTATTGTTCAAAATAAAACCTACAAAGCTGAAAATAAGCAGGACAAAAAAAATAGTTCTTTTGCTATTGATAGTTTTATCTGTTGTAATGCTATGTAAAAATAACTGGCGACTTATATCCAAACGATATCATGTTATAGATTTTTATCGCTCATATTACGATTTTCAGCAGGAGAAGAAGTTTGACCAGTGGCAAGCAATAAGAAAAAAGTTAAAGTTTACTGATCCGGTAATATCAGAACTGAATATTAAACAACCTAAAACTTTTGTATTGATAATAGGTGAGTCATTATCACGGTATCATATGCAGCTTTATGGATATCCAAGAGAAACCAATCCCAAACTCACAGCAATGAAGGATAAGCTCTTTGTTTTTAATGATGTGGTTTCTCCAGCAACAACAACCATTGATGCACTGCAGCTGGTATTGACACTGGCAGATCATGAGCATCCTGAATATTATTTTGAAAAGCGATCAATTGTTAATCTCTTCGCTGATACAGGGTATGATACTGTCTGGTTAGGCAACCAGAATTTCAGGGGTAACAGGTACAACATAGGACATGGTATAATAGCAAGTGAATGTAAAACAGCTTTTGAGTTAAGAGGCGATAACGATGGGATAGTGATCGATGCACTGAGGAAAATATTGAGTAGTGAAAATAATAAAGACAAAATAGTGTTTATTCATCTACGAGGTTCCCATACAGAATACAGTAAACGATATCCAAAAGAATATAGCTATTTTGACAACAAAATCATTCCAATCCCTTATGATAAAGGTTTTTCTAATAATCAAAAAAAGATTATAGATGAATATGATAATAGCGTACGATATAACGATCATATCATTGCAGCAATTATTGAACTTGTTAAAGCACAGTGTGAATATTCATGGGTTCTCTATTTTTCTGATCATGGTGAAGAGGTCTTTGAGTACAGGGATATGTTTGGTCATCAGGGGATGAATTTTTCAAAATATATGTGCGATATACCATTTATACTGTGGGTATCTGATAAGTATAAGGCAGCCAACCGTGAATTATTTGCAAAATTGCCCGGATACCTCAATAGACCATATTCTACTGAGAATGCAATCCATACTATCTCATCCTTATCTAAATTAAAATATGCTGATTTTGATCCAAGCAGGAGTATACTTTCTGCTAATTTTATAGTAAAAGAAAGATTTGTTAATAATAAACCTTATAAAGCGGTCCCCGATAAGAAAGCAGAGATTGAACGTGAGTATGGTAAGTTAATAATAAACATTATAAAACGGTCCCCCCTTTAAAAATAGAAATATGCACCCCTGCTATTCAGGGTGTGACCCGTAATC
This sequence comes from Spirochaetia bacterium UBA2205, assembly GCA_002328585.1. Classification (GTDB taxonomy): domain Bacteria; phylum Spirochaetota; class UBA4802; order UBA4802; family UB4802; genus UBA4802. The sequence goes on from DCUV01000065.1 coordinate 23,150, forward strand.
TGCTTTTTGCGTTATGTTCGGGTAGTATAATGGTAACTCTAATAGGATTTTGACAATGAAATCATTCGTTGCTGCAAAAATACAACACGTATGAAGTTTGCTTTTCAAACTATTTTCATCACATGATTGGTGGTATTGCTAAACTATAGATAACAGCAAGCTGGCTAACGGCACTTCCTTTAAATTAAAAAAGATAGATTCAAAGAATGCTACCATCGATTGCTATTACGATGACTTCATCCGGTATATATACTCTCGTATGCTTCAATTTTTAACGTATTGCAGTTTTTTGATGTCTGAATAACAAAAAATAAAAATATCTTGACAATTAATCGTATTAACGATGGTGTGCTAAAAACATTCTTATTATATGTTATATGGTTGTTATGACTTTTACACGTGATCATATCGCTTTTTTTATTGGGTTTGTTATTCTTGGTGGTATATTGGGGATAGCTGTTGGTTCTTTCATGGTGAAATTAGCACCATCGTTATCTATTATAACAGCGCCATTAACAAAGCCTATCGGTTTTGATTGTGAATTAATCAGTGTATATATTCGTCTGAATATTGCTGCAGTTGCAGGCATGATTGCAGGTATTGTATTATTTAGATGGATTTAATCTGTTACGGTTGCACTTGCAACTATCACACATCCTGACAAAATGGGATGTATACATGTAAACCAATTCAAGGTAATTGGTTGCTTCAGGCCATGAATAATTTTAGCAGGAACTATCGAACACTTTTATAATCTTTTTGAATAAACAGCAATGTTTATTTGATAGTTAAATAAATGTGTTTTTTAACATTGAATCTTATATGAGGAGGTACTTCATTGTCAGTTATATCAATGAAAGCACTATTGGAATCAGGGGTTCATTTTGGTCATCAGACAAGAAGATGGAATCCCCGAATGGCACAGTTTATTTTTACTGCGCGTAATGGTATCCACATTATCGATTTGCAAAAAACAATGCAGCGTCTTAAGCTTGCATATGCAGCGATGAAAGAAATTGCAGCCAAAGGTGGCAGAATACTTTTTGTTGGCACAAAAAAACAGGCTCAGGCTGCAGTAAAGGAATATGCACAGAAATGCGGACAATTTTATGTATCTGAACGATGGTTGGGTGGATTGTTAACTAATTTCAAAACTGTTTCACGTTCCATCCAACGATTGAAAGAACTGGAGCAGATGGAAATAACAGGAAAGTGGGATGCTGAAACTAAAAAAGAAATCCTTGAGCTGACGCGCGAATTGGAACGCAAGCGCAAAGTACTTGAAGGTATCAAGGATATGGACAAATTGCCTGAAGCATTATTCATCATTGATCCCAAACGTGAAGCTATTGCTGTTCAGGAGGCACGAAAGCTGGGTATTCCTATTTTTTCTGTCGTTGATACCAACTGTAACCCTGATGAAATAGATTACCCAATCCCTGGCAATGATGATGCAATAAGGGCAATAGCATTATTTTTAGAGGTGATGTCTAATGCAATTATTGAGGGGCAATCGGCAGGGCAGGTAACTGGCGAAGCTGCGACAGCTACCATTGACTTTGTTGAAGAAGAGCAATCCGAAACAAAACCCGAGAAAGATTATGCTGAGGAATATGCTGATGAAATTGATGTGTATGAAGATGACAGACGGTAGCCTGTGAATGTAATAATATTATTTTATAGTGTATAAGGAGTAGTAATGTGGCTGATATTACAAGTGACATGATAAAAGAATTACGTGAAAAAACTCAAGCAGGTATGCTTGATTGTAAAAAAGCATTGATAGAATGCGGCGGCGATAGAGAAGCAGCAGTTGATTATTTGCGCAAAAAAGGGCTTGCTGCTGCCAATAAGCGCGAAGGTCGTATTGCAAAAGAGGGGATTATTGCTTCCTACATTCATAATAACAGTAAAATTGGTGTGCTTTTAGAGCTTAACTGTGAAACTGATTTTGTTGCACGTAATCAGGATTTTCAGAATCTGGCAAAGGATTTATGTATGCAGGTTGCTGCTGCAAATCCCTTATATGTAAGCCCTGAAGATGTTGCTGCTGATGTGCTGGAGCGTGAGAAGGAAATATACAGGGAACAACTTAAAGAAAGTGGTAAACCAGCAAATGTTATAGAAAAAATTGTTGAAGGAAAATTACAAAAGTTTTATTCTGAAGTATGCCTTTTAGAGCAGGAATTTATTAAAGACAATAAGGTCATTATTAAGGACCTTATCAAAAATAAGATTGCTACCTATGGCGAAAATATAACTGTTGGTCGTTTTGTTCGTTTCCAGATAGGGCAGCGATAGTTATGTACATATGTTACGTTGCCATACTATAGGTTAACAGGATGGAAGAAGAATCACAGCCAAAATATAAACGAATTTTATTAAAACTCAGTGGCGAGGCGCTTGCAGGACAAAATAAAGTGGGAATCAATCCTGAGATTGTTTCCCATATTGCCCGTGAGGTTAAAAAAGCCTACACCATGGGAGTTGATATTGCGCTTGTCATTGGTGGCGGTAATATTTTCAGAGGTTCAGTTGGTACATCAATAGGCATTGAACGAGCCACCGGTGATTATATGGGGATGCTTGGAACGATTATCAATGCCCTGGCAGTCCAGAGTGTACTTGAAAATATGCAAATACCAACCCGTGTTATGACAGCCATTGAGATGCGCCAGGTAGCCGAGCCATATATACGGAGAAGAGCATTACGCCATCTTGAAAAAAGAAGAATTGTTATTTTTGCAGCAGGTACCGGCAATCCATTTTTTACTACTGATACAGCGGCAGCACTCAGAGCTATTGAAATAGGTGCTGATCTTCTTTGTAAAGCTACTAAAGTTGATGGGGTATACGACAAAGATCCTGTCAAATTTCCTGAAGCAAATAAAATGAATACAGTATCCTATATGGATGTAATCAAACAGCAGTTAGGTGTAATGGATTACACTGCCGTTTCATTATGCATGGAAAATAAATTGCTGCTTGTGGTATTTAACCTGTTTGATGAAGGATCACTGGCAAGAATTTTGAACGGTGAGCCGGTAGGGACAAAGATTTTGTAAATGCTACGATGACTTATTTTAAAAATTTTTGTAAGCAATTTTTATTCAGCGATGAAGTGTTTCAATAGATGACGATGGTAAAATCACATCGTTGTGATGTTGCCAGTGTAGCAATGAATGAGTAAAATTATTGGAACATCGTGAGGGACATTATACTATTAGAATCTAAAAAAAGATTTCGGGTCAAGCCCGGAATGACAATAGTGTGTAATTCTATATTCTATTTACTCTATTTTCGGAGGAATGTGTATGATAAAGGATATTCTTGATGATGTAAAAAATCGCATGCAAAAAAGTGTTCAGGCTCTGGCAAAAGATTTCACCACTATACGAACGGGAAGAGCTAATCCAGCGATATTTGATAATGTAAAGGTTGAAACGTATGGTACTGAAATGCCATTGAATCAGGTAGCAACCATTTCATGCCCTGAACCACGATTGGTAGTGATTCAACCCTGGGATAGAACAAATTTAGGAGCAATAGAAAAAGCTATATTAAAATCAAATCTTTCATTAACACCTAATAATGATGGCAATATTATACGCATTCAGATCCCTGAACTTACTGAAGAAAGAAGAAAAGAATATGTTAAGATGATAAAACAAAAGGCTGAGGACTGCAAGGTTGCAATACGGAATATCCGACGTGACGGTAATGATATGATTAAAGATCTTGAAAAATCAAAAGATGTTTCCGAGGATGATGCAAAGAATGCACTGGATGAAGTTCAAAAGTTAACCGATAAGTTTGTTGGTGAAGTGCAGATGATGACAGATAATAAAGAAAAAGAGATTATGAGCTTGTAAGTATTTTCAAACTATGTTATACTATATATTATGCTTGCTAACTATAAAAAGAAAATTGATTATGCTAAAATCCCAAAGCATATAGCTATCATTATGGATGGCAATGGCAGATGGGCAAAAAAAAGAGGCCTGCCTCGAATTGAAGGGCATCGGAGGGGCGCTGAGGTTATTGAGCGGTGTATGGATTCAGCTATTGAATTGGGGATTGGTGTTGTTTCGCTCTATGCATTTTCAACGGAGAACTGGGCTCGTCCTAAAGAAGAGATCAATGGCTTATGGAAACTTTTAGAATCTTTTTTTGAAAAGAAGCTTTCTACTATTATTGAAAAAGGTGTAAGGATCCAACATTCTGGCAGCTTGAGTGAATTGCCACCCACTATTCAGCGTATTATTGCCAATGCGGTGGATAAATCAAAAAATAACACTACTATTGTGTTAAATTTTTGTTTAAACTATGGTGGCAGGCATGAGATTATACATGCGGTTAATAATTGGTTGCAACAAAGACCTTCACATGAGCTATCGCTTACCCCTGAAATTTTTGAAAATTATTTATACACTGCTGGCTTACCCAATGTTGACCTTTTAATAAGGACAAGCGGCGAGTACAGAATCAGCAACTTTTTGCTTTGGCAGATAGCATATGCTGAACTGATTTTTATGAAAGTATTATGGCCTGATTTTAATGAACGATATCTGTATCAGGCTATCTATGAATATCAACACCGTGAAAGGAGGTTTGGCGGATTATGAAAGAGCGCACAAAAAATACAATGATTCGTATCCTTACTGCTGTTATTGCACTGCCTGTGTATGTTTTTTTAATTGTTACCAATATGCTTCAATCGTTGCCTATCCTTATAGTGAGTGTAATTGTGTCTGGTGTTTGTTTATGGGAATTTTATCAGATAGCGGAAGGCACTACAGGCTATAAACCATTTGCTAAAACTGGCATTATTTTTGGTGTTATCATAAATATGATTATGTATTCGTATGCGTATGGCAATATAACGGGTATTGGTGGCATAACACTTCATTTTGATGTCCGTTTTTTACTGGCTGTTGTAACGATAGCTGTGAGCGTACTGGCAACCATTCATATTTTTAAACGGCCTTTGAAGGGTGGTATTTATTCCATAGGCGCTACTATACTGGGCTGGTTTATTATTGTTTTGCCTTATGCACATATTATGCTTCTTAAATCAATACGTGATGGCGTTATATTTATCATATTTATTCATTTGATTGTTATGATCAATGATAGTGGTGCATATTTTGGTGGAGTTTATTTTGGAAAACATAAGGCTCAATTTAAAGCATCACCAAATAAATCATGGGAAGGATATTTTAGCGGGCTTTTGTTTGGCATTGTCTTTTCAATTTTATATAGCCAGTTTGTTGAAATATTTTACGGAATATATCTTTTTAGTATTATTGAGGCTGCAATCATTGGGATTATATTCAGTATTATAGGCAATATAGGCGATCTTCTTGAATCAGCGTTAAAACGTGATGGCTCAATAAAAGATTCAGGCTCAATTATTCCTGGACATGGCGGCATGTGGGATGTCTTTGATTCAACAATCTTTTCAATGCCATTGTTTTACTATTACCTGATGCTACGGGGAATAATATAAGGTTGCATCCATAGTTGTATGTCAAAAAAAATTATTATATTGGGTTCTACCGGGTCCATTGGCATTTCTACATTAAAGGTAATCCGTGAGTTTAACAATCAATTTGTTGTTAAGGGACTATCGTGCCATACAAATATTACGTTACTCAAAGAACAGATTAAAGAGTTTCATCCTGAGTTTGTTGCCGTTAGCGATGAACAGGTTTGTTTAACGCAGGACTATAAACAACTTAAGAAACACTTTTGTTCGATAGTTTTTTATGAAGGGATGGATGGCTTAAATCAGCTTGTTAGTAATGATGCTGATATTTTAGTTGTAGGGATTGTTGGCGCTGCTGCACTAAAGCCTTCAATAAATGCCCTGCCTCATATCAAACGAATAGCCATTGCTAACAAAGAAACGCTGGTTATGGCAGGGGACATCTTTTTACATTATTTGCAACACTATAATGTTGAACTTTTGCCTGTTGACAGTGAGCATTGTGCTATATTTACCCTGATAGATGGTAAACCTGTTAATACCATTCAGCGTATAATGCTTACCGCTTCAGGTGGGAGCCTGAGGCATAAAGCTGTGGAAACGCTTAGTTTTGTTACTGTTGAAGAAGCGCTGATGCACCCCACATGGGATATGGGCAAAAAGATTACCATTGATTCGGCAACCATGATGAATAAAGGGCTTGAGGTAATAGAAGCACATTATCTTTTTAATGTACCCTATAATGCAATTGAAGTCATCATACACCCTGAAAGTATTGTCCATGGTATGGTTGAACTAAATGATGGGACATTGCTTGCTCATATGAGCATTACCGATATGGCTTACCCTATTCAAAGGGCATTAACTTATCCGGATATATGCCATAACCCATTTGGCAATGTCGATCTAACGTTAATGGGTTCTTTACATTTTTCTAAACCTGATATGGCACGGTATCCTGCTCTGGCATTGTGTTATGAAGCAGGAAAAATGGGTGGAACTATGCCTGCAGTGTTAAATGCAGCTAATGAAGTTGCAGTACAGGCATTTTTGCAAAAAAAAATTACATTTACAAAAATTGTAAAGGTTGTAGAAAAGGTTTTGCAAAAACATAACTGTGTTGAAAATCCTGATCTGGACATGATATTTGATGCCGATGAACAGGCGCGGCAATTAGCATTACAATGTATATGAGGTAAATAATGATAGTAATCACGTATATTCTGGCAGCAGTAGTGCTTCTTGGTTTGTGTATCTTTGTACATGAACTGGGACATCTTTTAGGAGGAAAACTTGTTGGTATAAAAGCTGAGGTTTTTTCTATAGGTTACGGCAAAGGATTTATAAAGAAAAAATGGGGCGATACAACCTATCAAATAACACTTATACCGTTTGGTGGCTATTGTAAATTTTATGGCGAGGACCCGACGGAAGCTCGTGAAGGCAAATCATATGAGTTTTTAAGTGCTCATCCCTTGAAACGGGTGGTTACTGTAGTGATGGGACCACTCTTCAATCTTTTTTTTGGCATTATACTGTTTTTTGTGATGAATGTTTATGGCTACCCGGTTGAAACAAACAGGATATATATTCCGGAATATTTAACAAAAGGTGAATATGTATCGCCCGCCTATACCGCTGGACTGCGAACAGGTGATATAGTTGTAGCAATTAATAATGAGCAGGTCATCAGTTTTATAGATATTCAAAGTAAAATTGCATTCTCAAAGGGCAGACCAATTGTAATAAAAGCACTCAGAGGCAACGATTCATTTGAGGTAACTATCACTCCAAAAAAATACACCAAAAAAGGATACTATACCATTGGTGTTATGCCCTATGGTAACAGGGTTCTTGTCATGGGCATACTGGAAAATTCGCCTGCTCAAAAGGCAGGATTGAAGGAACTTGATGAAATTATTGAGGCTAATGGCACACAATTCCATTCTCCGGAGGAGTTTACTTCATTTGTACGAAAAAATCCTTTAAAGAAACTATCGCTTACCATTAACCGTGGCGGTAACATTATTACCGTTCCGGTGACCCCCATTCAAAAGGATGTGCTTACTATTACTGATTTTACCGACTTGCGCTTTCCAAAAGAAAAATACTCGATAACAGTGGATTCACTGTCACTTATGAAAGATGCGGCAGATAAGGGCAGAGTAAAGGTAAATGGATATACGGTGACATCCTTTGCGCAGATGAAAAAAATTATAGCATCCACAAACGGTGTGGTAACGCTTCAGACGCCAGGTGGTAACTATAGGGGGATAATGAAATTTGAAAGCTTTGGTTTTGTTGGAATAGAAACGGCAATATCTCCGGAAAATAAGTTTATACAATATACCATCACGGATGCGTTTGTTAAATCCATGGTTGACCCGTTTGATTTTATTGCCCTGAATTTTCGCGGGATTGGAATGATGTTTTCCGGCGAGCTTGATGTGCGTCAAAATTTATCCGGCCCCATCCGCATTGCAAAGATTGCGGGTGATACCGCATATTATCGCGGGGTAAGCGCATTTGTTGTTTTGATGGCAAAAATTTCTATTATTCTCATGGTAATGAATTTGCTTCCCATTCCCATGGTAGATGGAAGCTACATACTTATTTTTCTTTACGAGGCAGTTACGCGGCGCGCATTTAATCAAAAGCTTTTAGAAAAAATACAGATGATTGGTTTTGCAATACTGGTATTATTAAGTATATTTGTCATATTCAATGATCTGTCATTTTTACCTTTTTTCAAAGATTTATTTTAGGGCGATAGTTACTGTTACATGAGCACTACTCCCAAAAAGACAATAACCGTCCATGCAGGGAATCTTGCCATTGGCGGGGATGCTCCTGTATCGGTGCAATCAATGACCAATATCCCTGTTAGCAATGTTACCAAAACAATTGAGCAGATTATAAAGCTTGAGCAGGAAGGGGCACAGCTTGTACGATTGGCGATGCGCACCGAAGAGGATGCAAAGTATATCAGCCAGATAAAACACGAAGTGAATGTGCCATTGTGTGCGGATATCCACTTTAATTATAAAATAGCAATCAAAGCTATAGAATGTGGCATTGATAAGCTGCGTATAAATCCGGGAAATATTGGTGCAAAAGAAAACGTTATAGAGCTTGTGAAGGCTGCCCGTGGAAAAAATATTCCCATACGCATTGGCGTTAACTCAGGTTCGGTGGACTTAAAAAAATATGGGCAGGTTAATCCTGATACGCTGGTTGCTTCCGCAATGGAGCATGTACATATTTTAGAGGATTGCAATTATACCACTATTGTTGTTTCCATCAAATCGTCAGATTTATTACAGACAATTGAGGCTAACCGAATATTTGCCAGCAGGCGACAGTACCCCATCCATATTGGGCTTACCGAAGCAGGATATGGCACCGATTGCACCATTGCAAGCAGTATGGTAATAGGAACACTGCTGTATGAGGGCATAGGCAACACCATTCGGATTTCCATGACGGGGGACCCTATCCACGAGGTAAGGATTGCAAAACGCCTATTAGAGATAGGTGGATTCAGGTTCAGCCCATTTACCATTATTGCGTGTCCAACATGTGGACGAACGGATGAACAGCTTGATATATTAGGGCTGGCGCAGGAAGTAACACAGATGATGCATGACCGCTTCGAAGAGATACTGAAAAAAAAATTGCATCATATAACGGTGGCTATTATGGGTTGTGAGGTTAATGGCCCCGGTGAAGCACGTCATGCAGATGTGGGAATTGCAGGGGCTCGTAATGGCAGGGTGGTGCTTTTTGCAAAAGGGGAAAAGATAACAATGCTACCAGCCAAAGAAGCAGTAAAAGCTATAGCGGAACAAATAGCAATACTATCAGGATGTTAGGTACGCATCAAGCAATGCTCTATGTTGAATGTGCCATAGTATGATTGCATTACAGCAGTAATTCTTTATATTTTACTAAACGATATACTGTTGCATTATACGGTGTTGCAATACCATAATGCATGGCTGTTTTTATAATTGCACCATTAATATAATCAATCTCGGTAATACGTTTTGCACTAATATCCTGAAGCATAGAACAATAGTTGTTCTTTGTGTTGGTGCATACCTGAAATGTAGTTATAATCATGTCGTTGCCGCGTATATCTATCCCCTGTGCCAGCCCAACATCTGCTGCTTCCATAATAATGTTGCGCATAATATCTTTTATATAGTCATGGTACAGTAAAGCTCCATTGGGCACTTCAAGGATTGCACCTAATGGATTAATCGCAGCATTAACAATGGCTTTTTCCCACAGTGCTTTATCAGGATTTTGAGTGATAGTTACCTGTAATCCAGCCTTCTGTAACAATGAATACAGAAAGCTGTTATGACGATAACTATCGCCACCTATAATTATTTGTCCTTCACCACCAAAACGTACCTTTGCTGCAGTAAGCCTGGTAGCACCGATGGTGGTAGTACCATATACAAGCGGATTGGTTGCCATTGATTGTATTATAGGGACATTGCCAATTCCATTTTGTAATGTTATGATTATTGCATCAGATTTTATATAAGGTTTTATTGCTTCAATGGCACTTTTAGTTGCAAAGCTTTTAACAAAAATAAATATACAATCAGCATGTGCAAGTATACCGGGATGGTTGCTTATCACAGGATTAATGGTATGTATTTGCGTATCATATTCTATTGAAAGCCCATTTTTTTTAATATCGTTTACTGTTAATTCGTTTGTTTCATACATTACTACTGTTGCATGGGGATGCAGCAGAAAAGTAAACAGAGAGCCCATGGCACCCGCACCAACTATCCCAACAGTTATAGTGTTATCAAAGGTATTCATGATGTTTATACTATATACTATATCATATATAAAGGGGAAAACAGAGGTAAATGGACAATAATTATGAAAAAATTGATATACTAAAAAGTATAATAACATTTTAGTTGTTTTGTTTTATTAATATTTGTATTTTCACCATTAAAATTTTGATAATATGCTCATAATGTACTATTTTTATTAGTAGAATTATATATAAAAATTTGATTATTAATTGACTTTACATATAAATATATTGTATACAATAATAATTATATATGAATGATAAAATAAAGTTGGATTATAGGTGTCTGATGGATTCGATTCAGGCGCCTGTTTTGGTGGTTGATGCATCAAAGCACATCATTGACATCAATAATCATGCCAAACGCCTATTTCATACTATGGATATAGTAGGAAAATCATGTAAAGAGCTTTTCCCGGATTGTGAAAAGGATGGGAATTGTCCTGTTGATGATGCAGATTATAAAATACCTACCAATTGTGAAAAACGAAAGCTTTCAATGATTGTACACACTGTAAAGGAGCAGATGGATATCATAATTGCACCAGCAAAAAAAGAAGATGATCTGGTGTTTCTTCATATCATGACCGATAGCGATATACAGAACCGCCAAAATCTGGTTATGCTGGAAAAAAATATGACTATCTCAACATTGGCGTCCGGCATAGCTCATGAATTTAATAATATGAATGCTGGTATTCAAGGGTTAATAGAACTGTTGTTGTCACAGGAAGAACTATCAAATGCTGGGATTAAAGATCTTAGAACAGTTTTACGCATTGTTAAGCGTGCAACACATCTGGTTGATCAGCTTTCCATGCTGGCTCATAAAAAGCCTTCTAAACAAATGCTCTCAAATATAGAAGACATTGTTAATGATTGCGTTAGTATTATAAAACCCCAGTTTATTGATGCCGGGATTTCTATTGAGGTTATAAATAAAAATAAACTATCGGAACTGTTTTTAGATGCTAATAAAATTACCCTTGCGCTCATGAATTTGCTTCTCAATGCCCGGGATGCAATGATTGATTCTGAAAAAAAACAGTTGTCAATTACAACCTATCAGGATAAAGAAAATGTATTTATAGAGATAAGGGATACGGGATGTGGTATAAAAGCGGAATATCTGCAAAGAATTTTTGAACCTTTCTTTACTACGAAAGGTCCTCTGGGGCATTCAAACATTCCAGGTACGGGGCTTGGACTTTCTGTAGCGCTTGGTATAGTGGAAGAACATAATGGAGCAATACATGTTGAAAGCACTCCGGGTGAAGGGACTGCATTTAAGCTTTCATTACCGCTTAATACCACTGAAAAAGTAGATTCTGAAATAGCGGTAAATTATGATAGCTATAATTTTTTGAAGAAAAAAATATTGATAATAGAAGATGATGTTGAATTTGCTACAATCATACAAAGAGCATTGCATGCTAAAAATGCCGAAGTATTTATAACAAACTCCGGAGCTGAGGGGCTTAACTTTCTTGATGCACATGGTGTTGATCTGGTATTGCTCGATGTTCACCTGCCTGATATGAGTGTATGGGATATATTAAAAAAAATTCAATATATTGCAAACCGTCCCAATATCATCATTGTTTCAGGTAACTATCTGGCAATGAATAATAATTATGTAGGCATTGTTGATTATGTTTTGTTAAAACCATTTGATTTAGATGAACTTTTTACCGCTATAAAAAACAGCCTTTCCCTGTAACCTCGTTTTATTATTGACAAAATTTATTAACTGTTTAATACTCCACAGCAATTTTTATACCTGCAAACCTATAGGGGCGATAGTTATAATGAATGATAAAATTTTGTTAATAGTTAATCCAATTGCTGGAAGAGGTCGGGCTGCAAAATCTGTACCGCAAATTGAAAGAGATTTTAATCGACTGGGTATTAAGTATGATATTGTATTTACCATACGACAATGGCATGCTGCTGAACTGGCAGAGGATGCTGCAAAAAAAGGATATAAAGCGGTAGTTGTTGCAAGCGGTGATGGAACTGCAAATGAGGTATTAAATGGTTTAATGCTTGCTCGGAAAAAAGGAAATAATAAAACTGCAATGGGCCAGATACCTGTGGGAACTGGTAATGATTTTGCTTATGGAATGGGATTATCTGATGATATCGATGAATGTATAACGGTAATAGCTGATTATACACTACGCAAAATTGATGTTGGTTTTATAAAGGGGGGTGATTATCCACAGGGAAGATATTTTGGGAATGGTATTGGAATTGGATTTGATGCAACCACTGGTTTTGTAGCAAGTAGAATTAGATTTTTGAGCGGTATGCTGGTGTATTTCATTGCTGCTTTACAAACAATATTTATTTACTATAATGCTCCCAGGATTAGATTATCGTACAATGATAAAGAAACAATAATGGAAGCATTACAGATTTCTATTATGAATGGGAAGCGTATGGGAGGAGGTTTCCATTTTGCTCCTAATGGTAGTCCTTTTGATGGTTTACTTGACGTTTGCATGGTTAGATCGATGAATCAGTTTAAGATTTTCAGTATGATCCCATATTTTATAAAAGGTACTCAGGGTAAACGCAAAGAAGTGCTGGAGGATAGAACTACAAAAATTGCAGTTGTTGCTGAGAAGGGAAATCTACCTGTTCATTGTGATGGCGAAACAATTTGTTACGCTGGTAAAGAATTGTTTATTCAGATTTATCCTGCTGTTCTAAATTTTATCACTAAGGCGTAGATATTGAAAAATAGTGTATCATCCTTTTCATACCTATAAAATATAGTGTGATAGAAACCAATTTTAATCTTCTACAAGATTAAAAGGTGCACTGCCACAACCATTATGCATTATGAATGAAGATAGTACTGGAATCATCGTTGTATAGTGTTTGGAATAATGTAACGGCGGTAAACCGCCGGATAGGTTTTTATAAATTTATTCTTTAAGGAAAAATGTATGTCTAAAAAATTTACAATACACTTTAGAAAACTTACCCATTATAAATATCAACTTATGGAAAACTATATACATGCTACATCAATTACATTACAGCAGGAATGCTGCATTGATGATTTTGTTGCATTAAAAAAAGACGGACAGTTGCATATCTTTAAAGGGTATGCATGGGACGGGCCAAGCGGGCCAACCATTGATACAAAAGATTTTATGCGAGGAAGTTTAGTCCATGATGCGCTATATCAACTCATGCGCAAGAAACAACTTCCTGTATCATATAAAGATTATGCGGATAAACTTTTACACGATATTTGTATTGAAGATGGCATGAGCAAATTCAGAGCATGGTATGTTTACCATGCTGTGAGGTTGTTTGGGAAAGGTGCAATCAAACCTGATGATGACATCAATAATACCTGATATTGTTTTTTTGTTCTGGTAATTATTGTAATAGCTACTATTTGTAGTTGCTCAAAAAAAGCAGGTAAATAAAAAAATAGACTATTAATTTTTCATAATGCAATAAAAAAATCCTTGATTATCTGTACTGAAAAGAAAAATTACACCATATAAGCTTTGACATATAAAATGAAGATTTGCATTATAGTTGCTTGTATTGTCACCAACTATAATTAACTAACTGGTATTTTTATGATACATGATAGCAATCATGAATATAATGAAAACGTATATACTACCTTTTTAAAAGGTGATGCCCGGGAAGAAAGTTATTATCAGTATCTGGCAAAATTAGTTTATGATATTTCTGTATCAATTGGCTATACTTCTGTTTCAATAACCACATTACCAAAAAACTGATGCAGGGAATCCAGACTTTAGAGTGTGGGATGGGAAAAGCGATTATATATAAAATATTTTTAAATATTACGGTGTGATGCAATGAATATACTTGTTACAGGTTCTGCTGGTTTTATTGGTTATTATACAGCGCTGAAGTTTTTACAACAGGGCTATACGGTTATTGGTGTTGATAGTATCAACAGCTACTACGATGTTTCATTAAAGGAAGCACGTAATGCACTGTTGCTCAATGATAAAAACTATATATTTTATCAATGCGATATAGCTAATTATGAGGAACTATCGCACATATTTAAAAAACATGCCCCTGACTATGTTGTTCACCTTGCTGCACAGGCAGGTGTGCGCTATAGTCTTGACCATCCCTTTGAGTATATACAGAGCAATATCGTTGGCTTTATGAATATTGTGGAATGTTGCCGGCATAATCCTGTGAATCACTTAGTCTATGCATCGTCAAGTTCTGTATACGGACTTAATTCATGTGTGCCATTTTCGGTGCATGATACTGTTGATCATCCTGTATCGCTGTATGCAGCTACTAAAAAATCGGATGAATTGATTGCTCACTGTTATTCGCATTTATATGGAATCCCTACCAGTGGTCTCAGGTTTTTTACCGTCTATGGACCATGGGGGCGCCCGGACATGGCATACTTTACCTTCACAAAATCTATTGTCGAGGATAAGCCCATCAATGTTTATAACTATGGAGATATGGAGCGGGATTTTACCTATATTGATGATATTGTTGAGGGTGTTTACAGAATAACCTTTACCGTACCACAGGGGAAACCTCATTTTGACACCATGCACCCTGATCCGGCATCAAGCACAGCGCCGTACCGGATTTATAACATTGGCAACAATAAACCGGTTTCACTGCTGTATTTCATTGAGGTACTGGAAAAAGAAATAGGTAAAAAAGCAACAATACATTTTTTGCCCATGCAGCCGGGTGATGTGCTTGCAACGTTTGCCGATATAGATGAGTTAACACAAGCCACTGGTTACAGCCCTGTAACTTCAATTGAACAGGGATTGTCATTGTTTGTTCAATGGTATAAAAAGTTTTATACTGTTTAATGTTCTTTTATGGATTGCAAAAGACTATCAGCAGTTGTTTGGTAGGTGCCTTCAATATCGTACTGTAATGATTTTTGCAGATATGTTTTTGCTAACGCTGTGTCATCAATTGCAATATAACATAAAGCAGCATTGATCAACGCTGCAGCCTTTAAGGAGGAATACTGATTCATGCTGTATCGTTCGGTTGCTAAAAAAAACAGCGCCGCTTTTTTGTATTCGCCAATGTGATAAAAATTTTTACCAATATAATAGTTGGCAACGCCCTGTATCAGTTGATTATCAGGATTTTGCGCAATACATTCCTGAAAAGAATCTATGGACAGGTCATATAACTTATCTTTATAGGCTACATAACTTGCATACAATAAATTTTTATTGGCGATAGTTATTGTTTGAATAAGCTGATTCCAGAAATCTCGATTTTCCTCAATGATACTGCTGGTTGCAACCTGTGAATGTAATGGCTGCACTGACAATAACACTACAGTGAAAACTATGACAAACCGTTTATTGACCATAGTAAATCTCATGCTCCAATAAGTGGTTCTCGCTTTATTAATATATGCTTTATGGTGGCTTTCCCAACAGAAAAATAAATTTGCTGTGATTCCAGCAATTTAAAATTATTCCATTGCGAAACAATTGTTTCTGGATGTTGCTGCTCTTGCTGTGTTTCAGGTTGTTTTATTGAACCCATAGTTTACTCCTTATGGTAGCATCACTTAAATAGTAAAGGCATGATAAAAATTTGTCTACATAAAAAAATTATAATTTTTACACCCAGCAATCTTTTTGCTTTTTTGTATTGACTTTTTAAAAAAGCTTTTTAGGTTGACATAGTCATATTTATTATAAAAAATATGTTGGCTTATCCTTATATATCTAAAAAGGCACTTAAAGGCTGGTATGTCAATAGCAAAAAAGAAAAATTTTATAATTTTGGTGATAGTTCTTTTAATTTTTGTACCCTGCATAATGGGGTATCCGTATAAATTTGACTTTATTACCGTCAATGATATTGTTAAGCAGATAAAAAAGGCATTCTCTGATGTTGATAGTTATCAGGCAAGCTTTGTTATGATTTCTGACCGTATTGGGAAGCGTCAGACTCAGAGTGGAACAATATGGTATAAATCTCCTCATTACCTGCGTGTTGATTTTGATTCTCCCTATGGACAGCGAATCGTATCTGATGGAAAACAGGTATGGATATATATCCCTTCATTGAACATTGTTGCAGAACAGGATTTAAACTCGGGTACACTTTTTTCAGTTGGTACCGGACCTGGTTTAAACAGGCTCTTTTCAAAGTACCATTACCGGTTTGATGGGAAAGAACAGCCTCGTGAGGAAAGTAATAACAGATATTATGTATTATTTTTAAAACAAAAAGAAACACGGAGCGGATTCAGAACATTAAAGCTATGGGTTAATGAGCAGTATTTTATTACAAAGGCATATGGTGAAACAGCCAGCGGGAAAAATATAACACTGGAAATAAAAAATGTTACTACAAAAATAGATGTGAAAAAAGGATTTTTTAAGTTTGATCCTCCTTCAAATGCCCGGATAATTAAAAATCCCATGTTAGCAGAGGAATAGCATATGGTAGCAGGAATTGGCGAAACATTACGCAATGCTCGCGAAGCAAAAAGGCTAACATTGAAAGATGTATCAAAGGATACAAATATAGTTGTTAAATATCTGGAAGCTCTTGAAAATGAAGAATTTGATAAATTTCCCAGTGAAACATATCTATTGGGTTTTTTACGTTCATATGCTGAATATCTGCGGCTGGATGCTGATGAGCTGATACAGGCGTATAAAGGATATAAAATTGGTGAAAGTTCCACTCCATTAGAAGAGTTAACAAGGCCAACAGGGCTTTCAATTTTTACACAATGGCGTATGTATGCCGAGCAGTATAAAAATATTTTATATATTGCTGGTATTGGGGTGGCGGTACTTATCGTTATTTCACTATTTATAAGCCTTATTACATCTGATGTCCATGTTGGCAGTGATGATTCCATAAAAGCAATACAAGAAGAATATTACCGCACACAGGGCAAAAAGATAGCCATAAAAAATATATGGCCCCTGCAGATTGCCAATGATAGTGGTATTGTTTTGCTGTATAACAATGAAGCATGCCAGTTTTTAGTTGAAAATAAAGAAATACTGTTTTTATTAAATGAAATCAAAGATGATTCGGTCGTAGTAGAGTTTCTTCCGGATTCAAAGAAATATATACTGGAGATGGAAAAGTCGGTTGTGTGCAGTCCTATGGAGTCATCACAGAATATAATTTTAACATTGAAAGGATTAACTGAAAACAGAGCAAAGATTAAGGTTCAGCTTACTGCTGCACAGCAAGCAGTTGAACAGGAAGAAGTGGTAAGTGTAGTAACACCGGTTACACCGGGGACTGAGGTAGTAACCCATGATCAGAAGAATTTGAAGATAGTACTTGAAACTGAATTTATTCAAAAAACATATTTTGAATTATATCTTGATGGTAATGAAAAGGTCAGAGGCTTTATGCCAGCAGGAAACAAAGAGCGATGGGAAGCTTCAGAATATATTCAGGTAAAGATAGGCAATGCTGGTGGGGTCAAAGTTAAAATAAACAATGTTGATTATGTATTTGGCTTGCCAGGGCAGGTAGCGAATAAGGTTATTACCTGGCGGAAGGACCCAACCAATCCTAATAAATATAAATTAGAAGTTAAAGATTGGTGATGTGTTTTTGCCGCAGGAACTTTCATATTATATCATTTCATTAGGATGCCCAAAAAATGAGGTCGATGCAGAGCGGCTCAATGCTGATTTGCATAATGCAGGGTTTGTTCCAGCTCATGGCATGGATGATGCCAGCATTATTTTTATCAATACCTGTGGATTTATCAAAGAGGCTAAGGAAGAATCCATTGCAGCCATCATGGATGCAATGGATTACAAGGCTGGCGAACATGATTATAAAAAAAAGCTGGTTGTGCTGGGATGTCTTACGCAACGTTATAAAGAAGAAATAACGCATGAAATCCCGGAAATAGATCTGGTGTGGGGTTTGTACGATAGCTCCATGATTAATGAGGTTGCCCGAATATGTACTGTTGACCTATTAACAGTAACTATCGCCCAAAAACGAAAACCCCTTGTAGACAATGTTCCCTATTCCTATATTAAAATTGCAGAAGGTTGCTCCAATAATTGCAGTTACTGTGCCATTCCAATAATACGCGGGAAGCACCGTTCGTATGCGCCTGAATTAATTGCAGACGATGCTGCACACGCGTTGCAGAGGGGCGTAAAAGAGCTTATAGTTGTAGCGCAGGATGTAGCAATATATAATTACGATGGTGTGTTCGTCAATGACCTGATTAGCAGGCTCAATAATCTTGAAGGTACATTCTGGATACGACTTATGTATTGTCATCCTGATCACATTTCCAGTGAATTGATTGAAGCAATGGCAACACTGCAAAAGGTTGTTCATTATATTGATATCCCCTTTCAGCATGCAAGTACAAAGATATTGCGTGCCATGAACAGAAAAGGGAATGCTAAAAGATATTTACGCCTTGTAGAAAAATTGCGCAAAGCAATCCCTGATATAGCTATACGCTCAACGTTTATGGTTGGATTCCCTGGCGAAGATGACGATGATTATGCTGTCCTGCTTGATTTTATAACAGAAGCACAGCTTGACAGAGTTGGTGTATTTATGTATTCACCTGAAGAAGGCACAAAAGCCAGTGTCATGAGTGGTATGGTTAAAAAAGCAATACAACATAAACGCTACAACAGACTGATGCAATTGCAGCAAACAATATCGTTGCAACGATTGGAGAAAACTATAGGAAATGTAGTTGAGGTGCTTGTTGAAGAAAAAGTGGATGCAAATAACTACATCGGCAGAACGCAATATGATGCCCCCGATATTGATGGTATTTTTTTCTTGACCGCAGATGGTATTAATGTCAATGATATCGTGCTGGCAAAAATAACTGATACATTAGAATATGACCGTATTGGAGTACTCATTTGAATATACCAAATTTATTGACATTATCACGAATTATTCTGATTCCGCTATTTTTATATTTGATTTTTACGCCCACCATAGAACATAGAATATGGGCGCTTGTTATATTTGTCATAGCTTCGTTAACTGATTTGTTAGATGGATGGACTGCCCGTAAACTGAAGCAGGAAACGGAAACAGGAAAATTTTTGGATCCGTTAGCGGATAAGTTCCTTGTTATTTCGGCGTTGATTGCCTTTTTATTTTTAGATCCTCTCATTCCCCTGTGGATGGTTATTGTTATCATTGCACGTGATCTTTTGATTACGCTGATGCGATATCTGGCAATCAAGAAAGGCACATCGCTAAGAACAAGTCGATTGGGGAAGGTAAAAACAGCATTCCAGATGATATCAATTATTTTGATTATTATGGTGTTTATTGTTCGTAACTCCATTAAAAATGTTCAGCTTGAAATAGCCCAGTTAAGTGCGTTAAAGTATGAAACAATTGTAGAGATAATAAATTCAGACTTGCACCATAAATGGCTCATCGTTTGCCCATATTGTATAATGGCAGTAGTGACATTGTTAACAGCGCTTTCCGGTTTACGATATATTGTAACTAACTGGAAATTGTTTGTGCCACCCTATGCAAAGAAGGATTAAATTGCTCATGTTCTGGAAAGAATTTCTTTTTACGGGATTATATACTGGATATTTTCCAAAAGGCTCCGGTACGGTTGGTGCTTTCCTTGCTTTACTGTTCTATATCATTATTCACCAGTTGTGTGGAAAGTATGGAATAATGGTAAATCTCATCCTTGTTACTGTTATTCTTTATCCATCAATAAAATTGGGTGATGATGCTGAAATTTTTTTTGCCATGAAAGATCCTCAGGCTGTTGTACTGGATGAGATGCTTGGCTTCTGGGTAACCATGTTATTCCATTCATTTAGCTTGTTGTCAGTGTTGCTGGGTTTTATATTTTTCAGACTATTTGATATTATGAAACCATACCCTATTCAAAAGCTTGAACATTGTAAAGGCGGATTGGGTATTATGATGGATGATATTATTGCAGGTGTATATGCAAATGGTGTTATCTCGTTGATATTGTTTATTATGAACATCTATGGGATTGTGCTTGTGTAATGTATTAATGCTGTCGAAATAGATAATAGTATGCGGAGGCTTAATGCCAAAATGGTTTGAGGTTGTTTTATGAAACGACATTATATACTGTTATTATTGTTTTTATTTTTCATTTGCAGCATATTCATGGTATATGCTCAAAAAAATGTGGGCGATAGTTCTAAAGATGTGAATTATTGCATTCAATGTCACCTTACGCTTAATGGAAAACCGCGGTCAGTAGTGCTTGAATGGGAAAACAGCATCCATGCAAAAAAAAATGTAGAGTGCGATGGATGTCATGGCGGTAACCACACAGTAAATGATGTAAAACAGGCTAAAGATAAGAAAACAGGGTTTATTGGAAAACCGGTAAAGAAGGATATACCTCAGTTTTGTGGTAGAGCAGAATGCCATGGGGAGGCTTTAACACAATTTAAACGCGGTCCTCATTATGATTCGGTATTAAAGATTGGTTCTCCCACTTGTGTAGATTGCCATGGCGATCATAATGTTCAACGTTCAACATATCATATTATATCCGATAAGACATGTTCCAGTTGTCATAGTGTTGAATATTCACGTGAGCTGGTTAGTTCGATGATCAGTATTGAGAAAAATATAGAAGAGATTGAAAACTCATTGGAATATCTTAACCAGCGCAATGTTGAAAGTAAAGATAGCATGGTACGATATCTTGAATTAAAACGGTATTTCCATCAATTAGTACATGTATTCTCAAAACAGGAAATAGACTTTACCAGAAAATTGGTAGAGATTGAAATTGAATATTTAGACAAACAATTAACAAACCGTATTGCAACCATTAAACGGCTTGATTTAATCTATATTATTACAAGTGGATTTAGTATTGCTATAATTATTGCTTTTACAGTATACGTAGCATTAATACGAAAAAGGCGAACAAAAGTAATGAAAAATTTTCAATCCCGCTCATGATATCAGTGGAGTATATGTGTGATACAGGATTATTTTGAAAAATTTAAGCGATGGTATCTTTTTAACACTGAAAAAATAAAATATGTTGGGAAAAAGAATGATAAGCATACCTGTATCCTCTGTGCAATACGGGATAAAGCGGAGGATGTTGTTAATCTGGAAGTGCACCGTACAAACAGGTTTATTGTTTCGATAAATTTATATCCATTCAATCCCGGTCATTGTATGATTTTTCCCTTGCGGCATTGTGAGAATATACATGAATTGGAGAAAGAAGATGTTGTGGCTCTCCATGAATTGACAATTAAGGTTATTGATATAATAAAAGAAGAGTTTAATCCATCAGGTTTTAATGTTGGATTTAATATAGGTTTGTGGAGTGGCGCAAGCATATCGCATATTCATTTACATATTGTACCGCGGTTTCCTAATGAGCTGGGATTTCTGGATGTTATCAGTCATACACGAGTAATGGTTGTTGATCCTCTGGTTGTCTGCGCAAATTTGAAAAAGCGATTCCATTCTCATGAATAATTACTGTTGTTTACCAGTTTCTTCTGCTTCAAGGAGTAGTTCAATATCTTTTTTATTTAATTTTATTGTAAAAGGTTGGCTGCACATTGGGCAGGTACCAGTAATTATGCCAACAGCAATATCGCTTATGGAAAGGTTAAGTTTTGATCCGCACAACAAACATGCAAAGTCGCCAGCACGCATCTGATGAGGCAGCATTAATATAACTCCCTGGTAAAGTATTTTGTTAAGTGGTAAATATAAATTGCTATAAAAATGTCAAGTGTTTTATACTTTGGTGAGATTGTTTAATCAGCTATTGAATTAAAAATTGAAAAAAAAGTGTTTTACAACTATTGTATGCTCACCATGATATTAAATAGTGAAGTTTTAATAATGTCCCTTGTGTTTTATAAATGAAAATCTGGCAGTATGAATAGTAAACGAGGTGATGTCATGACAGGGTTTAGAAAAATTACAATAACATTGCTTATTGTCAGTATTTTGATTGCTATAGTGATAATTTTTGACGGAGAAATTGTAAAGAAGATTGTTATGCTAAAACCGGTAAGGGTAGTAACTCAGGGCGAAATTAATCGCATGGAAGAAGAATTATCAAAGCTTACTAAAAAAGATGCGCAAAGTCCTGAAACCATTAACAAAATTGGTGTTTTATATCAAAATTTAGGGGCAAAATATAATGAAAAAGGTGCATGGGACCCTGCAATAGATGCATTGCAAAAAGCATTGGGGCATGGCAGGAATGTCCCGGTGGTGCATTATCAGTTAGCTGTGGCATATGCTAATAGGGGAACACAGTTGGAAAATAAAGATGATATAGATAAAGCTGTCTATCACTATGAAAAAGCATTACAGATGGAACCAAATTATCTTGAAGCCAAATATGGATTGGCTATACTTTTATTTTATCGTAAAAATGAACGTTCAAAAGCCATACAAATTATGGATGAGATTGCTAAACAAAATCCAAAATTTTACAGAGCACGGTTTGCTTTAGGCAGGTTTTATTATGAAAACAAAGACCCTGGTAAATCGTTATCTGTCTATCAAGATTTATATACAGACCTTGATAAAATGGATTCTCCATTAGCAACAGAATACAGGCAGGCATGCAAAGAAAATATTCAAAGGATTACATCTGAAATGGCACGGTAATGTTGTATGGATAAACAAAAAATTTCTGTGGCACTATCGCTCATGAGTTCCGGGTTATGGCAATTATATGCTCAGAATGACCCCGGGACAATATATTATGAATGTGTATTACCGGAACAGAGAACTGTACAGGATTATTATGCTACGTGGTATAGTGGCACGCCATTGGAAGAATCAGAAAAGATTATTGAATTGTGTCATAAACTTGGAGTTACTATTATATCATACTGGGATGATGCATATCCGCAGCTATTACGGGAGATAGTATATCCTCCTGCTGTTTTATATTGTAAAGGAACATTGCCCAATAAACCATATATTGCTATAGTTGGTACCAGGAATGCTGATCCTAAGTCAGCCTTTATTGCACGTACATTATCGGGGACACTTGCTTCAACAGGTATTGCTGTTGTAAGCGGTTTGGCAGTTGGTATTGATAGAGAAGCACATAGTGGTGCATTGAAAGCAAATGGCTCAACAATAGGTGTGATGGCCAATGGCATAGATATGTTATATCCTGCAAGCAACAGGGATATCTATACTGATATTATTAATTCGGGCAATGGATGTGTATTGTCAGAATATCCTCCAAAGGTACGGATAAACAAGTGGACATTTGTAAGGCGCAACAGGATAATCAGTGGTTTATCCCATGCTACCATCATAGTTAAAGCAGCCCAGAAAAGTGGAGCACTTATTACTGCACGGTATGCATTAGAGCAGAACAGGGAACTGTTTGTTTGTCCAGGACAATCTTTTGATGAAGGGTATAAAGGATGTTTCATTCTTTTGAAAGAAGGTGCCCACCCTGTATATGATGAAAATGATATCTTTGAAGTTTTAAATATAAGCAACAGGAAAGAAACGGCTATAATGAAGAATGCCAATATAGACGATACTGTTGTGTTGCAGAGCAATTTGTTTGCTGTTTATGACGATGATGATATTGTAAAAACATTGAAGAAAGGGGCTATGGAAATTGATTCCCTAATCCGTTTGATGGGTAAAAGCAGCGCTGAAATTCTTGAAAAACTCACAACTATGGAACTGCAAGGTGTTATTACACGATCCGGGAATATAGTAACATTAAACAATAAATAAAGATTGTATGATAGTTAAGAAAATATTAATAATTATGCTCATGGTGCTCTGGTGTATAAGTTTTGTCCAGATTTTTTCTGTTCCACCGTATAGTGGCGATATATTTACAATATATAAATCAGGTTATTTTAAAGAACTTGAACGGAACATGTTTTTGATCACAGATTCTTTTTTACAGATTAAAACCATGTCAAAAGCAGAGTATGCATGGATTTATTTGAATGATATAACAACAAAGTATAATATTATTATCAATGTTTATAATTCTGAGGGCAGATTGGTTAAAGCGCCTGGAATGAGCCAGATTGGCAATGATGGTAAGGTTATAGCGCTGTTACAGGAGCTTAAACCTGAAGCAAAATTTGTAATTAAGGGTGATAGTTACTCTGGAGTGATTCCTGTGTTCAGAAAATCGGAATGCAATTTCTGTCATCAGGTTTCACAGCAACCGTTAATAGGAGTTATAACCTTCTCTATACCATATGATGGCTATATCTATTATACATCCGAACGGATTATTATATTTGTTATAATAACGTTTGCCATAAGTTGTTTGCTTTTTGTTGTCATTCGATGGCAACCGTATAAGGATATTCAGGAATTATTTGACAAATAATGTGTAGCCATTTTCATGATGTAAAATCAATACTATGAGCTATCGCTTATTTAAATGTATTAAAAGGAAAACAATATGGCTGATCATAAGAAAACACTTGTTATTGTTGAGTCGCCTACGAAAGCCAAAACAATAAATAAATATTTAGGCAAGGATTATATGATTGCGTCATCAATGGGGCATGTCATTGATCTCCCCAAATCACGTATAGCCGTTGATGTAGATAATGATTTTAAACCGGATTATATAACAATACGTGGCAAGGCTAAACTAATAAACGATCTTAAGAAGAAAGCCCTTGCGTCTAAGAATGTTCTTCTTGCAACTGACCCTGACAGGGAAGGCGAGGCAATTTCATGGCACCTATCAAATGTTTTAAAAGATAAAAACAGTGATATAAAACGAATAGAATTTAACGAAATTACTGAAGAAGCAATCAAAGAAGCAGTGAAGAATGCACGCGATATCAATATGGATCTGGTTAATGCACAGCAGGCACGGCGTATTCTTGACAGGCTTGTTGGTTATTATTTAAGCCCAATATTATGGAAAAAAGTAAAAAAAGGGTTGTCGGCAGGTCGTGTGCAATCGGTTGCATTGAGGGTAATCTGTGAACGTGAGAAAGAAATAGAAAATTTTATTCCACAGGAATACTGGACGTTAGATGCTATCATGGAGCATAACAAATCAGAATTTATTGCTTCACTTGTAGCCGAAGATAGCAACAGGATTGATTTAAAGACAAAAGCTGATGTTGACAGGGTACTATCATTAATTGAAGGCAAGCCTTTTACCGTTAAAAAAATTGAACAAAAGGAAAGAAGACGGAAACCGCAGCCACCTTATATTACCAGTAAGTTGCAACAGGATGCTGCCCGCCGATTGGGATTTTCTGCAAGTAAAACCATGATGATTGCACAGCAGTTGTATGAAGGGGTAAAATTATCCGGTGAGGGGCAGGTTGGTTTAATTACTTACATGCGTACTGATTCTACACGAGTAGCTTATAGTGCAGTCAATGCTGTTCGTGAATATTTACAAAAGCATTATTCTAAAGACTATATCCCCGATGTTCCAAATGTATATCTCAATAAAAAAGGAGCTCAGGATGCTCATGAAGCAATACGTCCAACCAATGTGTTCAGAACACCTGAGTCTATAAAAAATGATTTAACACCGGATCAATATAAATTATATTCACTTATATGGAAACGGTTTGTTTCTTCACAAATGACCCCTGAAGTTTCACAGGTGATTAGTGTTATATTTGATGTTGTAAATTTTGAATTCAGAGCTTCAGGAAGTAAAGTGTTGTTTGATGGTTTTACTGCAATTGAAAAAGAAGAAAGTGCCCAGAAAAAACTATTACCTGCTTTAGAGGTTGGACAGGTTTTAATGCCAGAATCATTTAGTCCCGAACAACATTTTACCACACCGCCTCCACGCTATAATGAAGCATCACTTATAAAATTTTTAGAAGAATCAGGTATTGGCAGACCATCAACCTATGCGCCTATTATCAATACCTTGTTTAAACGGTATTATGTGGTAAAACGCGGAAAACAACTTGTACCAACAGTATTAGGCAGATTGGTTAACGATATTATGGTATCGTATTTTGAATCGTTAATAAATATTGATTTTACAGCAAATATGGAAAAAAAATTGGATATGATTGAAGAGGCGCATAATGATTGGGTCAGCATGATACGTGAATTTTATGATCCGTTTAAGGAAACGGTAAGCCACGCCGAAGAACATATAGGAGATATGAAAAATATCCTGGATGAAGAAACTGATTTAGTATGTGAAAAGTGTGGAAAAAAAATGGTTAAACGTTTGGGCAAATTTGGTTTTTTTCTTGCCTGCTCAGGATTTCCGCAGTGTACCAATGCAAAATCGTTGCCATTAGGGAAATGTCCAAAGTGTGGCGGTGATATTGTAAAACGTTCGGGGAAGCGCCGTGGTTCATTTTATGCCTGTAATCGATACCCTGAATGTGATTTTGCAACCCGTGAAGAGGTATCAGAGCGTTCATGCCCACAATGCGGTAGCATATTATTTATTCGCAAGATAAAGAAAAAAGGTGAAATGCTTGTATGTTTAAATGAGCAGTGTGGTTATTCAGTAACATTGCTGGATGATGATAAAACGGAAACAGAAGTAAATGTAAGTTAATATGGAACATTACATTGATACATTTATACGTTACCTTATTTCCGAAAAAAATGCATCGCCATTAACAGTTGAATCATATAGCACAGATTTAAAACAATTTGTTGAGGCAGTTCATAATTATTTATCAGCGGATGACATTGATATTAATGTCATAACCGCGGAGCACATTCGTCAATTTATTGACATCTGCTTTGAAAATGGAAATGAAATGTCTACCATTGGAAGAAAAATAGCAACATTGAAATCTTTTTTTAGGTATATGGAATTTCATAATTATATCATTATTAATCCCGCCAGGGAAATTCATTTCCCTAAACAAAATAACTATCTTCCTGTTTTTTTAACCTTTGATCAGATACAAAAACTTACAACATTTCAATGTCAAAATTTTATTGATTTTCGTGATAAGGCATTACTTGAGGTATTTTACTCTACTGGTGCACGTGTTTCTGAGATTGCTAATGCAGACATTGTTGACCTTGATTGTTCAAAAAAAACATTGAAGGTGTTGGGTAAAGGTTCAAAAGAAAGAATTGTTTTTTTAACTGATGATACAGTTTACTGGCTGGATAAATATTTTGACTACCGTTTGCAAAGGTTTGGTATTATGACCGATCCATTATTTATTAATAATAGTGGTAAACGGTTGACATCGCGTGGTATCTTTTATATTATTGAAAAGAGGGCAAACATGGCGGATTTGTGGAAGTCGGTAAGCCCTCATGTTTTGCGTCATAGCTTTGCCACTGAACTGCTTAACAGAGGTGCGGATATTAAAGCTGTGCAGGACATGTTGGGACATGAGAATATTTCAACAACGCAGAAATATACTCATACTACAATTCAGCGATTAAAAGAATTATATCAAAAATGTCATCCCCACGCAATCAGGAGAGACAACAATGAATAATGCTACTTACCGGGGAACCACTGTTCTTGCTATAAAAAAAGACAATACCCTTGCCATGGGATGTGATGGACAGGTTACGTTAGGTGATACTGTTATAAAAAGTCAGGCGGTTAAATTGCGCAAAGTGTATAATGATAAAGTGCTGACTGGTTTTGCAGGTTCGGTTGCAGATGCACTAACCCTTTTTGAACGCTTTGAACAAAAGCTGGAGTCGTATTCCGGGAATATTCCGCGTTCTGTTGTTGAGCTGGCGCGTGACTGGCGGCTGGACAGAGCCCTGCGCCGGTTGGAGGCTGTACTGATTGTTGGCAATCCTCAGCATCTTTATCTTATAAGCGGTAATGGTGAAATTATAGAGCCGGATGATGGCATTTTAGGCATTGGCTCGGGTGGCAATTATGCATTAGCAGCAGCCAGGGCATTGGTAAGGAACACATCATTAAGTGCTCTTGAAATAGTAAAACAATCGTTATTGATTGCCTCGGAAATTTGCATTTATTCCAATAGCAATATTGTTATTGAGGAGATAAAACAATAATGGGTGATATAATACAGTTTATGGGAAACAATGATTTAACTCCTCGTCAAATTGTCAGTGAACTGGATAAATATATTATTGGGCAGAAGGATGCTAAAAAATGTGTGGCGATAGCTCTCAGAAACAGAAGCCGTCGCAAAAAGTTAGATCCCGAATTGCAGGAAGAAATATCGCCTAAGAATATTATCATGATAGGACCAACCGGTGTTGGTAAAACAGAAATTGCCAGGCGACTATCGAAACTTGTTAATGCTCCTTTTATAAAAGTTGAAATTACTAAATATACTGAGGTAGGGTATGTTGGTCGTGATGTTGAATCAATGATACGAGATTTAATAGCAATTTCTGTCAATATGGTAAAAAAAGAATATAGCACAATGGTTGAGGAAAAAGCATTAAAAAATGCCTATGATAAGATAGTTGATATAATTATCCCCAAAAAAGGTTTTGAATTTGATGACAGGCAGGTTTCTGGATTTCATATGGAGCGCGAATCTATTTTTGAGTCTGATACCATGTATGAGCAGATGAGGAAACAGTACCTTGAAGATTTAAAAAATGGAAATCTTGATGATATGGAAATTGAATATGAGTCTGAAATGCCAAATGTTATCCCGGTTATGTCAGTTATGGGTGGTTCCGGACTTGAGGATATTGATATGCAGATACAATCCATGCTGGGCGATCTTATGCCAAAAAAATCAAAACGAAAAAAAAGTACTGTTAAAGATGCACTCAGGATTTTTATAACCGAAGAAACAGAAAAGCTTATAGACATGGAAAAGGTAACTATTGAAGCTGTTAAACGTGTAGAGGATATGGGTATAGTTTTTATTGATGAAATTGATAAAATTGCTGGAGTAGAATCAAAATCAGGGCCTGATGTTTCACGGCAGGGGGTACAGCGTGATTTATTACCCATTATTGAAGGCACAACGGTAAATACCAAGTATGGTCCTATAAAAACAAATCATATACTATTTATTGCTGCTGGTGCATTTAATGTGTCAAAGCCTTCTGATCTTATACCTGAACTTCAGGGGAGATTCCCCATCAGGGTGGAATTGTCTTCGTTATCTGAAGAAGATTTTAGAAAAATTCTCACAGTACCTAAAAATTCATTAACGCTTCAATATAAGGAATTATTAAAAACAGAAGGGGTGGCTATTGAGTTTACCAGAGATGGTATAGCGGAAATTGCGCGAATAGCACAGGTATTAAATGATGAAAATGAAAATATTGGAGCACGCCGCTTGCATACAATAATGGAAAAATTACTTGAGGATATTCTGTTTGATGCGCCTGATCTTGATGCTATGAATAAAAACTTTACTATTAATGCTGAGTTTGTAAAGAATAAATTAGAAGCTACTATAAAAAATAAGGATTTATCAAAATATATACTTTAATTTTTTTATTGATAATTGGTATTCAGTGATATTCTTTCTTTTTTTTAAATATTTTTTTAAATCATCTTCTGTAAAGTTGTATTGCTTTTTGAAAAATGCACTTGTTATTTGTGCACCACGATCTTTTGCTTTCATTCATAATAACTATCGCTCACTATTGCTATAATGCATAGAGGATTGGTTCCAGGGTTTTTGCTATTGTATATTGTATACAACTATTATAAAACCTGTTTTGCAAAAATGCAATGTTTTCTCTATGAGGCCCCAGATATTCTGCTGCATGCAAAGCTGGCAATTCAATGATATAGCGTGTTGAGGTACCATTGTTGGCAACTGCCTGGTGCAACATGTTTTGCAGCTGATTGCGGCAGTATCGTGATTTAACAAGATAGCCAAACGATGGGTGATATGGTCCTGCAAGTATGGTACTGCTGATATCATTTGCAAAGGGATGTAATCCCATCCTTATGACCGGGATGTTATTCATGGTGAAGATTGAATACATCCTCGCAGTAAGTGCTACTGCTTCTTCCAGCGTCATTGGTATATAGTTTCCATCAATGAAGAGCTTTGACAGCCCGGTATCTTTAATGACGATGGTAGGGTAAATCCTTACACCGTTGGGCTGTAGCTTGCAGGCTATATGAGCCGATTCAATGGACTTCTCTGACGTATCACATGGCAAACCGGGCATAAGCTGAATAATAAGATTAAATCCTTCGTTTTTGATACAGGCAATCGCGTTCATGGTATCATCAACAGTGTGTCCGCGGTTTGATGCTTTCAACACATCGTCATGAAAGGATTGCACGCCCAATTCAATGGTTGTTACTGTATATTCTTTCAGTAGATGAAGAATAGGTTTGTTAATATAGTCAGGGCGGGTGGATAGGCGTATACCCTGAATCATTTTTTTAGAATAATACTCATGAGCTATCGCTAAATATTTTTTTTGTAATTCAGTATCAAGCCCGGTAAAGCTGCCGCCAAAAAATGCAATCTCAACATGCTGCACTGATGATTTTATATTTTTTAAATAGAGTTCAACCTTATTGATGATATCATCTTCATTGGGTGGTGTGTTTGTATTACTGGTATACACCTGGTTGCAGAACACACAGCGGTGCCTGCAACCAAGGTGAGGTATGAAGAATGGTATTGTTACATTTGTTTTTGACATTCAACTCCTTGATGTTTAATCGCTCATATTGGGAAATTCTTTTGAGTATTGTGAAGGTTCACCTGCATTGTTTTGCAGTGGTCGTTTGCCTGTGATAAAACCATACCACTTATACATTGAATCAAGGAGTATAAATAACGCTAACAGTATCATAAGTCCCAGCAACACAATGTTTATCATGTAGGTATATGCATCGGGTTGTGTTGACAATGCCAGCGGTATGTACTCCATGATAAGAATTATCCCTGCAGTAAATGTTGTACTTAACATAAAAAGCATGGGGATGAGCGTAACCCAGATATATTTTATTTTGTTCATCCTGATGATGATGGTTGTTCCAATACACAATGCCAGCATTGCCAGCAATTGATTGGCTGTTCCAAACATGCGCCATATTGTTTGCACCGAACCGGTATAAATAAAATACCCCCACGCAAAAACAACAATAAGGCTTGCGATAATATTGCCGTATAATGATCTGAGGTCGCCGAAAGGTTTGTATATATAGCCACCTAATTCCTGTACCACATACCGTGCTACACGAGTACCAGCATCAATTGTTGTAAGTATAAACAGTGCCTCAAACATGATGGCAAACTGATACAGGTAAGCCATGAGATGACTTAAGAAAGGAATGGACGAAAAGATATATGCCATCCCAACAGCAAGCGATACCGCGCCACCGGGCCTGCCAGCTATGTTAATGCCAACCAGTTGTGATAGCTCATTAATTTTATCTACCGGAAAACCCATCTGTGCCAGGGTTTCAAAGGA
This sequence comes from Spirochaetia bacterium UBA2205, assembly GCA_002328585.1. Lineage (GTDB taxonomy): Bacteria > Spirochaetota > UBA4802 > UBA4802 > UB4802 > UBA4802. Next base: position 54,862 of record DCUV01000065.1, read on the forward strand.
AAGGTGAGTATTAATTGCAAGATAGTCACCGGGGATAAGTACAGCCGCAGCAATGAGTGCCATCATGGAAACAAATCCTTCAATGAGCATTGCACCATATCCTATTGGCAGTGCATACCGTTCTTTCTCGATCATCTTTGGTGTGGTGCCTGATGAGATGAGCGCATGAAATCCTGAAATAGCACCGCAGGCAATGGTGATGAACACAAACGGGAAAAGCTTACCGGGTATGATTGGTCCACCGCCATGTATAAATTGTGTTAATGCTGGTAGATGTAAATCCGGGTGTACTACTAAAACGCCAATTGCTAAAAGCAGGATGACGCCAATTTTCATAAATGATGATAGATAGTCACGAGGGGCAAGCAACAACCATACCGGCAAAACACTTGCGATAAAACCATATATAGCAAGTGTAACGGCAAGGTTATGCTGATTTAATGTAAAAAAAGGTTCAGCACCTGTTCCTAAAATGTTTTTGCCATAGATAACAGTGATAAGTAATAAAGCAATTCCTATGATAGAAGTTTCCAATACTTTTTCGGGGCGAATTGACTTCATATAAATACCCATCACAATTGCTATTGGTATGGTCATCGCAATGATAAAAGTTCCCCATGGGTTATTGTATAATGAATTTACAACGACAAGCCCCAATCCGGCGATGGCCACTATTAAAATAAACAATACTGCAAAGAGCGCTGCCATTCCTGTTACAGGACCTATTTCTTCTTTGGCTATCTCGGCAAGCGACTTTCCATCCTTACGAATAGAAGCAACCAGTATAACCATATCATGAACACCGCCGGCAAAGACCGAACCTATTAAAATCCATAAAAAGCCTGGAAGATAACCAAACTGAGCAGCTAATACAGGTCCAATTAACGGACCTGCACCGGCAATGGCTGCAAAGTGATGTCCAAATAAAACCCATTTATTGGTAGGATAGTAATTGGTATTATCATTCAGCCGGTAAGCAGGTGTAACGTGTGAATCATCTAAGGCAAGCACCTTCGCAGCTAAAAATGCGCCATAGAATCTGTATGCAAGCATATAGAAGGTGGCGGCAGCAGTCACTACCCACAGTGCATTAATCTTTTCGGCTGGATTATATATGTGAGTAACTATCGCAAAAGATAACGCAAACAATAGTGAAATTATTACCCAGAAAATTATTTTTACAGTCTTTTTCATGGTAGTACTCCTCTATATACAAACTAAAATGCTATTGATAAATACCTGATTTTGGGATATGTCAAGTGAATTTAGTAATTTTTTTTTGAGGAGATTTATTGAAAAAATAAATTTAAAATGACTATCTCAGAAACGCTGTTGGTTCGCACCGGTGGTCCCCATGTTCCATAACCGCACGAAACATACACATGGGTGTTGTTTATACGATCATATCCCCAGCTTATCTGGTATAGTTTTGATGTTATGTAATTAAAAGGAAACAACTGTCCATGATGTGAATGCCCCGAAAGCAAAAGATCAACAGGATATGATGCTGTTTTTGCAATGGCAAATGGCTGATGATCAATAATAATCAGTGGGTGATTTGTGTTTACTTTTTTTATAAGGTGCTCCATGGGAGCACGGTGCTCGCCAGTAAATGCAAATTTGCTTCTGTCATCACGGCCAATAATTTGTATATCGTTTATTGTAAATAGTTCGTCCCTTAAGATTTTTATGTTATGGCTTTTGATGTAGTTAATGGCTTTATCTATCCCGCCTATATATTCATGGTTGCCGGGAACTGCTATGATACCATGGTTAGCCTTTAACTGTAGCAGCAGTTCGCCTAAATTATTTTCAATAACAGGTTTGATATCTTCATCAACAATGTCGCCGCCAAATATAATAATGTCGGGATTAGACTTGTTGATTAATGTTACTAAATTTTCTAAACGGGAGTTGGCAATAATGGATCCCAGGTGTATATCGCTTGCGTAGGCAATACGTAATTGTTTTAATGAAGAAGGCTTATGTATAGTTATGTTAATTTCTTTGACAACAGGTTTCAACTCATTAATATAACCGGCAACTGTTACAGCAAAACTGATTATAATTATTACTGCATAAGCATACCGTTTAACATTAGATATATTGAAAAAAATCCCTGTTATAGCTGCTATGCTATCAGTTAGCAAAAAACCAAGTAACAGGTACAAAAATAGAGCTATCCATAATGATCCAATCCAAACAAGGAAATCACTTGTAGCACATACGGTATATCGTTCTAAAATTCTTCCCATTATGAACGATAGTGCCAGTATGGCAATACCTGCAACGGTAAATAGTTTAAATTGTTGAGGGACTAATTTCTGAATGCGGGTAAGAATATAATAATTAGCAATCAGATAGGTAAGTATAATACTTGCAAAGATGATATAAAAGGTTAAACTTCGCATACTTATATTCCTTTTTTACTTAGTATATCGTTATTAACGTTTTAAACCAAATAATTGTTACAAAAAATAGGTCACGTCCTTTTTAGTGTGTAATCTGCCAAAGCAGCATGTCACCAATTAACTTTTTTTCCAGTGACTTTTATAAGTCCATCTTTCATTCTGTTCTCTAATGACTCCCATGAGTATACCATAAACACCGTACTCATTGTCAAGCGTATCCATAACTTTTGTTCGTCTTCTAGTCTCTCGAATCACTCTTTCAATTAAATTTGTATTCCGAATTGTCTTTCTATGATTTTCATCAAAGTCTAAATATCGAAATAAATCTTCCATAGCCATTCTTATAATCAATACCTTCTTTTTTATCAGAATCCTTGATGACTCTATTGCCTATTCTATCTCCCATGAATTCTTTGAATGACTCCTGCACAAATCTTTCCAATACTTGATGTACAATAGACCTAACTGGATCCTTATAGTGATGTAATAATTCCTCCAGTCTTGAATTTTTAATTTTTTCATTGATTTCTGATAATACTTCTGTAAATTGTTTTAAAAGCATCGCATCCTCCTGTCTAAATTGTTTTTTTGGTGATTACAACTTTGGCAGGGAGCGATGCTTTTTCAAGCATCTTTTACACACTTAGCTGGACGCTACCTTGTGACTTGAATCCAAGCAATAAAAATTATGAAACTTAAAACATTATTTTGTATAGAAAAAATTTTTATTATTGACTTTATTTTTTATTTTGCATACAATAAAATTATGATATACCATATTCATAGTTAATCGGGGTTATTATAATGGAACATATAAAAAAAGTTCGCTGGTTATTAATTATAATGGTAATTATTGGTAGTATATACCTTACGTATGTATATCCAGATCAGGTTTTTAGAAGCAATGAGTTTATACAGAGCGATATTTCTCCTGATAGATTACAGTTTATGCCTGTCACAGAAGATTTTAGGAATTATTTTGTTCTGCAGTGTATCAATAATACTACTTCAATTTTAATAGGAGATTTTACAGGCACTGAAAAGAATATTAGCCTGGCAAAAGATACCAATGGCGATGGAAAGCCCGATGAAGTATTTGAGTATTTTCCTGAAATAAAGAAATTAACAACTCCGTTTAAGCCAACAACTTCATTTTTTGCAGGTATTGAAGCATTAAAAAAAGATATAATTCTGGGTGATATTTATGCAGTAAACTATGCCTATAAAATGAACTCGCTGCCGCTTTTAAAAGCTAAATTGAAAAGCGGAAGGGATGTGTTTAAGTTTAAGCATGGATATTCGGTAAAAATTTATGATCCGGATGCTCCAACAACCATAATGGGCGAATATTTCTTTGGTAAAAAAGAAGGGAAATATGATCTGATTTTTAGCACGTATTACTATAAACTTTACCGAACTAAAATATCTCCACCGCTCAGCTATTCAGTTTACTGTAAGGATACAACCGATAAATATATCGCTGAAATTGTAGAGGAACTTTTAAAAATGGTAGAATAATAGTATATACCCTGCTATTTCTTGCCTTCTTCTCGCTTGTGCAATGCGTCAACCATTTTTACAAACAGAGCATAAAAGTCCTGTAACTCATCCTGTTTACGCAGTGAACGCGGATTAGGGGTAATGCCGTTAATTATATCATTAAAATAATTTGACATAACATATAATGGCCCTGCTATCTTATGCGTTTTTCTGATTAATATAAAGTATAATAGCACCCCTTGCAGTATTACAAAACCTATAATAATAAGCAAAAGGATATTGTTCAGTGATATAATCTTTTTAATGGTATCAATATTCTTAACATGATCATTGGCAATATTTGATATAGCCAGTTTTTGCTCAGAATCATGCGGCGATTGAGAATAAGCAATTAAAGCCTCAACAATATTATCCTGAATCTGAATAATGTGAATTAATCGTTTATTATTATATGCTGCATTTACTCCTATTGCAGCAATTATGATAGCTACAATTACAAATATAATGCCTATGACAGAAAATGTTGTCTTCAACTGAAATTTTTTGTTTATAATGTATTGCTTTCTCTTTTTCATATATATAACCTTTTATACAAATAAATTTTAAACGGCTATAATAGCTATGAATAAATAATAAATTAATTTTATTTTATGTCAATCTTAAAATTTGAAATAATGTAAAAAGTTGTGTAATATATTCATGTCAATTAGCATCCTGAAAAAACAACGCAGTGGAAATCCTAT
>DCUV01000022.1 GCA_002328585.1 Spirochaetia bacterium UBA2205
CAAAACCGCAGGTTGGGGGTTCGAGCCCCTCGTCACCTGCATTTTTATATGTCTATGACACAAAGTAAAATCATCACCTTTGACACTATAGCGTTTCCCATTGATAACAGCCTGCTGAAGCTTTTGCATCAGGAAACTGATTGTCAGGAACTATCGCACAGCTTACAAAAAGACAGCCCTGTATATATTAATACCAACAATACTTTTTCTGGCGATAGTTTGTGCAATGATCAATTGCATCAAATATTGTCTGATTCCTTATATCAACTGTATGTACAGGCATATCACATAGCAAAGCCTGAAGCTACTATTGGTAAAGCAAATGCAATCAACAGTACCATTTCTATACCTGATGCGATAGTTACCTCTGATAGATCATATGCTTTTATCTTCACATTAGGGATACGCTATGAAAACTGGTACACAAACTTACCCAGCATAACCCATCAATATCATGCTTCAATAATTGGAATGTGGCTTTGCAATAGATATGTGCAGGAATTATTAAAGATGCTGTTTGGGACTGGTGGCTGCGTATTATATCCTGGCTCATCAAGAGAACTGCCTATAACACTCAACCACGCCATATATGCAATGCTTAAAAAACAGGCGCAACATATAGGTATTGCATTAAATCAACATTGCATGTTTCAACCACTACACACCGTAGCAGGTTTTGCATTACCTTATGGTAACAGTCATAGTGTTTGTTCATCATGCAATTTACAACAATGCCAGTTTAGAAATATCTTGACAGAATTAGATAATTGCTAAAGAAGTATAGCTTCATATTAATTCTTTTTTAATATTTCATGATTTAAATTTTTGATGGTTAAAATAATTTTACCTGTATATGGCAAAATTTTAAAATTAAAACTATACGCTATAGATTTTAAACTATGATACTAACAAATCCTGCATATTGCAACCGACCAACACGAGCTGAAATATCAATACCCAATGTATTGAATAATTTTGCAATTGTACGCTCGCTCATTCCACCACAAGTAAAAGTCATGGCAATGGTAAAAGCAAACGCTTATGGACATGGTATTGTACGCATCTCTCAGGAACTTATAAAAGCTGGCGTTAACTATTTAGGTGTTGCCTATCTGGAAGAGGCGCTGTTTTTGCGTCAGCACGGTATACATACGCCAATACTTGTTTGCGGCGCCATTAACTCAGAACAAATCCCTGAGTTTATCATGAACGATGTTTCAATAACAAGCTCTTCCATTGATAAATCAAAAGCTATACACACTGCAGCAAAAGCCATGGGCAAAAAAGCGCTGGTACACTTAAAGATTGACACCGGCATGGAACGCATTGGTGTCCACTGGTACAATGCTCAAAAATTTATTGAGGAAACACTGCAACTGCCTGATATTCAGGTCGCTGGTATTTTTTCACATTTAGCTAAAGCTGAATCCGACAGCCATTTCACTCAAGAACAAATTACCCGCTTTGAAAGCATTGTTAACTATATGGACAGGCAGTCAATTCTGCCGCCATACGTGCATCTTGCCAACTCTGCAGCAATAATAAATAATCCAGAATCTCACTTCACCATGGTACGTCCAGGCATCATGCTGTATGGATATAATCCTAACGGCTATAATCCCGCAGTTAAATTTAATGGGAAAAAGCTTTTGCCAGTTATGACTTTAAAAACTAAAGTTTCATATTTTAAGGTTGTTCCCGCTGATACCGGGATAAGCTATAATCACCTTTATAAAACCACAACACAAACAAGGGTTGTAACGTTGCCTGTTGGATATGGTGACGGTTATAGCCGATTACTTTCCAATCAAGGTGAGGTAATTATTCGTGGTAAAAAGTATCCTGTAGTAGGCGCTGTATGCATGGATCAACTCATGGTAAATATTGGTTATGATGGAACGGCGTATAATGGAGATGATGTTCTGTTGTTTGGTCAAATGGATGGATATTCCATCCCGCTGGAATCTCTGTGTGAAAAAATTGGGACTATCACCTATGAAGTGTTAACAAACATCAGCCCGCGTGTTCCACGAATATATATTCAATAGTTTTTGCATAATTATTCATTTATTGTGGAAAACCGCTTTAAATACCTGTGAGAAAAAAACATAATATACGGCAGGAATTTGCTATTCCCTTGATATGAATTACCGCTTAATAACAATTTTTGGGAAAGAAATATATACATGCTTAAAATGCAACAGAAAATTTCGGGATTATTCAGAACGGTTAGCGGCACTGAACAATTTTGTGTTATTATAAGTTTCATTCCAACAGTTAAAAAGCAGTGTTTCAGTATTATTGATGCACTCGAATGTATTCTTAATGCTGACAGGTTTAGCGTGAATTTATTTCTGAGCAGCTGAATAGTTACTATTTTTATAATAATAATTTTTTATTGACATAATCCATACTCTATCGTTTATCTTCTCTAATACTCAACACATTGGCCATTATATGGTATTTGGCTTTATAACTACTATCCCACGCCCTACATATCGTTTTGTACTATATAGAAAAGACATTCTATTAGTCAAAGAAGTGAGGGCAGGGAAAACCACAAATATATATTATTAAGAGAGGATAGTTAATGATTAAAGACGCAATATATTATGACTCGTATAAAGAAGATCGCGATTTAATACTGGAATATAATCAGACTTCACTTGCAGATGTTAATTTAGTCAATATCCTTGGCATAGGTATTGACAATTGTACGCGTCAGCAGGCAGTTGTTAAGGTGTTGCGTATGATCGAAGAAGGCGGTGTGCATCATGTAATGGCGTTAAATCCATACAAACTTCACCGTCTTACCACAAACAATGACTTAAATCTCATTGCCTCAAAAGCTGATTTAAAAATAGCTGTAGGGGCGGGGCTTCCCTGGACAGCATCATTTTTAGGTAAACCTTTAAAAGAGCGAATACATTTTGTGAGCTTTTTAATGGACATCATACGTATTGCAGAAATAAAAGAGATTACAATATTCATGGTAGGCGCAAAACCCGAAATTATTGAACAGGCATATGCCAACATCAAAAAGTCATTCCCAATGATACGCATTGTGGGGCGTCATGGCGGTTACTTTAATAAAGAAAGAGCTTCCAATGTCATTGAGGCAATGCGCAAATCCGAAGCACAGATTATACTGGTTGGACTTGGTTTTCCCAAAGAAGATAAATGGATTTATCAAATTAAAAATCAGTTTAAGAATACTGTGTTTATTGGAATCGGTGGAAGTATTGATATTATCTCCGGGCAAAAACATAAAGCTCCCGCTTTTTTTATGGAAAAAGGTCTTGACTGGTTTTACCGCATTATAACCCGTCCATGGCGTTATCTACGTTTATTACGATTGTTATTATTTTATATACAGGTAGTATGGCAAAAGATACGTTAATAACTATCTTTCATATTTACCCGGTTTAGCTTTTGTATCACGTGTCTTTTGCAATTCTGATGATGTAACCTGACATCGGCCTAACGTAAACCATTCCACTATTTCTTTTTTGCCACATGTTCGGCAGTGGAATACAGCCTTTTTATCCTGAGTCCACTCATTCACTTCAACGTATCGGGAACCGCAATTCCTGCACAAAATCACTGAAACATATTCCATCTGATGCCTCTTTTTTTTATTTTACTTTTACAGCAATGACCGATATATCCTCACGTTGAGTTAAACCCTGCATAAAATTTTTGACAGTATCAAGAAGTCCACCAATGCAAGCTTCCGGAGTGGAAAATTGAGAACATGTGTCCATGACCTGCTTTAATCCAAAAAGTCGTGCATTACGATTTTTGCAATTTACAACTCCATCGGTGACAATGATAACCATATCCCCATGCTTAAGCTTTACAACAATCTTTTTATTATTATGTAGCGAATGTGAAAATCGCAAATAATGTGCAATACTATCTCGTATAATAACAGGATATGCCTCGCCTGTATTCATAAATGTTAAGGTTTTTGTTTTATTATCAATCATACCCAAAAATAACGATACGTTATTGATATGATGTGAAGCAACAACCTGCAGCGTATTTAAAAAGATTGGTGCCACAACCCTACCATAAACATTCATTAATCCTTTCAACAAACCATTAACTAATGCAGCATTCAGCGCTCCGGGAACTCCTTTATCATGTACATCACATACTGCAATTGCAACTGCATCATCATATGGTTTTATTTCATAAAATTCACCACCCACCTCACGCGCAGGAAGATAACGAGCAGCTATCTCACAAAAAACATAATCATTTGCAATAGATGGATGCAATGAATGTTGTATCTCATGGGCAGCAGAAAGCTCATTACGCATGCGCGCCTCTTCAATAGCCCGCTCAAAGAATATTGCATTCTGCACAGCCAGCACCGCCTGATCAGCAAATGCTCTGAACAAATTCATATCCTCATCAGTGAAATCAGGACGGTTGATTGGATTGATTGCCTGTATCACGCCCAGAAGCTTTCCTTTATACAAAAGTGGAACACATATTATTGAATGAGTGGTAAATCCAGTCTGTTTGTCAAAATTGGAGTCAAAGCGTTCATCCAGATAAACATCGTTAACATACACGCCTTTGCGCTCTTTTGCTACCCAACCTGCTATACCCTGCCCCATTGCAACCCTGTATTTCTCCTGCAATTTATCACCGGCCTCACCCAGAGCCACTTTAAACACAAGCTCATTGGTTTTCTCATCAAACAAAAACAAGGTGCTTGCTTCGGTCTCCATTATCTCTTTAATAATTTCCATAATTATGGTAAAAAGTTTTGCCATATCAAGTGTTGAGTTAATAATCCTGTTAATTTCAACAAGCTTTGACAGGTTAAAGAGCTGACGTTCTAAATATGCAACGTTGTATTTTTGTTCGTTGTTACTATCAGTCATACTATCCCTTTTTCAATTGTTATACTGTATGTCGGTGTTAAGAAAACTGTACTATACCTTTTTTATATTTTTATACATTGAATTATGCATCAGTCAACAAAATTATACAAAAAATTCATCTGGCGATAGTTACTTAAAAAAATGCTTGTATAGTACTATAGTTTGTATATAGTGTGAAAATCATAATTTCCAGTTAATAAACCAGTTTGTAAGAGTGTGTCATGACGTATCTGATTGACGGCTATAACCTCATATATAAATTTCCCCATTTAGAGGAGCTCATGCTTCAGGATAATCTCATGGAAGCACGCCGTGAGCTTTTAGATTTATTAAAGATATTTGCCAAACTAACACGCAAACGAATACGCATTGTTTTTGACGGACAAAAAACCAGTGATATTCCTATCTCAAGCGAAAAAGTATATACTATTGATGTATACTATTCCCTGCACTATTCTGCTGACTTTTTAATAAAAGAATTTATACGCAAAGACTTACAGCCACGCAACACAACAGTTGTAACCAGCGACAAAGACATAGTAGAGTATGTGAGCCGTTTTAAAACAAAAACTATGAAAAGCGAAGACTTTGCTCTATTTGTTAATCAAACCATTGAAAACTTCACATCATCTCAAACGCCTGAGAAAGAAGAAAATCCTAACCTGAGTCAAAAAGAGATTGAATACTGGGAAAGGCTTTTTACCAGCAAAAAGAAATAACTAATTTTCAGCAGCCAGTATAGCCGCACCAAGTGCACCAATAACCTGGGCATCTTTTGAAACTTTTACCGGGTAATTCAGTAACTTTTCAATTGCATTGACAACGCCAATATTTTTTGCCACACCACCAGTCATCATAACAGGACTGGCAATCCCCACACGCGATGCCATTGCCATTACACGCGATGCAATTGACTGGTGAATACCAGCAATAATGTTATCACGCGACTCACCCTTTGCAATAAGTGAAATTACTTCTGATTCGGCAAATACCGTACATAAGCTGCTTATCTTTGACGGATTATCTGCCTTGAGCGATAGTTCTCCAAACTCATCCAGATCAACCTCCAACGCCCGTGCCATCACTTCTAAAAACCGTCCTGTACCGGCAGCACACTTATCGTTCATGGCAAAATCCTTTACCTTGCCCGTTTCATCGATAACTATCACCTTGCTGTCCTGCCCGCCAATATCTATAATAGATCTTACTGAGTTATCTAAGAAGTGAGCTCCTTTGGCATGGCATGTAATCTCGGTTACCGTAGAATGTGCAAATCCAACACTTTTCCGTCCATAGCCGGTTGCTACAATTCTTTCAATGTGTTCTAGTGTTAGCCCTAATTCAGCTAAAAGCTCCTGTACCACCTTTTCGCCAGCTTTTGCAGCATTAAACCCGGTAAAAATTACCTTACTGCCAACTATAATGCCACCATTTAAAACAACTGCCTTTGCAGTAATTGAACCTATATCCATGCCCAGTGTAAGCATATACCATCCTTTTTTTAAAAAACAAGCGTTCGCTCATTATTTGTCAAGCTTTTATTTACCAATCGGGCATTTTGCCGTTTTCTTTTTCTCTTCCTATTATGTCCATCTTATATTCTAATGGCAAATAATAGATGATAGCCTTAGCAGAAAGGTCTTCTTTTTTTACCAATCCAACAACCATCATTTCAGGGATGCTTCCCTGCTTTATAAATGTCCTGAATTGTACCGGCAATGACATCTCAGTAAAATGCCATCGTGCAAACTGCTTATCGGTAAACATAGCCTGTATGCACAGCATTACCTCATCTACTATTGCATCGCAAACATTTGATGTGAGCATAGCTTCAGTTGATGCAGTATCATTGAACGCTTTTGCTGATTGAGAAAAAATGAAATAATCCTCAAGTGCATTTTCATCTATTCCCATACATCGTGCAAGATCAGCTTTACTATAAAAATTATGAGCGTTATGCATCGTGCATAGCATGGCACCGCTGCGTACACTATTCTTGCTGCATGCTAATGCCGCCAGTAAGATAATGAAAGGAACTATCGCCCTGAAATTTTTCATATATTTTTTATTTTAAATTTTCATTGAAGAATGCCATCATAGTGGGGAGCACCGACTGACAGTAATTCCAGTCGTGCATCTTATACTTTTTTTCCACAAATGTAAAATTATAGCCACTTTTATATTCCTTTTGAAGTTGTTTTAACTTTAACGCTAACATAAAAGCCTGCTCCATGGGAACGCGCGAATCTTTATTGCCATGTGCAATAAACACAGCAACATTGCCAAGATTTTTTGCTTCATCAATAGCATTATCTGTTTGTGCCCAGCGCTGTTGAAAGTCATTATATTTTCCATAGACTGCGGTAAACATATGATTTTTTGTATGTGCCAGCATATCGTAATATCCCGACAAACATGCAATTGCACCAACGGCGTCATTGTACATCTCGCCCACGCGCAAAGCACCACGCGCACCAATTGAAAATCCACACACACCAAGTTTTTCTTTGGTAATGTTTAAGCCAACAGGATTATTTAAATAGGGCAGCAGCAACTGGCCAATCCACAAAAGTGCCGGCATCTCATTCCATTTAACCGTAGTTTGTTCAAAATAGTATGATTCGTAAACAGTGCGCGGCATGTGTGGGCACACAATGACCATATTGTATTGATTGGCATAATAGGCAATGTTGGTGTTGTTCTTCCAGCTATTCATAGAGCCATCATATTCATGAAATGCAATAATAACACGGCTTGTATCTGAATAGCTTTTAGGAAAGTAAATCTTAACCGGTATTGTTTTTTCGGATTGTGGTGAAGCGGGCACATTATAGATCACCCATGTACCATTTTTTATATCAGAAAAAAGTGTTGTGTGCATAAAAATTACGGTAACAGCAATTAACACAATAACACTATATGGTTTTTTGTATTTCATATGTTCTCCCGATTATTTATTCATAGCATCAAAATCCCGGACACTATATGCTGGATTGCATTAACTGTTGGTTCTTCCGGGATTTATGGCAATACCCCTATGCCTGTATCATAATAAAGTAATTATTTATGGTATAAATATTTAAAACTGCTGTCAACTGTTTTACTATATCCTTTCTATGTAACTGTGTGATTATATTTTAACAAAGCCTACTGAGCACCGCATTATATATAGCTTTACGCCAAAAATAACTTTTCATCAGTTTCACGTAAGCTCAGATAATCGTTATCGGTAACAATTACATGGTCCAGAAGCTGAATCCCAACAATAGCACCAGCCTGTGCTACCCTGCGTGTAATTTCAATATCATTGACCGATGGCTTAAGCATCCCTGACGGATGATTGTGAGCAATAATAATGGATGATGCTGCTTCACGAATTGCATCTCTGAATACTTCACGCGGATGTACTATTGCTTCAGAGATAGTACCTATGGAAACTCTTGTTTTTTTCAGCAATCTGTTTTTATTATCCAGTATAAGCGCCCAAAATTCCTCCTGCTTATTGCATGCAATCTGTCCAACAATGAATTCCCATACCATGCGCGGCGAGTCAAGAGTTCCTTCATAATTTTTCGGCACTATTAGCCTCCTCCCTAACTCTAATGCAGCTTTTATACGTATTGCTTTAACAAACCCAACTCCATTGGTATGCGCCAGCTCTCGTATACCCGCTTGATATATTCCGTTCATTCCTCCAAATTGTTCAATGACATAAAACGCACATTCCATAACATTTTTTCCTTTTACACCACTGCCAATTAGTACAGCTAAAAGATCAACATCGCTCAATGCTTCAAGTGGTTCACCTTTTATACACCGTTGTATGGGCAGATCATTTTTTGACTGCATTGCATCCTCCTGCAATAGAAATATTAACCTCATTTCCTGCACCTCTCCTTATCAAGTCGAGAGAAGCATTATTTTGGGTTTGTACAATTTTTATTCATTACGGAGAGTTGTAATCAAGCCATGTGCAACTCCGTATCATTTATGCTGTTACTCAACTAGTTTAAAAGTAACTATCGCCTATATATAAAAACGCCGGAATAGCCATTTTAAAAAAATATTTTTTAATTTATATTTTTTTTTCAATTACCGATAGTAAAAATAAGATTTTTTATGTCACATTAAAATTAACTGTTGACAATAAATCATAGGTAGTGAATACTGATGTCCATAAGGGAGTTTGCCATCAGGGAGGGATATATGAAAGTAAGTATTGATGCTATTCTGCAATCAGCAAAGCAATTAAAAAATACCAACAGCGTTGATGAACAAAAGTCGGGTAACAAACATAAAGTATCCGGTGATAAAGTTTCCCTTGAGCATAAAGTGCTTGCACGCCTTGATGATTTACATAATCAGATCAAAGATATTCAAACTACACTTTCCAGATATCAGGTTATCGATGAAGGGATACGGCTTATTATTGAAGACAATAAAAATGGTGGGAATAATAAGCAGTCCATTATTAATGCAACCCTTTATAACAACAGACCTGTTTTGAAAGAATATCTTGGCGATAGTTCCACTAATGAGTATATAGTGCATAAGCAGGAACAGGTAAAAAATCTTATTACTGATTCCATATCTCATCTTAACAGGTTACAGGTAGAGTTTGAAAATATCATGGCCTCGGATATTGCTCGAACTGCATACATAAAAGATAAGGTTGATGCAATCGATGCACTTATCCCAAGAAATGTGAAAAATCCATCACAGCTTCATCATGTGCATTCCGATTCAGTGTTGCGTTTGGTTCAATGAAACTGTTATACCATTAAAAAAACGTTCGTTACGTATAAGGCTCTGACCCCTTTTTTACACCCACTGTGCAATAGAATAGCGCTTGCGGTATGCCTCCTCATACTGTAAAAATCGTCTTACCCGTTCACTGAAACTGTCTCCCAACTGCAGAAAGTACTCATGATGGTCTATCGGTACCCCAACATCAGCATCCTCCTGTAAATAGGATTGTATGCTGCTATAGCGATACTGTACAGGACTATCGCACCTGCGCTTCCGTACCGGATTAAACGCTATGTACCACAGCAACCACAACAGATAATGAAAGGCATCATGCGCAAACTGAACAATGATGTCCTTGTAGCGCTCAT
>DCUV01000066.1 GCA_002328585.1 Spirochaetia bacterium UBA2205
ATTTGTAATTTTTGCGATAGTTCCATGGTAACATTCTTTGCTAATAAATCAGCCGTTTCATATATATTTTTTTCAATTGCCCTGATGTTATCATGTTCCATCCACATAATTTTAGGTGGCTGAGTTACACCATATTTTTCCAGAACAGGAAATATAACATTCTCCTCGCGAAGATAATGCACTGATGATTCCTTAAAAAAACTCACCAGTTGCTCTATCCTTGAAAATATGACAGCATCGCTCTTTTCTTTAAGCGATGTTGTTTTCTCAACCAGCTCCTGAGCAAATTCAATTAATTTTTTGTGCTCAGTCATTAATATATGTAATGGGTGTCCATAGGGAACGTTGAGCTGATCGTTGTCAATGGATTCACGAAATAAATCAATATGAAGCTGGCATAGCCTATGAACTTCATCAGATGACATCCCTTCCTTAATAAGTTCTTCCTCCAGCATACTAATCTGATGGGGCATAACATTGCCAAATTCTTTTTTAAACAGTATCTTCATCTGTTCAATATCTGCACCATCATGAAGCATTTTTATCATGTTTTTAAGCTGTTCCTTCTTTTGTCCCATATCACTTAAAAATTCGCTCATTACATCCTCCATTCATTATTTATTCAATTGAATTACTTAAATTGCCAGCAAGCTCTTTGCCAAATGTTATACATTTTTCAATACTTTCGGCATCAGGATTCCACAAACATTTTAAACCATTACTAACTATTTCAAAACCTGCCTTTTTTAATGATTCGTTTATCCTTGTTACTGACTCCCCGCTCCATCCATAGCAGCCAAAGGCAGCTGCCTTTTTATTTTTAAATTTTAATCCTTCTATTTCTTCAAGTATTCCGGCAACAGCAACCGTAATTCCCTTATTAATAGTTGGGGAACCAACTATTACCATCTTAGATTTAAAAACTTCGGTGATAATATCATTTTTATCACTGGAGGATATATTAAATAACTTTATCGTTACTTTTTCATTGGAGCTTTTTATCCCCAGGGCAATATTCTCCGCCATTATTCTGGTGCCGCCCCACATTGTGTCATATATAATGATTATCTGATTTTCCTGATAATCTTTTGACCATGTTTGATATTTTTTTACTATTTGTACAGGATTAGCTCTCCAGATAACTCCATGGCTTGGTGCAATGATTTCAATTGGTATATTCATTGCAACAATTTCATCAATCTTCTTCTCAACAAGAGAACTAAACGGCGCTAATATGTTTGCATAATATTTTATAGCCTCATTGTACAACTCGTATTCATCCACAAGGTCATTAAACATAAATTCACTTGCATAGTGCTGACCAAAAGCATCATTGCTGAATAAAATATTATCCCCCGTCAAATAGCTTGCCATGCTGTCAGGCCAATGGAGCATTTGCATATCAACAAATATGAGTTTTTTCCCATTGCCAATATCGATGCTATCACCAGTTTTAACAGGATTAAAATTCCAATCTTTGTGATAATGCCCCTTAATTATTTTTACACCATTTTTTGAACAATATACTGGCACTTCAGGAATATACTGCATCAATTCAGGAAGGGCGCCGCTGTGATCTACTTCGGCATGATTAACTATAACAGCATCTACCTTTTTTAGATCAATTATATTTTCTAAATTATGAATATACTCTTTTGCAAATGGTTTATATACAGTATCAACGACAATGGTTTTCTCTTCTTTTATTAAATATGAATTATAACTACTGCCTTTAAATGTTGAATATTCATTCCCATGGAATTTTCTTAATTCCCAGTCAATCTTCCCAATCCAGTATACGTTATTTTTAATATTAATTGTCATACCAAAATTACTCCTGTAGATATTTCCCGCCTAAATTGTGCAGCAGGTCATGAAATTTTTCATGCGTTCCTTTACCCATAACATCATCCTCATATTTTTCAAATGCCTGTAGAAGATGTTTTTGTGTATCCATTGCAATTCTTCTATCCCCCATTGGAAACAATATATTATTTTCCTTATTTATATGACTTCGTAAAAGATTTATATACTGCAATGCAGCCTCAGTGAAAGCATCAGATATAGTGCCTTCCTGTAAATCTTTATCCATAATTGCAATATACTTTCTTCCTTCTGTATGTTCATATAACATCTGCTCTATAGGCCCATTTTCTTTAGGAATTCCAGCCTTCTCCATTTCAGGGAATAACATAGTTTCTTCCTTCCCATGATGACATTTATCAGCAAACAGTTTAAAGAAGTTAACCATTTCCTTTAATTCATCAATACTGATATTTACTTGATTTTTAATCATTTCAATCATTTTTTCCAGTATATGTAAGCCATAAAGAATACCTTCATGTTCATTTATTAAATCTTCACTTGCATAATTCATAATGGAACCTCCTGTTAAAAATAAATTACAAAAGCTATATAAAACCATTTATTTCTCAATAGTATTTATCCTCTAAAACCGATTTAAAGTTTATAAAGAACGCATCAATAAGCAATGCCAATACATTGCCGCCGTCTTATCGTGAATTGATAGGACGGCAGCTCTTGTAAATCAGGTACAATTTACACTATCAGCTTTTTGATTTCTCCCTGAAATACAAAACTACAAAAATAATACTTGTCGCTAAAAATAAGAGTGATACAATCCATGGCAAATGTGACACATGAGAAACATCTTCACCGTGTCCATGAAAATGTTGTTCTCCATCCTCCCCTTCAGCAAAATGAAAAAATCGTGTGTAGGCTTCAACATATTCTCTTCCAGCCTCTACGTTATTGACATTAAAATTTTTAAGCTTCATTACTTTTTCAAAACGTTTTTCTAATTCGCTAAATCTTTCATCTGATACCATGTTTTTTAATGGATTAAGATTCCCCTCTTCAATTGCCTTATCTGCTGCTTTAATTTTCTCATCAATTGGTATCCCTGCTGGTTTTATCCCGGTGTATGGTACTCCTTCACCTACTCGATGAATTCTTACCAGAGTTTCAAAGAAATATCTTTCTGACAGCTCTTTTGCTTCAGGACCATATGAACTAACCTTCATTGCAAGATTAAAAGCATTTTTTATCTCTTTTTCTGCATCAGGTTTAACCCATTTTAAAACATAATTAACATTATTATGTTCAATAGCTTTTTTTGCATCAGCTATCACCGGTCCTTCCATGGTATCACAATGGCTATATACCAATTCATCATTGAACAAAAATAAAGCACATATCAAAGAAGTAAGAATAATTATCCTTTTCATCACAACCTCCTTAATAATATTAAATTTTAATATATACCGATCATATATTTTTATGACCGGTATATATTGTAATATGCACTATTTAATTTAAATAGAAACCTTTAATAGTTTGAAATTCATCGCTTCCTGATAAAGGAAAACCAGATTCCTTTAATTAAAAATAAAACCAGTAATACTGCTCCACCAGCAAATATTATATCAGGTCCTATCCTTAGCCATGAAGTGGTTTTAATAAAATCACTTGTTGCAATTTCCGGACTGCGTGCAAACCACAACCCTTTTTGAACAGCATAATAAAACTGATAAAATCCTGAAGGTATAAGGCTTATCACTGTCATAAGCGCAAGCCCTCCATTCAAACCCCAAAAACTCCATTTCAGAAGACTATCGGACCATGAGTCTTTTTTAAAGATATGCCTCACCGAGAATAACATTAATGCAATAGCCAGCAAACCATATACACCAAACAATGCTGTATGAGCATGAATTGGTGTAGTGTTAATTCCCTGTATATAATATAGTATGATAGGTGGATTTATCAAGAATCCAAAAACACCAGCGCCAACTAGATTCCAGAAAGCAACAGAAATAAAGAAATACAATGGCCAGCGATATTCATAATTAGTACCACCTTGCTTAATTGTTTTAAAATTCATTGCAGCTTCAAAGCCAAGCAATGTTAGCGGTACTACCTCCAGAGCTGAAAATACACCACCTAATGCCATAATTGGAATTGGTGAACCAGTCCAGTACAGATGATGAAATGTCCCAATAATTCCACTTCCCAGATACAGAAATACACTCAAATATACAGTAATGTGTGCAAATCGTTCACTTACAGCACCAATTCTTGACAGTATAAAGGCAAGTGTAACTGTAGCAAAGATTTCAAAGAATCCTTCTACCCATAGATGAACAACCCACCAGCGCCAGTATTCGGCATCAGAAAGATGTGCCCCTTTACCATACATTAAGCCAGCCATATAAAAAAGAGGTATGGTAACTGCACTATATAACAACAAATGTGTTAATCCACCCTTATCTTTTTCATTTTTTAATGCAGGGGCTATGGCTCGTGCTACCAGCACAAGCCATATTATCATACCAGCTATAAGAAGTATCTGCCATACTCTACCCAACTCAATATATTCATATCCCTGATGTCCTAAATAAAAACCGTCGCCACCAAAATATCCTTGTATGGACAACCATGTACCTCCAAGAGTGCCAAGAACAACAATCACCAGAGCAACAAATAGTATAACTACAACCTTTCCCTGATGCTTTGGCTCCTTACCAACAAATGGACCAATAAAAAGTCCCATAGCTAAAAAGCATGAGGCAATCCAGAATATTGCTAATTGTATATGCCATGTTCTTAAAACTGCATACGGTAGTATTGTAGCTATGGGTAAACCAAAAAATTTAGTTCCCTCAACTGTATAATGTCCTGTCAATGAACCTGTTGCAATCTGAATTAAAAACAAAAACATAGCAACAAGGAAATAAATCACCGTTGCTTTTTGACTGGGAGTTGGATTTGGTTCGGACAATTTTGCCAGAGACGTTTTATAATCCTCTTCTTTCATGTATCTATTATAGAAAAACAGCACAACACCCAAAATAAATATAAGCAATACTACGCTTACAATTGACCATATTATCATTTCAGGTGTTGGATTATTACCAACCAATGGGTCATATGGCCAGTTAGTTGTGTATGTAACACCTGTGTCGGGACGTTGCACCCCTGCAGCCCATGCCAACCATGCAAAAAATGATGTGACATTATATCCATCGTCAGTGCTTTGAACAATTCCTGGCTGAAGTCCCATTCTTTCATTGCCATTTTTGAACAAATTAGTATAGTACTGCCCCAATGCTTTAAAGGCTTCTGTTTGATAGTTACTAAAAATGAGTATATTCTTTTGTGCATCAAATCTATTTTCTTTAATTTCTTGTGCTACCTTAACACCAATCTCAGCCCTCATAACATTATCCAGCTTTTCAAAATCCTGCTGAGTAAATTTTTGAGCCTTATCAATATCCAGACCATACAACCTGGCTGCAATATATAGCCCCAGCCTGTGAAGATAGTCGGCCGACCAATCTGGAGCTAAGTACGAACCATGCCCCCAAATGGTCCCAATATGATGTCCACCCCTGCTAAAGTAATATTGCTGCCCATCTAAAATGTTTTGCTGTGTCATAATTATATTACCAGATGGATCAACAACAGCTTCAGGAATTGGTGGCTTCTCACGATTTATTAAATACCCTCCAAATATAAGCACACCAAAACAGATAATCAGCAGAAACAGTAATACAGCTCTCCACTGTGTTTTAATCATACATGATCCTCCTTTATAACTATATTTTGTCGGTGGCATGGGATATATTGATATCTCATGCCACTGTAAAAAAAACCAAACAATAAAGTATCATTAATTCTGACTGTAGATTCATTTATAAAAATTTTTTAATATATGAAATACTTCCTTTGAATATCATGCGTATACCTGAGTATCGCATTACTTCGCGTATTGTGCTTCTTTTAGGTTCTGCATAACAATGAGTGGTGCAATCTTTACAGGAAGGTTTTGGATTGTATGGGCATATCATACGTTTGCTTGCGGCATACAGCAACAATTTTGTACACTCATCACATAATCGCACTTCAAGAGGATTAACATATAAAGCCACTTTCCCATGTCCATGAACTAACGATTTTGCTTTTGTACGGTGTTTTCCATGACAGTAAATATCAATGAATTTTCCCAGTACGCCGATGTCATGCTTTATTGCATTTTGATTGTTGGTATCCATAGCCGTCCTTATATAATTTTCTTATCAGTAAAGTTACAGCAGCCAATGTTAATACCGTCATACTTAAATGTGCGTTTTGTAAATGAACACATAAAAGTATTGCCGGATAGCTGTTTGCAATACTCGCAATTAATACATAACGCTATATAATCAATAGCTCCATCATCCTGCATTGCCATTACCATACGGGCAAGTACACCAAATGCTATCCTTTTATCGTTTTTATCAATTTGTGATAAATAGTGTTGCATTGTATGTGTAGTTTGTTCAATGTGTTTTACAATAAAGCCTGCTTTTTTTGTTAATGACACATAAAAGCTGCGATTATCATTGTTATTGATATTTTTTTCTATCATTTCCTTCTTCAATAACGTTTTCACTGCACTACTTGCTGTTGCTTTGCTCACATACAATTCTTTGACAATATCTGTTGGATTAATCTTTTTATATTGTGCACATCGTTTGATTAATAGCAATATCTGAATTTGCAATGGGGTTAAGCCATACGTTTCAGATATTTCCCAGAGCATGGATCTTTTAATTTCAGTAATTTTATCAAGAATGGCTATTAAGTTTTCTTCCAAATGAATTTCATCCATTATTTACTGTCCTGTAATATAGTTAGTAGTACTAACTATATTACAGGCAGAAAAAATGTCAAATTATTTTTACTAAAATAATAATTTTATTGCATTGAGATTATAATTTTTTTATTGCTGTAGCAGTTAGTATGGCTTGTCGGTGTAGTGCTTTATGTGTATAAATTTATGCCCATTATTCTTTATTCTTTTCCAGTATCTCCTGTGCCAGCATTTTTAACTTGGGCGATACTTTAAGCGGAGGAAGTTTAACACGGTATTTACTTTCCTGTATTGTATCATTCCCCAGCCATTTACCAAGCGCAAATACCATGCGTTCCATTATTTCATCAATCTTCTTTATACTGCCGCTCAATCTATAGAATTTAAGTGCAATAAGAGGTAATCGTTTATCATAATAGTAATAATCGCCTATCCGGTGTAATCCATCCTTATATCCTGTCTTTACAAACAGCTCAATCGCTTCTTTTATCTTTCCTTGATTAAAGTATTCATTTCCTTTACGGATTAAAGCAATTTTTTCTTTATTATCCATTGTTCATTCCTTATGATATAAATATAACATTACCAGTAACTATCGCCCATAAAAGTATTTTTAATTATTACACATTTGTTCATATCACAATTTTGTATACACCTACCACTTTTTATTGACAGATATCCCCTATAGCGATAGATTTGATAATTATTAAATATTAATCAGCTTTTATGCTTGCGTTTATACTATTATCGATCATTTTGCAAGCATTTATTTATAGTATTTATTGACAGTTAACGTTAACTGGTAGTTACATGTTAATCAATAATTTTTTTACCAGAGAGATGGTTCCATGGGACACATAGTCATCGATAGTAACCGTTGCAAGGGATGTTATTTTTGCATAACATACTGCCCCAAACAAATACTTGTGATTTCCAAAAAACACAATATACAGGGATATTTTCCTGCCGAGCTTGCTGATGATAAAAAAGAACAGTGCACAGCGTGTAAGATATGCGCATTGATGTGTCCTGATACGGCAATTGAGGTATTCAAATGAGAGTATTAACCAAAGGGAATATAGCGTTAGCTGAAGGAGCAATACAGGCAGGTTGCAGATTTTATTTTGGCTATCCCATAACGCCTCAAAATGATATTCCCGAATACCTTGCAAAAAATCTCCCTAAAGTTGGCGGCACCTTCATACCTGCTGAAAGCGAGATTGCTTCAATTAACATGATACTGGGTGCTTCAGCTTCAGGTGCCAGAGCAATGACATCGTCTTCTGGTCCTGGCATATCGCTTATGCAGGAAGGAATTTCATATTTAGCAGGGTCAGAGCTTCCCGCCGTCATTGTTAACATTATGCGCATTGGTCCCGGACTTGGCGGTATAGCACCAACACAGGGCGACTACAATCAGGCGGTGCATGGAGGCGGTCACGGTGACTACCGTAATATAGTGTTAGCCCCTGCCTCATGTCAGGATATGTTTGACCTTGCTATAAAAGCATTTGAATTAGCCGATAAATACCGTAATCCCACAATGATTTTAGCGGATGCAATGGTAGGACAGTTTCAGGAACCATGTCGTCTTACACCGGAAAAACCTGTTATTATCCCTGATAAACCATGGGCTCTTACCGGTGCACACGGAAGACCTGCACAATTCATTAAATCATTGTTTTTAGGTCCCGGTGAGATGGAGATACACAATCTTGATTTAAAGAAAAAATATGACACCATACAGCAACATGAAGTACTGTATGAAACACGCCATTTAGATGATGCAGACATTATGATTATTGCATTTGGAACACCATCACGCATTGCAAAAACAGCTATACATCTTTTGCGCGAAGAAGGCATAAAAGCCGGCTTGCTACGTCCGGTAACCCTTTTCCCATTTCCATCGGATGCCATTAATGAATATTCAAAACGCATTAAAAAAGTATTGGTTGTTGAAATGAACACCGGGCAAATGCTCAGAGATGTGCAACTATCATGTACTGCTGACACAAATGTTTATTTTTATGGAAGACCCGGTGGTGGGATACCATTCCCTGATGATATTATGCGAGAAGTTAAAAAAATTATGTAAGAGGTTACCATGCAGGCAGTATTTACACGACCTAAAACATTAAAAGATACGCCAACCCATTTTTGTCCGGGTTGTACTCATGGTATAGCTCATCGTATAGTAGCAGAGGTTATTGATGAATTAGGTATCAGCGAAAAGACCATTGCCATTCCTGGTGTGGGGTGTTGCGTTTTTTTATATAACTATCTTGACATTGATGTTCTTGAAGCACCGCATGGCAGAGCACCTGCATGTGCAACGGGCATGAAACGGGCAAATCCCGGCCGAATCATTTTTGCCTATCAGGGTGACGGCGATATGGCAGCTATTGGCACCTCAGAGGTGATACATGCTGCAAATCGAGGTGAAAATATTACTGTTTTATACATTAACAATACCGTTTATGGAATGACAGGCGGACAGATGGCGCCCACCACGCTTTTAGGTCAGCATACAACAACAACCCCGTATGGTCGTAACTTTCGCAATGAAGGCTATCCTATCCGTATGGCAGAGATGCTGGCAACATTGGAAGGCGTTGCCTATTCTACTCGTGTTGCACTCCACAAACCAAAATATGTCATGCAGGCAAAAAAAGCTGTGGCAAAAGCGTTCACCATGCAAATGAACGAGATGGGGTTTTCAATGGTGGAGATGCTTTCAACATGCAATACCAACTGGCGGGTTTCGCCAACTGAAGCTATCGACAAAATAGAAAATGAAATGATACCCTATTTCCCGCTTGGTGTTTTTAAGGAAAGGACAGGCAAAGACTTTTTATAGTGGCGATAGTTACTGTATAGAATACTGTTGCACCATAAGGCATTTTTTTGGATGAAGTTCACACTGTTTGTTTTTTATCGTCGATAATGAGATGAACATGCATCATTGCCGTCATTCTGAGACGAAGAATCTCGCAGTAGCATCTCATTCTGAACTGTAGAACGTCATCCTGAACCACGATTCAGGATCAAAAGTTGTTCATTTGATTCCGAAACAGCTCCAGAATGACGTCAGATGTCCATACCCCCCTCGCCTTACAAAGGAGAAGTGTTAGTGGTGAGGTTGATAATTCTATTTTTCAGAGGTGTTCACAATGTACTATGACATAATAATGGCAGGATTTGGCGGACAGGGAATTCAGATTATAAGCCAGCTTGTTGCCGTTGCATCTATCAATAAAGGATTAGAAGTTACCTATCTGCCATCGTATGGTGTTGAAAAACGTGGCGGCAGAACCAATGTTTTTTTAGTCATCTCGGACAGGGAGATTGGCTCACCTGTTACCAACCACCCCCACGCACTGCTTGTAATGGACCAGAATTCTTTTGATACCTATATTCCTATGTTACGCCCTGACGGATTACTTGTTGCAAACAGAAGCCTTATCAACACATCAAGTTACAAGCGTGATGATATTGTACCATGCTGTATTTTTTGCAATGATGAAGCAATAAAATTAGGAAATCCTAAGCTTGCTAATATGATTGCACTGGGTGCCTTTTTAAAACATATAAATTTTTTAACCATAGATGATATTAAAAACATAATGAATGAAGTTATACCGGAAAGGCTATCACATACCATAGACCTTAACATGCAGGCNNATATTTTCTATAAGTCGGTTCTGCATCATTTCAATATCATGTTTATTACAACCAATTGCCAGTATTGCAAACTCATCACCACCCATCCTGCCAATAATATCAGCATCCCTGAAACACAGTCGTATAATAGATGCAGCATCAATTAAAGCCTTATCACCTTCATGATGTCCAAACGTATCATTGATGAGCTTCATATTATCCATATCAATATAAAAAATGCCAATCCCAAGCTCCTTACGTTTATTTATTTTCATCTGCTGCTCTGCTAACATCATAAAGCCTCGCCTGTTAAACAATCCCGTTAATTCATCCTTAAGTGCCATCTCCCGTAAATTTTCACGCATGGCAATAATTGGAGTTACATCAGTTGCAATGCACACTATCCTTTCCAATTTTCCAACTTCATTATAAATATTGGAGGTAGTAATGGTAAGATAGGTGTCTTTCCCCTGTTTATTTATTATGTGTATCTCAAAGTTAGTAACATCACCCTGCTGTATTTGCGCAATAAATTGGCGTATTTTTCTTTTATCCTCCTGCGGGTGAATCATACTTCTAAACCAATGTGTTCCTTTTAAGTCCGATATGGTAAATCCCGACATTTTTTCAAAGTAATCATTAATAAAAATGATATCGCCCTGAATATTCATTTCAATAATAGCAGCGGGTATTCTCTTTACTAAATTTCGATATCGCTTTTCCGACTCAATTAATGCAAGTTCTGCATTTTTACGCTGTGTAACATCCCTTATAACAGCCAGTACACGGTTTTTTATAATCGGAACAAGCCTTGCCTCCCGCCACCGTGATTCATCACCAATTTGTATTGTATATTCAATGCTTTGTATGGTATTTGCAGACATTGCCTCATGCAAAGAATTGTCATAAAGCTCAGCTACTTGTTGGGGCATAACATCATGCAAGTTTTTCCCAAGCGTTTCTTCTCTCGTCGCATATAGTATTTTTTCATCACCATACTGGTAATCAAGGATATTGCCGTCTTTATCAATTATTAAATATATATCAGGAAAGGCTTTCACTATTGCTTTCAAGTTGGTACTACTCTTTAATAACTCAATCTCCATCTGTTTTTTTTGTGTAATATCTTCACCTGAGCTCATTGAAGCAGTAATAGTACCATTTACATCATGTATAATAGTATTATGCCATGCAATGAGTTTTAATTCTCCACTTTTTGTGACTATAGGGTTTTCATAAAATTCAACAGGTTTTATATTTCCTTTCATTAGTTCAATAAAAGTTCTTTTCACATCAATAGCCACATCTTGTGGAAGGCATGTAGCAAACCAGTCTTTACCCAATAATTCTTCAGAAGTATAACCTGATATTTCGCATGCCTTGCTATTTACCAGTGTTATCTTCCCTTCAGGATTAACCAGCACAATCATAAATGGTGAAATGTCCAGATATTTCTGGAATGTATCACGCTGTTGTTTCATAATTTCCTGATATGTTTTCTGCTCAGTAATATCTGTGCAAATGATAACGCAAAATTTAATTTCATTCAATGTATACGCAAAAAAATTAAATAGATACCACTTTATATGTTCTTTGTTATTAATTTTGCTTTCAAAAGTAATCAATGATTTCCTGCCTGATACTATTGTTCTAATAGCATCAGAAAAACGTGATTTATTTTCATCAAATAAGCAACCCCCCTTTTCACATAA
>DCUV01000071.1 GCA_002328585.1 Spirochaetia bacterium UBA2205
CACGCATTGTGCAGTATATCAAGGCTCGGTTTGCCGAGGTGTATAATAAAATTACCGGCAGAACCGGGCCATTCTGGAATGAGCGGTATAAGGACATTATTGTACAGTTTGCACATGATGCGTTTCATTATCTCTTGTGGTTGCTGTGGTACATAGCGTTCAATCCGGTACGCAAGCGCCGGTGCGATAGCCCTGCAAAGTACCGCTACAGCAGTATACAATCCTATTTACAGGAGGATGCTGATGTTGGTGTACCGATAGACCATCATGAGTACTTTCTGCAGTTGGGAGACAGTTTTAGTGAACGGGTAAGACGTTTTTTACAATATGAGGAGGCGTATCGCAAGCGCTACTCCATTGCACAGTGGGTATAAAAAAGGGGTCAGAGCATTATAACAAATACCTAAAAAAAGAGGCCGCCTTTTTCAGAGACAGCCCCACTTTTACGCTTTTACACCCTTATACAACAAACTCATGTATTGTATTATTTACTCATTCATATAATATTCATCTTTCAAAGCATACACATATTTATCCAGAACGCGGTTATACCTATCGTGGTCAACAACAGGCTTTTCAATCATCTTCAAGCACAATTCCTGTTGTTTTGATGTACTGCTTGTTTTAGAATAAATTTGCAGAGCAAACTTTGAAAAGTCACGAATCATAAAGTCAAATATCTGATCAATCAAATCATCTTCCACAGCATAGATTTTCTTGTTTTCAAGGATAAGCTGACCATAGGCAACCAGCGTAAACAACTCGCCTATAGACAATAAAAAGTCAATATCCTCACTCTGCTGTTTATCAGGAGTGGCACCGGACATAAAATCCTTAAACGCATTAATCTGTTTTTTGAAAATTTCTACATTAGGAAGGTTTACACTGTTATAGGCAATATTGTAATCATGGAACTGAATCTTGCTCAACCCCTTTGTTGGGCCCTGATTAAACAGGAAATCATCATTAACAGCATCAAGACGCTGAGGGACTTCAGGAAACTCTTTTGGATTAAAGAAATAGTTAAACATAAATTTAATAATCAACGCCATATTCACATGGACAGTTCCCTCCAGCTTTGGCAATGCCCTGATATCGCGTGCAGCCATGTGGAAGTATGTATCCTTTTCAAAACCTTTTGCAGCTATGATATCCCATAGTAAATTGATAACCTCCTCACCCTGCGTGGTCACTTTCATCTTCACCATTGGGTTGTACAAAAGGTATCGTTTGTCATTTTCATTTGCACAGCGCATATAATCGGTTGCGCGCAGAGCAAAAAGTTTCATTGCAACAAGCCGTGTATAGGCATCAACAAAGAACTGTTTAATATGTGGAAAGTCGGTTACATATTTGCCATACAGATTACGGTGCCCGGCATGATTCAACGCTTCATAAAAGCAGTGTGTTGCAATACCAATTGAGCCCCATCCTAAATTAAACTTACAAATATTGATAGTATTCAGCGATGAATCCCATGCATCACGTCCCTTGTCAAGGATATCTGCTTCGGTAATGGGATAATCGTGCAGAGCATACTCAGCAACGTACGATTGATTCTGAATAACATTTTTTATACACTCAAATTTTTCATGCTGCGAATCCGCAACAAAGAAAACATAATCACCGGTATCAGCAAATTTAGCAAATGTTGACACCATTGCAGCTTTATTTGCATTCCCTATATAGTACTTGTCACCATTAGCCCGGTAAGTGCCATCACCATTGGGATACAGCATCATATCGCTGGAATAGATATCAGCGCCATGTTCCTTTTCAGATAGCCCAAAAGCAAAGATAGCACCCTCTTTCAAAAGTTTGGCAGCTTTTTGCTTCACCTCTTCGTTTTTGCCAATCCATATAGGTCCCAGACCCAATGCTGAAACCTGAAAGGTATACCAGTAGCAAAGTCCGTAAAATCCTAAAATTTCTGCATAGTTAACAATCCTGTAGGTATCCCATCGGCTGTTTTTATCGCCATATTTTTTTGGAGTAAATAGCTTTGCAAATATCTGGTTATCCTTTTGAAATTGTAAAAAGTCATCATACCACACATAATTGTGATCGTCATCCAGAATCTTTTTTAACCCCTTGGTTTCAAAAAAATCAATCGTTTTGCGCATAATCTCTTCTGCCTCTTTGTCAGAAAATTGCGCACTGTACTTTTTTGGATTTAACAGTATCATACCCCACCTCTATTCAAATTATAGTTACAAATTTGAATATATCATGCACTTGATTCGTTGTACAGAAAAAATTACACTGTTATGTATTTTTTTAAACAACTTATTTTATAAATTGTTTACCTATGTTTTGGGCGTGCCCCTGCCTGTCAACTGTCAAAAGCAGCGTTGCACTTGCATATCACCTTACTCATGCTCATAATCATGGTGCCGCAGCAGCAGGGTCGGGCTACTGCAGGCTACGCTATCGCTTCGGCCACGGGCGTTATACATCATAATATAGAAACGCATGGTCATGCGCCTTTACAAATAAGCGCCCGTGGCTGCTTTTCAAGCACCTTGCGTATCCCTCACGCAAACTATCGTTTAAATGGAATTACCCTGTCTTTTATCCTGCCGCTTTCCACCAGTTCCATAAACTCTTCAGCAATCTGCTGTCCTAAAGCAACCGTTTCATTCCAGAATAACAATCGCCTGCTATCGTCACCAGCAAATGTATAGAAATCCTTGCGGTCAGGTATCTTTTTATACCTCAGCGACGCAATAGCTTCTTTTGACGGTGATACCATACACACATTTTCCAATGCATGGTACGGCTTTCTATACTTCAAGGGTTTATCAAACCATCCCGGAATAATCCTATCACTGTAGTGAGGATACAGGGCAATATAATCACCAGGCTCAAGCGGCAGGTCCTGCTGATAATCAACAAGACCGCCATCCCGTAGTATATGCGTTTTGCCGTCATGCTGAAACACAACGCCATTCATAACAAGAGGGATGGAGCCGGAAGCCAAAACAGCTTTTTTAAGATTGTTGTTGTTCAACGGTATGTACTGCGTATGATAGTTTTCCCACTGTATAAATGATGGAAATTCACGAGCATCATAAAAAGCAAACCTATCAAAATGCAATCCAACCAGCTTTCTGCTCAACACATTGGTTATTGCATTAATTGCCAATCCAGCACCCAGGCGGAATGTATCATCATACTGTAAAAGATGCCGTGAGCGCGCAGTAATAATACAAAGACGTTGTGTGGGATGCTTTACAATCTCATCAACCTTGCTATCGGGCAAAAATGCTTCAAGGATTGCCACCGTTTCGGCAGTTATCTCATGGCGGTCAGGTTGCATTGAATATTGTTGTGCAAAGTATCGTTCTTTAAATGCTTCAATCCCCTGCAATCCATCAGCAAGCGACAATGCAGCAAAACGCCATGTTGCAATGGATGAGCCAATCATGTACACAGAATTTTTTCTTTTTTTTAAAAATGCTTTATACAAGGCTTTATCCAGTCCATACAGTATAATCCATTTTGGCCCACCCGCAGCACCAAGCATGCACTTTATTCTTTCTTTTTGTAATCCTTCATCTTTAATAATGGCGTATGCCTTTTCACCAGCCTGGATGGTACATATATTTTTCATAACAACCTCTGTGATAAAATTATTATAAATAACACTGTTATCATATTTTTCCCAATAGGCAAGAAAAAAATTTATAGTACACATCTATGGCCAACGGAAGTTTCTGATAGTTTTTTCATTAGATTGTATCATTATATTGTTATATTGTTTTTTTCGTTGAAAATAATTATAGAATCTACAATAGTCGATATTCATGATAGTATACGTTTATTGCACAACCAAAATAAGGATGATTATACCCCCTCATGTATTAATAACTTAATTATCAAAATACTCTAGGAGCACGGAGAAAAAGATATATGAAAAAATCCATAGTTTTAACAATTATTGTATTATTATGCGTAAGTTGTTCAAATTCCCATAGTATATACGAATTAAAAACATCATCTCACCAACTCATCTCACAACTTGAAAGATTTTCTTATGATAAGTATAATCTTATTGATAATAAAATTTATACATCATGGCAGGTACGTAATAAAAATAATGGTATTGGTGAATGGATTGAAATACGTTTTAATGCAGAACAATCTATCGATAAGCTAAAGCTATATAATGGATTCCAGTACATCGATAATGAATTTGGTGATTTATATTATTTAAACTCAAGAGCTAAAAGAATTAAAGTATGTATTAATGGATTTAAATGTTATGACCAATATATCCCGGATACCAAAGAACCAGTAACAATTAATATCGATGAACCAAATGTAAAACTTATTAAACTAACAATTTTAGAGGTTTACAAAGGAGCACGATGGAATGAGGATTTAGCTATAAGTGAAATAAAGATAGTGTATAATAAACCTTTCTATTTAATTTTTATGTATGGTATAGTATTATTGCTTATAATAGTGCCATGCTATATAAAACGGAAAGAAATTGTAAATGCTATTGCATCAATACTGAAAAAGGATGATTTTAATCACAAAACGTATGAAAAAGGTAAAGAATTTGAATATTTTATAGCCGAAATATTAAATAAAAGTAAAGAATTTGAAATAGAACGATGGACATATGACATTAACAATAAAAGAAAGGGAATCTATATAAAATCTGATGCAAATCCTGATTTTATGATTACCCATAAAAAGAGTAATAAAAAATTCTTTGTTACATGTAAGTATAGAAGCAAAACACTTAAAAATATAGAAAATCAAGACGTTGTAAATTGGGCATCACAAAAACAAATTCAGAGATATAATGATATTGCAAAACGAGAGAATATTGAAACGTATATTGTTATTGGATTAATGGGAATCCCTTCTAATCCAGAATATGTATTTTGTGTTCCATTGTCCGAAGCTAAGTATACCGATATATATCTAAACAAGTTACAAAAATATGTTAGAATACCAAAAGATAAAGCTTTCACTTTACAATCAGGGAAATTAAAATGATCCATCCATGTAAAAAATTAATAAGATACCTTCGCATTTATTAGGTGCAAGGTATCTTATTAATCTGTTTTTACTCCTTTATCGGTATGAACCCTGTTTCTTTTACTATAGACTGCCCTTCAGGGGAAAGAATAAAATCAATAAAATTTTGAGCTGCAGGTTTAATCTCCGCCTTATTCACATACATGTATAGCTTTCGTGCTATAGGATATATACCATTTTTCCCATTTTCAATGGTTGGCTCAACACTATTTACAAACAAAACTTTTACTGTATCATTAAGATATCCATACCCAACATATCCAATTGCTTTTGGATTTTGTGAAACCGCTTGTATTATTGCACCGTTGGAAGCTTGAAGTAACGCATCCTTGCGCACCTCAACATTTTTCATTACCTTTGATTCCCATACCTCAAAGGTCCCTGAACTTGAATCGCGCGATATAACAACAATATTTTCATCATTACCACCAACATCATTCCAATTTTTTACTGAACCTTCATATATAGCCTTAAGTTGCTGTAAAGTAAGATTTCCAACTGGATTGGATGGATGCACAATGGGAACAATCATATCATAGGCTATTGCCACTTCCTTGATTGTTTCACCTTTTCGTTTAGCCATCTCCAATTCTACTTCATGCATTTCACGTGATGAAGTAGCTATATCACAGCTTCCATCAATCAGCGACTTTATACCATCACCCGAACCCGTACCTGACAGTGAGATGATAACCTTATTCTTCTCATAAAAAAATTCAGCAGCTCTCTGAGCAATAGGGAGCACCGTTGTTGAACCTTTAACGACCACTTTCTCTTTAGCTTCTTTTTTGCACGCCAGCATCGGTAATCCAACCGTAACAATCAACAATACGGCTATTATATAATTTTTAATTGTCACTTTTTAACCTCCTTATAAAATAAAATTAGTAACCTCACCTCAATCCCTTTCCTTAGCAAGGTGAGCAGGGCAGTGTTCCCGGTCTGTATCATTCCCATCCCTTATGAGTCAATGCATCACAAACATCTTCTAACCATTCTGCCAAATTCCATTGACCCGGTTGCCCAAACACTATTTCAACTACGCATAATAGATTACCATAATAACAATCCAATTACTTTGCAAATATTTTTTTAACAAAAAACGCTCTATTACCATTCATCAATAGAGCGTTTATAGGACAATACCCATTATTGTAAAACTATCAATCAATGATTGGAATAAACCCTGCTTCTTTTACTATTATTTGCCCTTCTTTTGAAAGGATAAAATTAATAAACTGCTTTGCCTCAGGTTTAATTTTTACATCATTTACATACATATACAGTTTACGAGCGATGGGGTACTTGCCTGATTTGCCATTTGGGATAGTTGGCTCAACATTGTTTACATAAATACCCTTCACGGTCTTATCAAGATATCCATAGCCAACATAGCCAATGGCTTTTTTATTCCTTGCAACAACCGATAAAACCGCTCCATTTGACGCTTGAAGTAAGGCATCCTTGCGCACCTCAGCTTTTTTCATTACCTTTGATTCCCATACCTCAAAGGTCCCTGAGCTTGAATCACGTGACACTACCACAATCTTTTCATTGTTTCCGCCAACCTGTTTCCAGTTGGTAATAGTTCCTTCATAGATAGCCTTTAGCTGTTCCAGTGAAAGATTCTTTACCGGATTGGATGGATGTACAATGGGAACAATCATATCATAAGCAATTGACACCTCTTTTATCTTTTCACCTTTTTCTTTAGCCATAGCAAGTTCTTCCGGCTTCATCTCTCTTGACGAGTTGGCTATATCACAGCTTCCATCAATTAATGACTTTATGCCATCACCTGAACCCGTACCTGAAAGACTGATAATAATCTTTGTTTTGTCATAAAACACCTCAACTGCCTTCTGAGCAATTGGTAATACCGTTGTTGAACCTTTGATAACAACTTTAGCATCATTGCCTTTAGAAAATCCCATTGATACTGAGAAGACAAATGCTGTTATCATTAACACCAAAAAACTCTTAACCTTCATAAAAGCCTCCCTGTAAACTATTAATTAGAAGATTTTGCAATCTCCATTGGTTGTATAAATAGTCATGCATTGTTAAATTTTTATGAAGAATCAATTAATTTTATGTTTTTTTATGTATTATCGACAAATCTTAAAAAACCACCTTTTCATGTGATTAATCATTGAAAAAAATGGTTGGCAACTATTTTCTGATACGAATGAGGTACACCCCGCCGCCGTAGGCGGCGGGATTATATATTTATTATTATTTGTACATAATTTTCCGTTTTGGAATTAACAGTGAAAAATCTTTACATTTTCTTTACAATTTCATAATATATTATTTATAATAAGGTGGGTTATTATTAACATTAAGTATAATAATGGTGGTATATGTCCGAAAAAGAAATAAAAGTTAAAGCAAAAAATCTTTCATTTTACTATGGCAGCAGTCAGGCGCTTTTTGATATAGACCTCACTGTATTAGCTAATTCGGTAATGGCATTGATTGGCCCTTCAGGCTGTGGTAAATCAACATTTTTACGTTGTATTAACAGGATGAATGATATAATACCGTACACACGCATTGCAGGAGACATGACCATTGATGGTGAATCCATCTATACTATAAAATATGATGTAACCCAGCTCAGGCGCCGTGTTGGCATGGTATTTCAAAAATCAAATCCATTCCCAAAATCTATTTTTGATAACATTGCGTATGGATTAAAGATTAATGGCACAAAAGATCGCTATATCATTGAAAAAACAGTTGAAGATTCTTTAAAACGAACTGCATTGTGGGATGAGGTTAAAGATAGGCTTAATGATTCGGCAATGAGCTTATCCGGCGGACAGCAGCAGCGGTTATGCATTGCTCGCACCATAGCAGTGCAGCCTGAGATAATACTGATGGATGAACCTGCGTCAGCGCTTGACCCAATTTCAACACAAAAAATTGAAGAGCTTATTCAGGATTTAAAAAAGCAATATACCATAATTATCGTAACACATAACATGCAGCAGGCAGCCCGGGTTAGCGATTACACAGCATTTTTTTATATGGGCAAACTCATAGAAGTTAATAAAACTGAAGTGATGTTTACCAAACCCGATAAGCAGATGACCGAAAATTACATCACCGGAAAATTTGGTTAATTATTGCACACCTAAAGGAGATAACAATGTCTACTCATTTAGAGCAGGAACTTAATGAGCTAATACGGAAGATACTGGAGATGGCAGATATTGCCATTGAAGCAGTTGAAGATTCAGTCCAATCACTAAAAAATATTGATGTCAAATTAGCTGAAAAAGTTATCCAGAAAGATACTGCCCTTGATACATTAGAGATTTTTATTGATGAAGAGTGTGTAAGAATCCTTGTAACAAAGCAGCCAGCAGCAGCAGACTTACGGCTTATTTTAGCACTATTTAAATCAAACACTGATTTAGAAAGAATAGGTGATTTTGCAACCAACATTGCAAAAGAAACAATACGGTTAGAGGGCAAATCATTGCTTAAACCTCTTATTGACATCCCTCGTATGGAAAAAATTTGCATCGATATGATAAAGCTGGCGTTTAGAGCAATCACCGAAAAGAATATTGATTATGCAAAGCGATGTATAGACATGGATAAAGAAGTTGATGAGCTTAATATGCAGATCAACCGTGAGCTGTTTAGCTTTATGGTAGAAAATCCTGCAACCATATCGCCAGCATTTGGGCTTATCACGGTTGCACGAGCATTAGAGCGAATTGGCGACCATGCAACCAATATTGCCGAGCGGGCCGTATACTATATCCAGGGCGAAGACATACGACACCAGGAGTAAACGATGTCAAAAATATATGTTGTGGATGATGAAAAAGATATCCGCGAAATTTTGAAGGTGAATCTGCAAAAAAACGGCTATGATGTCAATACCTTCGCTTCTGCTGAAGAAGTACTGAAACAACTTGCTATTGCAAAACCTGATTTATTTATATTGGATATCATGATGAACGGTATGGATGGACTGGATTTATGCAAACACATCCGTGCATCAAGGGAATTAACCACTATACCCATCCTATTTCTTTCAGCAAAATCTGCCGAACTGGATAAGGTGCTGGGATTGGAACTGGGTGCCGATGATTATCTCACTAAACCTTTCAGCATTCATGAGCTGATTGCCAGAGTAAAAGCAATCATGCGCCGTTCACAAACTAAACAGGAACTATCGCCAAAAGAAATATTAACCTATAACGCGATTTCATTATATCCTGATAAATTTCAGGTAACTATCGACAATCAAAATATTGACCTTACAAAAACCGAATTTTTAATCTTAAAACTTTTTATGCAGTATCCCGGTAAGATTTTTACTCGCGACAATATTATTGACAGCATCCGTGGTGATAACGTTTATGTCATTGACAGAACCATAGATGTCCACATCATGAATTTGCGTAAAAAACTGGGAACATACAAAGATGCTATAAAGACCTATTCGGGCGTTGGTTATGGGCTAAAAGTTTGATGGAGTAAAACTTTTTTGGTAAACAGTAATGAAAAGGCTGAAGACAAAACTTGTAGTAGTATACACCGTCGCCCTGGTAATCTTTATTTCATTTCTTTTGATGTATATCAATCACCACATCCACTCTGCTTTCATTGCATTTCAAGAAGCGGAGTTGCAGCAAAATATTGAAAACATACATATCTATTTACATTCCTATCATAAACCTTTAAATTATGTTCTTTTTCAAAATCCTGATGTTGTTGCTTCATTAAAAAATGTATCATATAAAAGTTCGTTGAGAATTACTATCATTAAGGATGATGGAGCGGTTTATTTTGATTCTTTTGCCAATCCGGAGTTGATGGAAAATCACCTTTACCGCCCGGAAATATTGCAATCCCGTACAAAAGGGGTAGGAAGTGCAATCCGCTATAGCAAAACTGTCAAATCTGACATGCTGTATGTTGCAAAATATTTTGATAACTACTATATACGAACGGCAAAATCACTTGGTGCAATCAATACACTTATTGGAGCCATAACAAAAAATATACTCATCGTGGGATTTGCAGTGCTTGTGCTGACCATTGGTGCAAATTATATTTTTGCTACAATCTTTACAAAGCCAATAGCTGAATCATTGCAATTTATTGATCAATTTTTTAATGGCAATCTAAACACCCGTATCCTCAATTACAAAGACGATGAGATGGGCTATCTGCAAAATTCCATGAACAGATTAGCCGACAATATACAGGCACGCATAAACGAGCTCACTGCCCAAAAGAATAAGCTCTTTATGATAATTGAAAGCATTCATGATCCAATAGCTCTCATTGATGACAGTAAAAAAATTACTGTATACAATAAAGCTTTTATAGAACTGTTCCAGTTCCCCGAAACTGTCACCAATACCTATTATTTTTCCATTATACGCCATAGCCAGCTCAATGCAAAGATTCATGTTGCACTATCACAACGGCAAAATTTTTCTTTTGAAGAAACCATTGGCAGCAATCACTTCCAGATATTTATCTACCCTTTCCCTCAGCCTGATAGTGGCATCTTACTTTTGATGCATGATGTAACCGAGCAAAAACGCATCCAGAAGTTAAAATCTGATCTTGTTGGCAACCTGTCACATGAGCTTAAAACACCTATCAGCATTATCCGGGGTTACCTTGAAACAATAAAGGACATCTCCCTGGACGAAAAAACTGCCGGCCAATTTATTGAAAATGCACTCGTCAATCTTGAACGGCAGAATGCTATCATCAATGATATGCTGAAGCTCAATGAATTGGAAACAACTGCGTATGCAGTTACTGAATATATTGATATCAAAACTATTATTTCCCGGTGTATTGAATTGCTAACTCCAAAAATACAAAAGAAAAATCTGGCGATAGTTATGGATATTGATGCAATCCCTGAAACTATTGCCGGCAATGCATTCTTAACTGAAGAGATTTTTTTTAACATTATTGATAATGCCATCAATTACAATAATCCGAATGGAGCAATCACCATTAAAAGCGCTGTTGATACAGCAACTATTTCTATAAGCATCGCTGATACAGGTGTTGGAATACCGCAGGATGAAATACCCCATATCTTTGAGCGATTTTACCGCGTTGATAAAAGCCGTTCACGTGATACTGGCGGTACGGGGCTTGGGCTTTCAATTGTTAAACATGCCGCTCAGATTTTAGG
>DCUV01000019.1 GCA_002328585.1 Spirochaetia bacterium UBA2205
TATATAAAACGCCGGAGATGGAAAATATTAAAAGAAATGATGCATTTTTTTGTATTTTTGTGATTTTTTTATAATAAAACACTCCATAGGGTCAGAGCCTATTAACTCAAAAATTGCGAATCATTGTCTTAATTCTCTGTGTTCTCAGCAAAAACAGCGATATATGCCCGAACCATAAATAATGGGGTCAGAGCCTATGTTCTGTGTTTGCGTGAGTACATAACTATTACGTTGAAAATTGGATTACACATGAGAAAATGAGAAAAAAATGGGGTCAGAGCCTTGATAATTCCCCCATTTCGTTCAAAGGTTGGCTAAGAGGGGTTGGAGGGATTCTTTGCTTCGCTCAGAATGACAAACTATAACTTTTTCAAAGGGAAATGCGTGATACATCGTCATATTTCCTTCTCATACTTTCTTTTGTTGAGCGACAACAGTTTTATCACTTCGTAAGGGGATATTTATGCGCTAAATACCCCCTTACTAACCCCCAAAGCGCACCTCAAACGGCAGTGTGCCTTATGTTCTGTATTTATTATGTCTTTGCCATCGTGCTGCGGACGACATCCTGTCTATGTCCTCGCACGAGCCATATGGCGCTACGGCATCCGTGCCTCCGCTGCTTTTCCTTTAATCCCGATAGAAATTACGTAAATAATGGAGTCAGAGCCTTTATCGAACACAGCAATATCTGCGTGAACCATAAATGAAATGGGGTCAGAGCATTAAATTATGGATTTAATCGGGTATGGAGTATTTCCATAATATCTTTTATAAGCCCCAGATATTCATTTTGTGCAGATACAAATTCTTTAACTAAAGGTTTTTCAATTATCGCATTGCGTAATTCAATAGAAGCTGGGTCATTTACAATATCTATCTCACCAGCTTCAGCCATTGTATTAAGCTTTTTACCGTGATCAACTAAACGAGTTAGTAGTTGTTGTGCCTCCTCATCCTCGTTCATCTGTTTTAATAGAGAAAAATAACGAATAGCTATAGGATGCTGTGATATGTTTTCTGCTAAATCATAAGCCTTTTGTTTTATATCGTCAATGTCATTCATTGTTGTTCACCTGCATGTGCATAAATGGCGTCAAAGAAGTTAAGAATAGGAACTACCTCAGAAGACCAGTATTTAAAATCATGGCCACATTCAGGATCGCTATATTTAATGGTAATATCTGGTTTTTGTGATTTCAACTTTTCATAAAATGCTTTCGTCTGATCAAATGGTACAACTGTATCCTTTGTGCCATGTCCAAGATACAGTGGGATATCCCATCCGTCTATCATGGAATACGGATTATCCTCTTTCTCCCATCTATCCTTAAACTGAAAATATGGGCCATAAGTAGCTGTCATTAATTTATCATTGGGCATCGTAGCCTGATTATAGTCCCCGGATAATGATGCGCAAGCTTTAAATATGTGCTTGTTATAAAGCGCAGTTAATACCGCACCACGTCCACCAGTAGAGAGTCCCATAACAGTATTGAACTGATGCGATAATAACAATCCTTGTTTTTGCATTTTGGGTATAAGTATTTGTTTTATCCATTCAGAGCCAGGTGTTGTTGCCCATTTGCGTTTTGTTTCATTATAATATTTTGATTCGTAGATGGTTATTCCCATCTCGGGGAGTATGAGGTTGTAGTGTCGCTTCAATGCCTCCTGCTGTAGCGACGTTTCCTGTAACCAGCGTTTGCGCGAAAAATTCCATCCTGGTAAAACAAGGATATTTTTTTGATAGTTACTATCGCCTATAAAAATATCAACAGGAATAGTTTTGCTTTGACGTTCAACTGCATCAGGTAAATATAGTGTATGAATGCCATTTGGAAGTGGGCTTTGAGCCTGAATCTGAGGCAGGCAGCTTAAAATAAAAATATAACCTGCTATAATAGTTGAGGAAAATTTTTTCACTGAACGCGCTCAGCTATCATGAGATTAGATTTCCCGACGCCATTGTTGTAACCATAAGAAAATGGCAATGGGCCTTTTGACAGTGTATCAAACTTTTCCTTTAGCTCCTGCTGATACCGATGAGCAAACAGTGGTACTGGTTTTGTGTATATACCAAAGAATGTAAGCCTCCACTGGTAAGGGCTAAAAAACTTTAAGGCGATACCAGAGTCATCCTGTAAAATGAGGTCGCTATGAACTAATGTCAGATCACGGATCCTGGTGAATTTATTATCGTTATGCATAAGATACGATGCTGACTTTATGATAGTGATAAAACGCTTATATGACTCCAAATGAGGAATAAAATTGGTATATTGCAACAATGAATTGTCGATAACATTAATCTGAAAATAGCGTACGCGCCGTATATAACCGGAGGAATCTTTAAAATAAATATCAGCGCCGGGTATGTAGTGATTTTGTTTTGCTACAGCAGGTATGGTTGTAACCATGCTATAATCATCTATCCATATCTTTTTTGCATTGATAACCTCGTAATCCATCTGCCCTAAAAACCACATTATAATACTTATCATGCTGTTAAATTCATTGGTGCTTACTTCTTTCTGCATATTGATGGTTTTAAAAAAATTCATATTTAATATTTCATTCAGTGATGCACGCAATCCCCATAAACCTGAAAAAACTTGTTCCTTTGTCAATGAATAGGGGGCAGGGATATCACCACATGGTTCAAGCCCAAACATAATATAGTCATCAGCATCAGGAAAAAAGGCAACGGCGTTTAAGATGTCAGGCCCGCTGAATGGATAGAATATCGTTTTATTATATTTTTTTGGCAAATTTTCATTACGCCATTTCACAATTGCATCTATATTCTTTTTCTGCAGTCTTTCCCAGCTCTTTTTTATTTCGTCAACATAGCTTACATAACGTTTGTCAAGAGTAAGCTGGAAAAGACGTGATGACGGTGATAGTGGATTGCCTGCTAAAAATTTAGCGGACTCTACAATATCAGCATTGATAGTTGCAGTTGCAAAAGGGGAATTTGTTTTTGCCTCTGAAGAATTGCTATTACTGCATGAAATAAGAATGCAGAATAGGAGTATCAATAGAATATCCTTGCATTGAGCCATAGATCACCTTTGTCCTATTAACGTTGAATTGGCATTGGTATTGTGCAATGCTCTTTTTATGTCAATTACTTTATTGTGGGATAATCACAGCAAAGGAAAAGTTGAGCCACCTTCTTTGAAAACAGCAACGGTTGCTTTTTTACCTAAATGGTTTAATCCACGCTCAATTACTCCTTGTGGTGAGGTAAATCGTTCAAAAAATCCCAGGGCCTTTACTTCCTTATCTGAAAGAGATGGAACATAGAAATAGAGATTGTGCGCGCGTATAAGTTGCATTGAATAGTAGGTTAAAAATTTTTCTTCAACATTAAGTCCGGGTTGTATTTTTTCTAAAAAACCCAGTACGCGCGAAGGCCCCAATGTTCTTAAAATAGTGCGGGTAATCCACAATGGTGTAGATTTTTCTGGCATAGGGATATCATCAAGTCCGCGTTCAGCACGCAAAAAGCCCATAACAATGCCCTTTGGTCGTAAAGCTGGCAGACAGTTACCAACACATTTCATACTCTGTTTAAAATTAATGTCCATAGGGAATGAATTGGTGATAATCCCATCAACCTTTTTTTGGAGAGGCAAGCCGCATATTGTTTTCGTAAATGCAACTGCTTCTCTATGGCACTTAATTGGATGACCAGCAAAGCTTGCAATGATCTCCTTATTGATATCTAGCACAACATTAATGCAGAATATTTCCCCCTTAATCATATTTAACGTTTCTTCCAGATCAAGTCGAAACGAATTTTGTTCAGCATCAACTGCTACCCTGTTGAATCGATATGGTGGTTCGGCAATAATGGCATGATGGTGGCCGATAGTTTCTGAATAAGCAACCCCTGGCAAAATATTTTTAAGCCCTCCGCCAAAACCAGCCCACAGATGGGGTTCAACAAGACCTATTAGCAAAACAAGATCAGCGTCTTTAAGATGATGATTAAGATATACATCTATGCCGCGAGAAGTTTTACCAAAATGGGCATTTCTGGCTTTATCAAACGCATCATGATTTTCCCATTGTATCTGGCTTATATTTTTTTTGCCAATTTTTACCTCCATTTCCTGTTGTGTCATTGGAGTATGTATACCCAATGCAGGTATTACGATGGCATTGTTCTTTGTATTACAGCCTGCTTTTTTCAACGCATCAAGTATCACATCAAAAAAAGTATGTGCAGGTGTTGGGCGTGTGTTGTCGTCAACAATAATGACAATTTTTTTATTTTTTAAAGAATGTTTTGCAAGTGCTTTTGCTGCAATAGGTTGGGCTATTGATTTGGCAACAATATCTTTTCCTTTTTGTTTTTTTGGCGATAGTTCCTTCAATTGGTGCTCAGGTATAATAACTTCCCATGATTCAGGAAGATCTATCTGTATAGAAGAAGAACCCCATGGTAAATCTATTTTCATAACAAACCTCCTATAATAAAATAATAAAATTAATTTCAAATGTATATAGCATTGCTGTAATATGTCAACAGAAATATTAATATTAGTAATAGATCCGACATGCCTTCTTTAGAAGATGTTGCACGATTGAATGATGCTGATATGTTAAAGCTATAAAACTATGAAATAAAAAGAACATGTGATTAATAAATTATGCTGGAACATTGAAAAATTAAAATTGCAAATACAATTGTGAGTATCAAACAGTGGTAGGACCTGCTTTCGTAGTTGTTGACATTACAAAGAAACAGTTTTTTAAAGGTGTAATAATTTAAAAGAAGTTTAATGCAGCATGTATCTGTGCTATTAGAATTAGCGTTATAGTAAAACAAAAAATAAATGTATAATCAGCAACTAAGCGTTCTG
>DCUV01000003.1 GCA_002328585.1 Spirochaetia bacterium UBA2205
GCAGGCGAGGAAGCCCGTTGTGCACCCGCCGTGGAACGGAAACATCTATAGCAATGGGAAGAGGCGTTTTTCTTTGCATACTTTCTTTTGTCGCCCAACAAAAGAAAGTATGAAGAAGGATATACTGATATACAATAGAATTACATTGAATAACGAATAAACCAATATACAGTAACTATCGCCAAAAAAAATAAAAATCAACACCACCAGCTTGGAGGGGTATTGCCATAAACAATCCCAACACGGAAAAGATTGAGCATGTATATGCGCGGATTGGAAGTACGGGGGCGTAGTATACTATCCCCGATAATGTATTATTTGGATAATGTTACAGCGCATGCCTGAGACCAGAGCGCAAGCGAAGCTGTTACTTAAAAACCATTTTTGCGTACTTCAGCTTATCCCTATAGGGCGGATAACGCAGGGGGATATCAAAAAACGTTGTCTTTGCCAGTATGGACCGATGGTGACTGAA
Source organism: Spirochaetia bacterium UBA2205 (assembly GCA_002328585.1). Taxonomy (GTDB): domain Bacteria; phylum Spirochaetota; class UBA4802; order UBA4802; family UB4802; genus UBA4802. Next base: position 476 of record DCUV01000003.1, read on the forward strand.
GGTGTCAAAACTAAATTTGCCATGGTAGGCGCCCATGCCGCTGTTCCCAACGCCGCCAAAGGGCATGCGGGGATTTGTCAGGTGTACCATGGTATCATTGATGCAGCCGCCTCCCGATGTTGTTTGGGACAAGACTATCTTTTCCTTTTTCCGGCTTGACGTAAAAAAATAAAAAGCAAGAGGCTTTTCTCTGCTGTTGACGAAATGGATAACTTCATCAAGATTATTATATTCCATGATGGGAAATATAGGTCCAAATATCTCTTCCTGCATAATAGGGTCATCAGGCTTCACATTATCCATAATTGTTGGGGCAATATAACGCTCCCGCTCATCAGTCTGGCCGCCAAAAATAATTTCACCGGTTTCCAGAAGCCCTTTTAGCTTTTTAAACTGTGCATCATTGATAATGCGCCCGTAATCAGGGCTAAGCTTTGGGTTGTCGCCATATGAAAGGATGATGCATTTTTTTATTTTTTCAATAAGTTGCCCTTTTATCCTGGAATTAACCAATAAATAATCGGGAGCAATGCAGGTTTGCCCGGCATTGAGCAACTTGCCAAAGACAATCCTCCGTGCAGCAACGTCCAGATTTGCGTCGTCCTCTACTATGCAGGGGCTTTTGCCGCCCAGTTCCAGAGAAACGGGAGTAAGATACCGCGATGCCTTTTCCATTACAATTCTGCCAAGATATGTACTGCCCGTGAAAAAAATATAATCAAAGCGATGATCGAGAATTTCCTGAATAGCCTCGCGTCCCCCGGTATAGACGCTGATATATTCTCTGTCAAAGGTTTCATTAATCATGTTTACGATTACATTCGTTACATTTTTAGAATAATTTGCTGGTTTTAGCATAATACAGTTGCCTGCCGAGATGGCGCCTATCAGCGGATCTATGAGCAACTGAAATGGATAATTCCATGGTGCTATGATGAGAACAACACCAAATGGTTCGTGCACAATATAGCTTCGTGAATAAAAATTGACGAGGTCGGTTCTTACTTTTGTAGGTTTTGCCCATTTCTTAAGATGCTTTAAATGGTACGATATTTCCTCCAATACAAAACCAATCTCTGTTGTATATGCCTCAAATTTTGGTTTGTTAAGGTCCTTTTTTAATGCATCGTAAATAGCATCTTCATATTTTATAATGGCGTTTTTAAGTTTTTTGAGGCTCTCTATTCTGAATCCAACATCCTTTGTTTTTTGATCAAGAAAAAATTTCCTCTGCAATTTAATAGTGGAATCAAGGTCTGTATTTCCTGTGTTTAATGCTGTATTCATGCCCCCTCCTTCTTGGTATGATGGTATATAAATTATTTTCAATCAATCATCCTGCTTTACTTTTTATCGATTGTTGTTTTTTATGTCAAGTCTTTAACATGCAGAGATGCACATCAAACCATCGTATAATGCGGGCTGTGAAGGCTGCTTGCATACCATTGAGCGTTATACATGTACTATTATGGAGGAGATTAGATTTTTTATTGTAAAATAATTAATAAAAATGTTTGTTTAAAATACTATATGCCTATATTTGTCACTATTATGAGCGATAGCACCAGTAAAACTACAGCATTACATCGTTTCTTTGGTTCAGGAAGGGCCCTTACATGCATACAGCATGCATTGCGCGATGCTACCGTCATACGCATAGCAACTGCATATTTTGAACCAACCGGATATAACCTATTGAGGGCTACATTGCAAAATAAAGAAGTACGATTGCTGTTAGGCAGGGATGAAAGGTCAGAAGAAAAGATTGAGCAGATAGTAAATCAATTCATTGAGGATTTATCCTCAGCAGATATTGAAAATAAAACACAATTTTTACAGGAACTTTTGCATGCAATACAAAACCATTATTTTACTATTAATCTTAGCAAGCAGTCAGGTCCAACCTATACATCATTGGCTCCAAAGTTTCTTTACCAGCATGCCAAACTGTACATTGCTGATTGCAGCAGGGTTGTGGTAACCTCGGCTAATTTAACCTACCATGGATTGGTGCAAAGTCGCGAAGCGGGTATAGTGGTGACCAGCAATGACGATGTAGAATATTTTGTTAAGAAATTTGATGAGTATTTTGAAGAAGCTGAATCCATTGCGGAAGAACTATTGCAAAAATTAGAAGAATTATTAGCTTTATATAGTCCCTATCAAATTTACATACGGTCATTGCTGTTACTGTATCAAATACCTGAAGAGGAGCTTATTGGCAATCTTAAACTCCCACCGTTAACAGGATATCAAAGGCCTATAGTATCACGCATTGTCAGAACTGTCGACGAGCACCAGGGTGCTATGCTTGTAGCCTCAACCGGACTGGGGAAAACGGTTATGGCAGCTCATATTGCTGCCTATATGCGGATGAATGGAAGTATTAATTCTGCACTGGTATTGTGCCCTGCGGGGTTAAAAAATATGTGGCACAAAATATTACGGGCAGCGAGAATATCCAGTGAAGAATTTTCATACTACATTTTATCTGTAGAAGATTTTAAAAAATCCATGGATGTTGCCCATCTTTTAAGTGAACTATCGCACATAGATGATAAAACTCTCATAATTTTAGATGAAAGCCATCACATGCGTAACATTGGTTCAACCGCCAATGTACGGCTATCTCACCAGCGTATCAAGGATGCAGTAAATAAAAATAAGGCAACCATATTACTTATGACGGCAACACCCTATAGTACTGGTGTGGATGATATCAATGCACAGCTTATGCTGTTGCCCTTCAAAGAAGATGCATCGCTCTTTGATGTTAATAAAAAACAATGGGAGGTAAAATCTGCTGTCGAGCTTTCCACACTGCCGCCTGTTGTGGTGTTAACATCCCCCACGGTGGTAAAGTATTATAGCTCGCTGGATGAAAACGGCAATCGCTATGTACTGTTTTTAAATAATGAAAAAAGGTATTTCCCTCAAAAGCTTCATTTCCAGAATATTGAATATTCCAATCAGTGTGATGTTATTTTGCACAATCTTTTGCAGAGCACCTTGCTCTATCACAGGCAATCTGATGAAGAGGCATTGCTCTTTGCAAATGATGCTGGCAACAGGGCCCCGCTGTGGGAGGCGTTTGTTGTCCATCAGGGGTGCTCATCATTAAAGCAGATGGATGAGCTTTTATCAAAGCTTTCGTATGAAGGTGGATTTGAAAAGGTTAGATTCCATAATCAGCAGGTGCTCACTGAGTTTGCATTAGAACAGCGTAAAGTTTTGCAAAATTATTTTGGGTATAATGATGAAAAAATAAAACAACTGCTTGCAATATTACAGCGGTTTGCCAGCGAAAAGGTTGTTATATTCTGCCATTACCGTGAAACTGCTCGCTATATAAAAGATACATTAAACAAGATACTACCACAGCTCAAAGTTGAAACAACAGTGGATGTTGATCCTGCAAAGGTGGAATCAATGGTAAAACGTTTTGCACCACGGGCAAACAGGGCAGATTATTTAGATGAAGATATTAATGGCAATGATGATGAGATACAGGTGCTTGTAGCAACAGGAGCTATGTCTGAGGGATTTAATTTTCAGGATGCACGGGTGCTTATTAATTTTGATATGCCGTGGACTGTATTGACCCTGGCACAGCGTATGGGGCGTATTTTACGTCCGTGGTTTCAACCTCGTGATGTTTATGTGTATAACTTCATACCTTCTACTATGGAAGATGATACCATATACCATGCTTCACGCTGGAAAGGAAGGCTTATTTCACGCAATAGGGATATAAGCTCATTTGCCGAAATCCCTGTGCTTGTTACTGAGCAGGGCAATGATTATGAAATGATAAATTTAGCCAAGTCCATTGCACTGTTTGGCGATCATGATCTCAATCTGGATGAGGTATTGCAATTTATTGAAACCGCTGATAAGCTCCATACATCAAGCTTTATTGATGATATTGCCATGATCGATGCAAAGCTTAAACGTGTCATATTAACTTTACCCATGGGCATCCGGAGTATAAAGCAATCCCAATTAAAACAGGATAAGGTTTTGTATATTTTATTCAAATGCAACAATAGGTACTACCCTGTTCTTTTTGATAAAAAAGGTGAGGTACTATACGATAGTGAATGTATGGATGACATTATGAACATCATCCGTTCATCTGTCCAGGAAGAGGCTGTACCTTCTGCACTACTGCTTGATGAAATTGATGCATGGATACTGAAAGCAAAAAATGAGTGGATGATTAAGCACCGCTTTGATGCCCACGAAGTAATGATTGACTGCACTATGGTCATTGTATCGTAAAATTCTATTGCTATTTTAAATGATCGATACAATCCTTTTTTTTGTATTTCCTCAACCATTACTTTGTACTGTTCAATGCTCAATATATGAGGCACCATAGTATCAATCTCAGTATCAATATCAGGCATTTTCTTCATAAGAGCTATCGCCAGGTCACATATATGTATGTTCTTTTTATTATTGTTTACATAACCGTATCCATAAACCCCTTTAACCGTTAAAAGCTTTAGCCAGAGTAATGTGGGGTCAAACGCTAATGTGTGGGTTATGCCAATCAAACTTATGGTGAAACTTACCCGGGTTATATCCATGGCCAAAGAAAACGTAGCAGAAGAACCAACCGTCCACTGTAAGAGCTATCCGCTGCGGTATGGTTGCATTGAATTGTTATGCCTTCATGATTTTTACCTTGATTAAACCTGATTTACCTATAGTTATGAAGCACTTTTCTACACTATTATATTAACAGGTTCTCTGCCTGATATAACCGCAATAATATTCTCAATCGTTAGATTAATAATTCTGATTTGTGATTCGATACTAACCCCTGCAACATGAGGAGTAAGAAGTAACCTGTCATTATCTACTTTTAACAAAGGGTTATTTGAATTGATTGGTTCATCGCTGAAAACATCAAGCGCAGCACCTGCTATTCTCCCCTCTTTCAATGCATCGGCAAGAGCATTCTCGTCAATAATCTCACCACGAGCTACATTGATAATTATTGCAGAAGATTTCATTGTAGATAATTCTTCTTTACCCAGAAGTCCTTTAGTTTCTTCTGTAAGAGGACAATGCAAACTAATAATATCAGAAGTTTTTATTAATTCATAGAAAGAAACATATTTAACGCTCATCAATTGCTCTGATTCTAATGTCAACCTCCATGGATCATAATATAGAATAGTAACACCAAACACAATAAGGCGTTGGGCTAATAATTTCCCAATACGTCCCATACCAACAATACCCCATGTTTTCCCATAAAGTTCAACAGGTCGTATTTGCATTTGCTGCCATTCGCCCTTTGCTGTTGTACGTGATGCAAAGAAAATATTTTTTAACAAACACAATGCAGCAAGGATTGTATATTCTGCTACTGAAATAGAGTTTGCTCCAGCAGTATTTGCAACACTGATTTGAGCTTCTTTACAAGCCATTATGTCAATATGCTGATACCCGGCACTTGGCTGTTGTATTAGCTTAACTTTTTTCATTGCTGCGATCATTTCACGGTCAATGGAGTGTTTAAATGTATAATCACCAATGATAATATCAGCACGACTGACATTCAATAGGATATCATCTTTAGGTTTATCATAGACATTAATAACTTCAATATCTGTAATGCCGTGGTTATGGAGAATGTTAACAATAAATTCTGGGGGCAAAGGTGAAAACGATACTATTACATTCACTTTATCTCCCTCCTTAACATTTTATTCATATTATTCATACTCTATTGTTTTCTTTATATTGCGTTATAAAACAGCTAAAACATATTAACACTACACTATCTATAGTGTCTTTGTTTAACGCCTGGCATATATATTCATGAATAGGAAGCCTTTTGTAAAACAACGATTCTTTGTCTATGCTATTAAACTATGCCGCACTATCACTATCGCTTATGTGTGACGTTTCATTTTTAATTGTTGAGCAAAACAGATAACAAAACTGACATTATAGAACTACTGCTTCCATTACATGGTGTTAGTCAAATTTTAAAGATTGGTAAAATAACGGTGTTGCCGGACTTGTTGCTGTTGGGTCAGTCAACACATTGACACATGCCGGTTTTCCGGAATCTCTTGCACGGGTAAGTGCAGGTATAATATCACTGTCGCTATCAACAAATTCACCGTGACCGCCCATACCATCAACCACCTTCTCATATCGGCGTATGCCTAACTCTGCGCAGGTAACCCGCTCTTTCCCAATAGAAAGCTCCTGGCTATGTTTTATCATTCCCCATGCGCAGTCATTATTTACAATACAAACAAATGGTATATTGTGACGTACTGCTGTATCAAATTCAAAACCGTTAAATCCAAATGAACCGTCGCCTGTTAATACCACAACCTGTTTATCGGGATGAACAAGTTTTGCGGCAATAGCAAAAGGAATGCCTGCGCCCAAACAGCCTAACAGCCCTGCGGATTGTGAAATAACGCCGGCTTTATGTTTTGACTGAAATCCTACCAATCCAAAATAGGATGTGTCGCCACCATCAATCACATACAGTGCATCTGTACCAAACACTTCCTGTGCTCTGGCAACCAGCCGTATTGGATGAATTGGTTCAGAGGGTAACTGCCGCAATTTAATCTCACTATCAATAAAAGCATACCCGGCATTGGTAAGCATGGTTAACCACTCGTTGTGATTTTTTTGCTCTACCAGTGGCAACAAAGATTTAAGGGTAGTGCCCGTATCACCAAAAAGTCCTGCATCAGCTTTCCTGTTGCGGTTAATCTCGGTTGGTTCAATATCAATGCGTACAACCTTTGCTCCTGGTGGTATTACAGCTCCCGATTGGAACAGCCAGTTAAAACGGATGCCGGCTGCAACAAGTACATCCACCTGTGATAAGGTCATTAACAACCCGACATTACCAATATTCCAGATAGACAGAGGGTGGTTATCAGGAAGAATCCCGCGTCCTCCATTAAGCAACATAAATGGAATGCCTGTTTTTTCTATAAAAGCCTGTAATTCTAAAGGACAGTTGCTATATCCAACCCCGCTTCCTCCAATAAAAAGAGGCTTTCGGGCGCTATTGATGATCTCTGCTGCTTTATATAAATTCTCTGAATCAGGAGTAACTTTAAATATATCAGTGGTAGGATGAAATTCAAAATCTTCTACTGCAACGTTTAAAATATCAGGTGGAAGTTCTAAAAAAACAGGGCCTGGCCTTCCGCACAGAGCATACCGAAATGCCATATCTAAATATTCAGGAATACGCCTTGTGTCGTAACAGGTGGCGCACCATTTTACTAAAGGTTTCACAACATCAATCTGATTCATCTCCTGCAGGGCGCCTTTAAGATCATCGCGCAGAGGATGTCTACCACATAACACCACAACCGGTGCGTTATCCAAACATGCATTGGCAATCCCTGTGATACCATTAGTAAAACCAGGTCCTGCAGTAAGGAAACACACGCCTGGCTTACCCGTATAAACTGCCATAGCATGCGCCATCATAACCGCAGCCTGTTCATGGCGTACGTCAATGGTTTGTATGTTATAGTGTTGCAATCCATCCAGGAGTGATTCTATATGACCACCTGATATACCAAATACACATTGCACTCCTCGTCTGGATAAATAGCTGCCAATTAGATGTCCTCCATTTATTGACATACACCCTCCCGTTATTTTTTTTGCATGGCGATAGTTACTGCATCATTGAACCACTGTATAAAAAATGCCATGCCTTCAATATATAAATTTCCAGTAGCAGCAGCATAAAACGAAGCCTCCTGCGTACCTTCTTTTAATACTTTGAATGCTATCACCGGATTGGAAAATACCAGTGCAGCATCATACTCCTTTAGTGAGCGCGAAGACGAAACTCTGCCCCTGTTAAATAGGAAGGTACGCCCTTTGTTATCCTTTGTCTTGATTGCTATTTTTATATTCACGTTGCCAATATAATGCTGGAAAGCCTTATTACGTTTTGAAGCAACCCTTAAAACCAATGATAATGCTCTGAGCAATGATGCAAACCTCATGTTTTTTTACCTTTTATTTTAAAATATGCAGGGCATCAGTATGTTTGAGTATAGTATCAAAACCATGATTATGCTACAACCATTGTATCCATTTGTAAATTCTTTTTTAGTGATTGTTTTAAAAATTTACTTGTGATAGTAATGTATATATGATAGCATGGGTGCCTAAATAGTTTCAGAATCTCAGTTAATTAGTGAGATTCCGGATCAAGCACGGAATGACACTGGTGCGAAAACTTCCCTCGCCTTGTGAAGGAGAGGGGACGGGGGTGAGGTTAACAATTTTATTTACAGAGGAGATTGGCAATGCTAAATATTAAGGTCAACCAATTAGCTGATGTAGTTATAATCGATCTTGAAGGAGAGTTTGATATCGACGTCATACGCATGGTTGAAACAACATGGAGTGAAGCAGTAGGAAAAAAGCCGTCTGTCATAGGGTTTAATTGTAAAGATCTCAAATTCATAGACTCTTCAGCATTAGGCACTCTGGTTAAATTTATGAACAGTGCATCAAACAAAAAAATAGACTTAACATTATTTAATGTGGCTCCTTCCATTATTTCAATACTCAAAACTTCCCGGCTGGATAAATTTTTTACAATACATTCAAAAGAAGATTTTGAACGCAAATACATGCAGAATGTATAGCTATCTGTAGAATTGTATCATCGTATATAAAAAAAATGAAAATATATAAAAGAATGATACAATTTTCATAATGTAAAGTATATGGTGATATAGTATTTTACTTTAACCACTTTGGGGATGATAGTATGGGCATGACAATTACAGAAAAAATATTAGCTGCACATGCAGGGGAGGAGTTTGTTGAACCAGGTGAATTGATTGAAGCTAGAGTAGATTTACTACTCGGCAATGATATTACAGCACCTATTGCGATAAAGGAATTTAAAGAATTAGGAATTAATACAGTATTTGATAATGAAAAGATTGCTCTGATCCCGGATCATTTTACTCCTAACAAGGATATTAAATCTGCAGAGCAGGTTAAAATGCTGCGTGATTTTGCACATAAATTTTCTATTACCCATTTTTATGATGTTGGAAGGGTGGGTGTTGAGCATGCTTTATTGCCGGAACTGGGATTGGTACGTCCGGGCATGTGTATTATTGGTGCTGATTCGCATACATGTACCTATGGAGCTTTTGGTGCTTTTTCTACGGGTGTTGGTTCCACTGATATGGCAGCAGCTATGGCTACCGGTAAAGCATGGTTTAAAGTTCCTGAGTCAATAAAGTTCATTGTACACGGTACATTACAGCCCTATGTATCAGCTAAGGATATCATCCTGCATATCATCGGTGATGTGGGTGTTGATGGGGCATTGTACCGTTCAATGGAATTTGTTGGTGATACTATTGCTGAGCTCTCTATGGAGGGGAGGATGACCATGGCTAACATGGCAATTGAAGCTGGTGCAAAAAACGGCATATTTGCTCCAGACGGTAAAACAGTGGAATACATCAAAAGTCGTACAAACCTTCCCTATACGCTGTATTATAGTGACGACAATGCACACTATGCCGAGGTGAGAGAATATGATGCAACAACTATCGAACCTACCGTCGCATTTCCTCATCTTCCTGAAAATACAAAGCCAGCACGTGAAGCACATATACCCATTGATCAGGTGGTCATAGGTTCGTGTACCAACGGTCGCATTGAAGATTTACGTATTGCTGCAAAGATATTAAAAGGGCATAAAGTTCACAAACATGTGCGTCTGCTTATAATTCCGGCAACACAGGAAGTATATAAAAAAGCTCTTCAAGAGGGGCTTATTGATATATTTATTGAAGCGGAAGCTGCCGTTTCCCTGCCAACATGTGGACCATGTTTGGGCGGGCACATGGGGATCTTAGCCGAAGGTGAACGCTGTGTTGCAACAACCAATAGAAATTTTGTTGGCAGGATGGGACATCCAAAAAGTGAGGTTTACCTGGCAGGTCCTGCTGTTGCTGCAGCATCAGCAATATCAGGGAAGATTGTTCATCCCGATGAATTGCATTAACTAACATTACTACATGGTAAACGAGGTACACTATGAAGGCACATGGTAGAGCATGGAAGTTTGGCAATGATATAAATACTGATGAGATTATACCGGCTCGCTATTTAAATACCTCAGATCCAGGCGAACTGGCACTCCATTGCATGGAAGACGCTGATCCTGACTTTATGAAAAAGGCAAAAGCAGGTGATATTATTGTTGCCGGGAAAAATTTTGGATGCGGTTCGTCACGCGAGCATGCTCCTATTTCTATTAAGGCAGCAAAGATCTCATGTGTGATAGCCCATTCATTTGCGCGGATATTTTATCGCAACAGCATTAACATAGGGCTTCCCATCATTGAATCCGAGGAAGCTTCTGTAGATATTGAACAGGGTGATGAAATTGCTGTAGATTTTGACTCTGGAATAATTAAAAATATTACTAAAAATAAAGAGTATGCGGCAAAACCATTTCCACCATTCATGCAGGACATCATTGTAAAGGGTGGTTTGATGGCTAAGATTAAAGCTGAAATTGCACAATAGATTATTGCACCTGTTTTATATTTTTCCCGTTCAGGATATCGGTGCCTTTAGCTTCAAATGGTATAATGTACCATCTTCCTTTTTTATATTTAGCCAATTGTAATAGCGCGGGATTGGGAAGATCCTGTATAAATTGCGAGCTGAATTCCAGTGAAATATCAATATCACTTTCATCATAGCGATGGTATTTCCCATTAAGCTTTAGCCGTATTGCAGGTGCGTTGAATATAAATGAGTTGATGGTAATAGCCGGGCCATTAAGATGGAAGTTGCCATATATTTTCTGAAATTCAAGGTTGCTCAGCTTGTATTTTAAATCTGCAAGCCATATGCTGAGTCCATTTTGCAGACCCGTGTTTGCTAATTTTCCATTATCAATGGTAAATTCAATCTTTCCAATAATTCTGTCCAGCAACGGCTCTTTTGGTACGATAGCTACCTGTAATTGTCCTGATGCATTTCCAAACAGGCGATTTTCATATTTTTCAACATATGAGCTAATATTTTGTAGCCGTATAGTATTGAACGTTGCTACCAGATTAATCTGAGGATTTTCAGGGGCCAACGTAATGATGCTTCTTCCAGCTATATCGCCGCCAAAGATTTTTGCAGTAAACGAAGGAATTGAAATAATATTTCTGGACATGATGTAACTGCAGTTTATATTGTCTATAGCAAGCTTGTCCTTTATTAATTTATGAATGGTAATTTTACCAGAGAGTTCCACCGGTATGGCAATTTCTTTTTTAGATTTTCCTGTGCCCGGTATATTTGTTATATCAGGAGCATTCAGATTTAATTCCTGGATTTCTGCATTAATTATAAACTTTTTAAATGAGGTATCAACCGTAGCTATGGAAAGAACACAGGGCACAGAGTAAACCTGAGCAGGGATTGCATCTTTTTTGCACTGATTATTTTTTATAATTAATGTTACTTTATCATTTATTGAAAGTATTTTCCCATCAGGGCCTATCTTTACATTTGATACTATTACATCTGCATCAATCATTTTACCGGTATAACTGGCATTGCCTGTGATGTCTGCGTTGATGCTGCTAATATCAATGTTACCCAATAATGGAGCTATCTCCCTGAGTTTAATATCAGCATCGGTAACCTTGATGGATTGGATGTCTCCATCAAAATTAAAAATCAATTGATTAAGAACAAATGTAGAATTTTCAACCTTCCCTTTAACATTTGCTATTGCAACTTTTCCCTTATCGATGTCAACATTACAAAATCCATTGGTGATATAGATCATTGCATTGTTGGCAAGCTTACAACTTCCGGTTGCTGTGCCCTGAACCTGATGTGTTGTTATTAATAGATTTGAAACGGTACCGCTGAAGATTCTGTATGGAAGGATAGAAGCCAAATCATGTTTGCTCCACCCATAAACCCAGAGTAAATCACAGGTATGTAATACAACATCTCCGCGAATAGAAAAGTTGCCCTTCTTCGATATGGCACAGTCACCGGTAACCTTCCCTCTGTTTTGAGGCATTGTGATCGATAGATTATGCAAATCGATAGTGCTTTCATTTAATTTGCAAAGCGTGCTGATACTATATCTGCCTTCCAGGGGTTTTAATACTTCTGGAGGATTTTCAAGAATAATGGCTGTATTTTCTATCGCAATTGATTTTATTTGTGTTTGTATGCTTGATTCTTCTTTGGCAAGAAGTTCGTTTATCAATTTTGCTAAATTTGATGTAAAAATTTTATTTTCTGTGTAATAGATAATATGAATTGCTCCATTGTTTAGATAAATATAATTGATTATGAATTGTTTTTGTAACAAAGGCAGTAACTGAAAACGGATTGCCGAATCCTTTGCATGGGCAATAAATGGTTTGTCTTTATCAGTATCATAAATATAAAGATCAGTAATCTGTATACCACGCAGGCTATAATCAATGGTGCCAATGCTGACAGGACGATTTAATGATTTTTGCAATGTTTCAACAATGATGGATTTTAACATTTCTCTGGGGAAAAGATATATAAATGCTGCCATCAAAGCAGCAATAACAAACAGTACTATGGAAAGTACTATCGCACTGTATTTAACTATTTTTGCTGGCTTCACGTTTTCGTTCTAATGCTGATTTTTTCTTGTAAAAATTTACGGTCTTTTCAAGCTCTTCCAGATTAGTACATATAAGCTTGCCTTCATCCAATGTCATATTTTTATCTTCCAGAAGTTCCACCACCAGGTAGTCCCCCTTGTCATGGGAAATTCCTACCATATTGAGGAGTTCTTTAACGCCAAAATCAAATGTATAGCTTTCTTTTGGCGTAATACGTATCTTTTGTTTTTCTACCTGAATCAATAACGTATCGTACATCCTGCCAAGAGGATCGCGAATCATAAGATTTTCAAGTTGACGGTATGCTGTCCATATGCGTTCACTCAACAGTTGAATCAGTCGGGTGGCTAATTGTGGCTGTGTTTGAACCATTGTTTCAAAATTTTGCCTGTTGATTGCCATAAGGCTGGTATCGCCAAATGTTATAGCTGAAGCGCTTCGTGGACGGTTTTCAAGAAGTGCCATCTCACCAAAAATATCGCCTGGCTTTAATACAGCAAGGAGCACCTCTTCATCCACAATCTTGGTTATCTTTACCTTTCCACCCTGAATAATATAGAGCTCATCACCGGGTTCATTTTCGCAAAATATCATCTGATTGTCTTTATACACACGTGTCAGACTATTTTTTTGAGGATTTTCAGGCACCTTGAATGGAGCATTGATGGATTTTAAATGAGCTATAGCCTTGTCCCTGTTTATGCCGCCAGCACAATGTTGTATATAACGCTGCAGTGCATATGCTGCATGAGGTAAATTTTTCTTTTTTAGATAGTATTGACCAATGTTGAACAGATGTTCAGGATCTTCTTCCACTGCGTTAGCAAAGGTTAATCGTGTTATAGCCTGATCAAATTCACGCAGTTTACGGGAGAAGAAGCGGATAATCTTCATGGCAACTGCAGGATTTTTCTGTATGAGGATGCCAAATTGATCCCGCTGTACTGAAATCAGTGATACATTGGTCATGGCAACAGCGCCTTCAATATGGGCATGACCGCTCATGCAGGGGATAACTCCAAAAAAATCACCAGGCCCAAGCAACTGATTTGATTCCTGAGCTACTGGATTTTCCTTAACAATCTTAACTTTCCCCTGCCGTATGATATAAAAATTATCAGCGTTACGTTTGCCTTCAACAACGACAAAAGAATTTGCAAGATAGTTTACAACTTTAAATTGTTCCTGCACCATGTGTTGCCATCAATGTTTGATTTAGAGCACTGTAATCATAGCATAGTATACTATTGTTAAAAGTAAACAAAAAAATTATAATCACTAATCCCTTATGGTAAAATCGGAATTATGGAAAATAATATCAAGGATTTTTAAAGTTGAATAATTAAAAGAATATGCCATGTGATTTATTATACATTGCCTGCAGTTAGCATTCGTTGGAGCGCTCATTGCAACCAGTACAAAGGTTATGCTTTAAGGTTGGTGAGGCTTTTAACCTTTAGCTTAATGATCTGAGAGGATAGGTTTGTGTCAGATGGTTCATAGTAGGCAGCTTTCTGATATGATGCAATCGCAGCACGCGGATTACGCAGCTGTTCGTATACCTGCCCACGGTGCGAGTAAAATTCCTTCTGGTTTATAAGTACTTGTTGCATAGAACTATTGGCGGTTGCCCCCATTTTTGGTATGGGGAGATCCTTTTTAAAGCGTTTCATAGGGGCAAGGACATCACTATTTCTTGCTATAATAGAAGGTTTTTGTTTATGAAATTGTCCTGCCACAGGCTTTACACTAGCGTATCGCACGTGTTCTATCATTTCACTGCACCTCACTATAAAGATAAAAGAAATGCAGGGGTAAAGTCAATAAAAAAATGATAAATAGGTGTTACAATTTACAGGTAATGAAACCACTTGGCGGTTTATAAAACAAATGACATCAATGGCAACATCAATAGTGAAGACAGGCAATACAAAGAATACACAACAGCCATATACCTAATCAGAAGTAAGATATTTCTCTAAATATTCATTGAGATCGGCTATATTTTTACGTATCATGGATTTAAATTCGGGCGGTATGTTCTGTTGTATCACTACCTTGTAATAATTCAGGGCATCACGTACTTTACGTTTTTGTATCAATTCATCGGCTTTTTGCAGCAGCGGTCTATATTTGTAAAATGCATATTCCAGTATATTTTTTTCTCGTGAAAGGCTGAATTCATCGGGGAGTTTTTTAAAATCATAGGTTACCCGTAATATTGGCAATTCCTTTTTTTTGCGTCGGTCATGTTGTAAAAATTTCTCGTAAAATTTACGGTCTTCTTCCAGTTTGTGTAATGTTTCAGTATCCTGGATATCGTATTCAACATCATCTGTTTTACGATAATCGCCTACAATTTCAATGTCATCGGCACGTTTGCGTTTATCTTCTTCAAGTATCTTCTTAAATATATCCTCATCGCTTATCTCATCTAACTGGCTTTTCTTTTCATCTTTTATAATATCACTTATAAGTTCCCATTCTTCATCCTCTTTCAACTTCTGGGTTTTTTCAACAATCTCGGAGGATTGTATTGTTTCCCCTTGTTTTATCGTATCGCCATATAGTTTCTTTAAAATATCCTTTGCACTATCACTTTTCATCCTGTCTTTATCAATTGGTTTAGAGGCGGGTGCGGCAATTTTTGGTAGCTTTTCCAAAATTTTTAAGATTGGTTCCGGATCAAGTTCAATTGGCAACTTCCCTTCATATTTCACGGTGGAAACGGCAGGTTGCTTGCTTCCTGCTAAAAGGCTGGAATGCACTGTTTTTAAATTTTCAAGTTCTGCCCGTGTTTTTTCCTTTTCTTCGTATAGCTTAAACATTCTGTCGGTGAGGTCATTGAGCTGAGCTTGCAACTTCTGTATCTCCGAAGTTTTTAAAAAATCTTCTCTGTTAGATAGCTCCTTTAAGGAACTGGCAACCTCTTTTTTAAGCTCTTCAAGGTGTGATGATAATTGTTTAATCTCATTGCTATAGTTGCTTATTGCTGTATCTTCAGTCTTTTCTAACATTTGTTTTTCAAAAATGCGTTTGGTAATTTCATCAATAATGTTATTAATATCAACATCCTGAGGGGCAAAACCAATCTGTATCTTTTCAGGTAGCCTAATAGGGCTATCTAATGAAATTTTTATTTCATTAGCCGTGGGTTTTGTTACTGTTTCACGCTGTCGTTGCTGCTGCTCTTGTTTTTGTCGGTATTTTTTCAGGTAGTTGATGTTGGCATCTATTTTTGAGTTGGTTTCTGCATCAAGGATGCGTTCATTGACACCTTCATAGAGCGAGATTGCTGTAGGGAAGTCACCCTTTTTTGCATATACCTCTGCATTCATTAAAATTCTAAGATAAATCCTGAAACGGGAATAGGTTGGAATAATCTCTTCTGCGGCGTAGGGCAGCTTAAAATCTTCATCAATATCGGTTCTTTCAGGTGGCGTATCGGTTGCTCTTCGTTTTGGTTTTGTCCCATCGGGATATGCTTCCTCTATTGCTAAATCACTGGCCCGCCTGCGATAGATTTTTTCAGGTGATGATTCACTTTTAGCCTGCGGTGTGTCATTGCCTGTTATTGCCCACATGAGTATAACAATGACAATGGCAAGCGATGTAATCAGTAATGGTATCATATATTAATTGTAAGCTGTCCCTTGGTCAATTGCTGCAGGCTTACTTTACAGTAACTATCGCCCACAATAATAAAATATAATAATAATCAATGCAATGCAACAGACTTTTTAAAAATAATATGTGCGATAGTTACCGGTAAATAACCTCATAGTATATATCGTCACCGTTACGCTGAAATCAAAACAACCGCTGACATTTTTTTGCATGGATAGCTCTCCTGCTGTATTGCCACGCCGTCAGGCTGTATATCGAAAGGACTATCCAGCGAGGTGTCGATAACCCTGCGCCAGAATCTGCCGTTAAATGGCTGTGGCAAACAAAATTGCAGGTCATATTCAGAAGCATTGTAGATTATATAGCTATCGTTATCGGGCTTACCGTTGCAGTGAGCATACTCCCCATTGAGATGCAGGGCAATGGAATGACTATAAAAGGCACAATCAGGCTGGTATAGGTTTATGCCGTGCCATTGTATGTCGGGATGGTTAAATCCGTTATGGGGCGCTCCTGTCAAAAATTGCTTTTGGCGGAAAACAGGGTGCTTTTTTCTCAACTGCACAAGCAACTGGACAAAGCGATGGATGTCGCCAAACTGTGCACACCTATCCCAGTTAATCCATGATATTTCATTGTCCTGGCAGTAAGCGTTGTTATTTCCGTTTTGCGTGCGCCCTATCTCATCACCTGCCAGCACCATGGGGACACCCTGTGACAATATAAGTGTGGTAAAAAAATTTTTTATCTGTTGCCTGCGTATTCTTTGAATAGCCTGTGGCGCATCATGTCCTTCAACCCCATAGTTGTGACTGATGTTGTTGTTATCGCCATCAAGGTTGTTTTCGCCATTTGCAAGGTTATGCTTTTCATTGTACGAAACAAGGTCAAGCATGGTAAAGCCGTCATGGCAGGTAACAAAGTTTATGCTGTGTAAAGGGCTGCGGTTTGACCGCTGATAGATATCGGGGCTGC
The DNA here is from genome assembly GCA_002328585.1 of Spirochaetia bacterium UBA2205. Lineage (GTDB taxonomy): Bacteria > Spirochaetota > UBA4802 > UBA4802 > UB4802 > UBA4802. The sequence goes on from DCUV01000003.1 coordinate 17,758, forward strand.
CAATAATCCGCTGCATAAAATTAGGCACGGCGTCATTATCGCCACGCCAGAAGTGGCGAACATCGTCGCGAAATTTGCCATTCCATTCAGCCCATCTGCCGGGAAAATGGCCAATTAAATAGGCACCACCGGCATCCCATGCCTCGGCAATGATCTTGGTATTACGTAAGATGGGATCCTCGGATATCTTTTCAATGAGCGGTGGGTTTTGCAGTATATTTCCCTCCTGATCTCTGCCCAATATTGAAGCCAGGTCAAATCTGAAACCATCAACATGCATATCTATAACCCAGTAGCGGAGGCAGTCTAAAATATAATCTCGCACAAGCGGGTGATTGCAGTTAACAGTGTTACCACATCCGGAAAAATTGTGGTAAAATCGCCTATCTTCTTTCAGCATATAATAGATAGAGTTGTCCAGTCCTTTAAAATTGATGGTTGGACCAAGATGGTCACCTTCCGCTGTATGATTAAAAACAATGTCTAAATATACTTCAATCCCCGCCTGATGGAAGTCGCGTACCATTTCTTTAAACTCGTTGACCTGCTGCCCCATTGTCCCGCTTGATGAATATGAAGATTTTGGAGCAAAGAAAGCAATGGTGCTGTAACCCCAGTAATTTTTTAAACGCTCTCCAGTGAATGGATTAATGTTTATATTTTCAAATTCATCAAACTCCTGTATGGGCATAAGCTCCACAGCGGTTATTCCCAGCTCTTTAAGATGGGGAATTTT
>DCUV01000055.1:0-58693 GCA_002328585.1 Spirochaetia bacterium UBA2205
ATACTGTGAGCTAAAAATGTCAAAACGTTTTTTATTATACATTGCTATTATGATGCTATGTTTTGCTAACCGTGCGGTGTTTGGTGCAGGGATGTTTCATCCTTGCTATCAATGGTATTCAATCAAAACGCAACATTTCTGGATACATTACCATGATGGATTACAAAAACAGGCGTTGCACCTTGCACCCATAGCCGAAACAGTCCATGAAACGTTAACTCATGAAATTGGCTGGGAGCCTTTTTTCAGAACTGATGTGGTGCTGTGCGACACTACCGATATGGCTAATGGGTTTTCCATGCCGTTTCCTTACAATAGGGTACAACTTTTTATTGTCCTTCCCCATGTTGAAGATGCAGGGCTATCAAATAATGATGATTGGTTACGCCTTGTTTTTACCCATGAATATACGCATATCCTGACCATGGATATGATAGGCGGAATACCCGAGGCTACACGCTATACGATTGGGAGGGCATGCTTCCCCAACCTGTTGATGCCGCTATGGGCTATTGAAGGCTATGCTGTTGAACAGGAATCAAAAGAAAAGCCATGGGGAAGATTACATGCCACCTATACCATGATGGTGCTGCGCCAGGAGGTTTATGCTAACAATGTGAAGGATATATCACTTGCGTCACATATTCCACGGGAATGGCCTGCGGGGATGGTGCCCTATCTTTACGGAGGGTTGTTTGCCGATTATGTTTCACGTAACTATCAAACAAATGATTTTAGTGAGCTTTTTAAGGAAAATGCTGACAATGTGCTGCCCTTTTTAATGGAAAAGAATTTTAATGACGTGTATAATACGGGGGCGATAGTTCTCTGGAAGAAGTGGCAGGAGGAATTAAGTACTGCCGTACACAACGCTGTTGACAGCATAACAAAAAGAGGATTGAGCAGCTATGAACTTATAACCAGCACAGGATATCACACCTCCATGCCACGCTATTATGGGAATGACATCGTTTTTGCCGCAGTGACCAGCAAACAAAAACCGGCATTGATGCTGTATACTACTGCAACAAAACAGTGTAAAAAACTTGCCAGCGTCAATGACCCGCAGAGCATAAGTGTTGCCGGTAAAAGCATTATTGTCAGTGATATTGAGTATTACCAGTCATTCAATCTTTTCAGAGATGTCTTTGTATATGATAAAAACTATCGCCAAAAAACAAAGGGTTTGCGTGTTCAATATATAGAGGCGCTATCCAATGGATATTGTGCAATTGTATACAGTAAGGGAAGATATTCATTGGTACTGTTAAACGCTTCGTTTGCTATTAACGATTATCTTATTAAGAATACACCGATACAGCTTGCATACCTTCGTGTATCGCCCGATAGTTCGCAGGCAGTGTTTTCCATTGTTAATAATGGTTGCAGCGATATTGCGTTATATGATTTTAAAACAAGGGGGGTAGTACTGCTGACGGATGATCGGTATACTGATATTCATCCTGCTTTTCATCCTGATGGGAAACGAATTGTATTTTCGTCGGACAGGGATGGCGTGTTTAATCTATACGAGATAAACCTATCCAATAAAAAAATCTCCCGTATAACCAATGTGATAGGGGGAGCGTTTTTCCCGGATATCAGCAGTGATGGGAATACCATCGTGTTTTCATCTTATGAGGCTAATGGTTATAACATTGCCCTGATGTCATATGCCACAGCATTATCCGAAGAACTATCGCCAAAACCTTTTACCGTCCCTGAAGAACAGATAACAGATGAACACATTGGCAACCCATACAATCCCTTGCATTCGCTGATAGCGCCATGGTGGTATCCTGTATGGTATACTGAGGAGCTATACACGGATAAATATGACAATCACATCGGGTTTTTAACATCGGGGAATGATACACTGTATAAACACAGCTATATGCTGGAGCTTGACTATGCGTTAACACAACAACTAATGGAGGTTAAAGCCGATTATATCTATTCGGGTTTTTACCCTGATGTGTTTGTGTCGTACAAAGATGACGGCATAGTTTTTGATGATACCTTTCCATGGGATCCCCCATCAAATGTACATTACCTGCGGCGTGAATCTGAACAAAAGATAACATCAGGTTTTGCAGTTCCTTTTATAAAGTTTTATAATTATAATCAATTGCTTTTTTACTATACCTATGAAAAAACTCGCATTGATGAGTACTATTATACTGCAGGGACTAAACGATACAGGGAAGTACTGGCAGGTGGGCATGTTGCATTGATTCATGATGGAACATATACCGGGAGTTATTCCATAAGTCCTGAAGACGGTATGATTGTGGAATTGTACGGGGATATGTATCACACCTCGGTAGCTTCGGATATTTCGTATGCCAAAGTGCGTTCAGGACTGTACTACTTTTTACGCTGTTTTGCCAATGATGTGCTGGCGTTTATGCTGAGAGGTGGTTATGCCCATAATGCGCCCAAACATCTTTATCCCTATACCATAGGTCGATATGAAAAAGGCAAACGACACAGCGTTCCCAATGATGAGGATGCATACAGCATGCGTGGTTTTGCAAAGGATGAGTACTATGGCAATAGGCTGGCAGTAGCCATAGTGGAATACCGCATACCGTTGATACAGAAAGATATGGGTTACAAAATGCTACCACTGTTGTTCAGAGATTTGTGGTTGACACCATTTGTTGAATATGGCAACATCTGGGTTGGTGAAACTGATATACATGATTTTAAATATAGCTTTGGGTCAGAGCTTCACCTGCGCATTACCGCAGGGTACCATGTTGATATTGAAGGATTTTTAGGAGTTGTAAAAGGCTATGGCGATTATGGGGAAACGCAGGTATATTTTGGTGTTGCTACTGTCTTTGAAGAAGCATTGAAGCAGCATACCATTATACGGGATGCCATATATAATTAATGCAGTAAGGTTTTACTACATGCAACAGCAGAATCTTTATCAGGCACTCAATCAGGGGCTTATACTTGAACGCTATACCTGTATTAAGCGCAATATTGAAAAGAATAAGGTGCTCATTGCAAAGTGGGGTGGTTTGCAAAAGGTTGTATCGTTATTATCGGGAAAACATGTTATTGTTTGCGGTGCAGGTAAAAGTCTGGATGAGGCTACAAAGGTTTTAAGAAAATATCAGCATAGAAATGATCTTGTCATTATTGCAGCAGATATGGCATATAAGCCGCTTGTTGTCAATGGTATTAATCCTCATTTTACTATTTCATGTGAAGCAATGCCGGTTCCATACTATGCGTTTTTACCTACATCATCATGCCATCTTTTAGCGTTTAGTGGTGTAAATTCAAATACCCCTGGTACATGGAAAGGAAAAATAAGCTTTTATAACTGGATGCTATATGATGAACCGTTTAATATTTTATGGAAGATGGCAGGGGAGCATCTTGGATATGTTGCAACGGCAAGCATTGTGACAACGCAGGCAATATCATTATCGTTAGGCTGTCCCATAGCATCGCTGTCTATTGTGGGAAATGATCTGGCATTTAAACATAGTTATTATGCTGGAAATACTGTGGTAAGCGAACGCTTTTTAATGGAATATAATAGATGCAATACTGCGAATACACAAGATTATGCAATGATACAAAAAAAGAAAATGTATATTGTTAAACGTCGTGAGTCGATATATTATACTGATCATCAATTTTTAGCTGCAAGGCAATGGCTGGAGGATCTTTTTTCACAGATTACAGTACCGGTGTATGATTGCAGCGTACCAGGTTGTGCTGAAAATAAGGTAATAAAAATAGCTATCAATAAAGTAATGAATAAACTATATCCTGAAAAAAAACCAAAGAAAAAGAGGCAATCATGATAGTATTGCATAAGATGAATGGTGATGAAATTATTTTAAATGCCAACCATATTGAGACAATAGAATCAAAGCCAGATACAACAATAACCCTTGTTAATGATAAAAAATATCTGGTGAAGGAATCAAGAGATGAGGTATTATCCTTGATTTATGATTATTTTCATAAAGTACTTACCGGGAAAACGTGATAGTATTTTGATGAATTATTTTAAATTTTTAACCGAAAATTATACATATGATATACTGTATTATCTGAAGGGTTATGAGGAGGGTTTTAAAGTATGGATTTAGCTACAATTCTTGGATTAATTATTGGTTTTGTAAATCTTATATTGGGAGTAATCTTTGCAAAAGGTAATCCATTGCTATTCTGGGATATTCCATCAGTTTTTATTACGATTGGCGGTTCGTTCTGTTCGCTGGTGATATCAAATCCGTTTAGCAAAATATTGGGACTATGGAGAGTTGCTCGTCATGCTTTCTTCCCTCCAAAATATAGTCCCAATGAACTCATCATAACCCTTGTATCATTTTCTGAAAAAGCCCGCCGTGAAGGACTCCTGGCTCTTGAGGATGATCTGGATGAGCTGGATGATCAGTTTTTACGGAAAGGGATACAGCTTGTTGTTGACGGAACCGACCCTGAATTGGTGCGCCGTATTATGGAAACAGAGCTTGAAAATATACAGACACGTCATGATGAAGGTAAAAAATTATTTGATGACTGGGCAACCTATGCTCCTGCCTTTGGTATGATTGGAACATTATTGGGATTGGTGCTTATGCTTGTCAATATTGAGGATAAATCAGCTATTGGTCCTGGTATGTCGGCAGCTCTTATTACCACGTTTTATGGAGCTATTATGGCATATCTGGTGTTTTATCCCATTTCATCTAAATTGGGTTACTTAAATAATCAGGAAGTTTTAATGAAGCTCATTATGATTGAGGGTACACTCTCCATTCAATCAGGTGATAACCCGCGTATTGTCAAAGATAAATTGGTATCCTTCCTTGATCCTAAACTCCGAGCTGCAATTACCAGCGAGGTGGGTGACTGATGAAACGAAAGAAGCAGCAAATGCCCCCACCGCCGCCGTGGCTTACAAGCTGGGGTGATTTAAATACGCTATTGCTTACATTTTTTGTAATGATGTTTGATATTTCCCCTATCGTTGGGCAGGATTTTAATCTCATCCTATCTTCGTTTAAAGGTTCATTGGGTATGATGCAGGGTGGTTTTTCGTTAGCACGTGGCAGGATGGAGGAGATTGGCTTGAATATGCTCAATCTTCCATCAAGCGAGCAGGGAAGAGCATTGGCAAAGATGTTAAAAAGAGCGGTTGAGGCATTTAAACCCGAGATACAGGCAAAAAAAGTAAGAGTTCGGGAGGATGAACGAGGATTGGTCATTACCCTTTCAAGCGATGCCTATTTTGAACCAGGCAGTGCAAAACTTAAAGATGATATTATACCGGTTTTAAAAAAGGTTGCAGAGATAATTAAATCAATGCCAAATTATGCAAGGATTGAAGGGCATACCGATAACAGGCCTGTTCCACCGAGAGGATTGGAGGAGGGATATGCCACAAACTGGGAGCTTTCCTCGGCACGAGCGGTTAATGTTTTGCGATATCTGGTTGAGGCAGCAGGGGTCAATCCAAAACAGATGTCAGCCGTTTCATTTGGCGAATATAGACCGATTGACGATAACAATACACCGGAAGGGAGAGCTTATAACAGAAGGGTTGAAATAGTTATTCTGAGAGATAAAGGAATAGTTGAATCAAAAACACCTGAGATTGCACGCCCATTACCAGATGAGGAATGGCGATAGGTGATTTACTATACTGCTGGCGCAGTATAGTACGAGCAATTATCCGATGAGGAATGGCAGGAGAGTGGGCTATGCTGATGATGTACTATAGATGCTATAGGTGTTTGCCAGATGAGGAATAGAGTTAGGTGTTGTTATATTTTGATAAAATAGGTACAAATTATTGAAAAAAATTGATACATTTTAGTGACATAATCATAAATTAATTGACTTTTTTAATTAATATAGTATTATGTCGATAAATTTAGTATAACAATTAACCAACAATGTTTGCCCAGCTTTTATTGATATAATACTTCTGAATAATGAAAAATTGTTGGTGAGGTAAGTACATGGGTGATGAAGAACGCGTCAATGTTGAGGAAGTAGAAGAGCAGGAAAAACCTGAAGAAGCGAAGGCTGGCGGTGTCTTTGAAACTTCACGGATAATAAAAATACTTCTTTATATTGCGGGAGTCATATTATCATTTTTTATTATAATTGGAATATCATATTTGGTTGCAAAATATGTTCAGGAACAGCGGTATCAACGGGACCAGGATATCGTTTTGGCGCCTCCTCCTCCGCCGTTAGCACATTTTGATGTTCCATCTTTTTCAGTGACAACCAATGATCCTGAGCCGCATTTTGCAAAAATAACAGTGTCGCTGGGATATGAAGAGAATGTTGAATTGAATGCTGAGCTTGTACAGCGTACCCCGGAATTACAGCATGTTATCAATATCCTGTTGCGTGATAAATCCTATGAAGAGCTGAATTCTGTTGAGGATACAGTAAACTTATCAGAGGAGATAAAAGCGCATATCAATGTATTGCTTGTAAAAGGAAAGATTAAGGAAGTGTGGTTTAGAGAATTTGTTGTAAATTAGTTTACTTTTGTGTATCTTATTAATATATAATGAAAAGAGAAGATTGGCATTACATGAATGTACGAATCAAACACATTGGAGGAAACAATGGGTGACGGTTCTTTGTCGCAAGATGAAATAGATGCCCTGTTACAGGGTGCTGATGATATGCTCTCCGGTTCAGCAAGGGTGCCAGCAGGTGATTTTGCTCCTGCACAGGCAGCGCTTTCTCCGGTTGAACGTGAGGCAGTCGCAGATTTTTTAAACAGCAGCATGAGCAGTGTCATGCCTGCACTGTCAGGCTATCTTGGTAAAAATATAATAATTGGGAATGCGCTGGTTGAAGTAAAAAATGCTGATCAGATTCGTGCTGATTTTCCCAGGCAATATGTTCAGGTTTCAGTAAATTTTTCGGGTGGTGTAAATGGCAGAAATATAGTATTGTTATCAATGAACGATGCAGGTGTGATTTCATCACTCATGATGGGAGATGATAGTGGTACTCCTCCGGCTACGTTAAGTGAAGCTCATCAAAGCACATTGCAGGAGTTTGTTAGCCAGATGATGTCCACTATTGCCACACAATTGAGCAATAAGATTGGTAAAGGTGTTAACACCACAGCTCCCGATTTGACGATAGTTCAGGGGAATATAGCTGTACCGGGAACTCCTGATGTTGTAAAAATAACCTATAACCTGACAATTCAAAATCTTATAAATTCAAAGATGTATCATTTGATGAATATTGAACTTGCAGGCGAAATTGCCCGCGGTTCGTACGTTCCTCAGATGCAACAGCAGGAGTACAGAACTGATGCGGCACCGCAGAAGTCTGCTCAAGTAGGGATTAGCCCTGTGCGATTCCCTCCATTAGGTGAAGGCATGCAGTCGGTACCTACAGGGAATATTAATTTGTTGTTAGATGTTCCAATGACGCTAACTGTTGAGTTAGGTCGTACTCGTCAGCTTGTTAAGGATATATTGGGGTTGGGCGAAGGTTCCATTATTGAACTTGATAAACTGGCAGGCGAACCAGTAGATTTACTTGTTAATGGAAAGCTCATTGCCCGGGGTGAGGTCGTTGTTATTGATGAAAATTTTGGTGTTCGCGTAACTGATATTGTTAGTCCGGCAGAACGAATTGCTAAGATGCAAACATAATTATCATTAAAAAGTTTTAAAGGAAAAAAATTAATGATTGTTGCTACAACTATAAAAAAACGTTTATGCGTATCATCAATGAAATTTTTATATGGTGTTATTTTATTATGTCTCATTTTTATATTATGTCCCATTACCAGTAACTATCACCCCAATGAAATTTTTTTATATGCTAAGAATACTAAAACAGCAAAATCAGATAGGGCAGTAAGTAAAAATGCTATAACCGAAACAAAAGAAGAACCTGTTGTTGAAACCAAACCAAACGAGGAAAACAAAGAAAATGAGGCTTCAAAAAATGATTATCTGTATAATTATGAAGAACCACGGGTGGAGGAAGAATCTTATGTGTGGCTAATCTTTAAAACGATACTTGTGATAGGGATACTCATAGGAGGGTTTTATTTCTTTTTTAAATTTATTACTCAAAAGGTTGGGATTACTGCTGTTGGTCACGAGGTTATTACTATTTTGTCAGTTATACCGTTAGGTCAAAATAAGTTTTTGCAGGTGGTGGATATAGCGGGGAAGGTGTATGTACTGGGTGTATCTGATAATAATATAAATCTTATAACTGAGATAAAAGAAAAAGATGACGTTGATAGAATACGCCTGCTCAGTTCAAAGTCAACTCCAGCAAAACCTGGTGGATTTCAGGATTATCTTTCAACACAATTAGGGAAAGTCCTTAACAGGATGAAAAATCCAAAAGGGGGGATATCTCAGCATTATTCTTATAACCAGGAGCATACAGGCAATGATAATGTTTTGCTAACATATAAACAGCGATTAAAAAAACTCAATGGGGACGATAGTGTGTAGCATTATATGAAAAGTTGTAAATACAAAAGGTTTTTTTTAATAATTTTACTCATTGTTGTGGTTATGGGTATTGGCATGATAGTATCTGATGCTGCATTTGCCCAGAAAGCGGGTAATGTCCGTATGCCCATTCCTAAGATTGGATTTGATATTGAAGAGGCTAAAACACCAAAGGATATTTCGCTAAGTTTGCAAATACTTTTTCTGCTTACCATTTTGACCTTAGCTCCTTCTATTATAATGATGATGACGTCATTTACCAGGGTTGTCATAGTTCTTGATTTTGTACGACGTGCTCTTTCTTTACAGCAAATGCCGCCTACTCAGGTCATTGTGGGGCTTGCTATTTTTCTGACGATTTTTATTATGTCGCCTACCTTAACAGAGATTAATGATAAAGCTCTACAGCCATATTTGAAAGGGCAGATAACCAATGAAGAGTTTTACAATAAAGGTATGCAGCCGTTACGGGAGTTTATGTTGAAGCAAACACGGAAGAAGGATATAGCCTTATTTATTGAACTTGCAAAATTGGAACGGCCAAAAACGCAGGATGATGTGCCAACGTATTGTCTTATTCCCGCTTTTATGATCAGTGAATTAAAACGTGCCTTTGAAATGGGTGTATATATATTTATTCCGTTTATTGTTATCGATATGATTGTAGCAAGCGCCTTGATGGCGATGGGTATGATTATGTTACCGCCAATTATGATTTCTCTGCCGTTTAAGATTGTGCTGTTTGTATTGGTAGATGGATGGAATTTGCTGACCTATGAACTGGTTCGATCATTTATGTAGGAGAAGAACATGACAGATATAGAAGTGGTAAAATTGCTGCGCGAAGCTCTCATGGTCACGATGATTGTTTCAGCACCAATCCTTGGAATAGGTATGTTTGTTGGACTGATAATATCAATATTCCAGACTACTACATCTATTCAGGAACAGACGCTTACATTTGTACCAAAAATTATCGCAATTTTTGCTGTGTTTATATTATTTGCTGCGTGGATTTTACATACATTGATGTCGTACACAAAAGAATTGTTCATGATGATCTCTAAACTGGGTGGAGGATAATGGAATATTTTGTTTATCAGTTCCAAAGTTTTTTTCTGGTGCTGGCGCGTATGACGGCAATGATGATGATCGCTCCATTTTTTTCAAGTGGAGTTATTCCTTTATTAATGCGGGGTGCGCTTTCCTTCTTTGTATCGCTGGTAATATTTCCGGTACTATCCATCAGTACGGCTGCTCTTACGGGTAATATGGGGGTATACTATCTTATGGTGGTACAGGAGATCATCATTGGCTTATATATTGGTTTTTTGGTAAGCGTTGTTTTTTCGGCTTTTCAGCTTTCAGCGCAATATTTTGCAGTGCAGATTGGCTTTGGCATCAATGAAGTCATTGATCCGTTGGCGCAGGTTTCAATACCGCTTATTGGACAGTTGAAAAATTTTATTGGCTTACTGGTTTTTTTAACAATTAATGGGCATCATTTTATGATAAAAGCTATCTATAATTCATATGAGCTTGCTCCTGCTTTTGCTTTGAAGGGCGATAGTGTTCAGGTATTTTTAAAATTTCTGGTGCATTCATTCAGTGGTATGTTTGTGATAGCATTAAAAATTTCACTGCCTGTTGTTGCAGTGGTGTTTTTAATGTCAGTGAGTATGGGAATACTGGCAAAGGCTGCACCACAGATGAATATAATGATGTTAGGATTCCCCTTTAAAATTGCAGTCGCCTTTGGCATGATGATCCTTATTTCGCCTCTGATAGTTCGTGTTATGAATGTTTCACTGGAAAGAACGTTTCAATTTATTGTTAAGGTAATACGGTACTGGCCGGTATGAAATGGTATGCTATTACAGATAAAGATGCTGAAATCGTGCTTTTTGAAAGCAGGGCTATAGTTTTTGATCTGCAGCTTTTTGCTGCTGAGGATGAAGGTAGAACTGAAGAGCCAACAGAAAAAAAATTACGGGAAGCACGGGAAAAAGGTCAGGTTGCAAAAACCGAGGAACTGCCTCAGGCGCTTGTGATTATTTTTGCGATGATAACCATTGTTGTTTTTTGTGGATTTATTTTTGAGACAATTATTCGGATGATGCATTACTATCTCACAAGCTTTTCACATTTTAATCTTACTGAGAGGAGCCTTTTTCATGAGGCTATTGCCTCTGGTGTTGAATCATTTAAGATATTACTTCCAATTTTTGTAGCAACGGTCATTGCAGCATTAATTGGTAATATTGCACAGGTAGGATTCCAAATTTCAACTCATCCATTAAAATTTGATATGTCAAAGATAAAATTTGATCCTGCTACCATGGCACGTAAGATATTTTTTTCACGGCAGATTGCCATGAATCTTTTTAAATCAATTTTCAAGGTGGTTGTTATTGGATTTGTGTGTTATCTGGTAATAATCAATGATTTTGAAGAATTAATAAAAACACCGGATATTAGCATTGGATTGGCATTACAGAATGTTTCTATTATAGCATTAAAGATTATTATATGGGCAGCAGTTTGTATACTGGTGCTATCAATTCCTGATTATGTTTTTCAGAAACGAGAATACATTGAATCTTTGAAGATGACCAAACAGGAACTAAAAGAAGAGTGGAAAGAAACCGTTGGTGACCCCCATGTACGAGCCCGTTTGCAGGAGATGCAGCGCGAGCTTATTATGCGCAATATGATTCGCGAGGTGCCCAAAGCTGATGTTGTGGTTACTAACCCAACACACTTTGCTATAGCTATGCGGTATGAACCTGAAGCAATGTATGCACCCATGGTAATTGCAAAAGGAGTTGATACCATGGCACTAACAATACGCCAGATAGCTCTCGACAATAGTATTTTGATTATTGAGAACAGGCCACTGGCGCAGGAATTGTATAAAAGGGTTGATGTGGGTGATATAATCCCTGAAGATTTATTTTATGCTGTTTCCTTGATTTATGCTGAAGTTTATAAAAAACATAACTATAAAGCTGCAATGTAATGTTGAGGTAATGTATGGCAGAAAGAACGTATGATTTTTCATGGATGCAAAAAAGCGATATACTTTTAGGAATTGGCGTTATTGCGGTTGTAACCATGCTGGTGATTCCTCTGCCAACCTTTCTTCTTGATTTACTCCTGGCAATCAGCCTTATGCTGGGAATACTTATACTATTGGTTGTTATGTATGTTCCTCGTTCTTTTGATTTTTCAGTATTCCCTGCCTTGCTCCTTATAACCACTGTTTATCGATTAGCGCTAAATGTATCTTCAACACGATTAATACTTTTACAGGGAGCAGCATTTGACGGTAAGATTATTCGTACGTTTGGCGATTTTGTTGTAGGGGGCAACTATGTCATTGGATTTATTGTGTTCATAATCTTAATGGCAGTTCAGTTTATTGTTATCACCAAAGGTGCAACCAGAACAGCAGAAGTAGCAGCAAGGTTTACACTTGATGCAATGCCAGCAAAGTTAATGAGTATTGATTCTGATTTGTCAAATGGTATAATAAATGAAGAAGAGGCATTGCGTCGTAGACGTGAGGTAAGAAAAGAGGCTGATTTTTATGGAGCTATGGATGGTGCTTCAAAGTTTGTTCAGGGTGACGTTAAAGTAGGAATTTTAATAACCATTATAAATATTATCGGCGGCTTTATTATTGGGATGGTAATGCGTGGTGAAAGTTTTGATGTAGCTATTCATACTTATACTTTGTTATCAATAGGTGATGGTCTGGTTGCTCAGATTCCTTCACTCATGATTACAACAGCTACAGGTATCATTGTAACACGGGCAGTTTCTGAGGAAAGCCTGGGCAAAGATCTATCAACACAATTGGGTTCACAGCCCCGTGCATTGATGATCACCGCTGCTGCTCTGGGATTGTCAGCTATTATTCCGGGATTTCCAAAGATTACACTTATTTTGCTTGCTGCGGGTTTAGGTGCTTTAGGCTATCTCATGAAACAAACTGAAGAAGAAGAGATTCAAAAAACCAAAATTGAGCAAAAGGAAGCAGCATTAAAAACACATAAACCAGAATCAGTTATCCCGTTAATTCAGGTTGATGCGCTTGAGGTGGAAATTGGATATAGCCTGATACCATTAGCTGATCCTGATCAGGGTGGAACACTGCTTGATAGAATTACCAATATACGCAGGCGAAGTGCCCTTGAGATGGGATTGATAGTACCTCCAATCAGAATACGCGATAACATGGAATTACCGCCGCAGGATTATTCTATATTAATCAAAGGTGTAGAGGTTGGACATGGGAGTTTACAGGTTGGTAAGCTTATGGCAATGGATCCTGGCACTGTTGAAGAGAAGATAGAAGGAGTAGAATTCACTGAACCTGTATTTAATCTCAGGGCAATATGGATTGATCCTGATAACAGGGATGTAGCTGAACGACGTGGCTATACAGTGGTTGACTGTCCTACTATCATTGCAACACACTTAACCGAAATAATACGAAGACATGCAGATGAAATATTGGGACGGCAGGAGGTTCAGCAACTTATAGATACAATTAAAAATGACTATCCTGCAGTGGTAAATGAGTTAATTGGTGAAAAAAAATTGAGTATTGGAGAAATACAAAAGGTTTTGCAAAATCTTTTACGTGAACGTGTTTCAATACGCAATATGGTTACAATACTTGAAACGCTGGCAAGTTATTCTGATTATACCAAAGATATTGGGTTGTTAACTGAATATGTTAGGGTTGCTTTAGCACGACAGTTATGCAGGGAATATGCAGATAAAAACAACACGTTATCTGTTATTACAGTTGATCCTGAGATTGAAACAATTATTCGTTCATCAATTCACGAAGACCCTGTAGAAGGAAGAATTATAAGTCTTGATCCCGATACTCACAGGGAGGTTCTGGATAGTTTATTTGATTCGTATTCCAGAGCAAGGAGCGCAGGATATGCACCAGTTTTTCTGGTATCACCGCACATACGCAGTGTATTGTTTACCTTGTTAGAGCGTGAAGTTCCAGACCCTGTGGTTTTATCGTATAATGAGATTGTTCCTGAAATAAGAATAAATGTAATAGGAACAGCATTATTACGGGCAGCATAAAAAAAATACATTTATAAAGAGAGGTATATAACAATGAGATATGTAAAGATAAAAGCCAGAACCTATAATGAAGCTATGATGAAATTGAAAATGGAGCATGGGGACGATGCAATTCCAATTAGTCATAAAAATATTAAAGAGGGCGGAATATTCAATACGGGTTTATTTGCGCGTGATTTTGTTGAGTTAACTGCTGCCATACCCGATGTAAAGCCAACCAGATTAAAACCCAGGAAAAATATTGATTTAACAGTTGGAGGTAATGAAAATATTAATGATTTATTAAAGCAAGTTATAGATAAACCAGAAAATCAGCCTCAAAAAAAGCCAAACACTGGTTTAGAACAGCTAATAGCTCAAGGCATGGAAAAATCAAGTATAAAAACTACTGAAGCACCACATCCTGTTAAATCACCGGTAGATGAGGTGATTGTGGAAAGGACTGATCAACCGTACATTAAATTAGAAAAAGAGTTCCATGAGTTAAAAATGTTGTTGAAAAATATGGTGGCATCAGGACAGCAAAAACCTATAGATGATATTGTTATAGATAGCAATGATATTTATTTTAAACCATTTAAAGAGATTCTACGAAAAAATGATATTGATGATGATGAGTGCAATAGATTGCTTGAAGATGTAAAACGTAATGTAAGCTCTGAAGATATGAAGGATAGGTATAAAATTGAGAAAACACTGCGTGAATTGATTAAAAGTAAAATCATTGTAAGTGGACCTATCGATAAAGGCAAACGTAAAAAGGTTTTAATGTTTGTTGGACCAACAGGAGTTGGGAAAACTACAACCATGGCTAAATTAGGTGCTATTTTATCGCTTAGACAGGGACTTAAAGTATCATTTGTAACTATCGACAATTATAGAATAGCAGCTACAGAGCAGCTTAAAAAATATGCTGAAATAATGCGTATTCCAATTCATGTTGTGACTGATTCTCATGAATTTAAAGAAATAGTTGAAAATGAAAAAGCAGAGATTATAATGGTGGATACATCAGGCAGGAGCCATAGAAATGATTTGAAGATAGCAGAAATAAAAAATTTTGCTGATGCATGTAATTGTGAGATACATAAGATTCTTTGTGTTAGTGCAAATACCAAACGCAGCGATTTGAATGAGGTATTTAAAGCATATGACATCCTGCATATTGATAGCATCATAGTAACCAAGGTGGATGAGACCTCATATATTGGGAATGTTATCTCAATAGCCGATAAATATAATAAGCCAATATCGTATTTCACTAATGGCCAGGAAGTACCAAATGATATTGCTGTCGCAGATCCTGAAATTATGGTAAATATGATACTGGAATCAACTATGCGTTAAGGAGGTTCATCTTGGATCAGGCTGCAAATTTAAGACGATTGGTAGTTGAAAATAATGCTGCACGCAGAACCAAAACGATAGCTATAACCAGTGGAAAAGGTGGTGTTGGTAAGACCAGTATAGCAGTTAGCCTGGCAATTGCATTGGCTAAGCGCAATTATTCTATTACAGTACTGGATGCTGACCTGGGTTTGGCAAATGTAAATGTTGTATTAGGAATTATTCCAAAATATAATCTGTACCATGTCATTAAAGGAAAAAAGAAGTTAGAGGAAATAATTATTGATGTTCCTGAAGGCATTAAAATTATTGCTGGAGCTTCAGGATTTCATCAATTAGCAAATCTTGATGTGAAGCAACGGGAATATTTTATAAAGTCGCTGGCAGAATTAAATGATGATGATTATATGATCATTGATACAGGTGCAGGGATTTCACAAAATGTATTGAGTTTTTTAGTGGCTTCTGATGAAGTGATAGTCATTACTACACCGGAACCAACATCAATAACAGATGCCTACGGTACTATTAAAGCTATTGCTGCCAATGATCCGGATAAGACAGTAAAGTTGCTTGTTAATAGAGCACAGACAGTTACCGAAGCTAAAAAAGTTGCTCAGCGGGTAATTAACATTGCCGGGCAATTCCTGAACATTAAAGTAGATAATTTAGGTTTTATCTTTGATGATCTTTATGTTGCAAAATCCATACGCAATCAAAAACCATTTATAGTGAGCTATCCTAAATCAAAGGCTTCTACATGTGTAGAGATTATTGCAGATAGGATTGGAAATATTGAGTCAGACATTGATAAAGGAACTGGTATGCTAAGCTTTTTCAGAAGATTTTTTGGTCATTATGAAACAGATAATGATGATGGTATGGTATAGAATTTAATTGATACATTGGGTATTTATTACTTGATTTAAGATGTATTTAATACTATTTTTTATGTTAGGTTGTAAATGTGTGATAATGTTAGCTAAAAATGGTCATAAATTATGTTGAATATGAAGACAATTACAGATATTTCACCGGAAGCTAAGGTATCTCTGATATTTGGATTACTTGCTTTTATAGTATCTTTGTTCTTTGGGCTTGTTGTTGGGAACAGAATTGTTATATTATTTGTCAGGGTATTGTTTTTTACTGTTATATATGCAACAATTGGCTATGCTTCCATGCTTGTGATCAAGCATTTTGTTCCGGAAGTTTATGAAATATTAAACAATCTATTAAATATTGGTCAATCATTGGATACGGTTACGGAGTCATCTGCTGAGATGATGCAATCTGAGGATAAAAGCAGTGATGATTATGAAAAAGGAGAAGTCGTTGTTTCTTCTGATTCTGGTAATGAATCTATTAATAGGGGAACTACCTATAACGAAGCATTTACACCATTGGAAGCTAAGGATTTTACTGCTTTTACAACAGAAGAAAGTAAACCTAAAAAGATGGGGAAGCACATCGTTCTGGATGATAAAAAGATTCAATATGAACCAAAAATAATGGCAGAAGCTATACGAACTATGATCAAGCGTGATAAGGACTAATTAAAATAACGAGGTTGTATGGCAAATAAAAAATTTCAAGGATTTGATGCTACAGATGAAGATGAACTCTGGAAACGGTATGCAAAGACACAAAATCAGGATATACGTGACTATTTTGTAGTAAAATATGCACCACTGGTAAAATATGTAGCCGGTAAAATTGCTATGGGAATGCCAAGCTCGATAGAATTTGATGATCTTGTTTCATATGGTGTATTTGGTCTTATAGATGCAATTTCAAAATTTGATCCTGATCGCGGGATAAAATTTAAAACATATGCGATGACACGAATACGAGGGGCTATTTTTGACGAATTACGTTCAATTGATTGGATACCACGATCAATCAGACAAAAAGCAAAACAGATTGAGCAGGCTATCGCAGAATTGGAAAATAAATTGGGAAGAACTGTAGAGGATGAAGAAATAGCCAAAGAGTTGGGTGTTACCATTGAAGAATTTCAATCATTACTGAACAAGTTGAGCGGGACAGCTATATTGTCGCTTAATGATATATGGTATGTTGGGGACGAAAATGATGAACTTTCGATAATGGAAACACTTGAAGCGCCTGATACATTAAATCCTGATGTTATGATTGAGAAAGAAGAAATACGCGACTATATTGTTGAGGCAATAAAAAAATTACCTGATAAAGAAAAGAAAGTTATTGTTCTATATTATTATGAGGATTTAACATTAAAAGAAATTGGTGAAGTCCTTGAAGTAACTGAAAGCAGAGTATCCCAATTACACACTAAGGCTATAATGCGATTGCGTGGCAGGTTGGGAAGGATTAAATCAAATATTGTTGGATGAATAATTTGATCAGGTATTATTATATTTAATATGTATATCTGGTTTTAGAATAATGAAGAATCTAAAAGAATTGTTAAAAACATTAAAAGATGAAGATATAGCCGAAAATGAGGTGGAAGTATATGCTGATTCGGTGAAACAGGCTCTTGAATTAGCATCCAGAGATCTGGGTGTTGATATATCTGAGCTTGATTATCAGATTTTGGAGAAGGGAACATCAGGTCTATTAGGAATAGGCAGACAACCATATAAAGTATTGGTTAGGCCTATAAAAGTAGAAGAGGAAGAAGATTTAACAGCGATTGAACAAAAACTGCATGCTGTACCTGAAGTTGATTTGAAAGTTCAGGATGTAGCAAGAAATGTTGATGGCTCAGCCAAAATTAGAATAACCAAAACAGGCATCTGGTTAACAGTAACTCCGCCGAAAGGTGGAGGGAGACGTGTTGATTTATCTGATGTATCAAATAGAATTTATTCTCTTAGAATTCAAAATGCTGATCTGGCAAAAATGGAGAAAGAAATCAAACATCCCTCTGGAAGACCAGTAAAAATTGGTGAATGGATACCCAATCCTGAATATGATGGGTCTATGACGGTTGAAATTACTGATGATGAGATGAAGGCATATGTTCATTTTGTTCCCCCACGATTTTGTGGCAGACATATGGATGTTGATGATGTTATTGAAGCATTAAAACGATCAGGTGTAGTTACTGGAATTAAAGAACAAAAGATCGCTGAATATCTGGATAGAATGGATTATAGCCAACCTCTTTTGGCAGCAGAAGGTACGCCTCCACGACATGGTAAAGATGCATATATTGATTACAAAGTACGAATTGATAAAAGTGGCATTCAATTAGAAGAGGATGAAAAGGGCCGTGTTGATTTTAAAGATCTGGATCTTCTGGAAAATGTTGTTGTAGGTCAGGTTCTGGCTGTTAAGGTGCCTGCTGAAGAAGGAGTACCAGGAAGAACAATAACCAATAGAATTATGCCTGCGCGTTCAGGAAAAGATATTCAGATCAAATATGGGAAGGGAACAATTCTGTCGCAGGATGGAACAGAATTAACAGCGGAAATAAACGGACAGGTTGTATACCAAAATGGTAAGCTCAGCGTTGAGCCAGTTTATGTAGTAAAAGGGGATGTCAGTACTGAAACAGGGAATATTGTATTTTTAGGTTCGGTTATCGTTAGTGGGAGCGTACAGGATAATTTTGTTGTAAAGGCTGCAGGAAATATTGAAGTAAAAGGGACAGTGCAGAAAGCTAATTTAGAAGCTGAAGGTGATATTATAATCCGACAGGGGATAATGGGAAGGGAAGGAGCAAAGATTGAATCGACAGGAGGTTCAATTATAGCTAAATTTATTCAAACTGCAAATGTACTGGCCGAAAAAGATGTAATAGTGGCTGAAGGAATAGTTCATTCAAATGTTGATGCAGGTAATAGAATTATTTGCAATGGAAGAAGGGCACGTATTGTTGGAGGACTTATAAGAGCAGGTGAGGAAGTCAATTCAAAATATATTGGATCAGACTCGTTTACAAAAACAACAGTACGGGTAGGGATGAATCCAAAGGTATTGCAACAGCTTAATGAACTTGAGGAAAGCAAAAGAAGTATTAATGAAGAATTTGACAGAGTCAGGAAAGATGTTACGACCCTTACAGTTCAAAAGAATAATTCGGGAGGGCATCTACCTAAAGACAGGGAGGAACTTTTAGGGAAGTTAGTAGCACAAAAACAGAAAATGGAGCAACGTCTCAATGAAATTAATCTATCGTTGGAAGAATTGAAGGCATATCTTACTATGTTAGAGCAAAAAGGTAAAGTGTGTATAGAAAAATCAATTTTTCCTGGTGTTGAGATATATATTAAGGACAAACGTTTTAATGTAAAAGACCCATATAGTTATGTTAAGTTTTCTCTTGAAGGGACCGATATCAGGCTTTCTGAATATGAACCACCGGATTTAGGTGAAGCACAAAAGCTAATAGCACGGAGGAGACGGTAGATAAAAAAAAATTATTCAGGAGAATCCAATGGCTATAAAACCAATTGATCTGCAAACTAATATTGCACAGATGATAGAAGTTGCTCGTGGTGAGCATTCCCGCAATGTTGCGGTTGTTGAGCAGCAGCACATATTGAGTAAGGAATCTCAGGATAAAACCAATATACAAAAAGAAAAAGTTGAGGAAAATAAAAAAGCTGAACGTACAATAATACTTAATGAGGAAAAACAATTTAAAAAGGGAAAACAACAAAAAGACTTTGATAAAAAAGACAAAGAAGCAAAACAAGAAATCTTTGAAGATGAAGCAATTGGGAAAATTATTGATGTTAAAAAATAAAGATAATGAAGGATAACTGATGCAGCTTATTATACTCATAATGGTTAATATACTCATAGCTTCAGTATTTTATTTAGTAATTTCATTAAAACTAGAACGTTCTGCTACTGAATTTAGATCAAAACGGTTACGAAAAGAGATGGAAGAACTTATAAATGAATTTAATAATACGGCTGAACGTAATTTATCCTTACTGGAATATAAAATAAACATATTGCGCGAGTTATTAAAAAGAGGAGATGCGCTCAATGGCATAGATATCACAATAGATGATGAAAATGTGCAGCCATTGTCTGCTGAAAAAAGTAAAACAAAATCGCATAATAGAAAAAATAATCTGACAGCAGAAACTAAAAATACTGGCAAGAAACATGATGCTATTATTGCAGATATAATAAATCAACGTAATGTTGTGAACGAAATGCAGAGTGATTTTAATAATGAAAAGAGTATAAATAAACAAAACAACATTGAATCTCCTATTATGGAAGGGAATAGTGCAATTCCATCAGTGAAAGAGCAATTGTTGGAACTTAGCCGGATTATTGTTGCCAGAATAAAGGAATATATTAAATACAAGTATAAAAAGAATGTTGCAATGAAAGATTTATCTGATGTACATTATCATGAAATGCAGGATATGTCGACAACATCATTTCAAAGTGATAGTTATATACTTGAGGAATCAATGACAAAAACTTCAGAAGAAGATACCTCAAATGTAGATGAAACTGTTTTACAGCAGATGTATGAAAATGCTGATGACAAATACCTGTTTATAGCTAAATTATACAGCCGGGGATATACATTACAGATGCTATCGAAAATATCTGGAATCACAATAAGTGAAATATCACTTATTTTGAATCTTTCAACGAAACAATGATTGCTGAATTGCTACTTTTCTATGGTGGAATATGATTGACTTCACGAATATAAAGCGTTTAACCGAAGAAGAATTTTATAAGTTTGCAAAATTAATATATGACGAAAGTGGAATTTTTTTAAAAGAATCAAAAATTACCCTTCTATCGAATCGCCTGCGTAAAAGACTCAGGGCATTAAATCTTTCTGAGTTTTCTGATTATTTTAATTATATTAGCGCTCTTAAAGATAAAAGCAAAGAGATTGAAGAGCTGCTTGATGTTGTTTCAACAAATGAAACTTATTTTTTCAGAAATGAACGACAATTTGACGCATTGAAGGATTATTGTATCCCGGAAATTATCAAAAAAAAGAATGAAAAAAAACTGAAAATATGGAGTGCAGGCTGTTCAACAGGCGAAGAACCTTATACTATTGCGATATGTGTTTTGGAATCACGAATACTTTTATCAGATTGGAATGTTTCGATCGTAGCTACTGATATTGCACCATCAGTTCTTGAATTTGCACGTATTGGAAAGTATACGGGCAGGCGAATAGAGAAAGTTCCACTTGAAATTTTAAAAAAATACTTTACACAAATGCCTGATAATCCTGAAGTGTATGAAGTTAAGGATGAGTTAAAAAAACTTGTTGCATTTTCATATCTTAATCTTTTTAAAAATTCTTATCCAGAAAATGTTGATATTATATTCTGTCGAAATGTTATGATTTATTTTGATCGTTCTCGTCAAAAAGAATTGATCGCTAATTTTTATAATATTTTGAATCCATGGGGATATTTATTTATTGGCCATTCAGAAACCTTGCATGCCCTGTCCGATGATTTCCAATATGTAAAAATAATGGATTCGCCTGTATATGTTCCAAAGGAGAAAGTATAATGGAATTCCAACTAATTACAGTTTCGATAGCTGATTATAAGGTATCTCATTCACCGGATATATTACGAACAATTTTAGGTTCATGTGTAGGCATATGCCTTTATGATCTGGAGAACAAAGTTGGCGGATTGGCACATATTATGTTGCCTGAAAACAACGATAAGTCAACAAATCCTAAAAAATATGCCGATAGCGCTATAGCACTTATGATTGATGAGATGGTACAAAACGGGGCAAATCCTGAATTGCTTGTTGCTAAAATAATTGGTGGTGCTTCAATGTTTAAGATGCCAGAAAATTCATTTATTGGTTCTATAGGTATAAATAATGTCCAGAAGGTTAGAGAAGTATTGGATAAATATCATATCAATATTATTGCTGAGGATGTATTGGGAGATTATGGTAGAACAGTAGATTTTTTTCTTGAAAGTGGTAAATTGAAAATTAAGTCATTAGGACGTGAAGATAAAGAGATGTAGCGAGATTATAGTATGGAAAGTATGACAGGTTATGCATTTATAGAACAAAGTACTGATCAGTTTACATTCTCAATTGAAGTAAAAACATTAAATTCTAAATATCTGGAGGTTTATACAAATATACCTAAGATATTAAAATATGAGGATGATACTATCAATACTATTTTAAAAAAAAGTTTTGAACGTGGAAAAGTTGAATTTAACATTGACATTTACGATTGGGTGGAATCGAGACCTGTCCATATTAATAAACAGATATTGTTGAAATATTATCATGAAGTACAAAAAGCATTATCAAGTTTAAAAATTGCAGCAGGTTTTTCTGTTGATGCTTTACTGCAACTTGATGGGGTTGTTCATAAAGAGCGTTCAATTCTTTCAAAAAAATCAAAGAATGACATATATAACGCATTACAAAAATCGATTAATGCCGCTACTAAAATGCGCCAGAAAGAAGGGAAATCTGTTAAAAAAGATCTTGAATCTTCTTTAAAAATAATTGAACATGCATGTATAGATATCCGTAAACAAGCCCATGCTGTTGCTGAATATCAATTTAGCAGATTAAAAAAATCAATAGAATCATTATTGCATAGTAAAATAGATGAAAACAGATTGTATACAGAAATTGCGATTTTAGCGGATAAGCAAGATATTAATGAAGAACTGTCACGTATGAATGATCATATAGTAAAGTTTAAAGAAATAATGGCTGGTGAAGGACAGCTTGGCAGACAATTAGACTTCCTGGCGCAGGAGATGTTTAGAGAGGTTAATACTATAGGCTCCAAATCAAATAATACTGTTATTGCCCATAAAGTTGTTGAAGTGAAAAATCATATAGATAAAATACGGGAACAATGCAGGAACATAGTTTAAAAAGGAATTGAATAATGAAATCAACAACATTAATTAATATAGGATTTGGTAATGCTGTTGTTGCTGAACGTGTTATTGCTGTTATTACTCCTGTATCAGCTTCAGGAAAACGATTGCGTGAGGAGGCAAAAGAAAACAGTATGCTTATTGATGCAACACATGGCCGGAAAACGCGTGCTATAATTATAATGGATAGTAATCATGTGATACTATCAGCCATGCAGCCTGAAACAATAGCAAATAGATTGAGTCAAAGCGAAGAAGGATGATGATAGCAATAATTATTTCAGCACCTTCCGGTGCAGGGAAAACAACGCTTATTGAGAAACTTATTATACAGAATCCAATTTATGAGTTTGCTATTTCGACTACGACACGACCCATACGGTCAAATGAAATGGAAGGGAAAGATTATTACTATGTAAGTTATGATGAATTTATGAAAATGGTGGATAATAATGAGTTTGTGGAGTGGGCAAAGGTTCATGATAATTATTATGGTACAACCAAAAAAGAGATTGACAGAATAAAAGCTAATTCAAAAATACCTATTTTTGATGTAGACGTTCAGGGAGCACGTGCTTTACGTAATAAGTTACAAAAGGTTGTTTCAATATTTATTATTCCACCGTCAATTAAAGAGCTTGAAAAGCGTTTGCGTCACCGATCAACGGAAACACAGCAACAAATTAAAATAAGATTGACAAATGCTGTGAGTGAATTGCGTGAATACATCAATTATGATTATATTGTTGTAAATGATGAATTACAGAAAGCCTCAGAAGATCTTGGTGCTATTTTAAAGACAATCATTCTCAGGCGGGAATTTAAGGAAAAAGCAGTTAAACATTTGCTGGAGGGTGTACATGATTATACCATTAGATAAAATTATAGCACTGGAAGATAATAGATATATCTTTTCGTGTGCGGCAATGAAAGTAGTAGATAAATTAGGTAATATTGAAGGATATCCTGAAACTGACAAAAACTGGAAAGTTGTGCCACATATATTGCACATTATGATGGATGGAACTATTAAGTATGAATTTAAGGAAGAGTTGAGCGATTGATTATTTGAAATGGTGTTTTTTTATACGGGTGAAAAAGGTTAACAAAAAGAAAGCAGTTATTCTTGTTGGACCAACAGCATCAGGTAAATCAGATATATCGCTTTCAATAGCTAACAACCTATTTGAGATAGTTTCGGTAGATTCGGCTCAGGTATATAAATATATGGATATTGGTACAGGGAAGGTTTCCCCGTACCATCGATCTTTGATAACACATTATTGTATTGATATTGTCAATCCTGATTACTGGTTTACCGCTGGTGATTTCTGTAGAGAAGCAACAAGGGCAGTTGAAACAATATTGCAACATGATAAAATTCCGTTGTTTGTTGGAGGAACAGGATTATATATTCACGCTTTTTTCTATGGATTAGCAAAACTTCCCCAGATTGATAGCAAAATAAAAGAGGAATTACATGCTGAGTTGCAACTTAAGGGAATACAGGCTCTTTATAAGGAACTATCGCACCATGATAAAGCCTGGGCTGATAAAATCCATCCCAATGATACACAACGGATTTTACGGGGTTTGGAAGTATTCAGAGCTACAGGATTACCATTATCGCAATTTTTACAATCTGATCATATGAAAAGCGATCTTGAAATTCTTTTAATTGCACTTGATATAGATAGGGATATACTATATAAGCGCATTGAGTGCAGAGTAGATACCATGATTAACAATGGATTGGTAGAAGAAGTAGAAAAATTGCGAGCAATGGGATATACTCAAGATTTAAATTCGCAGAAAGCAATAGGGTATATTCAGTTGCACAGGGTTCTGAATAATGATATCTCGTTGAGCGATGCAATAGAAGAAATAAAATTGCAAACAAAACACTATGCTAAAAGGCAGATTACATGGTTTAAGCGATATAAACCTTTATGGATGCCAGCAGATGATTGTAAGGGAATAAAAAAAATTATCAGCGAATGGATATAATATGCATTAAAAAATTATTGATATTGTTTTTCATAAATGATATGTAATTCTATAATCTTGCAAAACAATATAAAAATTTAATAAAAATAAAGAGGTTGCACAATGGGCAAACAAACAAAAAATTTACAGGACACTTTTCTTAATGCAGCACGAAAGGATAAGGTGGAAATCACTATTTACCTTATGAACGGCGTACCCATCAAAGGGAAGGTCATTAGCTTTGACAGTTTTACTATATTGGTTGATGTTGACAAGAAACAAAATCTGATTTATAAGCATGCTATTTCAACAATTATGCCATCAAAACCGGTGCAATATAAAGATGAAGAATAGCGTATGAGTAAGTTCAAAAAAATGGTTGTTGCAGCATTTATAATTGCTGCTGCTGTTTATATTTTTGTAAAGGCGGTTGTTTTTGTTGGAGATGATGTTGTAGCCATTGTAACTGATACAGAATATCAGATTATCGGGCTTTTAAAAAAAGGTGTGAATGTAGTACCTCAGGCTTTATTTCATCCGGTCAGAGTAACTTATATTCCTCTCTATGGTAGTTGTAAAGCTGATATTATTGTCCCCATACCACCACTTGAAAAAATTAAAAGTAAGAATTATTCGATAACAGTACCCGTATCAATCCAGTATACTTTTGATGCTGGTAAGCTTAAACTTGATTTAAAAAGTATGCATTCCAATGCTGATTATGTAAAAGAGATTATTACAATAGCATTGGTTGATGCTGTCAATACTCAGTTCAGGAAATATCTTGTTCCTGTATATCAATATTTTCCGTTGCAGGCAAATTTTCAGAATGAATTTATTGTTGTAATTAACACTGTAAAAGAGGTATGTGCAAAAAGAGGACTTGTTGTTGATGATGTCAAAATTGGTAATGTTTATCTCCCGGATTATGCAATATATGCAGAAGGGAAACGCTTTTTGCAGGAGTTATTACAACAGGAAAAGGATAATGCATTGCAGCTTGCCAGATTGCAGCAAAAACTTAATGAAGATGGTTTAGCAAGCAAACAACGCCTGGAGCATCTTGAAAAGATATCAGAGTTGATTCAAAAAAATAAGGATATTTTACGCTATATTTATATTGACAAATTAGCTGATAATGTGAGGGTGATAGTGACCTCAGATAATGAGGCACAGTTTGATATCTTCAATACTGAAGATTATGGGACTGTTAAAAGTGATGTAGATAACTTTAAAAAATAGTATCTGAATAGTTGGTTAATTTATATTTTTGCAAAAAATTGTAGCTGCATATAAGTATTTTTTAAAAGGTAATAATATTTTTTGTTTTTCCTTGGATTTTTTGTCCTGATAGTGAATTTGATATTGTATCATAATGCTACAGTGATATATTTTATATAATAAGGAGAGTTAAACAATATGCCCTGTGGTAGGAAGCGAAAGCAAAGAAAAATTGCAAATCACAAACGAAAAAAAAGAAGAAGACTTAATCGTCACAAGAAGAAATTACGATAATGTAAGTGGAAAGGAGATTGGCAAACATTTGAGTCAATCTCTTTTCTATTTTAATATATAAAGGTTGTATAATGCGAAGACGGATATCATCAAAACCAATAATACTGCCAGAAATAAAGAAAACATACTGGAAAAGACGCCCTTCCGAAATAAGAGGTTATCAAAGGGTTTTTTACTGTAATATGGAAAATGGCGATTATATACGTGTTGATTATAGCTTCAAAGATAAAAGAGTTAGGATTTATCTTGAGGATAGCGAAGAAGGCGGTAATCCTTACTATGCAGTTATTGATAAGGGACGTATTACTGCTGAACGAAATGCAACATCGGGCAGACCGGTACCATTGCAGGAAAAATTGGAAAAACGTTCTGAAATACTTTCAACACTACCAAATAAAGAAGTATTACATCTTATCAATAAACATTATGGTATTGGTGAAACCCCTGATGAGGTTGCTGCCCGTAAAAAGAAAAGGCAGGAAGAATTAGCAAGAACAAAAAAGCGATACTTTAAACAAGAAGAAGTTCCATCTTTTGCAAAGAAGGAAATTGTAGCACCAACAAAACGGTATATACGTATACGTGATATAGCCGATATTGCTGTTGGCGGTGCAATAGTAGGTGTTGTGTATTATGTAAGTATGGATTTTGTGAAAATGGGTATAGCATCAGCAGTATTTGGAATCATTCTGGCATGTATTGATATATTTATACGTGGGAAAGAAACATTATTATTAAAAACTCTATTATTTTTATTAACCGGGATTATGTTATATATATATGGGTATTTTGTTTTATAAACAACTATTACCTTCGTCGAATATCGAGTAACCAATACCATAAATTCCGGATACTATCCAGCAAAGGAGTTTTTGTTTCGGTATTACCAAAGATATAAAGACGTGCAAGCATGGGGCCATATCGAAATGCTATCAGGCCTACACAAAAGCCAGCTATTACATCAATGACATAGTGATAACGAAGATAAACCGTTGAAATTATCAGCAATACTGCCCAGACTGTGGCAATGATGCTGAATCGTTTATGATATTTCATTGCTAAAAGCACAGTTAGTATTGAAACTAGAGTATGACCGCTTGGGAAACAATCACGTGTTACACCTTCTAAATATGCCAATCCATGATGTACAAAATTAAACAAAAGTAACCCTTCCAGGGGTTTTGTTTGCAGTTGCGCTAAGGTAAACCGTGGACCTATAGCTGGAAAGATATAATACCCAATATATGAAAGGTAAAATCCAAACATTATGGATGATGCTACAACATGAAATTCAACCTTTCTTTCTTTAAGATACAGCAAAAGGCACAGTGTGAAAGGAAGAAAATAAAAGCTTGCATAAACGATTTGTAAAAGCTCGGTTGCAATGGGATGAATTAACTTTTCTACTAAGATGGTAGGATGATTACCAAAAAATAATGAATAGTCAATTTTTATCAGGTAGGTATCGATATCATTGGGATTGATGAGAGGAACAAGCATATTGTGTTCCATGAATATTGCCACTAACAGCGGCAATACATACCAATCCCTGTAAATGGAAAATAACTTTGAAGTTGCAAACCGTTGTGCAAATACTGTTGCTATAATGAGCAACATGATTGCTATATTCATAGTAAATGTAACAGGCGCTAAGGTAAAATGTGAAAATATAATAATTAATATATTAAGCAACAATGCCATAGAAAACGTTAAAAGCTCTTCTAAATGTATTCTCTGATCATAATTATACAAAATACTTTCAAGCATATACTGTCCCGCCCCTCTCACAATGTTACTCAACAATACTAACCCACGAGCCATCGTATCTATAAAAAATATATACAATCAAAAAAATAATGGCAATACCGTTTATGAAAAAAATTTAGCTATTATATAATAACTAACATTCGGATATAATCAACTTTTAGAATAGTATGCATGACTTCATGGTAGCATATGATAATACGTATGGATTGCACTAATCACTGAGATTGAGTAAATGTTGTTTAATTATATAAAATTCCATACATTTGTCAAGAATTATTATATAACACTATGTTGTATAAGCATTTATCTCGGCAGCTATAATCTCAGGTTTAAGTAATGTAAATGAGTCATTATGTAACATCTGCAGGTAGTTTATCTCGCTTGTTGCATACGGAGGAAATGTGGTTCGCGGGCATATACGAATGTGTGGCAAAAAGGAAACATTGTTGGCAACACTATACAACGCCATGTTGAAACTATCAATTTGTTTGGATGCCATATACTGTAAAATTTTTAGTATATAGGTAATGAAAGTATTACAGTACCTGTCAAAATCGTTCAGGAGAATATGGTTGTGCAGTATTCCAATAATATCAAATTGTCCCATTGGGGCAAAAGCCACTAACCAGGAACTATCACCCTCAAGTCCTATTATCCGTTCATTATGTATTTTTTCTGTATTGATGTAATCATGAAAAAGATTGGGATTTATTGTTATGTTCGATAGTATGTCGGTATAATAGCTGGATGGCGTTGATGAGGCAATAATCTGAAGATGTGGATGTACCAGCGAGCTACCGGCAGCCGGCATGTAGTTGCAGTTGATTGACTGATAGGGATAGTGCACAGGGTCGATGTCGGATAAAAACTTGATGGCACAGTGGAATGCATCGGAGAGCATGTCGTGAGTAAACATATCGATGGCAACGTAATGCTGATCGGTGATAGTTATTACAGCATTGTTTTCGTCGTATGGAAATGCATTGGGGAAGCAACGAGCGTTGCCCCATGAGTACTGCTCTTTAAGAGGGGGTATAAACTTTGGGGTCAGAGCATCAATGAGTTGTGGGCAGAATGGACATGTTTTCTTAGACTCTTCAATGATATGCGTTTGATCGGCTGACGCAAACTCTTTAAGGGATAGTCCTAACACACGGCTAACCCTGCCTGTTAACGGACAGTATCTCATTTCATTGACACGTTCTGTTTCTGTAAACTGCTGGAATGGGTCCTTTATGGTAATTTTTTTGATCTCTTTTTTTAGTTGCATTTATTACCTCACTGTGTAAGGTTTCTATCATTTATAGTATAGATGATAGAAAATTGTTTATTTAGTCAATTAATATTTTTTTAGGATATGTCAATACACTTGACTTGTTTTTATGACAATACCATACAACATTGCTATTTATAAAGTATATTTAATAATAAGGTTTTTTACAGTTTTGCTATGAGCGCATGTATTTGAAAAATTATGGTGTAGTATATTTATATTGTTAGTAGTAAAAAAAACATGATATGCATTAATATACAAACTATATCAAAATATCCTGTTGCTAAAGCTTGTTAAAACTATAGCACTTTTGTATGAGCAGGTAGCCATGGGTAAAAGTACCTGACGCACGATATATTTGATATATTTATCTTATTTATTTTATGGGAAGCAAATAGTATATGAAGTTAAAATTTTTATTGTAGCGGGAGTACTGCATTATGGAAGACATAAAAAAACGGTATGATGAACTTATAAAGTTGATAAACAAATATAATTACTACTACTATACGCTTGATAAACCATTGGTTGATGATGCAACCTATGATGAGTTGATGAATGAACTGGTAACAATTGAAAAAAGTTATCCTGAAATAATACGTGATGACTCGCCCGCTAAAAAGGTTGGCGCTGTTATACAGACCTCATTTGAGCAGGTGCATCATGATCCACCAATGTTAAGCCTTGCCAACGCTATGGATGAAGGAGACATCGATGATTTTTATGAACGCTGCTGTAAACTGCTGGGGACATCTACTATTGAATATTGTGCCGAGTTGAAATATGATGGGCTGGCTGTAGAACTGGTGTACCGCAACGGTATCTATGTTCAGGGTTCAACACGTGGCGATGGTGAAGTAGGCGAAGATGTAACAGAAAATATTGCCACCATTAAACGCGTACCCGCAAAATTACGGGGAGACGCCCCTGATTTTCTAAGTGTTCGCGGTGAGGTAATTATGCGCCATGGTGAGTTTGAAAGGCTAAACGAAATGCGAAAGCAGAATGGTGAGCAAGAGTTTGCAAATCCGAGAAATGCCGCTGCCGGGTCACTGAGGCAGTTAGATCCCAATATTACCGCACAGCGTGAATTGGACATGGTACTCTATGGAATTGGAAACATGGAACCTGCATCCATAGTTACTACACAAAATCAACTTTATGATTATTTTAAAAAGGTGGGACTGCCTGCGCCTCATTATTATGAGGTTGGTTTACTACAGGATGTAAAGCAATTTTATAAATACTGGATGGAGAACAGGTATACACTGGACTTTGATATTGATGGAGTTGTTATAAAGGTTAATAATATTACAGTCCGGGAGACAATGGGAAGCACTTCTAAGGCGCCACGCTGGGCAATAGCATGGAAGTTTCCTGCACGAGAAGCAATAACAGTTTTAAAATCGGTTGATTATCAGGTTGGGCGTACAGGATTGATAACGCCGGTAGCAAATTTAGAGCCAATTAATATTGGCGGAGTGCTGGTAAAACGTGCAACCCTGCATAATTTTCAGGAGGTTAAACGCCTTGATATAAAGATTGGTGATACAGTCAAGGTGATACGCGCTGGCGATGTTATCCCCAAGGTAGTAGAAGTTATTAAGGATAAGCGGAAGGATGTACGTGCAATAGCTGTACCGGAAACATGTCCCGTATGTAATACAACATTATATCATGAAGATATTTATATTCGTTGTGTTAATGCTTCATGTCCAGCAAAAGAGTATGAGACATTGTGCTTTTTTGTTTCAAAAGATGGTATGGATATTGAGTATGTTGGGCCGGAGCTTTTAAAACGTTTGTACGATCAGAAAAAAATTAAAACAATAGCGGATATCTATGCATTAACACGTGAAGATCTGTTGCGTGTTGAGCGAATGGGTGAAAAGATAGCTAACAAGATAATCGATTCTATTAATAAAAGAAGAGAAGTGACACTATCACATTTTTTGCGTGCTCTGGGCATTCGCAATGTGGGCGATCATCTGGCAAAAGTTATAGCAAAGCATGCAGGATCGTTGCAAAAGCTTATGGTGATGTCACAGGAAGAGCTTATGACAATTCCCGAGGTTGGTCCAGGCGTAGCTCAAAGTGTGTATGATTTTTTTCATAATGAAGGGTCGTTAACACTTATACGTCAGATGTTTGCAAATGGTGTTGTTGTAAAAGATGAAAAGGTACAGGAAGTATCTGAAAATCTTTTTAAGGGAAAAACAGTTGTATTTACCGGTACTCTGCAAAACATGACACGAGAGGAAGCTGAAAGGTTAATTGAATCAATGGGAGGGAGGGCGTCTGGTTCGGTAAGCAGTAAAACCGATTTTGTAGTTGCAGGGGAAGAGGCTGGCTCAAAATTAGATAAAGCAAAAAAATTACATATACGGATTCTTTCCGAGGATGAATTTATGAAGATGATAGGGAAGCATCAATGAACATAGTAAAACGATTGGCAATCTTTTTTTATGATAATTACTATTTGTTGTCAGTGGTATTAATGTATTGTTCGTTTACTACATCATTAAATTTGCATCTGCCTTTGCTTTCGGTTTTTGCATGGGTATCATTGGTGCCACTGTTTTGTTTTGTTGGTAATAAACCGCTGAAGCAGGTATATATACTTTCATTCATCACTGGCATTCTTGGTTTTGGGGCTGTGTATTACTGGATAGGTGATTTTGGGCAGGCGCTTCCGTTTGGAAAACCTATCATTGTTGCATTGGTTATCTCGTGTATCTCAGTGTTTTTTGCTACAAAGATATTGGTTGCTGAATATCTATCGCGAAAATCAAATGTACCAAAGATGATCATCTATCCATCAGTATGGATAGCCATAGATTGGGTACAGACAATAGGAACAATGGCTTTCCCATGGAATTTCTGGGGATATACACAATATCCATTCACAAACTTTATTCAGATAGCATCGATAGTCGGAATATATGGCATCACCTTTATTATAATTGCAGCCAATAGCAGCATAAGTGAATATCTCACTGCAAGGATCAATACAGCTAACTATCGCCAACCATTGTGGGCATGTGCGATACTATGTGTGATAGTAATTTTTGCAACAGCCTATGGATGGGTACGCTTGCATAACCATCCACCTTCAAAGAATTCAACAATGCGTATAGCCATGGTGCAATCGTGTTTCTCGCCGTGGGAAAACTGGATTGAGAATAGGTATAGGTATCTGGATATTTTAAAACAACTGACTCAGCAGGCAATGCAGCATAATCCCAACCTTATTGTGTGGTCCGAGTCTGCAACACTTGAAAATATTTCATATGGATATTATAATGGCAACCTCAATCGTTTTGAAGAGGAGGTGCTATCGCTTGCTGCAGGTTATAGGGTAGCACTTTTAACTGGTGAGATTGGCGTTGTTGAAGATTTTGTTAATCATCGTTATTATCCACAAAACAGCATGGTGCTAATAAATAGCAATGGCGAAGTTGTAGAAACTTATGCAAAAATGCATCTGGTGCCTTTTGGGGAGTATTTTCCGTATGGTGCACTTTTCCCGTTTGTTAATACAATAATTGATGCATTTGGTGGTTCAAATTTCATGCCCGGTGACAGAATGGTTGTCTTATCAGTTAATGGGTTAAAGTGTGCGCCATTAATATGTTATGAAAATATTTTTCATGCAGTGTGCAGAAAGTATGCAAAAGAGGGGCTTGATTTTTATGTCAACATAACAAATTTGCTATGGACCAATAATCCTGTAGGTCCCATGCAGCATTTTTACTTTTCAACTTTCAGGGCTATCGAAAATGGCGTGTGGTTTGTAAGTGCTGGCAATTCTGGTTTTACTGCGCTCATTGATCCATACGGACGCATTACAGCTTCAATACCGTTAATGGAAAAAACTTATTGTATAGGGGATATTGATAGCAGTACAAATACTGTGACTTTATACAGGCGTGCTGGCGATAGTTTGTTATATATAGCATTTCTTTTTCTGGGAATACTATCAGTCATCATTGTCTATCGCACCTATACCGAAAAAAGAAGGATGAGCTGATGCGGATAATTTATTGTACCGATGTTCACGGAGCTTTTGAACGCGTTCGTGAATTGCTATACGAGACAATTGCTGATGTCTATATTATATCAGGTGATTTGCTTGACATCCCATTTTATAATATGGATAGCGCTATCCGTTATTATGAGCTGCAACTATATTTTAATACCATGCGAAAACAAATGGGGCGCGATGATATTACAGTAGAAGATTTTGTTGATGAGCTTATGGATATGCCCCATATTACTGAAGAGGTAGCGGAGTTAGGAGCTAAATACCAGCAGTATACCATACGTGCTAGAAGAGTAATGCAACAAAAATACAAGGTGCTTGCCAATATTTTTAGTTTTAAACCTCAGGTCCATATATTTGCCCTTCCGGGTAATTATGATATGGATTTAAAGTATACATCCCTTCATGACAGAGATTTGCATCTACACTGGTATCAGGTGGATGAAGCTGTTATTGCCGGATATGGAGGTGCTGATACGTTTACTGCCGGTATACCGCAAAAATATGTTGTACCCTATAAAGCTGGAATTGGAATTGATGATCGCAAAAATGAGATGTATAATTTTTTCAAAGCGGTGCGTCCTACTATTATCGCTACTCATCAGCCTGCTCACGGTGTACTTGACTGGCTTGCACCTGTTGGTCCTACCGGTTCACCGGCATTACGAACATATTGTGATAACAATCCTGTAATACTTTGTTTAACCGGACATATTCATGGCTCATGGGGTATGCAGGAGGTTGAAAATACGCTATACCTTAATCCATCACCGCTGGGTGATATTACAACAGTCCATCATGATGTGCTTGAGGGAGGTTTTTTTTATCAAATTGAATTACAGGATTATACGGTTGCTCATGTACTCTATAGAAAGATATATAATGAACGTGTATATGATTTAGCGGAATATGCTAAAAAAAATGGGAAATGGGTGGAGACGGTCATTGATGATATCCGTTTCAATGCAAAAAAGAAATTATTGAATGTTGATATGAATGTGCAGCAATATTCGCATATACCTGAAATAGAGCTGTTTAAAGAAATTAAAAATTTTTTCAGGATGTTCCAGACTGAGGAATCAGAACTGCGTATGGAAAAATTAGAGGAAATAGTAAAACGAGTTGAACCAGCAATAGAGGATATTGCAATGGATGTATTGGGCTCGGTTAATGTTGGTTTGTCGCAGCCCAGTTCGGATATTGATATGGTGCTCTATTTGCGCTGCGATTTTGAATGTCCTGATCATTTATTGACCTGTGATTGTTGTAAAAATGCTGCACTGTTAATTGGCAATGCATTACAGGATGAATATAAATTTGAAGTCCTTGATTGTATAAACTTAAATGAGGTGGAGAAGGATATCAAAGAAAAAAATTATGAATCGGAAACATTGCAACGTTTTGTAGCGTATCGTTCCATTTGCCGCCCTATCAATTACAGGGTGATAGCACCCCTTGAGGATATGTTAAATGCTGACATCGAATTTAGAAAAGAAGTTGAAGGGAGCATTAGATCATATTTCAGGATATTTGTAACAACCTCACAACATGTTCGTTCATTTAAAAAATATGAAAGCAGGTTGAAGAGTGTGGGAATACGCCTCCCTGATTCAATACGCAGAAAGATTTTACAGTATCTTCAGAGCGATGAGGATAAGGAAATATAATGTTAATTAATCAAAATATTTTTTATATTTATAAAATTCAAAGCTTTTATGAATGCGAATTATTGGGTACGTATTGCTGATATACTGTTCAACATCTGGAGCACAGCTATAACAAACTAAAAATGGAATAATTTCACCTTGTAGCTGGTTATGTAATCGTGAAATCATCTTATTAAAATTATCTGCATCTTTTTTACCTAATTGAGCTTTGCTTTCACCAATTAAATATACATTTGTTCCATTTTTGGTACCTTCAGCATAGATGTTAATCTCATCATAGCGACCATCAGGGTAGGTAATATATCGTCTGTCGACTGTGGAAATAGCAATACCATATTCTTTTAAAGCATAATCATGAATATATTTCATAATGGTATCTTCAAGTCCGTAGCCTACTGTATTGGTAAGATCACCCAAAAGTTTTCGTGTAATCTTATGTTCTTCAACAAGCTGTTTCAATTCTAACTGAGTTTGTGTTAATGCTTGTGTTAATGCATCCATACGCTGCTCGGTACGTTTTTGAGCTTCAGCGAGCTCTTCCATACGCTGGGTTAATGAATCCATACGCTGCTCGGTACGTTTTTGAGCTTCAGCAAGCTCTTCGACACGTTGCTCAGTACGTTTTTGAGCTTCAGCAAGCTCTTTCATGACTCTTTGCAAAGCTCTGAAATCAGAACGTGTTACATAAAGCTCTTTCAAACGTTCCTCGATAAGATTAATAATCTCTCCTTTTAATTGAGGAGGTAATTTGGATGATGGAGCTGTTGCCATAGTATTCCTCGTTGCTTTTGAATATTATATATTACTATACGCAAATATAGATATATACTTATATTGTTTCAACTAAAATTTACAGTAAATTGAAAAATTTTGACACAACTATTAAGTGATTTATTATTTTTTAGTTGTTTTAATTAACAATTTCAATTATTGTTATAAAAAGCTTTTATATAATTATATTCTGGATGTTTCTTTGTGGACGCAAATATTGCAGAAATGTTTTATTATTTTTTCAATAATGGTAACATGATTTTTCAATATGCCATACAATAGATGATTATGATACATTTTAATCATACGTGGAGCCATATATGGGTGATAGTCATAAAAAGCAAAAAACATCAAAAGATAATGGATCATCAAATAGAAAGAAAAAACAAATATCATCCACACTTTTAGGACGTGATTTGCAACAATTAGATTTCTATAACATCATAGCGCAAAAAAGTGCAGATATTTTTACCATTTTTGATATGGATTTTAATGTTGTATTTGCAAGCTCTTCCATTGAAAAAATTTTAGGGTTTACACCTCAAGAGAGTAAAAAAAGAAAAATAGATCAGATTTTGACACCCAATTCACTGCAGTTAGCATTAAATGTTTATTCAGAAGAGATAGAAAAAGAAAAGGCTGGCAATGTAGATCTCGACCGAAACAGAATTTTGGAGTTAGAGCATTATTGTAAAGATGGATCAACCAGATGGTTAGAGGTAAATTTTTCAATGATACGGGATGCTCAGCATAAGCCTGTGGGCATATTGGCTGTTTCCCGTGATGTTTCTGAGTTGAAAGACATTACTAACCAATTAAAAGAAAGTGAAGAACAATTCCGGATACTGGTTGAAACTGCTAAAGAAGGGATATGGAGGATAGATAGCAATAGTATAACTACCTATGTCAATATGGCAATGGCGGCTATGCTGGGATATTCCCAGGAGGAGATGATAGGCAGGCAAATTTTTGATTTTATGTTTGCGGATGATATCCCTGTATTGAAAGAACGGATAAAAACCAGAAGGGAAAAAGGGATTGCTGATGTATATGAAGACAGGAGGAAACGAAAAGATGGAAGTGAGCTGTGGTGCTTAGTTTCTGGGCAGCCAATAATGGATGGAAAAGGAAACTATATCGGCTCGTTTGCAATGTATACTGATATCAGCGCTAGAAAAAAAGCTGAAGAAAAAATTGCAGAATACAGCAAGATGCTTCAAAATGTTATAGAAGCTACTCAAACAGGCACATGGAAATGGAATATACAAACTGGAGCCCTTATAATTAATGAAATGTGGGCTCATCTGCTTGGGTATACTCTTGAGGAACTATCGCCAATTTCTATAAAAACCTGGGAGCGTTTGACATACCCTGATGATTTAAAAAAATCGTATGAAGATCTGGTAAACCATTATACAGGTGAAAAACCATACTATGAATGTGAAATCAGGATGAAGCATAAACAGGGACACTGGGTGTGG
Organism: Spirochaetia bacterium UBA2205; assembly: GCA_002328585.1. GTDB lineage: Bacteria > Spirochaetota > UBA4802 > UBA4802 > UB4802 > UBA4802. The sequence continues at coordinate 37,334 of DCUV01000055.1, forward strand.
ATACTTACGAAGGGAGAGGTTATAGAGTGGACACCTGATAGGCAACCATTGATGATATATGGCACGCATACCGACATTAACCATTTTAAAGAAACTGAAAAGGCTCTGAAAGAATCCCAGCAGTTATTAAACAACATTATGGATACAATACCGGTGCGTGTATTCTGGAAAGATAAAAGTTTCCGGTATATAGGATGTAATAGACCATTTGCTGTTGATGCAGGATTTGAAAAGCCGGAGGATATCATAGGGAAAACGGACTATGATATGGGGTGGCGCAGTGAAGCAGAACTCTATCGAAAGGATGATGAGGAGGTGATTGAAACAGGCATACCAAAAATAGGATATGAGGAGCCACAAACAGCGCCTGATGGCAACAACTTATGGCTTAGAACCAGTAAAATACCATTGCGCCTTGGGAATGAAATCATAGGTGTGCTGGGTACCTATGAAGATATAACAGCAAAAAAATTAGCGGATGAAAAGTTAAAAGAGAGCGAGGAGCGCTATAGGTCTATAACTGAAACCACACACGATATTATTGTTTTGCATGATATGAATGGGATAGTGCAATATGCCAACCAGACAGGTATAAATATTGGCGGCTATGGTTATGATGAGGTAGTTGGTAAAAATATACTTAAATTTATTCCTAAAGAATACCATCAATCTATTGTTGCATTACATCAGGAACGTATAAATGGATATATGGGACTTCATCAATATGAAACTGAGATTTTTAATAAATTCAGGAAACGAATACCTGTTGAGGTTACTTCATCTTCAATTATTAAGGATGGCAAAACGGTTGCCGTTCTTATAGTTGCACATGATTTAACACAGCGCAAGATGGCTGAAGAACTGCTTGTAAAGAATAAGGAGCGATTGGAATCGATTATTGCTGTGTTGCAGAAAGAAGCCAAAACAGAGGATGAACTATTTTATCATGTTCTCAATGAAGCCATTAAATTGACGGACAGCACAATTGGATTTGCTATGGAATATAATGAAGAAGAAAAAAGATGTTTTATTAAAGCGTGGTCAGAAGAGGTAATGAATCAATGCGCTATACAGGAAAAGCCGGTAATATATAAATTAGAAGATGCCGGCATATGGGGAGAAACAATTAACCAGGCACGTCCTGTTGTTATTAATAATTACAAAGATTATCATCCTGCAAAGAGAGGCTATCCTGAAGGGCATGTGAATATACAACGTTTTTTAGGTATACCTGTTTTTAAAGATAACAGGATTGTTGCAACAGTTGGTGTTGCCAATAAAGAAACAGATTATACCGAGATTGATATATTGCAGATTACCATGTTAATGGACAGTACCTGGCAAAAGATTGAGAAGATAAAATCTGAGCAGGCACTTGCAGAAAGTGAGGAGAAGTTCAGGAGTTTGGCAAATTCAACTCCTACTGCAATACTTTTATATCAGGATAATAAATGGATTTATGCAAATCCTGCTGCTGTAAATATTGCAGGATATAGCGCAGAGGAATTTTTAAATATGAATTTTTGGGATATAGTGCATCCTGATGATAAACAAATAGTGAGGGAGCGGGGTAGTAAAAGGCAAACAAATGTAGATACTGTGGATAGCTATGAATTTAGAATAATAGCAAAGGATGGCAGGATAAAATGGGTGTATTTAAGTGGAGTAAGTGTTATTTATAAAGGGCGCCCTGCAGGGATGATTTCTATTCTTGATATTACTGATCGTAAAATGGCCGAAGAGTCGCTTATAGAAGAAAAGGAAAAGTTAAGGATTACCTTGCAAAGCATTGGTGATGGTGTTATAGCAACAGATACTAATGGCTGGATTGTTGTTATAAATGAAACGGCGCAGCAATTAACAGGTTATACACTGTCAGAAGCTCAGGGTAAAGCACTTTCAGAAATTTTTGTTATTGTCCATGAACTATCGGGCAAACCTCTTGACAATCCCGTTGAAAAGGTATTGCAAACACAGCAGATTTATGAGCTGTCAAACCATACAATGCTTATAGCTAAAAATGGGGAACGACATATTATAACTGATAGTGCTGCACCAATCAAAGATGCAGCGGGTAGGATACTGGGTGTTGTTCTGGTATTCAGAGATATGACCGAGAAAATGCGGCTTATAGAAACCGTGCAGCGTACACAGCGTTTAGAATCACTGGGACAATTGGCTGCTGGACTTGCTCATGATTTTAACAATATATTAGAAGGAGTAATGGGGTATATTGGTTTAGCTTCTACTTATATTAAAGACAACAATGTCTCTGAATTATTAGCGGAAGCGCTGAAATCAGTACAAAGGGCTAAAGGACTTACCGGGCAGTTATTAACATTTGCAAAAGGGGGTGCACCAATTAAAAAAGTTCAATCGGTAATTCCTTTGTTAAAGGATACGGTGAAGTTTGCATTAAGTGGTTCAAATGTAAAAGCAGAATTTAATTGTGATGAAGATTTATTTAATGTAGAATTTGATTATAATCAGATAGCTCAGGTGATTGAAAATATTGTCATCAATTCAGTGCATGCCATGCCAATGGGTGGAATAATTACTGTTGGTGTACACAATGTGACATTTGAGATGAATGAGCACCCACTGTTGCCTGCAGGTAAGTATATTAAAATTGTAATTGCAGATAAGGGTATTGGAATACCTAAAGAAATATTACCTAAGATATTTGATCCTTTTTTTACAACAAAAAGTAAAGGACATGGATTGGGATTGGCTACAGGCTATTCAATAATAGCACGTCATAATGGTACCATAGAGGTTGATTCAATTCAGGGGAAGGGCACAACTTTTTATATTTATCTACCTGCTACACAACAAAAGGTTGAAATGGAAGAAAAAAATCAAACGTCTGAAAAGAAATTAACTGGTGGAAAAATACTTGTTCTTGATGATGATGAAATGATGCAAAAATTGATGATAAGCTTTCTGGAACATTTAGGCTTTGAAGCAATGGCAGTTGAGGATGGACAAAGTGCAGTTGATTTGTTTCTTCATGAAAAAGAAAAAGGAGTTCCATTCCATGCCTTAATTTTTGACCTTACCGTGAAAGGCGGTATGGGTGGAACAGAGGCAGTACAGCTTATACGGCAGCATGATACTGATGTGCCAGCTTTTGTTATGAGTGGATATCATGATGATCCGGTGTTGGCTAACCCTGAGGAGTATGGTTTCAATGATGGATTAACCAAACCGTTTACGATTGAAGAATTACAACATCTACTTGCAAAGTACTTTTAATTTATATTTTTTTGCTCAACACTAATAATGATATTATATTGATTTTTGCGATATTAAAACAGGTATTCGTGAGTGTATTTTAAGCATACATGCATGACTCATGCATGTTTTAAGGTGGCAATGGGTTGATAATGATGTCATATGTGATAGTTATCGTAAATAATGCGTTAGTATAAAAGCATCACAATTTGCAAAGAAATTTGAAAGTTCCTTGCATATGCATTCATATGGTAGTTCACGATGAAAGTCTATATAAACTATGTAGTAATTGTGTTGCAACATATCCCTTTACTGTCATTATGATTGATGATTGCCAATGAATTTACAATGAAATAGCATGTACAGGATGTAGACTGTGTGATGAGCATCAGGGGAATTGCTCATTACCGATATTATTGCAGTGTAAAGCTTTTAAACACCCTATTAAAATATTTTTCATAGTTGTAAAAGCTTTTTTCAGGAGCACTGCATTCAATGATATAGGTATATTCCTTTTGCTGTATCATTCGAACCCTGTGAAGAGAATACGTTTTGTTGCGATATGTTGAAATGATTATTCCGCCGTCTTCTAATTTATCTTTAATAACAAAGTGTGCGTTGGGATCGGTATCCCATATCTTCCATGACATGTAGTGCAAAATATCATCCGGAGGATTTTTTAGCTTTATTACTTTTATATAGATATGCTGAGAATGAGCACATATAAATTCCAGCGCATTCTGCCTCATCATTTCCGATCTGTCCCATGCAGGTAAATCAACAGAAAAGCCTGAAGGGCTTTGATATGGTGTTACGCATATATCAGCTAACGTTTGAGTATATAGTAAAAGTATGGCAATATAAAAAATACTAATTATTAAAATAGTTTTTGTTATAGATTTTTTCATATAAATTCATATCTTCAAAAATGTTTACATTTAAAAACACATGCAATAATTCTTAATTAAACAATGAATCATAAATTAGATCAATTATTTTTTGCAACATATTTTTTAAAAAAGAAAGAATTCAGTACTGTATACATCTGGATGCTGCATCAAAAAAAGATTAGCTTTGCCACTTTTAATTAAAAAGTCATGATGATATTCATAAAATATTTATAAGCAATTAACTATTATTTTATATACAATGATTTATTTATTATGAGGACGTCATCCTGAACTGGTTTCAGGATCATTTCAGGATCTAAAGTTACCTATTTAGATTCCGGAACAAGTCCGAAATAACGGGGGCGCATAATGACATTTTCTAAGGACAATCCTCACCTCGCCTTACAAAGTGGAGGGGCCGGGGTGAGGTTAATAATGCTATTGAATAATGCTATTGATAGAAGCGTCCATACTTATTAATATTCATTACAATGATATTGATAATATAATGCTAAGAAGGAGGATATTAACTCATGAAGAATGATAGTCAAGTTGTTTCATATCAACCAATTGTTCATAAGATCGAAGAATTAAGTTGTACACAGTTTACTATAGGTATGCTTATAAGTTCAGATTATTATGTTTTTAATGATACAAAGGTTGGAATATTAGCAGATGAGTTATCCAGAAATGATAAAATATATGCTGTTGCTGTAGTTGATAAAAATAAAAAATCTTATGGAGTAATAATACGTAAAGATCTTTTTGATATTTTAGGAACCCGTTTTGGCAGAGAATTGAATTATAATAAAACTGCTAATGCAGTAATGCAAAAGGTAAAACAGTTTAATTATAATACGCATATTTTTGAGTGCGCAAAAGCTATTGAAAAAGATTTATTAACAGGTGTTCAAGATCATTATGTTCTTGAAGATGAAAATGATTGTTTTAAAGGCATATTTTCAACCAGGGATATGTTAATATTTTTATCAAAGTTAAACCAGCAGGACATTGAACAGGCAAAAAGAGTGATGGAACGAATATTAAAAAATGATTATTATGTTCATACTAAAAGATTAACTATTGGGATAAAAAATGTAATGGCGCAGGATGTTGGTGGCGATTTCTATATGGTAATACCATTTAAAAAAAGTAATCAACACATTATTGTGGTATGTGATGTTTCAGGGAAGGGAATTGCTGCTTCTATGATTACAACATTACTCAATGGTATGCTGTCCATATATGATTTTGAAACACATGATTTAGAAACATTTCTCATTCATCTTAATAATTATATTTTTACAAATTTTGAAGGAGAAAAATTTGTAACTTCTGCTTTCATGCATGTTGATGAAGATAAAGAATTATTAACCCTCTATGATTTTGGGCATTCGCTGACGTATTTATATCGTAACGATACTATCTTTAAACTTTCATTAAAAGAAATAAATTTTCCCATGGGTATACAAAAAATAAATACATTAAAATTTGGTAAGACAAAACTTAATTCTGGCGATGCAATAATAACAATCACCGATGGATGTATTGAACAGCGTAATAAAGAGTGTGCTGCTTATGGTATTCAAGGAATTACCCAATTTATGAAAGAAAATTATAATGGAGATGTCCAGAAGTTTTTGGATCTTATGGTATTTGATATTAATAATTTTCGTGATACCTATCCTCAACAGGATGACATGACAATTGCATGCATAAAATATGAGTGAAACAACGCTCTATTGTTAATTACTTTGTATACTATACACTTCAAGAGGCTTATCAATTCCTTTAACATTTAATGCTATTCCTTCATTAACAGGAATCTGTGGCATTATATTTTTTACATCTTCACTAATGAGTATACCATCTGAATTGCATAACTGTTGCAAGCGAAATGCGATATTAACTATTTTACCAATTGCAGTAAATGATAACCGCTCTGGAGGTCCAAAACTACCTACTGTTGTCATGCCACAATGGATGCCAATTCTCAGATGCAGTATATTATTGTTTATTTTAATTTTCCATTTATCATTGAGCATTTTAAATATTGTTTGCATTTCAACTGCCATTGTCATAGCATTTTCAATTTGTATTGCAGTTGGCATGGAATTGGGTGCTCCAAATAATATCATAATTCCATCGCCTAAAAATTTATCCACAGTCCCATTGTATTTATGAGCAACCACAGTCATTTCAGATAGGTAATCATTCAGTATTTCAGCAACAATTTCTGGTTCAATTGCATCTGTTAATTTTGTAAATCCCTCTATATCAGTAAAACACACAGTGATAAACTTTTTTTGTATGGGAACAACCTCCTGTTTTTCCTGACGCAGGATTAATTGAACCAATTGTATGGGAAGGTAAGATGAAAGCTGTTTGCCAATGTTAAATATAAACTTTTTCTCTAATTTAGTAATATAAAGAATAGCTATAACCAGCGATAATGTAACAATACTTATTAATGATATCGAAACAATGGATAAAATAAAATATTTTTTCTTTGTTTTCATCGCGATTTCATAATTAATATTGTTAATCTCAGAGATAATATTATTTAACGATTCTATTGCAATTATGTCTTTGCCTTTGATTATTGAATATACGTCATCAACAGTAGTTAAATTATCCTTATATTGAAACAACTCATCAATTAATAATTCTGTTAAGTCCTTATGATATTTCTGTATATCATTCATTTTATTATGAATGTTTGGAAAGTCTTTCAAAAGAAGTTTTAAATTAAAAAGTTGATTCTGAACAATGGTATATTGATATGAAAATTTATGAAAATATGTCTGGTATTGCAACTGGTCTTTCTCCAGTAAAATGTAATGCAACATGGTAAACTGTTTTTCAAATTCTATTTGTGTTGACAAAGCTAATGAAGTTGATGTATTGATTTTTTCAATCTCATGATGTGAGGTATTAAGAAAATATATATTCATAAAACCGCTTATCGAAATCAGTAGTGCCAGTACTATTCCAATAATGATAATCCAGATAGGTAAGTGCGTGATTGAGGCAGGCAAACCTAATGAAGTATTGTCTGATAATGATTTTTTCTGGAATAAGTTTACTATTTTATTCATACGTTTGGCATCTGTCATGATAAATTTCATAGTTAATATGATAGCTATTGTTACTGTTAAAAATGGTTCATTAATATAAAGGGAATTTAAATATTATGTAAAATAAATGAAAACTTTGATGATTGTCAATTAATATCATTTGATAAAGAAATTAAATGAATGACGTTGTGTGATGAAGATGTACTTTTACAAATTATCTACCAATATCCCCATGATGTAACTTAATGTAAAATCCCATGTGGTGCATAATGTTGCTATAAATCTCCAATCTTTTGTAAGATAGTTGCCTCAAAAGGATAGCAATCAATTCGTAAATCTGCAAAATGCTCAAAGCGGCTACGATGCGTAGAAAACAAAACTTTCCATTGCGCTTCATAGTGATGATGGATGTGCGTTGCATGATCGTTGAAATTTAATAGCATACAAAGCGTTTCAGAATCCGCTTTTCGTATATATGCAATAATTCCATTTTTCCCTTTTATAAGCGGTTCCCATGAACCATGGGTAAGGGCATAGTGATTTTTTCGCAACCTGATCAAATCTTTATAATAATTTAAAAGTGAATAACGGTCTTTTAATTGATGTTTTACATTAATTGTGCGATAGTTACTATCAATGGGGAGCCAGCACATAGTATGACTAAAACCAGCATTAGCTTCATCTGACCATTGCATTGGTGTACGTGCACAATCCCTCCCTTTATAAATTGGCCAGAATCTTTTACCTGCGGGATCTACAATTTTATGTAGCGGGATTGAAGTGTTTTTCATTCCTATTTCTTCCCCATAATAAATAAATGGGGTCCCCCATAAGGTTAACAGTAATAGCGCCATTAAACGTTTAATCGAATCATTGTCTTCCTGACTGAATTTATCAGCATAGCGCTGCTGATCATGGTTTGACAATACATTGCATGGCCAGCAATGTTCTGGAATATGATTATACCAGTTTTTAATGCATCGGTATATTTTATGTGAGTCAAAAGGTTGATATAATAATGAAAAATCAAATGCTAAGTGCAAACCTTTCCCTTTACACAAATAACTGGCCGAAAGCGCGGGATTGCCAGGCGGATAGCTGAATACTTCGCCAACCGTCATACGATTGTCATATTTATCAATTAATTTTCTGATTTCTTGAACTAAAATGTAACTCTCCAGCCCATTTTTATTATATTTTTCTATTTGATCATTAAATGGTTTAAAGGAAAATGGATTGTTGCGCAGATTTTTATCCTTATAGCAATAGTTGATAACATCAAATCTAAATCCATCAACACCCAGATCCAGCCAATACTGCATCATATCAAACATGGCATGTTTTACCTGCTGATTGTGCCAGTTTAAATCAGGTTGTTCCTTTAAAAATGAATGAAGATAATATTGCCTGCGCATTTCATTTTTTTCCCATGCACTGGAAAGATAGGCAGATTTCCAGTTATTGGGAGGTTTGCCGTTAAAACCATCATGCCATATATACCAATCGTTTTTCATGTTGTATCGTGAGGATGATGATTCTACAAACCATGGATGCAGTTGTGAAGTATGGTTTAAAACCATGTCCATGATAATATGAATATTGTTGCTATGAGCTATCGCCAATAATTCTTTGAAATCTTTTAATGTGCCAAAAATTGGATCAATAGAATAATAATCACTTACATCATAACCGCAATCATACATGGGGGATGTATTAATGGGAGATAGCCATATAGCATCAATGCCAAGATCTATCAAATAATCAAACTTTTTAATTATGCCAGGTAAATCACCTATGCCATCATCATTTGCATCATAAAAACTTCGGGGATATATCTGGTATATAACACCATGTTTCCACCATAAATAATCGTGAGGATGTTTATTATGCTGCTGAATTGAGGTCATTGACAAATTGTTTCATTATAGTATCAGGTTTAAATTCATATGCCCTCAACAGCGATTGATTGCGGAATAGATTTAGTAACAGAGGATTGCTTATAAGTTCTATTATCTTTTGGGCCATTTCGGTTTCATTTTTTACCAGATAACCGTTCAGCCCATTATTAATAATATCTTTGGGTCCCTTGTTGTTATATGCAATAACTGGCAATCCGCACGATAATGCCTCCAGCACAACACAGCCAAAAGTATCAAAGCGGGAAGGCAGCACAAGGATATCTGCTGCTGAATATACTTTAGGTAACATGGTATGATCAACCCAGCCCAAGAAGATGGCATCAGGCAATAATGTTTTCAATTGGTTTTCTTTTGGTCCAATTCCTGCAAAAGCAATTTTTGTGTCAGGATATTTTTGTTTTACTATATTCATTATTTCAGGTATATCCATAACGCCTTTTTCCTCGGATAGTCGTCCTGAAAATAGTATTACCGGCGTGGTGCTGGATACTCCAAATACTTCTTCCTTATTGGTTTTGTGAGGTTTAAAAATTTCTTCAACCCAGTGAGATGTTAAAAATACTTTTGAGGAGTTAAACCCCATATCCTTACCGGTTAACCATTTTTTATGCTCGTTGTTTAATACAAATATACCGTCAAATGCTTTATAGAATGTACGTAAAATTCTTCTGAAATTATCTAAGTTATCATTTTTTAGTTTTAACGTTTTCTCAGCAAACATCATCCAGTCAGTATGTAAATAAAAATAAGCTGGAACGGAATAAGCATACTTTAACCATAATGCTGCCAACCCCATAGGGCCTTCAGTTGAAACGATAATTTTGTTGTATTCACCATCTTTAAAAATTTTATGAATCTGCAATATATCAGGTATTCGCAACGGTTGCTGTTGATAAAATGGAATGGTGTATTCTTTAAGTGGTTTTATGACTATAAGATGCTCATCTGATTGTAATGTATCACTTACCGTTATAATATCAATTGGCAGATCATTGCGCTTTATTTCCTTATGCATCAATTGCAAAACATTAGCAACTCCATTGGGGTCATTAAACGTATCGGTTAGCCATAGTGTACGCTCAGGGTGCTTTAATGTATTATGTATGTGTGCAAATTCATAGAGCAATGGTCTTGCTTTGTACATAACCCTGGCACTGGTAAAAAATGCTGATGCAATAACCGCAGAACCCAGAAAGGGGAATGACAGCTCATCAAAAATCTTTGGGAGGTTTAGTTTAGGAATACCATTACTATCTGCTCCTTTTGAATTTGCAATATATTTTCTGAAATGAGTTGGTATTTCAATATTTTGAAAATATGATTCAAATTCATTTGCACCGGAATCTGTATTGTTCAAAAATTTATGTATATACTTATGTGCTCGTTTCATCAATAGTTGAGCAAGCTCATTATATATTGCATATATTGAATCATTATAAAAAATTATGTCTTCTTTTTTCCTGGTTTTAGTATAACGTGATAATGCATATGCTATATCAAATACCCTTTTATAATCTTTATTAACATAAAAACGCTTTGATTTTGAAAATGTTTTACCGGTCAATGATTGATGAAAAAGCTCTAAAAAATGGAGCGTTGTTTTGTGTCTCTTTAATTCCTGAAATGAATTGACTATTGTTAAAGCCGCTAATTTATCAATGGTTTCACCTTTATGCAATAGAATATGGGCAAAACCAGGATCTTTCATCTTCATTCCAATCTGGCAAAAATAGTCTATAAATGATATTGCCATTTTTTCACTATCGTTATGTGTTCCAAATGGTGCCATGGTGCCACTTTTTATAGCCTCAAGCGCTAACGATGATCGTTTTTCATGTTGTAATCTATTCATTAGATGAGGGATATGTAGATACGTTCCGGTGAGACCGGTAAAAATCCCCATATGACTATCAGAACCGCCTGAAAAATATTTTTTATACGGTTGGGTGCAATATCTGTCTGGTTTTAGTCCAAATCTTTTTGAAAGCTGTTCAATTTTTTCTGGTGTCAATGATTCTATCCACTGCTTTACAAGCATATTCTGCCAGCTATCTCTTTGACCGTTAATAACTTCAAACCGTTGAAACAAAAGTGCCATTTTGTCAAAGAAATCCATTGGTGGGATGCCTCTGGATTTATAATGATACAGCGGATGAGCCCATATAGTGGGTATGTCATTTTGTGATGTATAATCCAGAAATTTATAGATGTCATTTCGATATTTATTAAGTTTTATCTCCTGTTCTGGTGTAAATCCATAGGTAAGAACATGGATGCCAACACCATAGTCCGGAACACTACAGCTAAATTCGGCCCCAACTACTATATCAAACCCTTTATCCAGAAGTTCAAAGCACGAGCGCGCATTGTTATGATTGGTCACCGTAAAAGTATCACAGCCGTGATTTTTAAGAGTAGCAATCAGCTCATCAGTTGATAGCCATGTTTCAGGGATACCTAAAATTCTTCCAAGCAATTCATCGGGGACATTGCTGTTGTAATCATGACAGTGAAGGTCTATAGTTAAAATCTCGTCTTGCGGAAATCTTACTTTTTGTTCATTGACAAAACTATTAATAAGTGAATTAATGTGTTCATCAAATGTGTTTTTTACTTTCATAACTCCTCTTTAGTATTAATTGCACAAATCTAATTATAAAATTGGCTCTTAATGGTAAATATTTTATGAACTTTTAATGTGTTTTTAATGAATATGACCTGAGTACAGCAATGGCACTATCCTCAATGTGATTGATATTTTTTGATTATCATGCATTCCTCAAAGGCTGGTATGAGTTATAAATGGCTGCGATGTTTTTTTCCATAGACCATCAACAAAACGGGATTAAGCTATAAGACTGTTGTCATTCTGGGCAGAGTTCTCGTTATTTTGAGTGTTAGCGTCTGTCATTCTGAACAACGTGAAGAATCAGGCCGTTTTGTGAAGCAATGTCATTTTGAACCAGGCGCGTGTCATCATGAGCGATAGCGAAGGATCTCAATAAAGAAAATAGTAGAGGCATGGATACTGTAGCGCTACATAAATACGCAACTCGCTATATTTAACTTTGAACAAAGTGAAGGAACCGTAGGCAATGCGACGTTTTTAGCTGAGTACCTCAAGCACACTGCGCAAGAAATGCAAGGACTGTTTGAGACCCGATGAATTTGAGGAAGGTTCTTAAAGCCCCCGCAAATGGCGAGAATGTAAGATATAAACAATTCCAGTGGTGCAGGAAACTGACAAATAGGTTACCATGGGTATTATATGGTATACCCTTTACAATACATAGAGGTAGCTGTGAAATGGTTATATGTTGGTTTTTCTGGTATGTAACGGTGCCGTTCGGGCGTATTTTAGCGGTAATCCCCAGTAGAATCGGCAACAATGTACCCCTTCTTCTGTGTCATACTCAAATAAATAGCTTCTGGTCAACTCATATTTTAGATAGTTATCGGTATTCCCTTTCCTCTCTTCTTCAATACAGTTGTTTAAAAATGCTACAAATTCATCCAGTACATGCTCAACACAATAGGCAATGGCTTTTGCCACACTCATCTTCCATAGCTTCTTAATATCTAAAAGATACTCGTACTCCCTGTATTCCAGATACAGGTGGACTCGCTTCCATGGATTTTGTCTATCCCGTTTGCGGTACGCAATGCCGGTAAAGGCTTTTGCTGTACCTTTGTCTGTTTTAGCAGCAAAGATTAACAAACGCACAATAAATGAGTGCAGCGACATATCATACTGCATCGTGGTAGCGGTAAGGATATCTAAATCATGAATAGAAATACAGGTAGTCGTTTCAAAATCCATAGTACACACCCCTTCCTTTTATAGTATGCCCTATACTATACACCATGCATGAGCATGTGTCAATCACAATATAGGGATGTATGTATAGTATCACAGGCATTTTTGTTTGACACTTTCTTGTATTGCCGCCTGGACAAAAGAAAGGGTGAGGCATAACGTTTTAATGGAAACTATGTACGATTAAAAGAATAAGCGAAAGAAAATATGGCAACAGAAGCAAGACGTGAGCATAGTTAATATACAGCACATATCTGTGAAACAGTATTTGAGAATAGGAAGCAGAATCACCGGTTTAGGTGATTTCATCTACAGGGTAAAGATGGTCCAATGGGATAAACAGTTGAATTTATGAAAAAAAGCAGATAAAAAGTAATTTTTAGACATCCCCAAGATTCTCAGGACACTGCGTCTCTTCAAAATGACGAAAATGGCCATCCTTCCTCATCATGACATCGTGGTTTATTGTTATTTTTTTGTGAAAAGCTGATTGTTTTTTGCAGGCTACAATAAAATGTTTGATTATATTATATTCTGTTGCAATTATAGCGATAATTATAAAAGGAACTATCGTACCTATTATTTTTTTATTGTATATTTTGTACTATTGGAAAATAGTATATGTCATTATTATAAACGTTGAGAGAATACAATGCGACTAAAAATAATCATAATTTTAATTATAGCACTGCTATTTTTGATAATCATTGTACAGAATGTCCAGCCAGTAATATTTTCATTGTTTCATTGGGAAGTAACGCTTCCGCTCATTGTTATGTTGTTTGCAACATTTGTTCTTGGTATTATCACCGGAATGGTAGTGGGTTCAATTTCCCGGCATAAAAATAAGAAAGTATAAACAATACCAAAAAGGTAAAATAATGAACACCGGTGTTATATTAACAATAGTAGCGTTGCTTAGTTTTATTGTTTTGTTATATATATTTATAAAACAGTTGATGAAGATGGTTGTTTTGATGCTTGCCATGTTTATTATATTTGCAGGGTATCTTTATGTCAAAAATGGTTCATTGCCTAAAAGCTTACAGGGGTATCTTGATGAAGGGAAGATTGGTATTGAACAGTTGCAACACACCTATAAAAAGCTAACAGAGTAATTGTACACACATCACATATTTTCTGGACTTAAAAATTATACAGTATAAAAAAAATTACAAGAAAATCATGCCATACCAATTGATTATGGTAGCAGCATAATTTTAAAAGATTTAACAAAACATGAAATATTGCATTGTACTATTAGACTATTAGAAGTCAAGCAACGATAATTACCAAAAATTAATAAATTTTTAACTTGAAAAAATTTATAATTAAACTACTATAGAATAAAAGGTACAGTTAACCATTAAACAAGGAATCATTTATGAAAACCCAGACAAAAGAAAGTGTTGCACCCTCCATGCAGATAGTATGTTTTAATGTTGGCAAAGAAGAATACGGTATAGAGATATTAAAGGTACAGGAAATTTTAAAACTTCCTGAGGTTACCCCATTGCCAAAATCTGCTGAATATATCCTTGGTGTTATTGATTTGCGCGGCAAGGTAATCCCCATTATTGATCTGGGAGTACGGTTTGGAATTTCAGAAAAAAGTGCGCAGAACAAACGTGCCATTGTAGTGGATATTAAGAGAAAGCGCATAGGGCTTGCAATAGATCAGGTAAGTCATGTTGTAAAGTTAGAGCAAAAAGACATTGAACCGCCACCACCCATTGTCAAAGGCATATCAGGCCGATTTATCATTGGCATAGGGAAGGTTGAAAACAAGTTTGTCATCATACTTGATATTGACAGGATATTTTCAGCAGATGAATTGACTAATTTATAATGTTTGGTGCTTGTAGTATTCCTTCAGAGCCTCTTCCATGATAGTACGAACCGTTTTACCTGTTTTAAGTGCTAACCGTTTGCAATCTTCAAATTCAGGTTTTGGCGATAGCTCATTATATCGGCTGGTTAGTTTTATGGTAACCTTTTCTCCATATACGGTCACTGTCTGCACCTGCCGCGGTAACGAAGAACGGTTGACCGGATAGGCTCTGGCCCCTAATGTTGTTGTTTGCGAAAAAATAATTTTTTGCAATGTATCAGTTTTTTCCATGGTGCACAGTGCCCAGAGCACAACACCGGGACGGCCTTTTTTCATGATAACCTGGTGGTAGTACACATCCAGTGCGCCTGCTTCCAGAAGCATATCAGCAACAAAAGGCACCAGTTCGGGATTCATATCATCGATATTACATTCTATGACATGTAAAACTTCATGCTGGCAGTTGCTTTCCTCTTCATGTACTTTATCCAGGAGTATGGTTCGGGTATAACCCGGAAATCCGTAATCGCGAGTGCCAAATCCAATGCCGGTGGCAGTAATACAACCGCTAAAAGAAGGTTGTTGGGTACCCAGTGTAACCAGTATGGCAGCAGCGGTTGGCGTGGTAAGCTCTCCATTTTTTAAAGTAAATGTAACCAGTTTGTTATGGGTAAGCTTTATAACAGCAGGAGCTGGTAGCGGAATAACACCATGCTGTGTTGTAATGGTGCCACTGCCCAATGCAAAGTTACTATAATAGATTGCATCAATGTTTAAATACTCTATCGCAATGCAAAATGAAAGTATATCAATAATGCTGTCAACTGCACCAACCTCGTGGAAGTGCACCTCGTCTTTTGAAATGCCATGGACCTCGCTTTCAGCTGTAGCCAGTGTTTCAAAGATGGCTGTTGCATTGTTCTTAACGGTGTCGGAGCATGAGGTTGCTGTAATTATTTTTTTTATGGCGGTAAAATCTCGGTAATGGGTATCTTCCGCAGCAGTAATCCCTGCCTGTGTGCCGGTTACACCATACCGCTTTTGTTTTACGGGAGCTATCGCAAAGCCAGTAAAAGGTAACGATGAAAGCTGTTGTTGCAATACATCAACGGGAAGGCATGCGTCAAGCAGTGCGCCAATAAGCATGTCACCTGAAGCGCCAAGCTGTATATCGCAGTAAAGTGTTTTCATTGGTTATCCGGCAGGTTTTTAATAATACGGTATGCGCAATATACTGCTCCAAAACCATTATCAATATTGACAACGCTGATTCCCGGTGCGCATGAGTTGAGCATCCCAAGAAGCGCAGCAATTCCCTGAAATGATGCACCATACCCAACCGAGGTTGGTACGGCAATAACGGGGCAGGGCACAAGTCCTCCAATAACCGATGGCAGCGCTCCCTCCATACCGGCAATTACTATAATGATGGTTGCTTCATGGATTTTGTCCCAATTGTGAAATACCCTGTGAATACCTGCAACCCCAATGTCATAGATTGTTTCTACCGTTAGCCCCATCACCAGTGCTGTTTCCTTTGCCTCTTCAGCAACGGGAATATCCGACGTACCGGCAGTAATTATCAAAAGCCTGTGTGGTTTATGATGCACTGTTTGTGCACAGAATGATATTGTTCTTCCCAATGTGTTGTGCTGTGCTTTTTTAATATAACGTTTTACCGCTTTGAAATGGTCCAATGAAGCACGGGTGGCTAAAAAGCTATAGTTTTGCTTTGCGATAGCTCCGGCAATGTCTGCCACCTGCTGAGGTGTTTTGTTCTGACAAAAAATTACCTCCGGGAAGCCAAGGCGCGCTTTTCGCTGGTGGTCCAATGTTGTATGTTCAAGATCTTCAACATTGATGTGCGATAGTTCCCTGAAGAAATCATCCATGGTGATGGCATCATCTTTAAACTGTTTGAGGAGTTTTTTGATAGGTTGATAATTCATAGATTAGTATGCAGCAATCAGGATTGTTTCAACCTCATCACGGTTGAGTACTCGCGGAGCATTTTGTATAAAGGGGTAACTCAGTGTTATCTCTGCAACCTTTGAAAAGATTGTTTTATTGACATCAAATTGCGACAACCGTTGTGGAATATCAACATCAAGCGCTAATTTTCGTACACCTTCAACAGCTTTGATAGCAGCTTCAATAACGGTGATGTCGCGCACATCTTCATCCATTACTTTGGACATCTGTACATATTTACCAGGTGCAGAGGTCAGGTTGTATTCCATGATATGCGGTAGCATAACACTCATATATGATGCAATATCAATCTGTGTCAATGAAGCAAGCGCAAGTGATATTGCCAGCGAAACAGAAAGTTGAGCACTGCTAAAAGCTATTCCTGCCATAAGGGAAGCCATCAATAAATTAAGTTTTGCTGTCTCATTATCACTTTCTTGTAATGCTACATGCAGGTTTTTGAACACAAGGTCAATAGTTCTGAGGGAGAGGGTATTGGTGATGTTGTTTATGTTTTTTGATATAACCGATTCTGTGGCAATTGCCAGAGTGCCCAGTGTATATTTAGCTATTGTATCTTCCTCAACGCCAACTGATAATTCGGGATCTATGATGATAGCTTTTGGGAAAATGTAGTTATGGAAAAATGCTTTTTTTATACCATCATGAATATCACTAATAATAGTGCATGGCGTTATTTCAAAACCAAAAAGTGGATGAGTGGGTATGCTTATAAAAGGTATTGGCTCATAAAGGTGAGGGTATGAAAATAGTTCATGGGCAAAGAGATAGTTAGGTGTTAACAGCGCCACTGTTTTAGCAGCATTGATAGAATCAATCCCCCCTAAACCAATGATGAGATTACAATGGGTTTTACGAGCAAAATAAACTGCAGAATCAATATAGTCGGTGTTACTTTCAGGGAATTCATCGTATACAATAAAAGGAATGTTATTGCTTTGTAAGCTTCTGGAAATTGACATGAATAAATGGTTATACTGGTTGAAATCAACCGTACTTGTTATAAACAAAACACGTGATCCAAAAAGCTGAACTATAGAAGGAAGTAACGATATGCCATCGGGCTGTGCATATATTGCCGTAGGAACATAAAGATCAGGCCACAATCCTTCAATAGTTTCACCATATGTTTTAGACATAAAAAAACGGAATAATGATTCCGCTTTTTTATCAATTATGCCGGCCATCAGCTTTAACCTTAAAAAGGAAGTTATTATTTGTGCAAAAGCTGCATAGCAATTTTTTCAGCAACTTTTTCTATGATACGATCATCATCAAATTTATACGTACCATTGGCAATCATTTCTTTAATTTCTCTAACTCGTTCGGCTCTGATATCAGGGGTTTGCTTTACAACATGAGCAATTTTAGATTGTTCAGCAGCTTTCTTAGCTTCGCTGGAAATTTCAACAGAATCGCTTTTATTTGTGGATCTAGTTTTTTCCACAGATTTAGAATTCTTAGGTTCAACAATATTCTTGATATTTCCTATTTTGTCTATAACCATTGCAATCACCCTTTTTTAATCTATAGTAACTATCGGCATATCATTATAAAAACTTAATCATTTATTGGTATAAATATAAACTCTCTCTATAAATTAATCAAGTAATTATTTCATAAAATGGTAAGTTATGCGAGCCATTTAAAAATAAGTTGAGCATAGCCATTTACCACTATTTGTGCTTTAAAAGGTATTGCAAGCTCAATTTTTAGATGCTTCATTATATAGTGCTATAACAAACTCGCCTTTTTGATGTAAAGCGGGAATTATTGATTCAACCTCTGCAGCGGTGCAGTATATAAATTCTTCAAAATGTTTGGTCATCTCTCTGCCAATAAGGATGGCTGCCTGCGGCATTATTTCGGCAATATCATACAATAATTTGACTATCCGGTAAGGAGATTCATATACAATAACTATCGCCTGCAATTGCGCTAACTGCTGCAACTGTTTTTTACGCTTTCCCTGTTTTTTACTTAAAAAGCCAGCAAAATAAAAAGAGCTTGAGGGAAAACCACAAACGGATACCAGTGCCGTAACGGCTGATGCCCCCGGAATGGGGATTACCGGTATGTTGTTATGGCGAGCCAATGCTACCAGCTCACCTCCCGGGTCGGATATTGCAGGTGTGCCCGAGTCAGTACAATAGGCAATATTTTTTCCTGATAGCAACTGGCTTATAATATATTCCAATTTTGTTTTGGCTGAATGGGCGTGCAATGATTGTGCAGGGAGACTGATGCCGTAATGCTGTAAAAGTTTGCCTGTCTGACGGGTATCTTCGCAATAAACGATGTCAGTATCTTCTTTTAATGTACGGAGTGCACGCAGGGTAATATCCTCTAAATTACCTATTGGTGTTGCTATGATATAAAGTTTACCTGTCATAGTATGTTTTCATTTATTTACTTGATTTTTTTGGCAGTATACCAACAATAGCTTTTCTTTCAAGTATAAAGTTAAAATTATTGTTAAGAGTAGCTGGCTATGGCCGGCTTATGGCTACACATAAGGGATGAACATTATACAACCCTCACCTAACAACGCTCCCCTTGCCTTGCAAAGGAGAGGGGCCGGGGGTGAGGTTAAAATTATTGTTAAGGGGAGCAGAATGGGGCGGATTTTTAATTTTTCAGCAGGTCCATCAATATTGCCAGTTGAGGTATTGGAAGAAGCTTCACGCCAGCTTGTTGATTATAACAATTCCGGAATGTCGCTTATTGAGATGAGTCATAGAGGTAAAATCTATGATGAGGTACATAGTGGAGCGATAGTTCTTGTCAGGGAAATACTACAGGTGCCGGATGACTACGAAATTATATTTATACAGGGCGGCGCAACACTGCAGTTTGGTATGGTTCCCATGGCATTGCTTACGGCTGACAGCAGTGCAGATTTTGTTGTAACCGGTACATGGGCAAAAAAAGCATACCAGGATGCAAGGCTTATTGGGAATGCACAAATAATCTGGGATGGCGCAGATGAAAAATACCGCCGCATACCTTCCATTGATGAATTGTCTTTACATGATGACGCTGTGTATGTACATATATGTTCCAATGAAACGATAGATGGCATACAGTGGCAACAACTGCCGGATACGGGGGGCATCCCTTTGATCGTTGATATGTCATCAGATATCATGTCACGACCGGTTGATTGGAATAAGGTTTCCATGCTCTTTGCGGGCACACAGAAGAATTTAGCTCCGGCGGGGATGGCGCTGGTGATTATGAAAAAATCATTGGTGGGAAAAGCCCGCAAAGATATACCTGCCTATTTACGGTATGATCTGCATGCAAATGAAAATTCACTTTATAACACCCCTCCTACCTTTACCGTATGGATGACCAACCTAACCTTGCACTGGCTTAAGCGGATAGGAGGATTACCGGAGATAGAAAAACGGCGTGACCGGAAGGCTGCCATGCTCTATGATGCAATTGACAACAGTGGAGGATACTATACCAGTCCTGTTGATAAAAACAGTCGTTCTACCATGAATGTTGTGTGGCATATGCCCGATGAGCAATTAGAAAATAAATTTGTCAATGATGCAGAAAAAGAAGGTTTAAGCGGATTGAAGGGCCACCGCTCGGTAGGAGGATTACGTGCCTCTATCTACAATGCAATGCCTGTTGAAGGGGTCCAAACCCTGGTTGAATTTATGCATCGCTTTATGGAAAAACATGGGTGATTATTATGGATGAACGTGCTGTATATTCTGAGCACAGGCCATGGGGTTTTTTTGAGGTACTATCGGACACTGAAACTCACAAGGTAAAACGTATAACCGTATACCCGCATAAACGGTTAAGCCTGCAGCGTCATACACGGCGCAAAGAACATTGGTTTTTTATACATGGCAGGGGTGTGGTAACCCTTGATGCAGATAACATCCCTGTTGATGTTGGGAAAAGTGTTGATATAGATTTCAACGTAGTACACAGGGTGGAAAATACTGGTGATGATAATCTGGTGTATATAGAAGTTCAGCTTGGTGAATATTTTGGTGAAGATGATATAGAGCGTATAGAGGACGATTATGGACGTGTATAAAATAGTGTGTAACAAATTATAATTGATTTTTTCATACTACATACAAAGCTTGAGCTTAATATTACAATACAATGTTACAATGTAATGTTTTTGAATAATCATGATAACTTTATTATAAAAGGTTATTGAAGCTTTAAAAATGACCTTTGCAATAAAAGCTTTTATTATAATCATCAGGTAGCATTGACAGCAACTATCGCTCCAGGATAAAACTGATGATTAACTATTTTCAGGAGGAATGCCCTGCATGATAAACGTACAGAATCTTGTTAAACATTATGGCGAAGTGAAAGCAGTTGATGGCATATCATTTACCATTCGTAAAGGCGAGGTTACCGGGCTTTTAGGTCCCAACGGTGCTGGTAAAACCACCACATTGCGGATTTTAACCTGCTATCTTCAACCAACATCGGGGATGGTAAGTATCGATGATTATCTGGTGGATGAAAATCCAATTGACATAAAAAAGCGCATTGGCTATCTTCCCGAATCGGCTCCGCTTTATCCTGATATGATGGTATATGACTTTTTACAATT
>DCUV01000055.1:58757-79176 GCA_002328585.1 Spirochaetia bacterium UBA2205
CGTGACCTTATCAAGGAACTGGGCAGGGAAAAGACGGTTATTCTATCAACCCACATCTTGCAGGAGGTTGAGGCAACGTGTAACAGGGTTATTATCATTGATAATGGGGCGATAGTTGCTGATGATTTAACAAGCGAGCTGAAGAGCGCAAAAGGAAAGGATATCCGGATAAATATTCTGGCAGGTGGCGCTTCGTTTGACCAGTTAAAGACATCATTGTGTGCGATACCCGGTATTAACAATGTGAACCATATACACGATGAAGGGAATCTGTGCCATATACAGGTGATAACAGGTTCGGATATAGATGCACGCCCTGCAATTTTTAACTGCATAAAAGATAATGGCTGGGTATTATACGAGATGAATCGTGAATATAGAAGTCTGGAACATGTTTTCCGTGAATTAACGGTAGGAGCTTAAGGAGGGATTGGGATGCAACAGTTTAAGGATAGTATGAAGGGCGCACAGTTAGTAGCAAAAAAAGAATTGGCTGGGTTTTTCTCAACACCTATAGGCTATATTGTCATTTCAGTTTTTCTGGTGATTGCCGGTTTTTTGTTTTTTTCCACATTTTTTTTATATGGGCAGGCTGAACTGCGGGCATATTTTGAACTATTGCCGCTTTTATTTGCCTTTGTTATCCCAGCAATTACCATGCGCCTTTTTGCAGAGGAGCGGAATACCGGTTCATTCGAAATGCTTATGACATTACCACTTTCCACTGTGCAGATTGTTACCGGTAAAATTTTAGCAGCTACGATTTTTGCCGGTATTATGGTATTACCCACTCTGTTTTACGCAGTATCGGTTGCTTTTGTGGGTTCACCTGATATAGGCCCTATAATTGGAGGATTTATTGGTGCTATCATCCTTGCAGCCGCATATGCGTCAATAGGCGTGTTTGCTTCATCGTTAACCAGAAATCAGATAGTAGCGTTTATCATAGGGTTTGCCATTTGCATAGTACTATCGCTCATAACAAAATTTTTATATTTTGTATCACCCAAATTGGTTTCTTTGTTTGAATATATCAGCGCAGATTATCATTTTCAAAACATTGCACGGGGTATTATTGATACGCGCAATATTATCTATTTTGCTTCGGTTATCATCATAAGTTCTATGGCAAGCATATACCAGCTGGAGGTGAGAAGATAGGCTATGAATAGGGGAAATATCAAAAAATACATTAACATAATCATTGATAGGTTTGATGCAGCACTCAAGCGCATAATGCAAAAAATGGGGAAAGCATCTGATAAACCGCAAAAACAAAAAAGCTACTCACATTTTATTTTATATGGAATCATCATCGTTTTGATTAACCTTGTTGGGTTAACTCTGTATGTACGGTTGGACCTCACAAAAAATAGCGTTTACTCACTATCACCCATCAGCAAAGCAGTGGTTTCAACACTTGAAGAACCTCTGACAGTAAAGATTTTCTTTAACAAAGACCTGCCGGCGCCTTATAATACTGTTTATCGTTATTTGCAGGATTTGATGGTGGAATATGATAATGCGGGCAACAGGTATTTTCATTATGAATTTATTGATGTTGAAAAACAGAAAGATGCTGCAGGTGACTTCGGGATATATCCTGTTCAGATACGTGAGATTCGCAATGATCAGGTAAAATTTAGAAATGCTTATATGGGGCTTGCTATCATCCATGGCGATATAATAGAAAAGATAGATTCAATCACCGAGCCTGAAGGTCTGGAGTACCGCGTAACAACCCTGATAAAAAAAATGAATGGAAAAATAGATGCTCTTTTAAAGATTAAAGATCCCATTACTGTTACATTATATGCCAGCAGCAATCTTCCTATCCCTGGAATGCAGAATTTAAATGAGCAGGTGTATGCTCAGGTACAAAAATGTAATATACGTAATTACAATAAAATCCAGTACCGCTTTGTTGATCCGGTCAATAATCAACAGTCGCTGACCATAGCACAGATGTATGGGCTGCCAACGTTAAAATGGCCGCAATTTACCACCATGGAAGGCAGAGCTATTCCTTCAGGGCAGGGTATGGTTGGGATAGTTGTTGAGCATAACAATAAGTTTGAAACGGTACAGATACTTACCCGTTCAATCTTTGGACAATATGCCATTGGGGATTTATCACGTCTTGAGGATATGTTAAACGCTGCTGTTGATAACCTGATCAGTGCCAATCCAAAAGTTTGCTATATTACCGGACATGGTGAAAAGGATATCAATGACGAGCAAAACGGCGCTGCACAATTCAGAAAGATGATATCGGATATGTATGACCTTGTTACTATTGACATTACAAAGGATGAAATACCTGATGATGTTATCACTATAATAATCAATGGCCCGCGTTCCATGTACAGCGAATATGAGCTGTTCAAGATTGATCAATTTTTGATGCGCGGCGGCAATGCAATACTGTTGCTTGACTCATATGTTGAACAACAGGCTGAAGGGATGCAGATGTTTCAACGACCTCCGCAGGCGCTGCCAGTTATTACTGGTTTAGAGGGGATGCTGGCACATTATGGAATTAAAATAGAAAAAGATATAGTCATGGATAAACAGTGCTTTATTGCTCAACAGCGGGGTTTGGGCGAGCTTACCATATACTTTGCACCAATGATAGATGATGAAGGATTATCTGATGACTGTGAGGTTACTAAATATTTAAAGAAGATTGTATTTTTAAAAGCTTCATCGTTGGAAGCCGATGAGGGATTGTTGAAAGCAAACAAAGCATCGGTTAAATATATTGTTAAATCATCGCCTTATAGCTGGCTGCAACAGGGTGCAATAAACTTTATGCCATGGGGTGTCAATCCTCCTGCGGATAATAACCTTGCGTCGTACAATCTGGCAATGCTGGTTCAGGGTAATCTTAAAAGTTATTTTACTGATAAAATGCCAAA
Organism: Spirochaetia bacterium UBA2205; assembly: GCA_002328585.1. Taxonomy (GTDB): domain Bacteria; phylum Spirochaetota; class UBA4802; order UBA4802; family UB4802; genus UBA4802. Next base: position 61,676 of record DCUV01000055.1, read on the forward strand.
CATAGATGTAAAGGGTAAGGATGCAAAAGGCAAAGATTATATACAACAGGAAGTGGTAAAGGAAACGGTTAAACCTGTTAAACTTTTTGTGGCTGGAACATCTGAAATTACTGGAAGAAATATCATCGATGACGAAGGTAAATCGCCTAACGCTGTTTTTATGCATAATGTGGTAGATTATATGCAGGGGAATTATGATATACCGCAGATGCGAAGCAAGGGACTATCGTTTAATCCCATTAAAGAAACCTCAGATACTGCAAAAAGTATCATAAAAGGTTTCAATATTGCCGGGCTGCCAATTTTAGTGCTTATTGCCGGTGCAGTGTATATGTGGCGAAGAAAATTACGAAGGAAACACATTGAATCACAGTATACCATGATGAGATAATGAGTGTAACAGAGGTAGAATAATGCAGGCTAAAAAAAATATTGTTATAAGCATTGTGGCGATAGTTGTTCTGGGAGGCTATCTGCTATTGAATAAGTTCAGTTCTCGTGAGCTTTTGCAGCTTCCTGAAGTGCCAGGTGCAATAAGTCAGATAGTTATTGCAAAGAATGGAAACAGTATAACAATAATCAAAGATGGCGATAACTGGAAGGTTAATGAGTTTGAGGCTGATGCAAACGTTATTGCTACTATGGAAAACAAGCTGAAAGATATTGAGGTGGTAGATTTTGTCAGTGAAAAGCCGCTGTATGAACGATTTGAGTTAGACCCCGGACATGCAATACATGTAGTTGCAAAAAGTGGTGACACTGTGGTTCGGGATTTTTATGTAGGCAAAAAAGGAAGTACCTATAGGCATACCTATGTACGGTTTGAAGGAAATAAAGCGGTATATTTAGCAGCAGATACGCTTGATACTTATTTTAACAAGACTGTGGATGATTTGCGCAACAAGGATATAGTGCAGCTTGATATTGCCAGGGTTAATACTATACAATTGTGGTATAAAAATTCTTCTATAACATTGCACAAAAAGATTGTTGAAAAAAAGAATAAAAAGAATGACACGTCCAGAGAAAAGCAACAAAAAGAATCAAAAAATGAGGAGACTGAAAAGGAAGAACAATGGGTTTGCAAAGAAAATCCCGCATTGCAGCTGGATACTAATAAAGTAAAAGAGATACTGTATACCTTTGATCCATTGAAGGCGTATTCATTTCCAGAGGTGGATACTGCAATGCTGAAGGGTAAAGTTGCTTCGCTTACCGTTGCAGTACAAAATGAAAACAATGAAAAAGCTGCCGAAGAGATAAGCCTTACAGTCCATAAAGAATATGAAAATAGTCGCTATATATGTACCTGCTCAAAAACGCCGTATGTATTTACCATAGATGAATGGAGGGCAAAGCGCATTTTCAAGACATTGCAGGATTTGAAGAAATAATAGGGTGAGTTGTGAGTATTGAATAATACTCACCATAGTGTATTTACCATAGATGAATGGATGGATAAATGGATAAGCGCATTTTCAAGACATTGCAGGATTTAAAGAAATAATAGGGTGAGTGGTGGGTATTGAATAATACTCACCATAGTGTATTTAGCATAGATGAATGGATGGATAAATGGATAAGCGCATTTTCAAGACATTGCAGGATTTGAAGAAATAATAGGATGAGTTGTGAGTATTGAGTAATACCCGCATAAATATGCGCAAATTTATTCTATAATACTAACACTGTCAACATTTTTTCGGTCTATTTTTAAAGTATATAGCAACGTAACATTGTAAGAAATAATCTTTATCTAAAAAACACAATTTTCATCACAAGCATTTATGCCATGTATAAAACTTTTTGTTGGTATAAATCTATAAATAGGTCAAACCCTTTCTGACATTTATATGTATTCAAAATATTTACTATCCAGCATAATCGCAGCAATGACCGAGTAGCGTTGTGCATAATAGGGATAAAACAATGTATCATTCATTGACATGATCTTGTTGTTGACAACAATTGTATAGTTACAGATACGATTTATGTAGTAATAAAGTCCATTATTTTCTGCCATGTCATCCTGAACAAAGTAAAGAATCTTTTCATTTTATGAACAATAGATTCTCTGGTTGCTTTGCTCCCTCAGAATGAAAAAAGTACTACCGTTCTCTTATATTGATAATATAAAAAGATACGTTTCATTATTTACATTCAACACTTACAGTGCTTAGAATTAATATTATTTATATAAACTAACCAGTTGGTATTTAATCAACAAAAATGAAAATATAATATAAAATAATATATAATAATTTGAATTATAAATTTGTTAATGCTATACTCAATATATAGCAATGGTGTTGTATGGTAAAAAACAATATTATTTAAATAATGTAGTCTTACAATAATAAGATTTTATTATCAGGGGAGTGGCAAAATGGGTGATATTGAAAAATGGGAATATGATCAAAAAAAGATAACTGTGAGCCAGGCAGCCAGTTTTGTTAAATCGGGTTACAAGATTTTTTATGGTGAATTTGTTTTGTTTCCTGAAGCTATTGATGAAGAGCTTGCAAAACGTGTTAACGAATTGCATGATGTTGATGTTCGCAGTGTGTGTTACATGCGTGTTCCAAAAATTGTCGAAGCTGACCCACAGCGAGAACATTTTATATTAAATGACTTTCATTTCGGGACTATCTCGCGAAGATTGTATGATCAACATCTTTGCAACTACATACCAATGACCTACCATCAGGGGCCAAGAGTAGCTAAAAAGTATCTTGATTTTGATATTGTTTTTTTAACGGTAGGACCCATGGACCCGCGGGGTTATTTTAATTATGGTCTGGCAAACTCGGTTACATCGGCTGTTGTAACAAAAGCAAAAAAAATTGTTGTTGAAGTTAATGAGCATGTTCCGTATTGTCTGGGTGGCAATCAGGAATCAATTCACATATCACGTATTGACCATGTAGTGGAAGGGAAAAATTTACCGTTGCCCCAGATACCTGCATTAGAGCCAACTGAAATTGATAAACAGATTGCAAAGCATCTTCTGGCCGAAATTGAAGATGGTGCATGTTTGCAGTTAGGAATAGGTGGATTGCCTAATATAGTAGGTCAAATGATTGCCGAAGGTGATTTCAAGGATTTAGGTGTTCACACTGAGATGCTTGTTGATTCCTACGTTGATTTATATCAGGCGGGAAGGGTTACCGGTTCCCGAAAAAATATCGATAAATATAAAATGAGCTATACCTTTGCAATGGGTACTGATAAATTATATGACTTTTTGCATCATAACCCAACATGTGCTTCCTATCCTGTCAATTATATAAATGATCCACGTATTATTGCACTCAATGATAAGGTAATAGCAGTTAACAATGCCATTGAGGTTGACCTATTCAGTCAGGTATCTTCAGAATCGGTGGGGATAGTTCATAAGTCTGGTACGGGGGGGCAGCTTGATTTTATATTTGGTGCATTTGGTTCGCATGGCGGCAAGGGATTTATTTGTTTGTCATCTACCTATCATAATAAAAATGGGAATATAGTTTCACGAATTGTTCCTACATTGCCCCAGGGGGCGATAGTTACTGTTCCAAGGTCAATAGTACACTATGTGGTTACCGAATATGGAGCAGTGCAGTTAAAAGGAAAATCAACATGGGAAAGAGCAGAAGCACTTATAAGCATTGCGCATCCTGACTTTAGAGATGAATTAATTGAAAAAGCAGCTGAAATGAATATATGGACCAGAACCAATAAGCTGGCATAACACAATCGCACCACCGTAATGATGATGCGATTGATATTACTTTTTATTAGCTAATACTTATCGTTGTCAGAGCGTCTTTAATCTCATCCAGTATTGACGGATCATCTATTGTTGATGGTATGGCAAATGGCTTATTATCAGCAATCTTACGCATGGTTCCGCGCAATATCTTACCCGAACGGGTTTTGGGCAGGCGCTGTACAACCAGTGTGGTTTTATAACATGCAACAGCGCCAATCTGGTCCCGTACCATCTGTGCTAATTCAGATGTTATCTGCTCTTTGCTTTTTTTCACACCTGCTTTTAATACGACAAAGCCAACGGGCAGTTGTCCTTTGAAGCTATCCTCTGCACCAATAACCGCACATTCTGCAACATCAGGATGTTTTGAAATTACCTCTTCCATAGCACCAGTTGAAAGTCGGTGCCCTGCAACATTGATGACATCATCAATACGACCCATTATATACAGATAACCATCTTCATCAAAATAGCCGCCATCACCGGTAAAATAATAGCCATCAAAAATATCTAAATATGACTCTTTGAATTTTTCATCATTTTGCCACAGGGTTGGAAGTGTTCCGGGTGGTAACGGAAGTTTGATGACAACAATCCCTTCTGTACCGTTTGGCAACACGGTTGCCTCTTCGTTGATGATTTGAACCTGATAGCCGGGAACAGGTTTGGTGGGCGAGCCTGCTTTAATAGGCAACAGTTCAATGCCAACACAGTTAGCAGCAATAGGCCAGCCTGTTTCGGTTTGCCACCAGTGGTCAATAACCGGTTTTTTCAAGAGATCTGTCGCCCAGTAATAGGTATCAGGATCTAAACGCTCCCCGGCTAAAAATAGATAGTTAAATTGGGACAGGTCATACTTTTTAAAATATTCGCCGTTAGGGTCCTCTTTTTTAATGGCTCTGAATGCAGTGGGAGCGGTAAATAATGCTTTAACCTTATGTTGTGAAATCACGCGCCAAAATGCGCCAGGGTCGGGAGTGCCAACAGGTTTTCCTTCGTACAGTATTGTTGTTGCACCATATAAAAGAGGTGCATAAACAATATATGAATGTCCCACAACCCAGCCAACATCCGAAGCTGCCCACCATACATCACCGGGTTGAATGTCGTATATATTTTTCATGCTCCAGTTGAGCACTACAGCATGACCACCATTGTCCCTTACCACCCCTTTTGGAATACCGGTGGTACCGGAAGTATATAAAATATAAAGTGGGTCGGTAGATGCTACCGGTACACATTTGGCCGGTTGTACGCCTGACAGCGCATCGTTGTAGTCGATATCTCTACCACCGTGTGCCAGTGGTGCTTTTACCTGCGGACGCTGAAATATAATACAATAATCGGGTTTGTGATTTGCAATTTCTATGGCTTTGTCTAACAATGGTTTGTATTCAATTACTTTTTTGCCTTCAACGCCACAGCTTGCAGACACAATTAATTTGGGCTTTGCATCATCAATACGTATAGCCAATTCGTTAGGAGCAAATCCGCCAAATACAACTGAATGTATTGCACCAATGCGTGCACATGCCAGCATTGCATAAAGAGCTTCGGGGATCATTGGCATATAGATGATTACCCTATCCCCTTTTTTAATGCCATATTTTTGTAAAGCGCCGGCAAGCAATGCTACTTTATTAAGTAATTCTTTATAAGTACATTGTGTGATAGTTCCTGTTACAGGGCTATCATAGATTAACGCTATCCGGCTGCCGTTACCGCTATCCACATGGCGGTCAACAGCATTGTAACAGGTATTAAGCTCACCGCCGACAAACCACCGGTAAAATGGCTTTTTTGAATCATCTAAAACCCTGGTATATGGTTTATACCAGTGAATTCCCTTTGCAGCTTCACCCCAGAATTTTTCAGGATTATTGATTGATTCATCATATGCCTCTTGATACTTACTCATGTTTTGCTCATCCCCCTTTTCTATTGATTTTGTATATAGATTTTGCTTACCAATATCTGGTAACACTTATGCAATGCTGCAGCACAATGAAATTGTACAATGTTACCATGATATACTATTTGTAATTATACAGCAGCGTAATACAACAGCACACAATAAAGAAATATATGCAGGTTAAGCTGACAGGATATTTTTGCAAAAATATTTGTCAATGATAAATATATGTAGTATTACATAAAAGAAAATTATTGTTTTCTTTTACTCATGTTTTAAAAATTAAAAACAAATAGCAAATAAACAAATAAAAAATTGACATATTGTAATAGTATAGTATAATGTATATATACATCATTAGAGGTTACATCATGAAAAGAACACAAATATATATTGATGATGAGATGTTTTCTTTTTTAGAAAAAGAGAGTAAGCTTAAAAATAAATCGATATCTGAATTAATCAGGGAATCGATACGAGGTAACTATATATATAACTCCAACGTAATGGTAAAACGGTTACATGATGTTTTTGGACAATGGTCGGATAGATTGGTAGATGTTAATACATATATACGGGATATGCGTAAGGATAGAAAACTATGATTATGGTAGATACCGATGTATTGATATGGATTTTACGAGGTCATATTGATATAAAAGAAAAGATGTTGGAATTCATTCAGGATATAAGCATAAAATTATTTATAACGCCAATACAAATATCTGAGATATATGCAGGATTAAAAGAAAATGAAAAGATTAAAACAAGTCTATTTCTGGATTCATTCCCATGTATTACAATAGATTCCCAAATTGGAAAGCTGGCCGGGGAATATGTAAATAAATATAAAAAATCTCATGGAGTAACCGTATCGGATTCATTAATAGCTGCGTGTTCAAAAATTCATAATTTACAACTCTGGACACTAAATATAAAACATTATCCAATGCTGGGGAAAGATGACATTATAACCCTGAAAAAGTAAAGCATCTACATGCTTAATTTTTCCTTCAAATCAAGCAGGATAAGCACATGCTTTCGCTCTTCATTGATTAAACGTTCTAATATGTCTTTTGATTTTGTATCATTGCGGTAGATTTCTTTTAATTCCGAATACCATACAATGGAGTCACGCTCGGAATCCATTGCTATTTTGATAATGTCAAGCGGTTGATTAAGCGTTTGTGCTATTGTATCCACATCATTGCTATTTGAAAATACTCGCGTTGTGCCAATAGCTTTCAGATATGAATAGTACTCTTCGGTATATACGCCCTGGGTATCGTTTAATCCTTTTAACATATTGCTGAAAATATCTTTATGACGTAATTCCTCATCTGCAAGGAATTGAAACATCTGCTGAAAACTTTCATCCTTAAACTTGCTTTTGAATGTTGAATAAAAATAAAATCCTGTTTCCTCAATGCCCATTGCTATATCAATAAGTTCCTTTGTTGAGTACATGAGCTCCTCCAAAAATAAAGTTATTAACATCGCCCCAGCTCATCTCCTTCGCAGGACGAAGGGGTGTTTCTCCACCATTGCCACACCTGGCTTGACCGGTAACTGTTTTTATTACTATTATAAAATTGTAAAATAAATCAAAGCGCTAAATCTTTTATAAACCTGTACAATAACCGCACACCAAACCCGGTGGCATATTTTGGAACATATCCTCGTTTTTTGGAATACCATGCGGTTCCGGCTATATCAATATGTACCCATGGAGTATCTTCAACAAAATTTTTTAAGAATGTTGCACCCATGATAGTGCCTGCATTACGCTGTGCCGGCACGTTCACAATATCTGCGATGTCACTTTTCATCTCTTCATTGTATTCTTTATACAAAGGCAGTCGCCATATCTTTTCGCCGGTAGCTCCTGAAGCTTTGGTTAATGCAGTTGATAGTTGTTCATCATTGGTTAAATACGCGGCTACTATCTCACCAAAGCTTACTATGCAGGCGCCGGTAAGTGTAGCCAGATCAATGATAGCGTTTGGTTTGATAGTCTTTTCGGTAAATGACAGAGCATCGGCTAAAATGAGGCGCCCTTCCGCATCGGTGCTTAAAATCTCAACGGTTTTGCCATTATATGCGGTAAACACATCACCGGGTTTATATGCAGTATGCGATATCATATTTTCGGCTAACGGTATCACCGCGTGTACATTAATGGGAAGCTTCATCTGAGCAACTGCCGCGATGGCATAGATACTGGTTGCTGCTCCTGCCATATCGGTTCGCATGGTTTCAATATGCCCTGTTGGCTTCAGGTTGATGCCGCCGGTGTCAAAGGTTATGCCTTTCCCAACTATGGCAATAGATTCTTTTTTTGAAGGTGCACCTCTGTAACGCATAACAATACAATAGGGAGGATATATGCTTCCACGGCTAACGGCAAGAAGCAGTCCCATCTTCATCTTTGTAATATCTTTTTTTGTGTATACGGTACATTGTATGGCATGCTGTGCTGCAATTTTTTTTGCAAGTTTGGCGATAGTTACCGGGTTAGCATGTTCTGTTGTTTCATTAACAAGGTCACGGCATAAAAGTGTATTGCTGCATACCACGGCAACCTCTTTCAGCATGGGCGATAGTTGTTGTGGATTATCGCACACCAGAACAGCTTTCTGCAGCAGCGGGGCAGATTCGTCATTATTTGTTTTATACCGATTGAAATTGTAATTTGAAAGAAATGCACCTTCAGCAATACAGCGGGAAACATCGGGAACAGCGGTCAATAAGGGAACAACGATATGAATTTGCGTTAAACCCTTATCCTGGCATGCCTGTATGATGGTGCTTGCTGCGTTTCGCAGGGTTTCAGCAGTTACATCTTTTTGAGGGCCCAGCCCAACAAGTAGTATTGCTGGTTTGTTTTTTAATGCATTGTAATAGTACGAATTTGGTTTTGCTTTAAACGTTTTGATATCAATTAGTGCAAAAACATTGTGCAGTTGTTCGGGAATAAATACATTGCTGGCAACCTGCTCCTGTGTACATAGCATTGCCACGGTGTCGGATGTTGCTAATGCATCAAAACCTTTTGCCTGTAGATTCAACATAGTTGTGAAAAGCTCCCCCTGTGAAAATAAAATTATTTACCTCACCATCTCCGTCATTTCGGGCTTGACCCGGAATTCACACAATCAACGTTAGATCATGGAATGATCCTGAAACAAGTTCAGGATGACTGTCGCCGCCATCCTAAGGATTTACATTAAACTACCTCAAAATCAATGCGCATAAGGTCTATATCAACGCCCGCAAGCTTAACATTAATTGTATCGCCCAATCTGAATCGTCGTCCCAGCCGCCTGCCAATGACCGTGTACTCATCTTCATTGACAAGGTAATAGTCATCAGTAAGGAATTTTAACGGAACCATACCCTCTATCGGTTTGTCAAGCAAACTTACATAAAATCCAAAACGGGTGACGCCGCTTATAATCCCTTCAAACTGCTGGCCAATTTTATCATACATCAACCTGCATGCTTTAAGCTTGGCAAGATCACGTTCGGCAGATTGTGCCACACGTTCTAATTTTGACGACTGCAAGCCAATGGTTTCCAGTTCATCGGGCAGGTAGGGCGGCGGCAATGCATCTATCAGTGATTTGATACAGCGATGTACAATCAAATCAGGATATCGTCGGATGGGCGAGGTAAAGTGAGTGTAATCCTTAAAGCCAAGCCCAAAATGCCCCAGAGGTTTTGATCCATAGTATGCCTGCATAAACGATTTTAAAACTATAAAATTAACAACCTGCTCGTACTCTTTTTGGGATACTGAATCAATTACCTTTTGCAGTGCAAGCCCAATGTTTTCTTCCTGATGTAAGGTTATTCCCAGTGTTTTGAGGAAGTTTGTTAACGCTACAAATTTTTCTTCGGCTATGGGTTCGTGTATGCGGTAAAGTGCAGGGATATTTTTTTCGCGCAAAAGGCGTGATACTACCTCATTAGCGCTTAACATACATTCTTCAATAATACGGTGGCTATCAAGCCGTGTTGCAAATGCTATATCGGTAATGGAGGCATCGATGTCAAATATCATCTCAGCATCAGCTAAATTAAGATCAACCCTTCCGTGAGCAAGCCGCAGCTTTTTAAGTTTATCCGATAAATCCTTTGCATGCATCAACATTGTTTTGATCGGAGTGCGCTTTGATGAATGTATAATTTCCTGCGCCCCGGTATAGGTTAAACGCCGGTCAACATTGATTATGCCGCGACTTATATGATGCTTTTTGTATTGCCCCTGTTCATCAAATTGAATCATGACCGAAAGCGTTAACCTGTCGGTACCTGCTTTAAGCGAGCACAGATCGTTTGATAGCCGTTCATGCAGCATGGGAATGACAGTATTGCCCAGATAATAGCTTGTACCCCGTGCATAAGCCTCTTTATCAATGTCATCATTGCTATAAACATAGGCTGATACATCGGCAATGTGAACATATAATGTGTATGTTCCACGCCTGTATTCCAGCGATATGGCATCATCAAAATCTTTTGCAGTTTCGCCGTCTATAGTAACGGTAAGTAATTGTCGGTAGTCCGTGCGGCTGGCAAGCTCCCGTGGCTTTACATAGTTTTCAATTGCATGCAAATGGGGATACTCAGGATGAGCTCCCGGCAACGAATGCTTTAACACAATGCGCTCTACATCATGCTGCTCTTCGTCAGCAATAACTGTATTGATGGTGCATTCAGCATAGTTGCTGATAAAGGTATTTTTAACAGTAACTATCGCCAGCATTCCCGGTTTTATTTTTTCATTGGTTATTACCTGTATGTTGCCCGGAACATCCAGAAGCTGCAAAATGTTGAATTTGCCATACGGCTTTAAACAGCGGGCAAAGAACATCTGCTTGTTGCGCGAAACAATTGTGGTAACAATGCCAAGCAGTGTGCCACGTCGTATATCGACAATTTTAACCTCGACAATATCTTTGTTGCGAGCATGGTTTGTATCCTCGCGGTAGATGTGCACCTCGGTATCATTAAAGTACACAATGCCGTCACCTTTTTTGTTATGGATAAATGTACCGGTGAAGATAAAGGGATGGTTAACCTTAAACCTGGCTTTTTGCTTTAAAAGAAATCCGCAATGGTATAATGTTGCTATAGCATTGTGAATGCTGTCGGCAGTTTTTTGAATGTCAGTGTGCGAAGGTTTATTGCTTTTCTTTGATTTTTTATTTTTTGTTTTTGCAAACAGCAAAGAAGCTAAGATATCCTTAGGTGTAAAAAAACCTTTTTGACTTTCAATAATCTGTACAATGCGCGATGAAGTTTTAGACATATGCTATAAAATTTTAATAACGATGGTGTTTTGATTCATATAGTTCCTTTACTTTTTGTATTTCATTTTGTTTTTCCACTATGGTTGCTTTATAATTATTTATTGTGGCGATAGCTCCTGTTATAAATTCATCAGTATTGATAATATTACTGCTTTCAAGTGAGTTATACACATGCTTGCCAATAGATAAGTATATCTCATTCATTGCATGTTCCAATTTTTTTATTTCCATGGTAAGCTTTGCAATCTGCGCCAGCTCTTCTGTTTTATCTAAAAAACGTTCGCTGAAATTTAACAATGATTCACTGGCGTCTTTTAACAAACCCATATGTTACCTCGATGTATAAAAGATATGACATAAAATATATGTAAAATACTGCATTGCGTCAATACATTTTATATAAAGATATGATTTAATGTGATATTTGTTTTACCACCTTCTTAAACGCCATAGTATCATAAAAAGAATTACCGAAATAAATGCTAAAAACATAATAATCCAGAATGCGTATGTATGTTTTTGCAAGGGAATAGATACATTCATAGAAAATGCACTTACCACAAATGTTGGAACCATTATACTGATGGTAATAAGGTTGAGTGTTTTCATAAGAATATTTAAATTATTGCTAACTATAGAAACCCGAGCATCCATGAGCCCGGCAAGGATGTTTGAATAGATCTCTGCCTGTTTAAGGCATTGACTATTCTCAATGATGATATCCTCAAGTAGTTCAAGTTCTTCCTTGTTTAATACCAGTCGTTGATAATTATTTTTTATACGTTCTATAACAGCAGCATTAGAGTTGATTGCATTGAGATAATACACAAGGCTTTTTTCAAGCGTAAACAAATTAATAAGATATTTATTTTTCATTGAGGTGTTTATCTTTTGCTCAAGAGAATCCGAAATCATATTAATTACTTTTAAATGATCAATGTAATGATTTATCATTCTTAATAGTAGCTTCAGCACTATATCGCTAATTGAATTAACTTTGAAAAAAAGTTTACTGTCAAAAAGCTGGATATCGTCCATCATCACAATAATAATGCGATTACTGTACCAGTAAATCCCAATAGATGAGACCTTAAATAAATACTCATCTGCCGCCGAGTAGTTCTTTGGGTGCTTTAAAATTAATGCAGCATGATCTGGTTCAAATTCAAGTCGGGGAAGCTCATCGGGGTCAAGAGCTGACTGCAGCGTATGTGAATTTATGTTGTATTCATCGATAAGGATATCCTTCTCTTCAATGGTTGGGTTGATAAAAACAAGGATTGGGCTTTTTTCATCATGTGATGGAACAATTGTACTATCTGTTAATGTAAATGTTTTAAGCATTATCTGGTTACCTTATATACAGCTGGAATTGCATGCAATATGTTTTACGTATATTATTATTGTTAATAATCATAAAAGCAATAATTTTTTTGATAGTTCTGTTGAACTATTTCAATGGCTTGATAGTGATAGGCAAACAATTTAATATCATCAGGAAAAGACTTAAAGCAGAGATTGAGGCTCTGACCCCATTGTTTCTGAAATATCCTTGACAATGGTGACTTTTTTTAATGATAATGGTGTGATTTTCATAATAACATATGAAGGATCGATTTGAAAAGCACTATAAAACACAGGCTATATGTTGTGCTGGAAGCTGATAGTTTTATATATAAGGTGTGCAGTCCTTGTGATGATTGAGATTGTAATGCATTGATGAATAATAACAGCAAATAATAGAAGGCTATACGAAATAGCAGTTGAATGTGTGGAAAAGTATATTACAAAAAATAATTGATATTACATTAGATTGAGGAATTCACATATGGAAAATGATAAAACATTAATTCACGATTTTGATTTAAACTTAATTTGTGATTATTTTGGAAGGTTGGAACGGCAGGGACCCGGTAGCCCTGAAGCAACCATCAAAGCGTTAAGTTTTATCGACAATTTTTCTAATGAAATAAAAATTGCGGATTTTGCCTGTGGCACAGGCGGTCAAACAATGATCCTTGCAAAAAATACACAGGGAACTATTACGGGTCTTGATATTTTTCCCGATTTTATTGAAAAATTTAATGCGAACGCTGAAAAGCTCGGTTTGCAGAATAGGGTAAAAGGCATTGTCGGTTCAATGGATAATTTACCGTTTCAAAATGAGGAATTTGATGTCATATGGTCTGAAGGGGCTATAGCCAACATAGGTTTTAAAAAAGGCTTGAATTATTGGAAAGGTTTTCTAAAAAAAGACGGCTATATTGCTGTAACATATGAATCATGGTTTACCGATGAACGTCCTGCTGAAATTGAAAAGTTCTGGGTTGATGCTGTGCCTGAAATAGATACAATAGGGCATAATATTTCAATACTGCAAAAATCCGGTTATAGTCTTGTTGCAGCATTTACATTGCCTGAAAAATGCTGGACGGATACCTATTTTATTCCGCAGATAGCAATACAAAAAGCATTTTTGGAAAAAAATGCTGGAAATAAAGCTGCAGAAGCTTTTGTTAAATATATGAAGTATGAAGCTGAGTTGTATTCAAAATACAAACAGTATTATGGATATGTTTTTTATATTGGTAAAAAAATATACTAAATAAAGTACGCTGCCACTTTGTATAACAAAGCTTATGCGTTTCGCTGGCTGCTTTGGTCGTTCAGTCTGCGTTACATCGCGGCAAAAAGACTACCGCGACATTGTATAAGCAAAAAGTTATACAAAAGCCCGGGTTTGAATAAAAAGTTGACATTTTGAATATTATTGAATATATTGTAATTATTAAAGAGGTAATACAATGAAAACAATAACAATCCGAGTTGATGACGATGTTTATAATGTTTTAAAAAAAGCTGCTGATGGTGAACGTCGTACCATCTCTAATTTTATAGAGAATGCTTCTCTGTCATATCTAACAAATGAGATTTATGTTTCAGATTATGAGATGGCTGATATAATGAAAGATGCTAAACTAGTTTCAGGAATTAAGAAAGGATTGGATGATGTAAAAAAAGGGAAGTACAAAATTGTTGAATAAATTCAGAATTGCAGAAACTGATACTTTTTCATCAAAACTGGCTGATTCTAAGTATAGCAAAATTTATAAAAAAATTTTAGATTATGTTTATCCGCAATTGCGAGAAAATCCATTCTTTGGAACAAACATTAAAAAACTTAAAGGTGAATTTGAAGGCATTTATCGATATAGAGTAGGGAAGTATAGAATATTCTATAAGATTGAAAATGATAAAATTTTAGTCATTATGCTTGATATTGATGATAGAAAAGATGCTTATAAATAATACTCGTGCCTTCGTATAACAAAGATTAATTGCTTTATTGGCTGTTAGCTTGTTCAGTCTACGTTACATCGCGGCAAAAAGACTACCACGACATTGTATAAGCAAAACATTATATGCCATTTTGCTGCTATAATATAAAAAAATATTGACTTTCTATATTAGTGATATTATTATGTCATTATTATGACATAAGGATAGTAACTATGAATTATATAAAATTTACTGACTTCCGCAATCGTTCAAAAGAATATTTTGATAAAGTTGAACATGGCAGCTCATTTATTATTATACGCAAAGGGAAACCAATAGCAAAAATTGTTCCTTTTAATGAATCCTTTTCTGGCTGGAAAAGAGAAACCATAAAAGTAAAACTCAAAAACTCAAAGAGCACTCTTGATTATATAATGCAGGAAAGAAATGAAAAATGAAATTATTTTTTGATACTTCAGCTCTTATAAAGAAATATATTATCGAAGATGGATCTAAAAAAGTTGATGAACTCATGAACAAGGCTGAGAGTATTATTGTTTCTGTAATTACAGAAATTGAAGTCTATTCTACTTTTAAACGTCTCTTAATTGAAAAAGCAATCAACGAAATTGATTATAAAACATTATTAAATGAATTTGAGATTGACTATCCATATTATTCCCATGTCATCTTAGATAACTTAATTACCTCAAATGCAAAATTACTTATTGATAAGTATCAGCTTAAGACTCTTGATTCTATTCAACTTGGTACCGCATTATTGTTGAAAGATGAAATTGATTATTTTGTTGTTTGTGATTTAAAACTAGTTAAAGCAGGCAAAACGGAAGGATTGAAAATTATTAATCCTGTTACATGGAGGGCAAAATAGCTGATATTGGCTGTGGGACGGGTGGACAAGCTATGGTGCTGGCACAAAATACACAGGGAACCATTACGGGTCTTGATATTTTCCCTGGTTTTATTGAAAAATTTAATGCAAATGCAAAAAAACTTGGTTTGCAAAATAGGGTAAAAGGCATTGTCGGTTCAATGGATAATTTACCGTTTCAGAATGAGGAATTTGATTTGATATGGTCGGAGGGAGCAATATATAATATTGGTTTTGATAGAGGGATTAACGAATGGCGGAGATTTCTTAAAAAAGGAGGATGTATTGCTGTTTCTGAAGCATCATGGTTGACAGAAAAGCGACCTGCTGAGATTGAGAAATTTTGGATGGATGCTTATCCAGGAATAGATACAATTCCCAATAAGGTAAGCCAGATGCAAAAGGCTGGATATATTCCCATTGCATCATTTATACTGCCGGAGAATTGCTGGATAGATTATTTTTATATTCCACAGATTTCCAGACAAAAAGAATTTTTACAAAGATACCATGGTAGTAAGGCAGTGGAAGATTTAATAGCAAATGAGCAGAATGAAGCTCAATTATATTATAAATATAAAGAATATTATGGCTACGTATTTTACATAGGCAAAAAGATATGAATTCCCCAAAAATAAATACTTAGCCGGACAGCAACTATACGCTGTTAAAACCATACTTATCCCTAACATTAGATGCAATTGCGTTTCAAAAACCTGATAAACTATTTAAATAATTTCACTGATGATTTTATGAAAGAAGTGCGTGATCAGGGTAATCTCAACTGTTCCATGTTAAATAGTTTTCCCAGCTTCATTTCAAGCCAGATCATACAGGGTTGAATTTTCTTTATTGTGGGAGGTATAACCAGATACAGGAAAATCCCTGTTGCAATACCGGCAACAACATCAACAAAGTAATGTGCATAAATGAATACAGTGGAAAGGTACAACATTATAGTAAGCGGCAGATATACCCATGCAAGCTTGCGATTATACATGAAATTTAAGACTATTGAAATAAAGGATATTGCTACATGTGATGAAGGGAATGCTGCACCACCTATATTCATGTTATTAAATATACATTTCATGAAATCGGTAATAAAGTATCCATGAAACCTGTTATACCATACATGGTACAGTTCGGGAAAAAAATACTTTGGCCCTTTCACGGGGAAAAATACATACAATATGTACATAACATAAAAAGCACATGTGATAATGGTAAGGCTGCGTATTGCTTCCTTGTATTTTCCTTTAAAAAACAATAGCCACCAGCCTGTTGTTATCAGCAAATAATAAAAAAAATAGCTAAAAAAGAAGATTTCGGTTATCAACCTGTTATCGGGAACCTTTTTATGGAATATTGTTGAAGGCTGGTAACCAAATAGTGCAAAATCCATGTTTGCAAAAATAGCATCAAATGACAGGCCGTTATACATTAACTGGGAAAGAATAATACATTCCCTGAAAAAGAGGGCATATAAAAGTTGAACATAGAAAATTCTGAAAAACATGATAAACCTGTTCTGTTGTGCATTGAAAAGACGGCATAAAACGATGATGCCCATGGGAATCAGCAGGAAATATATCCCATATACTATCTCCCTGTCAATGGGAACGTCCATAACATATAGAAACATCTTTCCTGCATTCCAGAATGAAAATGCAGAAAAAAGTATACATACACATATTGTTACAATATCCGTTGCTAAAAGATACCTGTGCTGGTATTCACCATGTGTAAGATGCGATTTGGGTTCTATTTGCTGGAGTCTCATAATAATTATTCACCTTCCTTTGTATGTTCTGCGCAAAGGTAGCCTGAAATCTCCCCATCTTCAAGTTTCTGGTAAAACTGATACCTCTACTGGCATACAGCATGTCAAATGTAACATCATGAACTGCATCACTCAAAAAAAACTGTAACTTACACCGGCAATATGTTTGATGAGAACGTAATCTATATTAGCCTGTTATGTCATCCCTGTGGGTCAGATGACTCAGGCACTATCTCTGACCTGTACTAACATTTCAAGCGAAAAACGAAATGGGGCAAATAAAGATATATAAAATGATATTGAAAATGAAATTGTTTCAATTGTTTTTTTGGTTTCTAGTCACTATCGCAGGTAAGATATTAGTTCAAAATTGTTTAATCATAGTATAAATTTTTATAAAGATACCCATAAAAAAAATATTGAGACGCATACATGTAAAATAATACAAACGGCTCTTAAAATTGTCATGGGCCATTGGACCTATAAATAAGAAATGATTTTGCTATACTATAAAGAATATGAAAAATAAATTGTAATGTAATATCACTGCTGTCCCATAGATTTTT
>DCUV01000063.1 GCA_002328585.1 Spirochaetia bacterium UBA2205
GCAGGCGCAGAAGAGGACTGAGGAGAGCATAAAAGAACTTATCCGTGCACAACGGGAGAATGAAAAAATACTGAAGAATTTTATGGTAGCATTTGATGATCTTAAAAAGCAGGTTGGTGGACTTTCTATGGTTGTTGGGTATGGAATTGAAGATAATTTGATGCCATTGATGCCTCAGTTTGTCCAGAATAACTATAAGGTAAAAGCATGCGAGGTTGAACGAAAATATATTTTGTATGATAATGGTAGTTATGATGAGGTTAACCTTCATATACATGCAAAAACTAATGGGAAAGATGTATATATTATAGGTGAATGTAAGGCTCAGCCCGGTAAAAAAGATATAGATAGATTTAATAAGATGTTAAAAAGGATTAGAAATCATTATAAATCGGACATTTATGGGTTTATTGTAGGCTATACCTATCACCCCGAAATAGAAGAATACTGTAAAAAACATTCCATTGATATCTTTAAAACATATCAAATAAAGCGTTTTGCTGAAGAAAAAAAGAGAAATAAAAAACAGTAAAAAGAAAAGAGTAAAAAGCATAATAATAAAAAATATAGGTCAAAAATTGCTTTTAAAATGATGATGCATGTATTTTTTCCCCTGTCCATTCCTTATTTTCCTTTGCTTGCATTTTATCCTTGACAATGCTACTATATAAAAGTATAGTATTTCTATGAGTGAGAAAATTATCCTTCATGTTGATATGGATGCTTTTTTTACCTCGGTTGAGCAGGTTGACAATCCTTTGCTACGGGGTAAACCGGTTGTGGTGGGTGCTGATCCTAAAGGCGGAAGGGGCAGGGGTGTTGTTTCTGCTGCAAGCTATGAGGCACGACGGTTTGGCATCCATTCGGCAATGCCTATATCAAAAGCATTCAGGCTATGTCCCACTGCTTATTTTTTGCCCCCGCGGTTTGATAGATATGTGGAACTATCGAACATGATAATGAAGATACTGGAAAGCTTTTCCCCATGCATTGAGCAGATAAGTATTGATGAAGCGTTTTTAGACTGTACGAACACGGTAAACCTTTTTGTCAGCAAAGAAAATATTGCAAAGAAAATAAAGCATGAGATTGTTACCAGCACCGGACTTACAGCAAGCATTGGCATTGCAACCAACAAGCTGGTGGCTAAGATTGCTTCGGATTTGCATAAACCTGATGGGCTTACCATCTGCGCGTCAGGTGAGGAAAAAAAATTTTTAGCACCGCTTCCCATTTCCAAACTTTTTGGCGTTGGCAAAAAGACGCAAAGCCTGTTGCAATCGCTGGGTTTTTACACCATAGCGGACATTCAGCATTCCTCTGAAAATTATTTGCATGGTGTGCTGGGGAAATGGGGCGTTATGCTGTATAGGTTTGCCAATGGTATTGACACGCGGGCTGTGGAACCGTATAGCACAGTAAAGTCCGTAAGCGAAGAGACAACGTTTGATGAGGATAGCGCTGATGAAGATGTGATTATAGCTACTCTTACTGAGCTGTGTGATAGGGTAATACGCAGGGTCAGAGCACAGCATTTTGCATTTAAAACTATTACATTGAAGATACGGCTTGAAGGTTTTGAAACCTACACTCGCAGCAAAACAATTCATGACTATGTCAAGGACATGATAACATTGCAAAAAGAAATCATGAGGCTTTATATTTCGTTTGGTCGGGGTAAACGGAGGGTGCGGCTTCTGGGTGTGCGCGTGGCAAATCTTATCTGCGATGCTGATGTGCAGATGAGCCTTTTTAGTTGCAGGGATGAACAAAAGATTGAAAAAATTGAAACTGTTATTGATAGTATGCATCATAGGGGTTTAAACCTGCTGCGGGCTTCGGTAGTAAAACCTCCGGAAAAAATTGCCATAATACATAACGATGGCAAAAAAGGGAAGCACTAACTATAGCCTATGGGCGATAGTTACCGGCAATCCATGTTTTAGTATAAAAATATTCCCGCTTGACAAAATATTCTTGCTTTTAACAACTATGTACTATATAGGCAGTATATGAATAGGCTTCCAATTTTTATGTAAACTACAGTGAGGCGTGCATGTTTGAAGGTGTGTTTACTGCGTTGGTGACCCCATTTAAAAATGGCAAGATTGACTATGATTCAGTAGCAGCAATAATTGAGCATCAGATTGCTGGTGGCGTGGACGGTGTTGTGCCTATGGGTACTACCGGCGAGTCTCCTACGGTAAGCTATGAAGAGCATGAGGAATTTATTGTCCGTGTTGTTACATTGGTCAATAAGCGCATAAAGGTTATAGCGGGCACCGGTTCAAATTCAACTGATGAGGCTATATACCTTTCAAAGGCAGCACAGGATGCGGGGGTTGATGGCGTGTTGCTGGTAAATCCCTATTACAATAAACCACCACAGCGTGGACTGATAGCTCATTTTGAGAGTGTTGCACAATCAATTAATATTCCCGTTATTCTGTATAATATCCCTGGCAGAACCGGAGTAAATTTCCTTCCTGAAAGTGTTGCCCAGCTTATACAGCGTGTACCCAATATCGTTGCAATGAAAGAGGCTTCGGGTGATATTAATCAGATGATGAACCTTGTTGAGATGTGTGGCAATAGCATTACTCTGTTATCAGGCGATGACAATTTGCTGCTGCCTGTGCTGGCTATTGGCGGGAAAGGTATTATATCGGTAATTTCAAACCTTTTACCAAACGATGTGAAGGCTGTGGTCACTAATTTTAACAATGGCAATCTTGAAGAAGCAAAGAGGCTTTTCTATAAATTATTACCGTTGTGCCGCGCTATGTTCTATGAAACCAACCCTATACCTATAAAAGCTGCTATGGCAATGGCAGGCTTTTGCTCTTCTGAAATGCGACTGCCGTTAGTTCCCCTGTCCGCTGATAACCAGGAAAGGTTAAAAAAAGCATTGCTGGCGTATGGGGTTAAGCTATGAAAGTAGCACTGTGCGGTGTTACCGGCAGGATGGGGAAAACCATACTGTCAGTATTGCTTGAAAAGGGACATGTGCTTGCCCATGCTCTTGATGCCGATAGCTGTTCTATGCTTGGTCAGGATGCTGGTGCTTTCATTGCAACAAAGACTGGTATTGCAATACAGTCGTTATCCAGTGTAAGCCTTGCTGCTGATGTTGCTGTTGATTTTAGTACTCCTTCTGCAACTGAAGTGTTATTGCAAAAGGCGGTTGCATCGTCAATCCCTGTTGTTATTGGCACTACCGGTTTTTCTGAAACACAGAGGATAAAGATACAAAAAGCAGCCGAATTTATACCCATTGTATTTTCACCCAACATGTCGGTTGGTGTTAATCTGTTATTTAAACTTACCCAGATTGCATCGTCAATATTGCAGGAAGGATATGATGTTGAGATATTTGAAGCGCATCATCGTTTAAAGAAAGATTCCCCATCCGGGACAGCAAAAAAACTCATTGATATTGTAAGGGAAAACCGGAAGGACCTTGAGCAGGCAAAGCTCATCCATGGAAGGGAAGGCATTGTTGGCGAAAGAACAAACAATGAAATTGGGGTTATGGTATTACGCGGGGGTGATATTGTTGGTGAACATACCGTTTATTTTGTAGAAAATGGCGAGCGGATTGAGCTTACCCACAGGGCTACCAGCCGTGAAAATTTTGCACGTGGCGCAGTGAAAGCGGCTGAGTTTGTTGTTAACAAAAAGCCGGGTCTTTATACAATGTTTGATGTATTGGGATTATAAACAGCATGGATGAAAATGATGTTAAAAATGATCTGGTATCATTTGATGAAAATCCTTATTCCCATGAAATAAAAAAGCCCGAGGATATTGTCCGTTTATTCTATGAATATAATGTTCCCATTTTACCTGTCATTTCAAAACGGGGAATTCTTTTTGGTATATTAAAAAAAGATGATGTTATTGCCGAGCTAAGCGATATAGCACGAAGCTCAATAAGGGTAGATGAGTTTGTTCAGAAGCTGGCAAAGAAGATGACAATGGATGAACTCATTCCTCTTGTGGTAAATGTTAATGATATTGCTGCCATTGATCTATTTGGTGAGGTGCAGGGGAAGTGGAGCAGGCTGGATCTTTTTATGGCAGCCGAGGGACACTTTGGAAAAGAAGATAAAAAAGGACAGGACAGCGAAATCCAACCTAAAGACACTGCTATTGAATGGCTTATCTATTTAGTACTGGAGCATATACCGCGGGCGCTGTATGCTGTCAATAGTAATGGGAAAACAATTTTTTTCAACGGACATTTTGAAGAGGTTTATCTGAATACATATCCCGATTCTTCAGATGTTGACGTTGCTCAGGTTGAAACACTACTTATGGATACAACCAGAAATGATATTTTTACTTCATATGTGCATAAGCGACAGTATTTTTTTAATAAGGAAATGAAAACATATTATGAACGAGTACCGTTAAAAGACGAAAACAAAACCGTTGGATACCTCTTTCTATTTGAAAGAGACATTACCAAACAGGATTTGCTTATACCTGATATTATCTCAGAAAGCGATGGTATTGACGAATTACTGTCCCGTGCGCATAGAGCTATACTGGTAAAGGCACTGGTACAATCAGATTATGACCTTGCTGCAACTGCCACTATGCTCCATATTACCGAGCAGGATTTAAAAAAGAGAATAAAAAATTTCAATATAACTATCAACAAACCTCTGGAATACGATAAATAATAAAATTATCTTGACTTTGTTATATACTATTCTATAATCAAATTGATTGATAGTTAATAATAGATTATTACAAAATTTATTGTATGGGGTAGTATATAATGAAAAGGATAATGGTGGTTATACTGGTATCATATATTGCTTTTGTATCCTGTGCTGCAAAAAAAGGTGTGGTTGCTCGTAAGGTATATGTAACGCCGGGCTCACGTATAATTGTTATTGTCAATCATTCAAACAATATTAAGAACGTTATCATGGCGCAGTTTATGAACAAAAATTTTTCGGTTAAGGCATTCAATGCATCTGATCTATACACCATTGACGATATATATGATATTAAAGACTTTAAAAAAGTAGCATATATGCAACCTCTAAAGAATGATGAGATGATATCATTTGAGAAAGCGGTAGAAAACATCTATAAATTACATATCTATAACTATGAACTCCAAAAGGCAGAAGCCTTAACCGACATGCGTACTAAATATGGTGCACAGTTTCTTGTCCTTATGGAGCTGAAAGACTGGCAGAAGGTATCATGGGCGCGTGCCATTGATTTAACCAATATGGAAGTGGTGTGGGTTGAGAACTATCCTGCACAGTATAAGGATACTCTGGAATCAATTATTGATCATTTCATCGTCAGCATGAGCGGGCAAAAGTAACCTTATAGAATATGAAAAAATATGTTTTTATATTGTCTTTTGGTATTTTCATTTTACTGTCATATAATATATTTGCCAAACCCATTGTTGCTTTTGGTTACCTGACAAACCGAAGTGGTAATCCCAATTTTAATTATATGGAGATAATCTTTCCCAATTCATTTGCATCTGCATTTGAAGATTCTTATGACTGTACTGTGATAAAGCCTCTGAAGGTAAACGATCTGCTTGAAAAAAAGCAGCTAAAGTTAGAAAAATATTATGAAAATTATGAACTCCCCCAAATTTCAAAAGCAGTAGATTGTGATTTATTCATATTTGGCTATTTTGTGCCATTAGCGGATAACAACATCAAAATAGTATTGACCCTGTATGAAAGTGGTTCAAATCATATTTTTACTTTTACCAATATTGGTAAAATGGAAACCGAGATATTCAGGATAATTGACCGCATTACACTGGTCCTTTGTGACTTTTTTGGCAAAGACAATTTTTTTATGTTCAAAACCATCAATAAGGGCAGTCGTATTGGTTTGCTGACAAACCTTACACCGGAAGAGCTCAACAGCGTTTATTCAGTATTTATGGATTCAGGCTATACAGTTATTGCTCTACAGGGCAATGAGCTTGAAAGCTACTATGCCCATGATGAAACGATTATGAACTATTTCAAATATATAAGCACTGACGACAACTCATATGATTTCATTACTGATTGGACCAGGTTTAAGATTGCTACAGGTACATGGCAGGGAAAAAAAAATAGTCAGTGGTATGAGGATATGCGTAAGTTCTATGAAATATATGATATTCATTATAAAATATTTAAGAATACCATACTGGGAAAATATAAAACCACCTATCGTGACTGTGACTATGTATTAATAGTTGTGTTTAATGATGACAGGTCAAGCTGCTGGGTGCGAGCTATCGATGTTAATGCAAAGCAGCTGGTGTTTATGCATCCCCATATTAGTGCTGCAGGTATGGGCAGTGATATTCAAAAAACAACCAGAGAGCTTATTCAGATAATGCAAACACCAACGTCATTACCACAGAAAGCAAAGAAGCAATAAAATCTATTCATAATCGCTGGTAAACGTTTTATTTTTTCCCCATA
Organism: Spirochaetia bacterium UBA2205; assembly: GCA_002328585.1. GTDB lineage: Bacteria > Spirochaetota > UBA4802 > UBA4802 > UB4802 > UBA4802. The sequence continues at coordinate 6,471 of DCUV01000063.1, forward strand.
CAGTAAAACGAACACCTATAGCTATCTGCATCCCGCCTATGCTGGCACCATCTAGATCGTTATTATAGAGTGATTTTGAGTAACCAATTTCAATAAAAGGTGCTACTGATTGTGTTAATAACCATTGCCCGCCTAACCATAATCCATACGCCATACCAGTTTCTTTTAATTCTTCTAATCCTGAAGTATCGTCTTTAGGTTCTATCTCTGTTCTTGAAATGCCTACCCCGGCGCTAAAACTTATTGCAATTGGATATTGAGGTAACGAGTATATATATTCGGCTCCCAAAAGCCCCTGAATCTGTCGGTAATCAGTTTCATATATACTGTTGGAATGTTCAGTTGCCTGGCTGAATAATGGTTTAAAGAATATATTAATATCATTCCTCAAGCTGGCTGATACTTTTAAAGACACACCCGTTTGACTCTTTGCATCGCCTGTATCATTAATCATGAACATGCCGTCAACATAGTAGTTAGCTAATGCAAAGTTAGAAGTTATAAATATAATGACTATAGTTACAAGAATTCGTTTCACATAAACCTCCTTATGCAGATAATCGCCGTCGTTGTTTTATCATTACAAAAAAAATTTTTATAAAACATATTTATCACATTTGCAACCAAAAAAATATCATGCCTGTTGAATGTATAGAGTATAAACATGCCACAGACAACAGTAAATAAAATATCATTATGTGTTACAATTTAAACGATGTCAATACAAAAATACAAGGGCACATGAAAACTAAAGTTTGGATACCATAGTAAGAGTAAGGATGTGAAATATTTTATAATTTTTTAATTGTTGAATAGATCCGAAAAGTGATTTTTAATGTATGAGTAAATTTAAAATTTTTAAAAAAAAGGCGGTGGAAAAATATATATGGTTTACAAATACCATAATGGTAGTACACTGTTCTTATAGATGTAAGGAATTGCTCAATAATGAAAATATTTTACAGTTGACTTAACCTGAATGGAAATTTATTCGACATTATAACTATATAATGTATCAATATATTAAGCGATAGTTATCGATTATGAAAAAAAGTGTGTTGCAATGTATATTATTGTTTTGCTTGATGATTCCCTGTGCAGTATTTGCTGAGCAAGACATTATCACTACCATTTTAAATGAAGAGCAATCAAAGGAACGTGCTGATGAAATAATTCAAATAGTAGGATTTATTGATGAATTATACAACAATCTTCCACAAAGGATTAAAAATGGCCAGAAGCTGGTACTATTTTTTGATCCAGCACATGGGATTGACGATGATGGTAAATGGGAAGGTGAAAAAACAGGGCGTTTAAGCTGTACAGGATTACCCGAAGAGTTTTATTCAATAGCTATATCACGGAAGCTTTATACACTTTTAAAAAAAAATCCATATATACAGGTAGCAAGTACAAAGGATTACATTGATGCATTAGAGGGTAACTCCGACAGTTATAATAATATCACTTTCAAAGAAACAGTTGAATTAGCCCGAAATGCCAGAGCAGCACTGGTAATATCAGAACATCTTAATAATACAGCATCATTGTTTAAGGCGTATGGGCTTGTCAATGTTAAAGGAATACATGTAACCTATAGTAATAACACAGCATATCTTACCCATATTAAAGAGGAACATAAAGGATTTTTAACGTTATATAATAAATTTGATACAAGCGGATTTTCATATAAGCTGGCAAGCGCCGTTAAGGGTAAGCTCGTAGCAAATGGTTTGCGTGTCAATAGCTGGAATTTTGGTACAGTGGCAGATGACCGATTTTCGTATTTTGTCAACTATCCTATATCAGTAATCTTTGAGTCAGGATTTATATCAAATCCTGACGATGAAACAATGCTGTGCAATCCTGATTATCAGCAGCTGATTGCAAAATCCCACTATGAATCAATACTGGGAACTATCGCCCAAACCTTTGGTGTTGATTTATCTGGATTCTGGGGTCCCAAAATTATTGATACAGATTTTCATAAAAACATTATGTTGCTTAAACTATCACGGATTGCCTGTAATTACATATCAAAAAATGATACTTCAAAAGGGTTGTATGTTCTGCAAATTTTATTAAATCAGTGCGATCCTGAAAAAGATAAGGCTGTGATTGAAAATATTACTGACATGAAGTATCGCATTGAACGTTCACAAACATTATATGCTAAAACTTTGCAATTGAAAAAGAAAGGTCAGATCCGGAAGGCAAAAATCAGCATGCGTAAAGCTATAAGTTTAATAAGCCGCTCACCGGTTTTTTATGAAATGAGGAAAGCGTACAGAACAGAGTATAGGGTTTTGAAAGAAACACCTCCCCGGAAAGATTATGCTATGCAACATCCTATACCTGCAAAGGTGGTTAATCCGTCTCCATCATCCATTACGACACCAGTGCTCATTGTACTAAAAAAAGATATAACAATTAGCGAAGCAATCTACAACGCCCTGAGATGCGATGATGCTATGCTAAAAAAGCTAACGCAGCAGTTTGCTTCTTCAAAAATAAAAGCAGGCAAAAAAAGATTTGAAAATCCCACAAAAGAGGGTATATACATAGTACAGCTAACCCCTAAAGGGAACATTAAAAGTGTAAAGCGTGTAACAATTGTTAAACTTAATCCGTATAAATATCAAAATCAGATGTATTTAAAGAATTCATATTGTGTATCAAAAGAAAAAAGCAAATCATTATAGGCGTGGAAACTGGTATGGCAAGCCGTACCTTTTTTTTGGGGATTATTTATTTGCTAAGTATAATACAAAAATTTTTAAACTTTCCATAAATGCTAATCTGGGATGCCCCAACCGTGATGGCACCATAAACAGTAATGGGTGTATTTTTTGTTCGGAAGGTTCAGCATCACCTACAGCAAACAGCACACAATCAATACACCAGCAAATGCAATCTGCCATTGATGGCTTTCATCGTGGATTGTATGCTCAAAAGTATATTGCTTATTTTCAGGCATATACCAATACCCATGCATCGGTGGCGTTATTAAAAGAGCTTTATGATACAGCATTGCAGTTTGACAATGTCATTGGGCTTATGATAGGGACACGCCCGGATTGTCTTCCTGATGATGTGCTTGATTTAATTGCACAGTACAAAAAAGAAAACTTTGAGCTATGGCTTGAGATAGGTTTGCAAAGTGTGCATGATAAAAGCCTGCAATGGCTGCAACGAGGGCATACGTATAGCCAGACGGTTGATGCCATACATCGTGCTGTTATCCGCGGCATTGATGTATGTGTACATGTTATTCTGGGTATACACGGCGAAAGCTGGGATGATATGATGGAAACCGCCAATAAAATAAGCAGGCTTCCGGTAAAAGGGGTAAAGATTCATCATCTCCATGTTATAAAAGGAACGCCATTGGCAATGATATATAACACCGGTGCACTTCCCCTTTTGTCATGCAAACAGTATGTTTCGTATGTATGTGATTTTATTGAGCGTCTCCGTGATGATATTATCATTCACAGGTTATCGGGAGATCAGTTGAAAGACATGCTGGTGGCACCTTCATGGGGTTTGCATAAAGGAACAGTCATTAAAGCAATTGAGGATGAATTAAAAAGACGCGGCACTTACCAGGGTTTTTTGTGCGATAGTTACTGAAAATTTTGTGATTGCATTATAAACAATATGTACCTATGATAGTAACAATAAAACTTGTATGTTACTTCATGTATAAGTGCAAAAACTTTGATAGAGGTGACATGATGGTTGGTATCTATTGTTAGAATCATGTATTCAGTGACAAGGTTGTTTTACCGTTTATACAATTATACAATACCCTGTAATTCTCACACGATAATAGCATGAACTTACGTCCGGATTCCAATGCTCGAACAACTTTAGAACGCTATTGTGGTTTATCAGATTCATCAATTGTAGATTTTGGATCATACATTCAACTGTGTAATTTCCAATGATAGATGGACGACTTTCCATCAATGACAGGCGCAAAAGTAAATGCCGGGTAGTGGATTAAATTTACCCTTAAAAAGGGCGGTATTAAAAGCAAAAAAAGTGCAGGTTTAGTGTTTAATGTTTTTGCACAAAAACATCTGTAATTGGGATTAAAGGTAATAGAAAAAATACATGAAAACAGCAATGATGGAGTAAAACGTTTAGGAAACGAATGGTAAAAAATTATTTAGTAAAGCCTGATGGATAAAAAATAAAATTTATGAGCTTAAAATTGAAATTGGAAATAGCAATAATAGTGATGTTAGTTAATGCATTAGCATGTGCAACAACCGGTGATATACCAGTTGTGAAACAACCTGAAGAAGCAGCAAAAGTACTTTCTGAATCATTGATATCTATTTTAAAAAAGATTACCATCACAGAAAAGGTTACAGTAGCAATAATGCCCTTTGGAGGTCCAAAAGGTAAACCAACAACTTTTGGTAAAAAAATGGCTGATCTTATTCAGGCAAAATTGCTGGGATATCAATGGATTCTGGTTGAACGCAACCGTATTGATAGCATTATCAAGGAAAAAACTCTTATTACTGCAGGTGTAATTGAAGAAAAAAATTTCATAGAAATTGGGACGATAATGGGTGCTGATTATGCTATTACTGGCACAACCTATTATGGGAAAAAAGCATTAGTAGTGGCAAAGATTATTGATATTTCTACTGGAACAGTTGTTGGGATGGCACAGGTGTATATAGATTTCAGAGATTACGAATAAGCATTTAATGATTTTTAAAACTAACTACAACTCTTTTATATACTATTTTTTAATTGTTATATTCTTAAATCAAATATTTTTTAGGGGGGAATTGTATGAATCTTGAAACAACGACATGTATATCCTATGAGCATCTGGATGAAATAATGAATCATGCTGAAAAATATGACATGTCAATACGGACATTTATAGTTTCATTTATTAACTTTGTTGCTACACATAAGATTGTGCCTAACAAGCCTTATTCCCGATTAACATATAGACAGCGAGGAATAGCTGAATGGAAGAGGCTACATTTAGTATTATTAGAAAATGAGTATGAATTTTTTCTTGATGTTAAGAAGCTATGGAAGATGTCACTGGCTAAGATAATAGCTTTTTGCATGGAGAACTATCTCTATGATTTTATAGAAGCTTTAGAAAAAACTGATAATACCGATAACTATCGTTTTAGCGGTTATTCTTTTGGGGTATTTCTTGAAGAAGGTATACAATGCTGCCAGTTTTACTGGGGACCACCACCATCAATACTCAAAAAAACAAAAAATACCTTTCACCAATAATCCCGGCAATAATCCAGACAGCATCAGTACATATTGTCTGGATTATTGCCGCTGTAACTCTATGGAGTAAGCTGTAATAAATATTTACCGGTACGTTTTATCAACTCACTGTCAATATAATCGTTATGATAGTGCATCCCAACATATGATGATGTTTGATCGCAATAGTAGGGACTTGTTACATTTCCACTGGTACCTGTTGGTATGACTGTAAGCGATTCATTGAGATTGTGCATTGGAAAAATATGACGCTCTGAAGCACCATCGGTAATGACAAACGGATTGGTAAGTTTATATGAGTATGGACAAACAGTGTGGAAGCTACCTCCAACAGGATATGGCCCGCGATTATAGTTGAATAACCAGTCTAACAGTTTTACCTCGCCTAATGGATGTTTTAACACTAACTTATGCATATTGCCCCATTTCCACTTGTTGACGTTAGTTCCATAGCTATCAGTTAGTGTGCTGATAGTGTCATTCAGGCTTTTTGCAATCATATCGCTAAAATTTTCTTTTTGCGGTGTGGTAACATCGTCGCACCATAATGAACCGTTGTTAAGTCGTATGGTATCAATAAAAAGGTTTACCAGCACCCTCTCTTTTGCAAGTTCGTCATAGGTGTTACCCAGCTCATCGTAAAAAATATTGTGTACCAGCTTTATGTAGAATGTATCAAAAACTGAAGCGGCAATGCTTTCAGAAGAATAACTGCCGTTCCAATCTTTCAACAGCGTGTATACATCTTTATAATTGTTTAACGAGTTACTATCGCCCTCAATAATTCCTTGAATAGAATGTAACAGTAAAGGTTTCCATATCAGGGCTAATTCGGATATCTGGTCGGTTTGAATGGTTTTAAAATCGTCCACTGACAACTTTTCCTTTTGTGTTAAAAGCTTTGTTATACGGTTATAGCGCCATGGCATTTCATACCAGTAACTGATATAATAGGGATAATTTTCCTTAACGGTTTTATTATTTGCCGAGGCGATATACCCTTCTTCTGGATTAAAGCTATGAGGTTGCCGTTCAAATGGTACCAGCCCCTGCCAATCATACTCAGTGGTCCAGCCTGGATTTATCATCATGGGATTGCCCTTCCTGATAGGGATGCCCACGGCTGAATATAATCCAATGTTTCCTTCAACATCGGCATACGCAATGTTCTGACTGACGGAACGGAAGTGGCGTATTGCATTGGTAAAGTCATTCCAGTTCTTTGCATGGTTAAGCATATACACGGTTAACAGTTCATTGCTTGGTTCATTCCCCATCCAGCGCATTGAAATGACATCCTGCATCTTCTTAAAATCGGTTACAACGGGACCGCGATGAGTAAATAAAATTTCTTGTATGACAGGCGTCTCACCTTTGATTTTTATTTCTTCTTTTACCACAGTCATATCTTTCCACTTGCCATTCAGCATATATTGGTACTTATTAGCGGGGTTTATCTTTTCAAGATAAAAGTCCATATCATCTACCATGACATTGGTCATGCCCCATGCAATATATTCATTGTGCCCGCATATAATGCACGGCTGTCCCGGAATTGCAACACCTGTTACATTAAGTTTACCTTCTACTATCTGGTTTATCTGATACCATATACCGGGGATAAACAGTCCAAGGTGCATGTCATTGGCAAGGATGGGTTTACCGGTTGTACTCTTTTTACCTGATACTGCCCAATTGTTACTTGCTGAAAATACGCCTGCGCCCAGTGATACTAATTTTTCAGTAGCCGGCAGTATGGTGTTTGATAGTTCCGGTAGATTATTTGTTGCAAATGAAGGAAACACCACATTGGTAATATACTTTACATCCGGGGTCAGAGCCTTAATGTGAGCATCATCCACCTTTTTCCATATCTTATACAGTACTGTTTCGGTGGTCCACGGCATGGTAAGGTCCCATGCCATATAGCCTATTAAATTGACGCTATCCTCAACCTTCCAGCTTTCAGGGGTGTATCCTAAAATTTTAAATTCAAGAGGGAGGTTATTCTTATGCTTTTCAAGATACTGATTAACGCCATCAGCAAATGCTTCCAGATGGGCAATAACTTTTTTGTCAGTTTGTGAAATAACAAACCTTGATTTTTGAGGCATGCGTAATGCTCGCATAAGCACGTCGGTATCAACCATGTCCTTGCCAAATATTTCTGACAACCGTCCTGATGTAACACGCCTCAGCAAATCCATCTGCCACATTCTGTCCTGTGCCATCACAAATCCTGTTGCCCGGTAAAGGTCCATTTCATTTTTTGCAATGATATGCGGTATGCCGTATTCATCACGATACACCTGCACCGGTTGCTGCAACCCATTTAACTGTATCTGCCCCGAATACTGGGGTGCCCCTGATTTTGCAAGATTCTTTATAAAAAGAAATATGGCTAATACTAAAGCAACAATGACAATAGCTATTCCAATAAGTATCTTTTTTGTTTTACTCATAACAAACCTCCAGTATAGTGTTAATCATCTTATTGAATGAGATAATAAAAGTAAAGAATTATTTTATTTGCTAAATACTGCCACACAGGGTATTATTTGACAATAGAAACGTCTATAGGGCTCTTAGCTTTTTCATTGTCGGTGAGGTGTATATGGATGTGTCATTTTCTGCAAATAAACAAAGCATTTGTCTTCCAAAAATTAATCAGTTAGGGATAGTAGTACAATCTATTCCTGATGCTGTTCATCACTATACTGCGTTACTGGGTATTGGTCCATGGTTCAGGTCAGGGACAGTTGAACATACAACACTGTACAGGGGTAATAACATATCCATTGATGTTGATATTGTGTTAGCTTTTCACAAGGGTATGGAGGTAGAGCTTATAGAGCTTAAAGGTGGCGATGAGTGTATTTATTCTGAATGTATACAACGTGGCGGTGGTATACATCATGTAGGTTCTCTGGTGCTATCGTATGACAGCAAAATGAAACGCGTTAACGAAGCGGGGATACAGATACTACAATCAGGTGTCATAAAAACCAGAGGCGGCGCCACAACTCGGTATGCTTACCTTGATACTGTTAAGCAGTGCGGCATTATAACCGAACTTATAGAAACAAGGCTATTTGGAATACCGGTTCCGCAAAACAGGCTGTTTATGGAAATTGGATGCTTAACCGGTGATGTGGGAAAGGCCCATGGATAAATCAAAAATACTTTAATGGTGGCGATAGTTATTGTTTATCAATTCCCCATTATATATAAAACTATAAGCGCAATGTATTCCCGTATAGCCTTTGATGAATTCCCAAGGCTTGAAAATTTTGGCATGAAGCTGTAAACAGTATAGTGCAAATCCAGCTTGGAATCGGTGGGTACAGGTTCAACATGCAGTGATGAGGCATGAAACAGTTTAACAGCTCGTGGCATATGGTAGGCTGAGGTAATAAGGGCTATACGATGCCACCCGTTGTTTTTGCATATTTTCATAACATTATGGACATTTTCCAGGGTGTCTCTGCTGGTGTTTTCAATGATGATTTTATTTTTATTGACATTGAGTTGTGAAAGCATGGTATATATGATGTTACTTTCCCTGACATTACCAATAGCTGACCCTCCGGATAGTATCAATGTTTTGTGTGTTAAAGCATAGGTGCTATAGCCGGCAAACATCCTGTTAGCCGAATCTTCTTTCAGTGTGCCATTTTCATAAACACCGCCTCCAAGCACAACGATAGCATCAATAGTCGTAAGTTTTTTAGCAACATCACCCTGATACGCATTTTTTCCCGATAGGGAAGGTATGCACATGGAAGCTATATACTGTTTTTCTAAAGGGTATACAAGAAAATCTTTTATCGGTTCAATAGATAATCCGTAAAGCAGAAAAGCCGAAACAAATGCAGTAATTGAAGCTATTCGTCGCTTTGACAGCAAACCACTGATAATGAATAACATTATAAATATCCCTGGTGGAATGACAAAATAGGTGATACATTTTTTAACAAAAAACATGAGTGCCTCTCTTATATTAACTCTATTGATGCACTGTTCATGCATATTCAGAAAAAATGACCTGATGACTAATCTCAACGGGGGATTCCCGGTTATGATACATTCTATATCAGTTGATGGCTTTATGATTACAAGTAAAAAATTATGGTTGAATTTTTTCAGGCAATTGAATAATCAAAGGAACTATCGCCCATGCATTATTATTTACCATTTACGTGTTACAGAAATGTTAAATATGTAGCATTTATGCCTGTATTGTGAGGTAAGCTCTTGACTTTTATTGCGAATAATTTTGTGTTGCTATACATTGTAGCTGTTACACTAACATTATAACGAGGTATACAATGAAACGATTTGTTAAGAATATTGCATCTGAGCGTGAGTATGTGGTGGCAAGGGAAAAGGAGGTCCCGGTGTCTCAATACTATGGCGAAGACACATTTAATTTTGACGTGATGCGTCAGAAATTACCGGCAGATGTTTGTAAAAAGCTGATGAACTGTATAAAAGAAGCTGATAAGCTTGATACTGAGATAGCACAGACGGTTGCGCATGCAATGAAGGAATGGGCAATAGATAAAGGTGCTACCCACTTTTGTCATTGGTTCCAGCCAATGACGGGGACAACTGCTGAAAAACATGACTCATTTATTGAATTGACCGAGGAAGGAATACCTATTGAACGGTTTTCAGCAAGCCAGCTTGTCAAAGGTGAACCAGATGCTTCAAGTTTCCCCAGTGGAGGCTTGCGTTCAACCTTTGAGGCGCGCGGATATACTGCATGGGATCCATCAAGCCCTGCATTTATTTTACGCAATGGAATTGGTGCCACACTGTGTATTCCAACAGTTTTTTTGTCATATACCGGTGAGGCTCTTGACAATAAAACACCTTTGCTGCGTTCAATAAATGTTTTAAATAAAAGTGCTTTGCACATGATGCGCCTGCTGGGAAATGATAAAGCAACTAGAGTTTTAGCAACCCTTGGTCCTGAGCAGGAGTATTTTCTTATAGATATGGATTACTATTATAAACGTCCGGACCTTGCGTTAACCGGGCGCACCCTGATTGGCGCTCCACCGTCAAAAGGACAGCAACTGGAGGATCATTATTTTGGGAGCATTAAGGAGCGGATACTTTCATATATGCATGATGTGGAAGAAGAATTATATAAATTGGGGATTCCTGCAAAAACACGTCACAATGAAGTTGCTCCCGCCCAGTATGAAATAGCTCCAATATTTGAAGAAGCTAATATTGCTGTTGACCATAACCATTTAATTATGGAAACATTAAAGCGTGTTGCCCAAAAACATAAGCTTGCGGCACTTCTTCATGAAAAACCTTTTGCAGGTATCAATGGTTCAGGGAAGCATTGTAACTGGTCATTGTCAGATAATTTTGGCAATAACCTGCTTAATCCCGGTCAATCACCGCAGGATAATGTTCAGTTTTTAGTTTTTTTAACGGCAACCATACGATCAGTATATTATCATGCTGATTTACTACGCGCATCTATCGCTTCCAGCAGCAATGATCACCGATTAGGTGCAAATGAGGCTCCACCTGCAATTATTTCAGTATTTTTAGGCGAGCAGCTAACAAAGATTTTATATGACATAGAACAGGGTGTTATAACAAAGGCTACCAATAAGGCTATTATTGACATGGGGCTTTCAACACTGCCTGTGCTAAGTAAGGATAATACCGACCGCAACCGCACATCGCCTTTTGCTTTTACCGGCAATAAGTTTGAGTTCAGGGCTGTAGGCTCCTCGCAATCCATAGCATTACCGATTACAATACTCAACACTATTGTAGCTGAAAGCCTTGATATACTTGCTGATAAAATTGGAACAAAGAGTGGCGATGTAAGGCAGGCAGCCATTGATGTTATCCGGGAAGAGTTTAAAACAGTGAAACCTATCCTTTTTATGGGGGATAATTATTCAAAAGAATGGGAGAAAGAGGCAGCAAAACGGGGATTGCCCAATAAGAAGGTTACTGCTGAGGCTCTGGAGGATTTAGTTACAGATAAAGCTAAAGAACTTTTTAACAAATACGGTGTGTTTTCAACGGTTGAGCTGGAAGCGCGCTATACTATCAGGCTGGAACGGTATATAAAGGAAATTGATATAGAAGCAAAAACACTTCTGGATATGGTAAAGACAAAGGTAATACCGGCAGCATTGCGTTATCAAAATTCAATAGCTTCGTCCTGTTTGCGGATTAAAGATCTTCTGGGCGACAGAGCGCCGTTAGATGCACAAAAGCAATTGTGTGAAACGGTTGCTGCATTAAGCAATGATATCATAAAAGAGGCAGATAAACTTTCCAGATTAATTGAGAAGGCTACGGCAATGCATGATGAGATAGAGCAGGCAAAACTGTATGCATATGACGTTAAATTGCAGATGGAAGCTTTGCGAAGTAAAGTAGATTTGATAGAGACAGTAGCAAGTGATAACCTGTGGCCATTTCCAAGACTGTGGGAGATGCTGTTTATTTCTTAATACATAACGTATTTCTTGTTTATTCTGTCAATGAGTTGAACATATTTATATCTATTGCCTGCCAGCGCATGGTCAAGCAGGCGATAGCCTTCGTTAATACATTGGTCACATGCGCCTGAGGGAATTTCAATGCCCAGACACAAGGGGTTTACCGATGAAGTGGTTTCAATCTTCAATACTCCGCGGCATTGATCACATACCATGATAGATTCAAGTTGCATCTCGTGGATATTGTCCGTATCATAGTAGATCTCTTTTTTGCGAACATCATAATTTCCTGGCATAAGCTTAAATGAAGGCTTCTTGCATTCTTCATATCGCTGAAGAACCTTATCGCACAGTTTTTTAATATATTTTGTTATTTCATGATCCTGGGTTAGATCTTTTATTGCATAATCAGGCTCGTGCACATATGAATAATCAAGACCTGCCATAGCCAGTGTAATACCTAAATTTACATAGGGCAGCGCACCCTGAATAGAGTAACCTCCTTCAAGTACTGCTATGTCAGCATTGAGCATATCCGTTAATTGTGCATACCCGGATGCTGAAAAATTCATATTGGTTATTGGATCAGAGTAATGATTATCCTGCCCGGCTGAGTTAATAATAATGTCGGGGTTGAAGTCTTTCAATATTGGTAGTACTACCCGCTTCATTGCCATTAAAAAACCCTCGTCGGATGTATTGGGTGGCAGTGGAATGTTTATGGTTGTTCCCAGTGCGTTGGGACCGCCTAATTCATGGATGGCACCGGTACCAGGGTATAGTGTTCTTCCATCTTGATGTAGTGAGATGTACAGTATATCTTTATCATGCCAGTAAATATCCTGTGTTCCATCACCATGATGGCAATCAGTATCAACTATAGCAATTTTTTTTACAGGATAGTTTTCACGGATATATTCAACCATAACCGCTTCGATGTTGATATTACAAAAACCGCGTGCACCGTGTACCACTTTCATTGCATGATGACCCGGGGGGCGCACCAATGCAAACGATTTGTTAACAATCTTATCAAGCACCAGTGCTGCTGCTTTTATGGTGCCACCTGCAGATATGAGATGTGACTCGGTGGTTACACTGGATACATCAGGAAAGCAAAAATGCGTACGCATAATATCTTCCGGTGTTGCAAGACCTGGCTTATACTGCGTAATACCTTCAACATCAAAAATACCTTCTTCATTAAGCTGATCCAGTGTATACAATAACCGCTCCTCACGTTCAGGATGAAGAGGATGGATTGCCCAGTCAAAAGCCGGGAAAAATACAACACCTAAGGATGATTGTGCTTTCATATCTTCAATATATCCTTACATTGATGCAAAATACCGGGTTTAACCTGACATCGTACACGGATATTTTTCCCTACAGTTTCAAATCCCTTTACCATATTGAAGGAATACGTATCAACTATTTCTATTTCTCGCTCTTTTTCATCAACTCCCAGTGTTGTTAAATACTGTATCATATAGTTTTTAGCATCGTCAATAGCATTATCAAGGGTATAGCCAGCCGGGATACGGGTATTAACCTCTAAATTAGGAATAAGAAGGCGACAACGCTGTGTGTCTGCAAAGAGCTCAATCTCAACAGTAGTGCGGGCAACTGCTGCACCAATGGCATTAGCTACCTGGCAGTGCTGTGGCACCTTAACGTTTAATCCAAAACGCCGGGCAATAATGTTTGATAAAGTTTTTGCAGGTCCACCAATAAGGTAGATAGTTTTTGGTTTAATAACCTTGCCCTGTAAAAATTCGTATATTGTATAAACGGGCCTTGCATTGACCTCTTCTATCATTGCCATAACTGCATTATAGATAACATCCATGGCATATGTAATTGCTGCATTTGCTATATCATCAACACTTAAACGATATTTTTTTCCCAGCGCAAGTAATCCTTCCATTGAGCGTGATGTATCCATAAAGTTTATTCTTTTCAATACGTTTAATGCATCAATAATAGTTGGATTGTTACCGCCTTCTGCCATTGACATGCCAAGCCGTTCGGGTCCGGTAGTAACGGAAGTGCCATTTATTTTAATGACCGAATCGCCGCCTATTCCAATTGATTTTGTTTTAAGTGAACGCACTAACGTATTTCTGTCATCTATACGTATGCCGTCTTTTTCAATTAATGGCGCACCATCGGCAAAAAGGGCAATGTCACATGTTGTACCACCAATATCAAGCATTACAGCATCTTCAGTTATGTTACACAGAGCCATGGTCCCAATAACGCTGGCAGCCGGCCCTGATAAAATTGATTCTACCGGCATGGTTTGCGAGATATGCAACGGGATGGTGCCTCCATCAGCTTTGAGTATATTGACAGGAGCTGTCACCCCCCATGCACGGAGGCTTTCCGCAACGGCATATGAAAATGAATTATACAGCCGCCATACTGCTGTGTTATAATACGCGGTTGCTATACGCCGTGGAAAATTCAAGTTCCCTGAGATTCTATGCCCTACACTTATAAAATCAACATCGCCCAATTTTTGTGCTATTAATTGCTCATGCTCGGGATTGCGAGTGGAAAATTTAGAAATAACCGCATACACTTTGATGCCTTTCTTTTTACACTTCTTTATGGCTTTATCCAGCTGTTTTAGATTAAGCAATGTTATTTCAGTACCCCGGTGATCAATCTGTCCGTCTATGATATAGTAGAAGTCACCAATACTATATGATGCAGGATGTATGCCGGGACCACCGCTGACAAACATCCCAACTTTTTCACATTTATTTTGTATAATTGCATTTGTTGTAAGAGTGGTGCTTAAATTGACACGCTGTATCTTTGATGGATCAACATTGGCCAAAACTGCGGAAAAAGAATCTGTTATGCAGCTTAATAGATTATCATGAGTGGTCGCAATCTTTGACTTTGCTATAACTCCTGAATTGTCAATAATTACTGTGTCAGTATGTGTGCCGCCAACGTCAAGTCCTAAATACATTGCAAGTCCTTTATTGTATGAACTATCAAACAAAAAAATAATTGTAAAATCGTATCCTTTAAATAATAATCTCTTTATTTATGATTTACCAGCTACCTGAAGCACCGCCGCCGCCAAAGCTGCCGCCGCCTCCGCTGAAGCCTCCACCACCGGAAAAAAAACCGCCTGATGAACTTCCACCACCGGAAAAAAAACCACCCTGTATACGCGATATTGAAGCAAGAATAAACCCTGTAAAAAAACCCATAACGGCAAGGATTACAAGTGCAGGAAATCCAAATGAAAAGAATAAACCAATAATGGGGAGGGCAATTGCACTTACAATACCACTGAGCAATCTTCCCAATGAACCAACCATTATCATAAAGATAAATGCAATCCAAAAAAATGTTGCATAGTCAGAAACCGATTTCTTTTTTTCTAATGTGCTGGCATCAAATGTACCTTTTACAATGTCAATGATAGCATCAACAGCCTGTGATATGCCAGTGTCATAATCGCCATTTTTAAAATGAGGTAGCATGATGTAATCTATAATCCTGCCTGCTAAAAGGTCGGTAAGAGTTGCTTCAAGCCCTTTACCAACCTCAATTCGCACCTGACGGTTATCACGTGCCACTAAAATGATAACCCCGTTATCCAGTCCCTTTTGTCCAATTTTCCATGTTTCAGCTAACCGTATAGAATATGATTCAATGTCTTCGTCACCAATTGAGGATACGGTTGCTACAACAACCTGCGTCGAATCCTCCTTTTCCAGTTGAGCTAACTTTGTTTCAAGTGTACTTTCGGTTTGTTCATTGAGGATACCTGCATAGTCATTAACCCGGCCTTTCAAAGGTGGGATTGAAACCGTGGTGCTATCTTGTGAATAGCCAGAGGAGCTAAGCATAATGATTGTCATACATACAGTTACAAACCATCTCATTGGCTATCACCAATAATTATATTTTTAAGCTCATCAATATCATCACTTTTGCAGGGATACAATGTTGACAATTTGTTGCCAATTGTTTCTATAACAGTACATAAAACAGGTACAAACTGTTTTTTCTTTACTCCGTCAATAATGGTGGCAACGCAGTTATCCCAGAATTCCTGTCCAATCTTTTTATGGGCATCCTCATCGGCTAATATCCAGACACGCTTTTCCAGCAGTGATATATAAATAAGTACGCCATTTTTATCGGCTGTTTTATATAAACCATTTTTATAAAAGGCAGTGGTGGCAGCCTCTTTTACCTCAGCTTCTACCTCATGCGGATTTAAAAAAAGGCGCAAAAGAAAAATATTTCGGGCGATAGTTCCTTTAAATACAAGAAACAGCAGTGAAAACAATGCAATAAAAACCCACATGTTATCCCTGCTATAGTAAAAGAGAGGTGCTATATAATAGGTCAGTGCAATTGCTACGGGTAATGATAACGCCGCAGCAGCATACACACTTGCAAGCGGATAGTGGAAACTTGCATTAACAATCATGGGAACAATCTCAGCGCTGGTTTTCTTTTCCACCTTCTTAACAGTGCTTATAATCTGCTGTGCATCGTCCTGAGTAATATATTGTGCAACCAAATTTTTCATAGTAACTATCGCTACTCAAAAGAAACTTCAGGAGCCGTTTTTGCTCCTTCCTCGGCTTTAAAATATTCTTTGCGTTCCAGGTTAAGCAAAATCATATTAGTAAGATTATACGGGAACTTTCGTATATTATAGTTAAATTCTTTTACCGCTTCGTTGTAACGCTGACGTGCCACATTGATTCGGTTCTCAGTGCCTTCAAGTTGATGCATAAGGTCGGTAAAATGGGCATCAGCTTTAAGATTGGGATAGCGTTCAATAACAACCATGAGGCGGCCTAACGCGCTGGAAAGCTCACCCTGAGCAGCTTGAAATTTTGCAATGGCTTCAGGATTGCTTAAATCCTTTGGCGATAGTTGTACCGAAGTGGCTTTTGCCCGCGCTTCTATCACTGCCTGCAGTGTTTGTTTTTCGTGCGCTGCATAGCCCTTGACAGTAGCAACCAGGTTGGGGATAAGATCAGCCCTGCGCTGTAATGCTGATTCTAAATCACCGTAAGCTTTAAATACCTCTTCTTCAAGCATCTGCAGTTTGTTATAACCACAGCCGGAAAAACAAAAAACAATTGCAATAATGAAAACAGGGAGAAGGTAATTAAGCCTCTTCATGTGACCTCCATTGTAATTATAATCAATGAGTATGTCCATAACAGCAACGTGGTCAACATCTTTTTTGACAAGTGCTGTTGATTTACTATCGTTTATTCATGTGCAGTAAAACATACCATACAGCATGGTTACTGACAGGTATTTATTCAAAAAAAGATTGGATAAAAATAAACTATATAAAAAATGATGTCAAGTAATAAAATAAATAAAAAGAGCATGGGTAACGACTCCAGGCATAACGTCGCTACAATAAAAAATCCGTATAGACTTATTGTACATTTTTTTAAAAAACAAAAAAAAGTATTGCATAAATTGTTCATAATTGTTACACTTCATTGGCTATTGCAGGGTATATATAGGCAAATAGCATTTGTTTACCAGCTCTTTTAACATAATGGTGCGGCAATAACTCATGCTACATATTTCCTACCTTCTGCTTTGATTTTGTTTGGCAATCATGCTCGGGCAACACCGGACAACCTTCCACGATACACAAAAGAGGCCGTTCAATGTGTTGAGATGCGGTCATTGAACTTGCTGAAGTGAAGGGCAGGAGTGAGGTTACACTAAACTAATGGAGGAAAAACCAATGAAACGACATACCATGGTAATAGTCATTACATTAATAGTTGCAGGCATGCTATCATGCAGCTCGGGTGACACTGCCACCGTCACCATTGACACCGGCATTCGCAAACAGGCACAGCTTTCCATGCTGGATAAGCTCATTGCATGGATTACCTTGTCACAGGCAGTAAAGGCCGATCCGGTTCCTATTGAATTAGTTGAACAAATTAACAGTATAGAAGTTACTATCTCTGCTTCAGATATGGGGACGATAACTGAAACAATACCAACGACAACGGGCAGGATAACTCTGGATGTGCCAGCAGGCAGTCAGCGTACCTTTGAAGTGGTTGCATTAGATTCTGACCTTTTTAGATTTTATGGCGGTATAGCAACGGTTGACCTTTCAGCAGGGCAGCAGGTTACGCTGAATATTGAAATGGGAAAACTGGTACTGGTAAGTGATTTATATGTTGGCTATAATTGTAATGATGGGTTTGTGCTAGGATATTATAATGATGATATTAATTTATTGGATTTTGTTATGCTGTATATATCCAATGATTTAGGGGAAACATGGAATTTTTTGCAAAGAGTAGACAAAAATCAATTCGTTTATAATGAAGAGTGTAGCGATTGGGAATATGATTTTGATGAATCAGAAACTGTATCATACAGAGCAGTTGGATATAACCAATATGGACAGGGAAGTCCAGTTGAGTATATTTATACACCTTAGATAATAATCAAATGGAAAATTATGGATAAAAAAGTAGATTGTATTAATTTATTAAGGAGGAAACCAATGAAGCTTTTCAATACATTACTTGTTGTTACCGTAGCGCTTGTGTTTACAGCAAGCTCTGCATTTGCTGCCATTACGGTGGTAAGCGTTAAAGGCGATGCCCTGTACAGCGATGGTGGCGCATACAAACCGCTGAAAAAGGGACAGCAGCTTAAGGAAGGTACGCGCATACAAACCGGTACAAAATCGCAGGCTGTGCTTGATATTGACGGACATATGGTAACCATAAAGGCGCTGACGCTTATAAAAGTATATAAAAATATTGCCACACAGGATGCATCAACAAACAGTATTGGATTAAAATATGGCAGTATCAATGCTAAGGTAAAGAAACTTCCAAAGGTAAAAACAAGCTTTTTAATTACCACGCCGGTTGCAACATCGTCGGTGCGGGGTACGGAACAGAATACCAGTAATGGTCCACTTTTTGGTATGCAGGTATTTGTCCCCGAGGGACAGCTCAATGTAATGTCCAATGGCGAAAATAGAAATGTAAGAGGCGGTTTAGGATATAACAAGAAAGAAGGTGACCCGCGTTCAGATAATGTAAGCAATCCCATGCAGAATAATTTTATTGGGAGGTTGAATCCAAACAATCTTACCGATGAAGAAAGGGATATTCTTAATCAGTATGGCGACCAGCTTGTAGATTCCACCCAGACGCCAGCCGATATACTGGATAACACCGAGGGGAATGCAACAGTAGATGTGAATTTAATATGGCAATGATAACCTCACCCTTAATCCCTCTCCTTGTAAAGGAGAGGGAAACATCCCGGGGCGAGGGCACCCCTTTTCTTACTAAGGAGAGGGGGCAGGGGGTGAGGTTATACCAACAAAGGAGGTTTTATGCGAATCATCTCTATTACAATAGTGTGTTTGTTTGTTGCAACCGCTGGATTTTCGCAGAGCGCTATCGTTGCAGTCAATATATCACAAAAAACACAGGCAACAGTTGAAGATGCAGTAAAGCTGTTTATGTTCTCCACGGTAGGAAGCATAACCGTTTATGAAAAGGATGCTCCCATGCTCCTTGAAAAGGGAATCCTCCCACGCCTCTATGATCCCAATACGCCGGTCACAATGGGTATTGTTGCGTACATGATGGCAAAGCAGGCAAATATAAAGCACTCGCTTATGTTCAATATATTTGGCGGTCAGCGCTATGCAGTTTTTGCCTGTATCGCAGCAGGGTACCTGCCCTCAAAGGCTGGGGAGCATTATAAACTCAGCGGTGTTGAACTCATAGAGATCATGGGCAGGTTTGGAGGCGAGGAATGAAAAAAATACTACTATTATTTTTGGCGATAGTTACTGTTCATTATGGCACCCTCCTTTTTGCACAGGAAGAATATATTCCTCTGCCCGATGTTGCCGCTGACCCTGATTTAGCAGTTGCCGAAAAACCACTGCAACCGTTTACCTTAAATTATGGAGGATGGATTACCCCTGTGGTCATGGACCAGCGTACATCAGATACTGATTTGATGACGTCTGTCACCACGGCAAGGATATGGTTAACCACTACCTTATGGTCAGGTGCCAGCCTCTATGTTCGCGTTAAGGACAGCTATCTTGCAGTTATACGTGAGGATGATGTTGATATTGACAACACAAGCAATGTATTTGATCTGGACATCGCTGCAGTAACCATCCCTGTTATAAAAAATAACCTTCGGCTGGTACTGGGAAGAAAATATTATGTTACCGGTGCGGGGCTTGTGTTAAATGGCCGCGGTGATGGCGGCGAGGTGCAGCTGTATACCAGATTTGGCGACCTTAAAGCATTTGGCATGTACAGCGGGCTGCTCAATAAGGATGACAACCCTTATGGATTAAGCTCACGTGATATTGCCGATGGAGCAAAGCGCATCTTTGCATCGGCACAGTATTCCAAAGATTTTTTGTATAACAATACATTTTATATGTACGGCCTTATGGAGATAGACAAGCAGGATGAGGATGATGTTAAATCTGATTATGACGCACAATATATTGGTGCAGGCGTTAAGGGTGTAATAAGCGATAAGCTGACATATTACGCTGAGTATGTATATCAGATGGGAACATCGTATGCTACAATAGCGCCAGGTGTGGAGGAAGAAAACGATATCGAAGCAATGGCAGTATTAGCAGGTTTACGCTATTACTGGGATGTTGCCTACAAGCCTTTCATTAACTTACAGTATGCTTATGGTTCAGGCGATAAAGATGCCACAAGCTACAGCAATGCAACCGGTAATACATTAGACGATGATAATCGATTTATGTACTTTGGTACATTTATAGGTGGTTTTGCACTGCGTCCACAACTGGGAAATTTACATGTTATCCGCCCTGGTCTGGGATTTTCTCCATTCTACAAGTTTGGGGACCGGATAAAGGCTATGAACCTTGTTTTTTACTATTCATACTACATGAAGGATGAAAAAGAATCGCCTATCGGTAGTGGTGAGGCAGATTTACCGGAAAGCTTTGTAGGACAGGCTGTTGATGTTATGCTGCGCTGGCCCATATATTATGACCTTTCGCTCTTTGCTAATTATGGATTATTTTTACCCGGTGATGCCTATCCATCAGGCACACCAGAACGCCATTTCATCATGACAGGGGTAAATATTGTGTTTTAATGAAGAAAAATATTGTTTCATTATAAAAAATCAGAGAGTTAGATGCTCTCTGATTTTTTATTATAAATTTTTTTCTATATTGTGAATTGCATTTTTTAATGCTGGTAAATCTTCGTGGATTGTTTTCCATACAATTTCTAAGTCAACACCACAGTATTGATGAATAAGGAGATTACGAAAATCAACAATGTCTCTCCGCTGGATATCAGGATATTGTAGTGTAATTGTATTTGGTATGTTTTTTACTGCTTCATCAATAATTTCAAATTCGCAAATTACAGCCATATGCGTTTTACGGTCTCTGGAAAATTCTTCAAATGTAATTGATACAATGTAATCATTAATTGCATTAATAGATTCCATTATATCAGATAACTATAACAGTAACCGTTTATTATACATAAATAATATCTTTCAGTATTTCATCTTCAACTGATTTTTTTATTGTATGTTCAAATCCAGCATCTACTTTTCTTTTTAGTATTAATTCTAATTCGTTCTTAAACGCTAAAAAATTATGAATATTTTTTTTATCCTGTGACATTATAATAATCAGGTCAATGTCACTTTTTTTTGTATTTTGATTTTTTGCAAAACTTCCAAATAATCCAATTCTGGTAATACCGTATTTATTCTTATAATATTCTTTATTTGATTTTAAAAAATTAATCAATTGATGCTTTGACAGTTCATTGGTCGATTTATACAATATGTTTTTTTCATTGAAACCTTCTTGCATTATATGTTCAACAATTTTATATAATGGTCATTACCAATATGTTTACTATAAAATAATAGTAATGAAATGATTAATGTCAAGATTTTTAGAAGTTAATTTTTTAAAAAATGCATTATCCTGTACATCAGTTTATTATGATACGTTATGTTTTTATTAAAAATGTCATGTAACAATGTTGCAATCCAGTTGACAAATACGACTATACATAATTCATATTTAAGGGTTTTCATTGTGTTATGATGATGATCTGGATTCCGGTCCAAGCCTATAATGATAATGGTGTATAATTCTATTTCAGGAGAATGCAAGCCCATGAAACTAAAACAACTATCTGTATTATTTATTATATGTATCCAGTTTATTATCATGAACTATCGCCCATGCTTTGCTAATCCTCTTCTGGGAAATGTTGCGGTAGAACAACATGTGCTGCCCAACGGTATTACCTGCCTGCTTGTTAACCGGGGTTATACGCCAACACTGGCGTTGATTATTTCGTTTAAGGTTGGCTCAGTTGATGAAAATTATCAGACTGCTGGCGCTGCGCATTTGCTTGAGCATATGATGTTTAAGGGTACAAGAACAATTGGTACAACCAATTATGAAAAGGAAAAAAATTTATTGGATGCAATAGAAGCCTTAGGAGAAACTATCGACACTATAACCTTAAAAAATCCGGATAATGTACAATTGCCGTCATTAAAACAGCAATTGCAACAATTACAGCAGCAAGCAAATACATACGTTGTCAATGCAGCCTATGATGCAATCTATACACAGGAAGGGGGCATTAATTTTAATGCAGGCACATCGCGGGATATGACGCAGTATTATATTGAGTTGCCCTGCGAAGCACTGGAGCTCTGGGCAAAGTTAGAGTCAGAGCGCATTAAAGAGCCTGTATTCAGACAATTTTATACTGAACGCAACACGGTATACGAAGAGCGTCTGATGCGCTATGATTCAGATCCGCAGAGTAAACTTTTTGAGGACTTCATTGCATTGGCATTTTCAGCACATCCGTATCGTCATCCAACCATTGGGTATCGCTCTAACATTCCGTTTTTAACATTAAATCTTGTGCGCAAATTTTATTTTGATCATTATACCCCGCAAAACATGACCATAACTATAGTTGGCATGCAGGATACTAAAAAAACGTTGAAGACATTACAAACCTATTTTGGAACAATACCATCGTCACCGTCACATGAATTTGTAGCAATAAAAGAAGAAGCCAGTTCATCAAAAAGGCTTGTTACTGTTGCCGATGCAAATCCATATCTCCTCATGGGCTGGCTTAAACCAACAATGCCTCATTATGACGATTATGTATTTGATGTTATTGCCAGCATACTATCAGATGGGAAAAGCTCAAGGCTTTATAAAACGCTGGTACTGGATAAACAGCTGGTTTCATCGGTGGATGTCTATAATGGTTATCCCGGTTCGCGCTATGACAATCTGTTTATCGTAGAAGCAGTGCCAAAGGATTCAGCTCAATGTGATACAATTGAAGAGGCAATTTACCAGCAGCTTGTGGATTTAGCTAATACATGTTCACAACAGGAGATTGATGCTGCTGTGCGCCGTCTGGAATCACAGCTGGTTTTTGATATTGATACTAATCTTGGCGTTGCACACATTATCAGTTACTATCAAACAATTACTGGTAACTGGCGCTATGCTATTACCTACACCGGTATGATACGCAGGGTAACCTGCACTGATATTCAGCGTGTTGTTAAGGCATATTGCAAAAAGGAAACGGCAAGTGTAGCTGTATTGAAAAAGGTGCAATGAATAGGGTCAATAATTCTATTTTTGTAGGAGAACATGTTAATGAAGAAAATTTTTCGTGCAGCAGTATTACTTACAATTTTTCTTACTCCGGTACTTGTAACAGGCAAAAGTCATTTTAATTTGCCACAGATTAAAACGGTTAATGCTCATGGTGTCAAGGTATTTTATATTCAGGATAGTCTGCCGCAATGTCTGGTATATGTTTCTATGGGTGCTGGTTCATTATACGAGGATGCTTCCAATGCCGGTATAAGTCAGATGCTGGCGCTTGTTTTGTCATTAGGCGGTTCAAAAAAATATCCCGGCATAAACCAGTATATGGATTCCATTGGTGGACGCTATGCGGTTAATGCATCATTTGAGGATATAACAATAACCATGCGTGTCCATGTCAGTGAAGCTGAAACAATGCTTGCTATGCTTACCGATTTAATTGTGCAGCCTGATATTAATGACAAATGGCTTGCCATGGCACGTTCACTTCTTCTTGAGCAGATTAAGCAAAAGCAGGACAACCCAATGGAATTAGCGTTTGAGAAAGCACGCCAATGTGTATTTGGCAATACCGGGTATGGTTCAGTAATGACGCCTGAGTCGCTTGCTGCCATAAATACAACATCCCTGATTGACTACTGGAAACGCATTATAGCAAAAAAAAATGTTTGTATTGGTATTGTCACACAGCTCCGCTATGATGATGTAAAAAGTGGTATAAACGGTCTTACAGGTGCTTTCCCTGACGGCGATAGTTATGATTATAGTGTCGATATCCAGACAGCGGTAAAAAATATCAGCAGCAAAACAATCTATTTCATTGAAAAGGATATACCGCAATCAACTATTGTTATGGCTACTATCGCCCCCAAAATAAAAGATCCCAACAGGTATGCCCTTGAGGTGGGTAATTACATTTTTGGTGGAGGATCGTTTAATTCGCGGCTTATGAACGAGATCAGGGTAAAACGGGGATATTCGTATGCCACAGGTTCAATCATGCGCTTTAGAAAAAATACAGGTTTATTTTTGGCATATGCTCAAACACAGGCTGCCACAACGTTGCCAACGGTTGAGCTTATGGAAACATTGTTTCATGAATTTGGCAGCAGTGGTCCCGTAGATGAAGAGGTCCGGTGGGCAAAAGATGCAATGATAAAAAGCTATATCTTTACATTTGATTCATTGCGGTCAATAACTGGTTATTATTTATGGCTGGATTATAATGGATTGCCCGGAACATATATTAATGAATATCCTGATGCTCTTGCTAAAGTTTCCCGCGAACAGGTTTCCCGTGCATGGGTAAATACTATGAAAGGGTATGTTATTGTCATAGTGGGTAACAAGCAGGTAAAAGAGCACATTGAAAATGAATTGGGGAAAAACAGGGTTGTGATTATTAACCAATAAATGCTTTACTGGTATTTATAAGCTCTTCAACCATGCCACAGTCAGCAAGGACGGTATTAGCTTCGGTGATAGTATTATCAATAGATGTTAAAGCATCGGAGCAGGTCTGTTTTTGAAATGGGGTAAGATTTCTTTTATCTTCTATATGCTGTTGTTCAAGCAAAAATCGTATGTCATTGAGCAGTTTGATGATTGTTTTATATGTTGTTTTTGTTATATACCACATCTCATAGTACTTAACGTAACGGAATTTTGACGATTCTGCAGGAATTTCATCTAATATTTTGCGATGTTTTGTATCTAATTTTGATTGATAGTAGATTATTGAGCGAGGATAATTATTAAATTCGTTATACAGGTCGGCAATCTTTTCTAACTGCTGAATGGCATCCATATCTATATTCCTGAATAAATCGTTCATGGTATTCCATAACATCTTATCGGTATCAGCAATAATGTTTGAATTTGCAATGTTCATGATAATGCCGCTAAGACGGTTTTTATGTGTTTTACTAAGTTCAACGATATGGTTAATACATGCTTCAGGATCAAACTCCATTGCCTCACCCAGATAGTCGTCATTATGAGGGGCTTCTGGTTTTTCAGGTCGCATTTGTATTTTTTGTGAAAAATAGGTAGCATGTTTTTTTTGTGTACGCATGATCTTTACTACTTCTATCTTTTTTACATCACGATTATACCGCAATCCATACATGTTACCATATTTGTCGATGTAACGATTAGCCAGATCAAATATACCAATTTTAGATGTGTCGATTTCGGATACATCGTCGATACGGATAAATTTAGTTTTCATTGTACCTGCTATGTTATACCTGCTCAATGATTGATTGAGGTAAAAGCTCTTTAAAGCGTATAGCTATATAACTATCGCCCTTAACATTTTTTGCTGCATAGCGTTGCGCTACCTCAGAAGGATTGTTTTGCACCATCCCTGTTCGTACAATTTCGCCCTCTAATTCTAATTTTGTTTTTTGTATTTTACAATAAAGCTTAATTGGCATCTGTACACTGACACGACAATTACAAACTAAAAAGGCTCCTGAAATACTTACATTCAGCATATACCCTTTGGACCTTTTGGCTGGTTTTTGATTTACGCTTACTGTTTCAGGATCTCCCTCAAAGTAATCAAATTTTGTTTTAATATTGCATTCTTTTCGTGGGTGAATTCTTTTTTCGGTCATGGTATTGTCCTATTGAATAAAAATTAATAAATTTTCTTTACAGAAGTTTGAATTGTAAGTATAGTATCTTTTAATGTTTTGTCAAGAATAGTTTTATTATACGCTAAAATTTGCGATAGTTACTACAAATTCTTGACATATGCATGACAAGCCAAATAGTGACTTGAATAATACGTGAGGATGAAACTATTTGCGATAGTCATCCTGAACTCCGATTCAGGATCTTTAATGATAATTTTACTACAACTGTTTTAGAGGGTATATGAAGGATAAAAAGACAAAATTTATATTTGTAACGGGTGGCGTATGTTCATCACTGGGTAAGGGGATTTCAACTGCATCATTAGGGATGCTGCTTGAAGGTCATGGCTATAAGTTGTCCATCATTAAGATGGATCCATATATAAATATTGACCCGGGAACCATGAGTCCATTCCAGCATGGCGAGGTGTATGTCACTGAAGATGGTGCCGAAACGGATCTCGATCTGGGCTATTATGAACGGTTGACCAATGCAGAATTGACACGAAAAAATTCTATATCAACTGGCCAGATATACTATGAGGTTATAACGCGCGAACGTCGAGGTGATTATTTAGGGAGAACGGTGCAGGTTATTCCCCATATCACCAATGAAATAAAAAAACGGATATACGATGTGGCAAATATGGACGATCTGGATTTCCTTCTGGTTGAGATTGGCGGTACTGTCGGAGATATTGAATCCATACCATTCCTTGAATCAATACGACAGATACGTCAGGAATTAGGGAAATCCCGTGTATTGAATGTTCATTTAACACTGGTGCCTACTATTACCGTAGCAGGCGAACAGAAAACAAAGCCAACCCAGCATTCAGTAAAAGAGCTTATGGAATTGGGAATACTACCGGATATTCTTCTTTGCAGGTCTGCCCGAACGTTAAGCGATGAATTAAAAAGCAAAATTGCATTATTTTGTAATGTATCGGAACGTTATGTTATTTCAGCAGTTGACATCAGTCACTCAATCTATGAGATACCATATATGCTGCATGAAAATCAGTATGATGAGGTTGTACTGGAACATTTTGGCTTGCCTGTTAAACCACTGAATATCCCCGCGTGGGATACGTTTTTTACCTCGTTGATGAATCCTAAAAAAAAGGTTACGATTGCTGTTGTGGGTAAATATATCTCGTTACAGGATTCATACCGCTCTATATATGAAGCTTTAATCCATGGGGCTGTGGCAAATAATGCGGAACTGGAAATACTAAGGATTGAGTCAGAAGAGATAGAACGTAAATACATGAATTCACTGGAAGAGCTTTTTAAAAATGTTAATGGTATATTAATACCTGGTGGTTTTGGTAACAGGGGAATTGAAGGTAAAATTGCCACAATTGAATATGCCCGAACACATAAAATACCGCTGTTTGGTATTTGTTTAGGGTTGCAATGTGCTGTTATTGAATTTGCTCGTCATGGATGTGGCATGGAAAACGCAAATTCAACTGAATTTGATCCCACGACACCTTATCCGGTTATTTCCCTGCTTGAAGAACAGGAATTGATCGATAAATTAGGCGGCACCATGCGACTGGGAGCTTATTTATGTATGTTTAAAGATAATACCAGAATTAAATCAATCTATAATACTGATTCGGTTATGGAGCGTCACCGCCATAGATTTGAGTTTACGCTAAAATATAAACAACTATTTGAAAAGCATGGCATGATATTCTCAGGGTTTAATCCTCAAAGCAACCTTGTAGAAACTATTGAATATGCTGATCATCCATGGTTTATTTGTACTCAGTTTCATCCTGAATTTAAATCAAAACCTGTAAAACCACACCCATTGTTTAAAGATTTTATACGTGCATCCATGGAAAATATTTGTTAAATATGTAATTTAAATAGACGTTGCCAATAATATTTTTGTATATTTATACGTAGGCAAAGAAATAGAATATGTGAAAAAGCATTTAACATTTGAATTGAAGGCGATTAGTGCGAGGAAATGAATGGCTTTATTAAAGCTTGATGTAGTACAAACCCAGCGTTTACGTCTTACTCAAACTCTTAGACAATCATTAGATTTATTACAGATTTCCACTCTTGAACTGGAGGAGATATTATTGCAAGAGTTACAGGAAAATCCAGTTTTAGAATGTGATGATGCTCTCAATGAAGGATTTGAATCTCTTGAGGATGTCGCTAAAAATGAAATGGAAGGCACTGTTGCATCAAAAGCTGAGGAGTTTTCTATTGAATACGCTGATGCAAGTGATACCGGTATACAAAATGATTTTGATAAAAAAAATGTTTTGGAGATAGTTACCAGGAATGAGTCATTGCAGGAACATCTGTTATCACAGATACGGATGCTGTCATTGCCGCAGGAAGATATTGATATATTGGAGCAATTGATTACAAGTCTGGATGATAATGGTTTTTTAACAGTTTCAAAAGAGTTCATCCAGAATAATTACAATATTGCTTCAGAAAAATTAGACAGTCTTCTTGCTGTACTCAATACTATGGAGCCGGTTGGGTGTGGGGTTTTCAATGTTACGGAATCGCTCATGGTGCAGGCGCAGTATTACTATCCAGAGGATGATCTGTTACAGGTGATTATCAAGAATTATTTACCAAACATACAGCGCCTTGAATATGACAGGATAGCAAAAAATTTGAATATTCGTAGAGAGGAAGTTAAAGAAAAATCAATATTGCTGACAAATCTAACACCTTTTCCCGGTGCACTCTATTTAAATAGCAAACCCATCTATGTTCGTCCTGATATAGAGGTTCAGGTGATTGATGATGAAGTAATTATACAACTGGTGGATAATTGGATTCCCAAACTTTATATCAATGCTAAGTATGCCCAGATGTTGAAACAAAAAAAAGTTGATGAAAAAACACGTCAATTTATACATGAAAAGGTTAGTTCAGCAAAAAATTTAATCACGAATATTGGAAGGCGGAATGAAACTTTATTGTTAGTTGCTTACGCTATTATGAACAGGCAAAAAGAGTTTTTGCAAAAGGGGCAGGGTTTTTTAAAACCGTTGATTTATGCTGATTTAGAGTCAGAATTGGGCTTTCATGAATCAACAATTGCCCGCGCTGTTGCTAATAAATATGCTCAAACAAAATGGGGCGTTTTTGAATTTAAATATTTTTTTGTAAAGAAGATTAAATCTGAACATAACGATGAAACATCGCAGGATACAATATTAAAGCGCATCAAAGAGCTCGTCAATGGTGAGATGAAACATAATCCCTTGAGTGATGAGGAAATACTTGACGTCTTAAGGGGTGAAGGTATTCATATTGCTCGTAGAACTATTGCAAAATACAGGGATATGTTGTCTATCCCTGCATCACATATTCGTAAAAAATTATATTTGATTAAGGATGAGGGTAATCATGAATTTAACAATCACAGGTAGAAATTTTGAAGTGTCTGATAGCATACGCGAATATGCTGAGAAAAAGCTAACAAAACTTACAAAGTATTTTCATCAGTTGATTGATATGCACATACGCTTGTTCATTGAGCGGCAGGATCATGTGGCAGAAGTTACAATTAATGGTGATGGTGTGCAGTTTTATGCAAAAGAAAAAGCAGGAGATATGTATTCCTCCATAGATCTTTTGCTTGATAAGATTGAGCAACAAATTGTGCGATATAAAGAAAGACATTCAGGACATAAAATAACCCCATTAAACAAATTAGAAGATATTGCTACGTTTAATGTCAGTGGTGAGCAAACACCGATAGTTATACGCCAGGTAAGCAATAAGCCTTTTGATGAAAAGGAAGCATATTTGCAGATGAAATTAGATGGTGCAGAATTCACACTTTTCAAAAAGGGGGAAAAATCAATAAAGAATGTTGTCGATTATATGAATAAAAACTATGCTGCTATATATAAAGATGGAGATACCTACACATTAATAGAAATACCTTTTGAGATGATACATGATAACAATTTTGATTCATCTAAATTCAATGTATATTCACTGGATGTGAAGAAAGAATCATTGGTTAATCCCGAGATTAAGTTTATAAAGAAAAATTCATCCTCTGTTAAAATTATGTCAGTAGACGATGCAGTTGTAGAAATAGCTAAAAGTGATGTCCCATTCATAGTATTTTTTAACTCTGAAACACATTTTTTAAATATTATTTGTAAAAAAGGAAAATCACTTGAATTATTAGTGCCAGCATTTTAGAAAAGAGAAATGAAAAAGTATCTACGCATTCATGATATTTTAGAAAATACTCAGAAGATAGATCTTCAACTTACGCTTGTTGCTGGTAGTGAAGGTTTAGATAAGGCTATAACAGCTATAGAAATCAACCGGCCGGGGCTTACCCTGGCTGGTTTTTTTGATTATTTTGCATATGATCGCATTCAGATATTTGGTCTGGGTGAGACTGCATATATAAAAACATTATCCCGAGCACGACGTGAGGAGATATACCATAAATTCTTTTCGTATAATATAGTTAGTTGTGTATATACACACAATGAATATCCGGATGAAATATTTATAGATTTTGCAAAAAAATATAAAGTCCCAACATTTGTAACCAGATATCCAACAACACGATTCATAAGTTTGCTAACACATATCGTTGAGGCTACTTTTGCTGAATCGGTTACTATCCATGGTACACTGGTGGATGTTTTTGGAATTGGTATACTCCTTATTGGTAAAAGCGGTGTTGGTAAAAGCGAAACAGCGCTTGAGCTCATTGAACGTGGGCATCGCTTAATTGCAGATGATCTGGTGGAAGTTAAAAAGATTGACGAATCGTTGCTTATGGGGAACGGTTCTGAACTGATACGCCATCATATGGAAATACGGGGTATTGGAATTTTAAATGTGCGTGATATATTTGGTATACGATCAGTACGAAACCGGAAGCGTATTGAGCTTGTTGCTGAACTGCAGGAATGGGATGCAAATACCCATTATGATAGATTGGGAATTGAAGAGCAGGTATATACTATTCTTGATATTGAAGTTCCCTATATTATTGTACCTGTAAGACCAGGAAGAAATATACCGATAATTATTGAAACGGCTGCGCTTAATCAGCGGCTTAAAAAAATAGGAGTATTTTCTGCTCAGGAACTTGATAAAAAGATTCAGGAATGGATTGTACGGGAGAATGAAGATTATGAAAGAGAAGAAGGTGAAAATTAAAAGTGATGCTGGTGTCCATGCTCGGCCCGCTTCAATACTTGTACGTGAAGCAATGAAGTTTCCCTGTGATATTTATTTAATTAAAGGACAAATGGAAGCAAATGGGAAATCAATCATGTCAGTGTTAGGACTGGCTATCACAAAGGGAAGCTTCCTGACAATACGTGCTGATGGTGAAATGGAAGAAGAAGCAGTTAACAGGTTATCGGCATTAATTGAAAATGACTTTGCGGAGCTGGCTTCAAAATGAAACAATGTTACTCATTATCACAATGTGCTATCTGGATACTCATTGCAATAATGCTTCTTTTGCCAGTGAATAGTTTTGCTCAGTCAAAAAATAAACAGGAACTATCGCTTACTGATGAGGAAATAAAAACATTATTTGAAAAAAAGAAAGACCCTGTTTTTTCAGGTATACTTTCGTTTTATATGCCTGGGCTTGGCCAGTTTTATTGTGATGAAAAGCTAAAAGGGGCTGCATTCCTTATTACTGAATACACTATTATTATTGGGTCGATGTTTTATTTTCTGGATTTTAACTTCAAAGCAGGTGGTGATTCCGGATTTAACCTTAAAGTTGATGCAAACCAAACGGATATGGGTTTATTCAGTATTGAGCGTAAGCATCTGTTTTATGCAACAGTTGCAACACTATCACTGATCCATATTTTTAATATCATAGATGCCGTGAAGAGTGCTTATTTATTTAATGGTACACTGGAGCAAAAACGAAAGAATCTTATTCAAAAATATCCACACCTTGATATGGGATGTAACAATGATGGAGGTATGTATCTTGCTTTTTCCTCGCATTTATAGGATAATTATAACCTGTATGGTGCTTCTGTGCTCTACAGTGGTTTTTGCGCAAAATGGAAAAAATGTTTACAAACCATTACCGCTTCAGGAAGTATCCGCTGATGTGCCAATTTTTTTTGAAGAGCCTGAACGCAAAGACCCTTTTATTGCTGGTGTGCTATCATGGTCGTGGAGCGGTTTGGGGCAGTTTTATACTCAAAATTATAAAAAGGGTTCGGCGTTTTTAGTTGCCGATATTGCCGAAAAAAGTTTACTGGTGTATATGTTATTTCATATATCTGATGAATATTCGCATGGTTCCGAAGATGTAAACTGGTCGGATATTGATAAAAAAGATCAATATATGGTTGTGGGACTATTGTTTTCAATATTTTTTACAAGAGTGTTTTCTGTAGTTGATGCTGTAAATTCAGCTCATGGCTACAATAAAAATATTTATTATCCGTACTGGAAAAGCAAACAAAGTTTTAAGACATCCTTTGAAAACACCAGTAGCAATAAATCTATATGCTTGATGCTATCACATCCAGTTGATTTCCAATGAAGCAATTACCTTGTACTATCATAATTGTTATTGTGTTAATGTGCTCGCACACATTGTTTGCACAGAATGTAGTATACAATGATGTACGATTTGATTCAACTAAGCTTATTGTTACCATTTCAATTACCGATGTTAAAACTTTTGATATACTGGAAGCCTTAAAGAGAGGATTAGAAGGGAGGATTGAATATGTTGTTGAGATTGTTGAAAACCCTATACTGCCTCTTTTTCCTAAAAATGTAATAAAAACAATTACGGTTAAGAAAAAAGTTAAATTTGATTTTTTTAAAAAGGCATATATTGTGTCCAGATCACATGTGCCCACACTGTATTATAGTGATGAATCAATTATTGAAGAGCTCTTTAACAATCAGCAGATAGTTATTGACAATGCCTATGCCTTACGGAAATCAAACTATTCTATACGTATTCGTGTTTCATTTAGTTCGGTAAAACTATATTTTCCCCTTAACCTGATATTTAATTATATTGTAGGCATATGGGATTTTGATACAGACTGGGAATATGGTCCAAAACTTGTTGGCATACCGTACGCTGAATAACGGTATGGTATGAAAATACATTTATGAAAATTCATGTAAACGAATATTTTAAAAATCGTATATCCAGAAAAAATGTAAAGGATTCATTAATTATTATTGGTGGCTTTTTTATATTTTCTGTAATTATAGCGCTTCTTTTACCCCCGCGCAGTGAAAGTGATTCAGTTGGCCAGGGATTTTTTGTTAATCTTGTAATGATCATACCGCTGGCTGCTGCTGTATTTTTTATTGTGCTGGCATTCAGGCTCAGGGTGCATCCTGATGGTCTTTACGGTGGCAGCAGCATACGAGCAAAGATAGCATTGGCGCTTATTGTTATAGCGATAGTCCCAACGATACCAATCATCGTTATTACCAGCAACATTTTGAACACTACCATCAGTCAGTTTTTTACAGAAAAAACAATGATAGCCCTTGAACGATCTGTTGATATGGCAAATGAGCAAATACTATCGATTGACAATGGTTTAATACGACAATTAGAACAACTAAGGTACGATCTTGATAGTAATTTTGTAAGTGTGGCTAATATTACCAATGTTTCATTTCAAAAACGGTATACATTTTCGCAATCCTATCTATATGTAACAACTATCGAACATAAAGGTATTTTGAACAACAGCATAAAATCATTGTTTCTATACGCAGACAGGGAACGCGTTGAAAATGACATTAATACTTTTCTGGAAATAGCAAAGGTGACAAACGCAATAATGTGTAGCAGGTTAGCAATTGATGATCAAATCTATTCTGTGGCATATACACAGTATGGTCAGTATTGCATTGTAACGTATCGATTGATACCAAGGGATTTACTTTCTACTTCTGAGTTTATCAATACTTCATTTAGTGAATATAAAAAGCAGGAATTTTTAAAACCGTATTTCCAAACCGGCATTGGAATTGCCCTTATCATGATATCAATTGGGATTATATTGCTTGCGATAGTTCTTAGTTTAATACTATCTCAGAGCATTACAAAGCCTGTATATGAACTGGTTGAAGCCGCTGAAAAGATTGCAAAGGGTAATTTTAACATAAACCTGATACGCAGGGAACAGGATGAGATGGCATTGCTCTACGAATCGTTTAACCTGATGGCAAAACAACTGGATCAGGGTAAGAAGATGATGTATCAAACACAGAAATTGAAAGCATGGAGCGATATAGCAAGAAAGCTCATCCACGAAATTAAAAATCCCCTGACACCTATACGGTTGTCGGCAGAGCGGTTGTCCCGACGGTATGAAGAACATCATCCGAATTTTTCTTCCATCCTTAAAGAAGCAACAAATACAATTATAGAGGAAGTAACAATACTTATGAATATGCTTTCGGAGTTTTCAAAATTTGCAAGGCTTCCGGAGATAAACCTGCAAGCTGAGAGTATTAACGAGATTATTGAAAATTGTATTGCGATGTATCACGATAATGATAAAATTTCATTTGTGCTTGACTTAAAACCTGATATGCCACCTTTTATGTGTGATAAAACATTATTACGGCAGGCATTCTTAAATATAATTCAGAATGCGATTGAAGCAAATGGACATGTGATAACAGTATCTACTGCTTATGATAGTCAACAGAGAGCGTTAACCATTGCTTTTAGTGATGATGGTGTGGGCATTCCGGATGATGAAATTGAAAAGGTTTTTGAACCAACGTTTTCTACTAAAGAAAATGGTATGGGACTGGGGCTTGCTATTGTGGAAAAGATTATTATTGATCATAAAGGCACTATCGCATGCAGCTCAATATTAAAACAGGGGACTAAGTTTACCATAACTATCCCACAGCAATAAGGTTGTAACTATGGCAAAGATTTTAGTTGTTGATGATGAAAAAAATATATTAAACACCATGAAAGCAATCCTTCAGGATGAGGGGCATGTGGTGTATACTGTCCAGAATGGAAAAGATGCTCTACAGTTTGTAAAATCAAATGAAGGTGATGTGGTTTTTTTAGATGTATGGCTTCCTGATATTGACGGGATGGAGGTTTTACAGCAGATAAAACAGCTGCAGAATGATATCGCAGTCATCATGATATCAGGTCATGGTTCAATTGATATCGCAGTAAAATCCACACGGCTTGGTGCTTTTGATTTTCTGGAAAAACCACCTTCCATGGAACGTGTTATAACCTCGCTGAACAACGCCATTGAGCAGATACAGCTTAAGCGTGAAAATGTCATGTTAAAAAAGAACATCACCATGGAAGATGAGATGATTGGCAATTCCGGTCCAATGCAGGAGGTTAAGCGCATCATTGATATGGCTGCTGCAACCAATGCTCGTGTTTTTATAACGGGTGAAAATGGCACAGGAAAGGAACTGGTAGCAAGAGCTATCTACCGAAAATCAAAACGAAGTGATAAACCATTCATAAAGGTTAACTGTGCAGCAATCCCCGATGAACTCATTGAAAGTGAGTTGTTTGGCCATGAAAAGGGTTCATTTACCGGTGCACTGGCCCGGCGGTTGGGAAAATTTGAACT
This sequence comes from Spirochaetia bacterium UBA2205, assembly GCA_002328585.1. Lineage (GTDB taxonomy): Bacteria > Spirochaetota > UBA4802 > UBA4802 > UB4802 > UBA4802. The sequence continues at coordinate 42,211 of DCUV01000063.1, forward strand.
GGCTGATAAGGGTACAATCTTTCTTGATGAAATTTGTGATATGAGCCAGAGCGCTCAGGCTAAGGTATTGCGTGTATTGCAGGAGCAACAGTTTGAGCGGGTAGGCGGCAATGACGTTATAACCGTTGATGTGCGGGTTATTGCTGCAACCAATGTTGATGTAAAAGAGGCTATTGAGCAGGGACGGTTTAGAGAGGATTTATATTACCGGTTAAATGTAATCCCCATTTATGTTCCTCCGCTTTCTGAGCGCAAGGACGATATACCGCTTTTAGTGGATTATTTTCTTGAAAAGTTTGCCCGTGAACATGGTCTTGGTGTTAAACAGATGAGTGATAGCGCTATGCATTTTATGGCAAACTATGCATGGCCGGGCAATGTGCGCGAACTTAAAAATGTCATTGAACGGCTTACCATAATGGTGCCATCAGAGATTATTGAGCTTGATGATATAAAAAAGCATATTGAATCATACGATTACGAAGATACCATAGTGAAGGATTCATCAAGCTTAAAGAAAGCTCGAGAGCAATTTGAAAAAGAGTATATTATAAAGGCATTAAAACAGTTTGATAAAAATGTATCGGCAACCGCCAAATCATTAGGGATTGAACGCACCAATCTTCACAGGAAGATACGGCAGTACCATATAAATGTTGATAAGTTGTAGAGTATGTACAGCACATTAAAAGAAGCATTGCAAACCTATCGTAACTATGCTCACCATTTGCCGCTGGTAATAGCATACGAAGATGAAGTAGCCACTATGGTTGCAAACAAAGCTTATCATGGCACAGAACAGGATGTACAGGATAGCACTTATACTACCGTGCATGAAGAGATTGCACAGTGTGCCAGATGCAAATCTCCGCAAAAGATTGCCATACAAAGCAGATTGTCTGAAGCGGCTATCATGATTGTGCTAAATCCGCCTGCATTAATTTCCTCAGTTGAAAAAAAGGTATTGCATCCTCAGGTTGATACCATGCTTCAGCGTATGATGAAAGCCATTGATGTTAAAATGGAAAACTGTTACATTACCCACATGATTAAATGTGAAAGCCAGAAAGAATTGCCCGGAACGATGTTTTTGCAATGCCAGCAATTTCTTGTTAAAGAGATAAATCATGTTAAACCACGTGTCATTATAGTCATGGGCGAAATACTCCCCATGCGGAAAATAATAAAAAGCATGGATGCTGTTCAATGGTTTGGCATAGAACACCCGATTACCTTAATTAAAAATCCTGAATTAAAAAAAGATGCATGGAAAACCCTCAAGTTAGTCAGGGCAACATTGGATGGGGAATAGCGGTATGTTTGCTGATGTTGCCGTTGGATTGCCCGTTGATGGTTTGTTTACCTATAGCACAGCAGAGTTTCCAATCGCAAAAGGGATGCGGGTTGTCGTTGACTTCAACAATAGAAAAATAACCGGTTGTGTTGTCAATGTTCATTCACAAAAACCTGATTTTGAAATTAAGCCTATTGTAAAAATAATTGACGATGAACCAATCTTTGATGACCGCCTGCTTGCTATGGCGCAATTTATTGCGCATCACTATGTATGTTATTTTGGCGAGGCTATGAGCACTGCCATGCCATCCGGAAAATCGTATAAAACAAGGCAAAAGACTTTTTTTGTGGGCGATAGTTACTCCGAAATTACCCTTACCCCTGAACAGGAAGATATACAGCAGGCTATACTGCAGCAACCGCAAAAGGCACACTGCATCTATGGGATCACCGGAAGTGGCAAAACAGAGGTTTACATTGCATTAGCCAATGAGATGATGAAGCGCAATCAATCGGTGTTATACCTGGTGCCCGAGATTGGCATATCATCGCAGATGTTTATGCGTCTTAAGGAAGTATTTGGCAACAGCCTTGTGATGTATCACAGCGGCATGAGTCCCAATGAGCGGTTGTTAAGCTGGCGGCGCTTTTACCATGGTGATGCTGCAATTGCTGTTGGCACTCGCTCGGCTATATTTATGCAGGCACCGCATCTGGGGCTTATCTTGATAGATGAAGAGCACGATGCCTCGTATAAAGAAAACAGTACGCCACGCTATCATACACGCACCGTTGCATGGTACCGCCATAAAAATGAAGGTAGCATGCTTGTATTGGGTTCGGCAACGCCATCACTGGAAACGCTGTACGCAGTGCAGGGAAAAAGAATAATGATGCATACATTGCACAAGCGTTATGGCAATGCAACATTGCCACAGCTTGAAATACTGCCTGTAAAGGCTTCAGGTGGCAATAAAATAATTACCAATCAACTGCTGATGGCAATTAAAAAGACAATAGAAACAAAACGACAGGTTATACTACTCCTTAACAGACGAGGATTTGCACCTCTTGTTATATGTGATGATTGTGGCATGAGCGTACAGTGTCCTCATTGCAGCATAAGCATGACCTATCATAAAAAAAAATTGTTATGCCATTATTGCCATTATGAGTCCACCATCCCTGAACAGTGTGAACACTGCGGTTCTAAAAATTTAATATATGTTGGCAGCGGCACTCAGCGCATAGAAGAGCTATTAACTAAGATGTTCCCTCTGGCTACTATTGTACGCGTGGATCAGGATACTGCACGAAAGAAGAACTTTCTTGCTGAGGTTGTCAGCAATATGCAGCAGGGGAAGATTGATATTCTGCTTGGTACTCAGATGGTTGCAAAGGGATTTGATTTTCCCAATGTGGCACTGGTTGGTGTTATTATGGCAGATATTGGGCTATCGCTTCCGGATTTCCGAGCAGCAGAACGCATCTTTGCATTGCTGGTACAGGTTGCAGGAAGGTCGGGCAGGGGCGATATTGCAGGTAAAGTCATAGTGCAAACAATTAATCCTGACAATCCGCTTTTTTATCATCTTAAAAATTATGACTACATTGGATTTTGTCAAAGGGAACTATCGTACCGGAAAGCCTTAAACTATCCTCCGTATGTACGGCTGGCACGGCTGGTTATCCGTGGTAAAGATGAAGGTGAGGTGGCAAAGGTTGCAACGTATTGCAAAAAAAAGCTGGATGAGCTGTTAGCGCACTATCCTGGCATCACTATTTTAGGACCGTCACAGGCGCCGCTGTATAAAATAGCTTCATACTTCCGCTATCACATTGTATTGAAATCAGGCAGCGTTGATGCATTAAGTGGAATGATAGCGCAATGCAAAAAAAATATGGATGTGCACAACACTTATATAGAAGTAGATATTGATCCGCTTGATTTAATGTAAGCATTTATTTTTTTTCTTCAAGGACAATTTTATTACCGGAGATAGTTACATAAAAAATGTCATCACTTTCTTCAAGCCTTTCCAGTATGGTAAAAGCTGCGGAGCGTTTAAACCTTGCAAGCATGGTGTTGTTGCGAACATAGCAGTAAAGCTCGGCAGCTTTCCTGATGTGAAGCGTGGCAATAGAAAGTTCCTCTTCTTCGCCGCTGCTCAATGTAAGTATAACATGTTCAAAGTCAGCAAAACCTTCAAAGCGTGAACCAGTAACAAAGATAGGTGCGTCTTCTACAACAATAGGATAGGTAAAATTGGCGTAATGCAATACGTATGTTCCATCGCTTGCGATAGTAACTGATGAATTGAAAAAATGTATGATACGCTGATTGGTGAAAGGTTCTCCATTGTGAAACCAGTTGCCTTCAGCATCCAGGCGTATTTCATCAAGTGCATGCTCTTCAAATAATTTTTTTATTTCATCAGGGATTTCAGGAAACTCTGCCATGCAGTATATTCTCCCTCTAAAAAAATAGTGTATACTATCATTGGCTGTGTAACGTTACCTATTTTTTATTATTATTCTAATATACCATGGTAGGTGCATGCATACTCTTGTGCAAACACATTTTTATTTTATACTGCCATCTTTAAGGGAGTTTGGTAGTATTGTATTGCTGCTTCATTGAAAAAGAATTATACACCACCTGTCATTTCGGGCTTGATTTGGAAGCTCTTATTCCACTATGATATTCTTCGCTGTGCTCAGAATGACAGACTATGCTTTTTTCAAAGAGGAATTATGTTAGATACATCTCCATGTTTTTTCTCATACTTTCTTTTGTTGGGCGACAAAAGGTTTATCACTTCGTAAGGGGATATTTATGCGCTAAATACCCCCCGTACCAACCCTATGGAGCCATCTCAGACGGCGGTGTGCCTTATTTTCTGTATGGATTATATCCCTGCCATCGTGCTGCGGACGACATCCTGTCTATGTCCTCGCACGAGGCGTATGGCGCTACGGCATCCGTGCCTTCACTGCTTTATTTCAAATCCTGTAATAATGTTACTATTAGCACAAAATAGTTTGTATTTTTCATAACAGTTTTTGCAGTTTAACCCCGTAGGGATGACATAAAAAATGGGGTCAGAGCCTTAATAACTTCCCCCTTTATAAGAGGGGGGAATTGTGTGGAGGTTAAATCCTCATTATTTCATCGATAACTCTTTTTCATACGCTTCCGTTGCTACTTTACGGTTTAGGCGTATCTGCTCGTTTGAAGGGTCTAACTCCGAAGCTTTTGTTAAAAATTGTAATGATTTTTTATATTCATGCTTTGCATAGTAACACCTGCCTATAGTATGGTAGGCTTGCGCAACGATTTGGTCGTCATTGGAAACTTCCAGCACCTGATAGAATATCTCCATAGCCTTATCATATTTATGCTGGTTGTAGGCAATTGTTCCCAGTGCTAACAATGCCTCCGCATCATTGGGAGCAATAAGCAATGCCTTTTGCAATGATTGTATAGCCTGAGCCTGCTGTTTTTCATCTTTTGATGTTGATAAAATAATCCCTGTGTTAACGTATGCTTTTTTTGCATAGTCATTGTTCTGATTTATTGCAATTACCCTGTTAAATGCTTCCAGTGCATAGTCATCTCTGCCTTTGGAGTGGTACAGCATACCAAGCATAAACTGTGCTTCCTGTAAATGAGGCCAAAGGCGAACAACCTTTATGTATTCATCCAGCGCTAAATCAAGATACCCCTTTTCATAATAGAGATTTGCTATAGCAAGGCGTGGTTTTGGATTATCAGGATTATTCTGGGAGGCTTCGTTAAATGCTGCTACAGCCAGTTCAGGCTTCCCGGCATGTTTATAGGCAATGCCCATGTTGTACAGGGTGGAGCTATCGTTTGGGTCTATTGCCAGTGCTTTTTTATAATAGGCAACAGCTTCGTCAAAGCGATGCTGGTCATCACGGATGTTGCCCATGTTAGCGTAGGCAACGCGTGCATTTTCTGAAACGGGTTCATAGATGGTAATTTGCTTATAGTACTCAAACGCAGTATCTAAATCCCCTTTGCGATAATACAGCTCGGCTAAGCGCGCAATGATTGCAACATTCCTGTTTTCAACCGGACGTAAACGCTCTAAAACAGCAATACCTTCATCATAGCGCTCCAGGGATGCATATGCCTGCGATAAGCCTTCTAAAAGTTCTTCTTCATAGATGCCGGATGATTCGGCAGCTTTAAATTCTGCCAGTGCTTTGTCAAATTGCTGGCGCTGCATGTAAACAATACCCAGATTGTAGTGGTTGATTGGTTCATTGGGGTCAAGCTGTATGGCAAGGTTTAAATATTTTTCGGCCATGGCGTAGTCCCTGCGGTTGGTGTAAAATGAACCCAGACGGCTATATGCTGATTTTGCAATAATACCGGTAGGGTCAGCAGCGGCAGCTTTTTTAAAATATTCGGTGGCAGAAAGCTCGTCACCGGTTTTTAAAAATGTTAACCCGGTGTTATAGAGGGCTTGTGGATTATTCGGTGCAATATCCAGAGCCTTTGTATAACTTTTTGCAGCATCAGGGAATCTGCCCATATCAAAAAAAATATTTCCCTGTAATAATAGCAAATCCGGGTTATTGTCATCAATGGCGATAGCTCTGGTAATAGTGGCTAAAGCGTTGGGATAGTCTTTTTTATGGCGATAAGCTAGTGCTAAATTTTTAAGTACGGTGGTATCATCAGGTTTGTACTTTAATGCTCGTTTCAATGTTTCAATAGCTTTATTGTAGTCACCCTTATCATCATATATCATGCCCATGTAGGTAAGTGCTAAAGCCTTATCACTATCAGATGCATCTGATTCAACTACCTGATTAAACTCATCAATGGCGCTGGTATAATTCTTTTTAAAATAGTATGTTTTCCCGCGCTGTATATGCTGATTTTGCGATATGTCCTCAGGGACAAGCTTTTCATCGCTTAAGCCTGGTAAAAGTTTATAGGCATTACGGCTTGATTTTTGAATGCTTGATAAAAATGATTCTGGCTTTTTTACAAGTGATACAATACCAACAACAAGAGCAACGCCTGCAATGAGCACCACAGCGGCAATAAGGGGATGAAGTTGTTTTGGTATGCTGAGATTTAATTTTTTGCTCTTTTTTTCTTCTTTTTCATTTTTATCTTCTTCAATGGAAAGGATACGCATCCCCTGGGTATGGTTGTCCTCAGGAATAATGGTGAATCTATTTTTTTTTACCGGAGGCATGGTATTTACCTCTTTTTACCTTCATGAATCCGTATAGCATCTAAAATTCCATTTATAAATTGTCCTGAATTTTCGCTTCCATAAATTTTGCCCAATTCAATGCCTTCATCAATGGTTACCGCATGCGGTATCGCATCACAATAGAGCAGAGCATATACAGAAATTCGCAATATGGATTTATCAACCGGATTTATGCGTTCAAATTTCCAGTTTCGGGAATACTGCTTAATTAAATTATCAATACAATCAATATTGGCGATAGTTCCGGTAATAAGATTTATTGCAAAATCCATGATATCCTCAGGGATTTCTTTATCAACCCAATCAAGCCGTGTTAATTCATCAACAGGAGTGCCCACAGTCTCGTACATGTAGAGAGCCTGCATTGCAAATTCACGGGCTTTTCTTCGATGGCCCATTATCGTAACTGTTTATACAATTGTGCCATTTCAATAGCTGCCATTGCCGCATCAAAACCCTTGTTGCCTGATTTTGTGCCAGCACGCTCAACTGCCTGTTCAATGGTATCGGTGGTTAAAACTCCGTAGATAACCGGAATATTTGATTGCAACGAAACCTGTGCCACACCTTTTGAAACCTCGGCAGCAACATAGTCAAAGTGAGGCGTTGCACCGCGAATGACAGCCCCCAGGCATACCACTGCATCATAATTACCTTTTGATAACTTCATTGCAATGGGTGGAATTTCAAATGCGCCGGGTGTCCAAACCACGTAGATGTTTTTTTCATCAGCATTATGACGCTGTAAACAGTCTAAAGCTCCGGATAAAAGTTTGCTGGTTATAAATTCATTAAAACGCGAAACAATAATAGCTATCTTTAAACCGGATGCGTCTAATTTTCCTTCTATTGTGTTCATACAAAACCTGCTCTTCAAAGATTTTATTATGTGCGATAGTTCCTGATATCAGCAGTGCCATCGTTACATCGTTATATAGTATAAAGTGTGTGACATCATGCGCATTTAAGTCAAGTTATTTTTTAACCTGTTTGCTGTCACAATTTTAACAGTACATTACAGCGATATTTATTTTTACACTGTATAATACCAGTACAGCAAGCAATCCATGTAACAGTAACTATCGCCCACCACACCTTCGATAAATTATTTACTCATTGTTGCCTGAACAAACTCCAATGTTTTACGAACATCATCTTTGAAAAAGCACTGCAACCCCTGAGTCCAGCTTCCGTCGGTAAGGTCTTTGCGAATACGGTCAGCAGTTTCCTGACGCACGCATAACTTTAATGGTGTAAACGCATTGCCTGGATTATTTTTCCATAGGTTTATAAGCTCTTTTGCCCGGCCGATAAGCTTATCCTCGTCAGCCAGCTCATCAACCAGCCCCATCTTTAACGCTTCGTCAGGGCTAAACATGTTGCCAAAGTACATGATGTCCCTGAATTTTTTATCACTGTCAAGCCCAAACCGTACTACATTCCACTGAGCAACCGATAGCGGAAGCCCTATCTTTATCTCGCTCATCCCCATTTTAATCTTTGGATGATTTTTCATGATGCGGTAATCACAGGCAAGAGCGTATATCATACCGCCGGCAACGGTATGACCGTTGAGTGCGGCAATAACTGGCTTTTCAAACATAAAAAGCTCTAATAAAATTTCTTCTTCAACATCAAAAAACTTGATTACCTCGTTTATAGTGTTAAAGCTTAAAAACATGGGAAGGTAAAAACCAGATGAAAATGTTTTGCCCTCACCTGTAAGGATAACACCTTTAATGGTTGCGTCAGATGCTGCTTCTTTTAAATACTTTCTCAGGTCATTCAGAACTGTATCGGTAAACGCATTTGTCTTGCCATCATTAAGTGTCAGGATATACACATTATCTTCAACCTTTTTTGTAATCATACAAAGCCCCCTATAGGTATTGATTAATCATAATTACATATCAGTAACACAATAGAAACAGTTGCTGTACATGTAAAGAATAAATTTTAAAACACGCCATAATTAACTACATTGTTGTTTTATTATTTTACCATTGGGTTATCTGATAATAGCATGACGCACCACACCGTCATTCAAGGGTTAATCCGGAATTCAAATATGTGATGTTAGATCCTGAATCAGCGCCCAGGACATGATTCAGGATGGCAGGCGACATTACCCCAATTTTGTGGAGAAGTTCAACTTTGATGAATTATAAATGATAGAATTTACATCTCTTCCTTTATTAAGAGACAAAACATTATAAATTATCTACATAATCCATTATATAATACGAATAAACAGCAACAAACATCTAACAATTTACATCTTACATCTTACAAGAAAATGGGGTCAGAGCCCTCAAACGGCGTGCTGTATGTTCATACTTTCTTTTGTTGGGCGACATTCGTTTTATCACTTCGTAAGGGGATATTTATGCGCTAAATACCCCCTTACCAACCCCCAAAGCGCACCTCAGGCGGCGGTGAGCCTTATTTTCTGTATATAGTATGTTTTTCCCTTCGTGCTGCGGAAGACATCCTGTCTATGTCCTCGCACGAGCCGTATTGCGCTACGGCGTCCATGCCTTCGCTGAATCACTTCAAATCCTGTAATAATGTTACTATTAGCACAAAATAGGTTTGTATTCTTCATAATTGTTTTTGCGGTTTAATTCCATAGTAACCACATTATGCTTACTTGATAAGTTCTGCATTCTTCATGGTAAAATTTCTTCAAATTGTGTAGGGATGGAATTGATACTTAATAAATGGGGTCAGAGCCTTGAAACGGTGTGGCTTATTTTCATACTTTCTTTTGTTGGGCGACAAAAGAAAGTATTGCAAAGAAAAACGCCTTTTGTATTGCTATGGATATATCCGTTCCACGGTGGGCGCACAACGGGCTTCCTCGCCTGCCTTGACAACGATGTCGTGTAATGGTTGTCTGCGGCAGGCTGCCCTATCATGCGCCCGCATCCCAATGCGCCATACATCCCTGTATGGCTGTTTATTGAGAGCCCTGTTAATTTCACCCTTTCGTTCAAAAGGGAGGTAAGGGGGTTGGCGAGATTCTCAGGCTTTGCCTCAGAATAACGGTTGTGTACATGGGGTCAGAGCATATGTTCTGTGTCTGCGTAAGTACATATATATCACGTTGAAAATTGGATTATACATGAAAAAATGAGAAAAAATGGGGTCAGAGCCCTGCTGGTATGGTTTAGCAATGCTTTCCGGCGATAGCTCCAGTACTCCATGCAAACTGAAGATTATATCCACCGCTGTTGCCGTCTATATTCAAAAGCTCTCCGGTGATAAAAAGTCCGGGTACCAGCTTTGATTGCATTGTTGTGGGATCAACCTCGTCCATAGCAACGCCGCCAGCAGCAACCACTGCCTCAGTAAAGGGACGCACCGCTCCAGGATGCAACGTTGCGTGTGTAAAAGCGTTGATGATGGCATCAATGTTGTTGATGTATGCGGCAGCCGGCAGGGTATATTCAATACCAGCTATCGACAAAAATACCTTTGGCATTGCATTGTTCATAATCCCGTATAAGGCAAATTCCAGCGATTTATCAGGTTGTGAAAGTAAGCGCATTAATTTGTTGCGCACGTCATTGTAAGCATAGTACGGAAAAATATTGCACTGTATTGTTACTGCCTTACCCAGAAGCAAAGCATGGTTGACGGTTCGTGCAATGGAAAGTGCAGCCGGACCGGAAATGCCATACGCTGTAAACAGCACCTCGTCGGTTACCTGCTGTACAACGGAATTATCAATAACAACGCTCAGGGTGCAGTCCCAGCGTATGCCCTGCAATGTGTGAAGTGGTTTGTTGGTAATGGTAACGGGTAAAATAGCAGGGAACGGTTCAACAACGGTGTGCCCCATCATGCGTGCTAAATCATAGCCGTCTTTTGAAGCACCCAGCGGACTGTACGCGCAGCTTCCGCATGCAAGTATAATTTTATGAAAAAAGTGCTCCTCTTTGCCGGCGGTTGTCACTTTAAATCCGCTGGCAACCGGTTTAATACTTTCTATCTTTCGGGAAAGGTGAATAGTAACATTGTAGTGCGATAGTTCATGTTCAAGTATTCGCACCACGGTAGTAGCCTGCAGTGATGCAGGGTACACTTTGCCGTTTTCAAGCGTTGTGGTAACGATGCCTATAGTTTCAAAAAATTGTATGGTATCATCCAATGAAAAGGCACCGAGTACCGCAGCAACAAATGTTTTATCGCCGTGATAGTGCTCTGACCCCATATTCATATTGGTGAGGTTACAGCGGCCGTTACCACTGGCAGCCACTTTGCGCCCAATCTTATTTTGCTTTTCAAATATGTGCACACTATTGTTATTATTGTGCGAAGCAAAATATGCAGCAACAAGCCCCGATGCACCACCACCTATAATGCCAATTGTTTGTTTCATTATTTTTATAGAATACCTGCCTTACGCAAGGTATCAAAAGCTTTTTTTAGTTTTTGCCATCTTGTTAAGAGCTTTTTGTAACTGCTTTCTTCCTTTTAAAAGACAGAACATGCACATGATAAGTTATTTACATAACCCATTATATCATACGAATAAACAACAACAAACATCTAACAATTTACACTGAATATTTTGCAAGCAAAAATGGGGTCAGAGCCCTGTCAACTCCACCTTTTTTGTTCAAGGGGAGTTGGCAAGATTCTTCACTTCGCTCAGAATGACGTTCCACAGCAAACTCCACGGGAAATAATTCTCGATTACTATTATAGTAATGGTATTACCTTACAACACCATGCCCGCATCAGGCACACCGGTAGCTTTTCCTTTATCAACTACTTTTTTACCATTGATAAATACATAATCAATGCCCGAGGGGCAATTGCTTGTCTGGGTTATGGTGTTGTTATCCTTAACCTTTTTCCAGTCAACAATTGTAATATCAGCCATATACCCGTCTTTCAGGTATCCACGTTTTTTCAAATTGTAACGGTCGGCAACCGCACCGGTCATTTTACGGATAAGCTGCTGGGGCGATAGTAACTTATAATCACGGGCTATCTCAAAAAATCGAGGGTAATTTCCATAGGTAGCAGGATTCTGAGCACCCTGTGAGTACGGTGTTGCATCGGTCATAAAAAGTGATGCAGGGTGTTTCATGAGGTCCATAACATTTTCAAAGCTTGAATAACGATGATTTAATACACGAGCTCTGCCGTTTGATTTCTTTGTAAAGTCAATGAAATTGTCATACTGGCTCATGTTACGCTGTTTGGCAATATCCTTCAATAACATGCCATTGTATTGAACAAGCTCAGGATGATTGGCATTTATTATCTGAATGTCACTATAACCAAAGCCAAGCAAAGCAACAATTAGCTCTAATTGCATCCTTAGTTTCAGCATTGCCATTTTATCTTCATATACCTGTGGTGTACTGGCAAGGAACCAGTTGGGGTAAAATACATTAATAACTGAAGTTCCACAATGGTAAGCATAGGTATCAAACATGATGTCAAGGTTAGAATCAATTGCCGTATCAATTATCTGCAAGGCATCCTGGCATGTTTTCCATGTTTTTGTTCCTACAAAGATAAGGTGTGAAAGCTCTAAACGCACATCAGTTTGTTTTGCAATATCAATCATCTCATTGATGGCAATGATATTGTGTGGAGTTCCAAAGGGCTTTAATGGGTATGTACCTGAAAGGGCAGAGTAGGCTTTCATGTGACAGGTCACAATCTTGTCTTTTTTCTTTACAAGCTTAGCTATGGTTGCAATCTCGTCATTGTTGGCAAAAAGCCCTGGCTCATATTGCAAACCAAATGATACGCCATAGGCTCCTTCGTCCATAGCCTGTTCTAACAAATACAACATGGTCTTTATTTCATCACTGTTTAGCGGTTTTGGATCATAACCTCTCAGCGACATTTGCGTTGTGCCGTGTCCTGCTAAATTTGCCATGTTCATAGCTATACCATGTTGCTTGCAATAGGTAAGGTATTGCTGCATGGTTATCATTGAAACTGCTGCCTGCTTTACAAAGTTGTCATTTTCCGAGGAACTATCGCCACCAAAAAAGCTTTTTCCTACAGTTTTTATCATGGGCAGATATTTACTTTTTGGCAAAAAGCCAGCCACACCGTAGCCGCAATTGCCACTTACAACAGTGGTAATACCCTGTTCCATAAATGGATTTTTTAACTCAGGATGACCATCCATGGGTAAAATCCAGTCTAAATGCGAATGAGCATCAATAAATCCCGGAGCAATAATTTTATCGGTACAGTCAATGGTGGTACCGCTAAAAACAATTTGTTTTGGGGTTACTATCTCTATTATAGTATTGTTAACCATTACATCACCAATAAAAGGCGGCTTGCCACTGCCATCAATGATGATGCCATTTTTCAACAACACACGTGAAGATGAAGATGCCACGTTCATGGTTGGACGGCTTTCTGGTTTTTGCGTTATCCAGCCAGTATTGAATGAAGGCTTTTGCGGAGTTTCCTCTGAACACTGCAGCAACGACAGTGCTGACAATGATACAGCTAAAGTCATAGTTGATTGTAAAAAATCTTTGCGAGTAACTTCTGAATCAAATAGTGTATTGATATCCTTCATGATAGTGCCCCCTTTTTAAAGAATCAGTAACTGTGTAGTGCTGTTTACGCCATTCACAAATTACAGCGATAACACAATCGTTGTAATCTGTTACTGAGCATAACCTTAATATAATTTTTTACAAGTATTTTATAATTATTTTTTATAGTACCAACCCTGTGGAGCCACCTCAAACGGCGGTGTGACTTATTTTCATACTTTCTTTTGTTTGGCGAGATTCGTTTTATTACTTTGTAAGGGGATATTTATACGCTCAATACGCCATTACCAACCCTGTGGAGCCACCTCAAACGGCGGTGTGCATTTATTTTCATACTTTCTTTTGTTTGGCGACAAAAGAAAGTATTGCAAAGAAAAACGCCTTTTGTATTGCTATGGATATATCCGTTCCACGGCGGGCGCACAACGGGCTTCCTCGCCTGCCTTGACAACGATGTCGTGTAATGGTTGTCTGCGGCAGGCTGCCCTATCATGCGCCCGCATCCCAATGCGCCATACATCCCTGTATGGCTGTTTATTGTAATGATGGCAATGCCAATCTGAGGAAGTGTCAGCAATTGAAGAGTCTATTTTTTAACAACGATAAGATTTTATATAATCGAGTAGAATGCCAATATTTTTTATCTATTTACTTACATTTCACATCTAACATTTCACAATGCATACCCCCCGTGTGTTTCCCTCTTTTATAAAAGTTGGGAATTGTGTAGAGGAGTTTAATTTTCGATGAATTATAAATACGCCAGAATCGACATTTCTTCTTTATAAAAAACAAAACATTATAAATTATCTACATAATCAATTATATAATACGAATAAACAGCAACAAACATCTAACAATTTACATATTACAAGAAAATGGGGTCAGAGCCCTGCTAACGGTGTGGCTTATTTTCATACTTTCTTTTGTTTGGCGACATTCGTTTTATTACTTCGTAAGAGGATATTTATGCGCTCAATACGCCATTACCAACCCTGTGGAGCCACCTCAGGCGGCGGTGTGCCTTATCCCGCTGTATGGATTATATCCCTGCCATCGTGCTGCGGAAGACATCCTGTCTATGTCCTCGCACGAGCCGTATGGCGCTACGGCATCCGTGCCTTCGCTGCTTTCCTTTAATCCCGCAGGGATGACTTAATAAGAGCCCTTCATGAAAGATATTTTTTTTACACAAAAAATGTAAAAGTTTAAAAAAACATGTTGACTATCACATTATATTGTCATACGATAATATCGTATGACATAATATACATACATATAGCAAATTATGACTATAATTTATGTTAAAATTTCAAGGAGGTTTCAATGGCAAAAGGTGACAGGATAGCAATTATTGATGGGTGCCGTACCCCTTTTTTACGTTCAGGTGCAGCGTATAGAGCGATGATGGCATATGAAATTTGCCGTCATGCCGTGAAGGGATTGGTGGCAAAAACCGGCATACCCAATGATATGGTTGACCATGTTATCATGGGTTCCGTGCTCACCGATGTTAAAACAACCAATGTTGCCCGTGAGATTATGCTGGCGGCTGCACTGCCCAATACCATCCCTGCCTATACGTGTACTGTAGCCTGTATATCTGCAAATGCTGCTATTATAAGCGCTGCCAACCTGATTGTAAACGGGAATGCGGATTGCATCATTGCAGGCGGTGTTGAAACATTTTCGGACCCCGATATAAAAATTTCAAAGAACTATCGCCAATTTATTATGGACTTAACCATGTTTAAACGTCCCAAAACTGTTGTAGGTAAGCTAAAACTGCTAAAAGGTATGAGCTTTAAAGATTTTATTGTTCCCGAACAACCTGAAATAGGTGAATTTTCAACGCAGCTGCGTATGGGTGATACTGCTGACAGGCTGGCAAAAAGGCTGGGAATATCACAGGGCAACCAGGATGCATTTGCTGCACTGTCGCATAACCGCGCTGCAGCAGCATGGGAAAAAGGGATATTAAAAAAAGAGGTTGTGCCGGTTGTAACCCCACAGGGCAGACTGGTAGATAAAGATAATGGTTTTAGAAAAGGAGTAACACCCGAAAAGTTAGCTGCACTCAAGCCTGCATTTGATAAGCGCTATGGTACGGTAACTGCCGGCAACTCTTCATTTTTAACCGATGGTGGCGCCGCAGTGCTCCTGATGAGTGAAACGCTGGCTAAAAAAATGAGATTAAAACCGCTTGCCTATATCAAATCGTATGCTTTTACGGCTCAGGATTTATGGGAAGAGCTATTGCTTGGTCCTGTTTTTTCCATACCAAAAGCATTGGCAATGGGTAAACTAAAATTTAAAGACATTGG
Source organism: Spirochaetia bacterium UBA2205 (assembly GCA_002328585.1). Classification (GTDB taxonomy): domain Bacteria; phylum Spirochaetota; class UBA4802; order UBA4802; family UB4802; genus UBA4802. Next base: position 57,637 of record DCUV01000063.1, read on the forward strand.
AGTATGGGAAATTCACGAAGCATTTGGCGTTCAGATGGTTGCTGTAGTACAATTACTTGCCTCTGATTCGTTTTGCAAAAACAGGCTGGGATTATCCGGTAAATTAGGGGAGATTAAGCTTGATAACCTTAACATCTATGGCGGGTCACTATCATTGGGGCATCCATTTGGTGCAACAGGTGCACGCCTTGTAACAACATGTGCCAATCGTTTACGGGAAAGTGGCAAGCGCTACGGTGTGGTTGCCGGGTGTGCTGCTGGTGCGGTTGGTAACGCAATTATATTAGAGCGCTCATAAGGAGGACTGCAATGGAAGCATTAACATACTGTAAACCTGAGGTTATGAACGATGTGCTGGTAGTAACAATAGATTGTCCCGGCAAAGTTAATAAAGTTTCCAGTGCTATGCTCAATGAAATGGAAGTAATTATTAATAATGCAAAGAGCAAAAAATATAAAGGTTTGGCGATAGTTAGTGGGAAGGATGACAACTTTGTGGTAGGGGCTGATATTGATGAACTTACATCCATGAAAACCGAAGATGAGATTAGAGCGTATATTACAAAGGCAAATAGTGTTTTGTCCAGATTAGAAAAACTTCCCTTCCCAACAGTTTGTGTTATCAATGGCAACTGTCTGGGTGGCGGTGTGGAGCTGGCACTGGTTACTGATTACCGCATCGCAACTGATTCCACAAACACCGTGATAGGATTTCCTGAAATTAAATTAGGACTTATTCCTGCTGCGGGAGGAACACAACGTCTTCCACGATTAATCGGGATTCAACATGCACTTCCCCTCATTTTGCAGGGATCAACTATACGGGCAAGGCGTGCAAAACGGCTTGGAATTATTGATGAGATAGTTATACCGTATGGATTAAAAGAAATAGCAGTAAAAAAGGTATTACAGCTAAAAGGTAAACGAACAATAAAACGAAAAAGAACATTTGCTGAATGGCTTTTAGAATCAAATCCGTTAGGGCGCAGTATCATATTTTCACAGGCACGCACAATGATGATGAAGCAAACACGGGGGTTATACCCGGCTGCTGTTGCTGCCATTGACGCTGTTGAATATGGCTACAAAACAACTATCGCAAAAGGCATTGCAAAGGACAGTGAGCGTTTTGTTCATCTTGTTCAAACTTATCAATCACGATCACTTATAAACCTCTTTTTTGCCATGACCGATCTAAAGAAAAATACATTTAAAAAAAAGGAAAAAAACGTGTCAAAGCTGGCAGTCATTGGAACAGGGCTCATGGGTAGCGGTATTGCTTTAGTTTCATTGCCACTGTGCGATACGGTGCTGTTAAAAGACACCTCGCTTGATCCTATTACACGCAGCATGGCACAGATCAGAAAAAGCCTGGAAAAGCGGGCGCAGTCGGGGGCTATCCGTAATTTTGACAAAGAGGTGATGTACGGAAAACTTATTCCATGCGATGATTATACCTATTTTAAAAATACTGATTTAGTCATTGAAGCCGTTTTTGAAGATTTGAAATTAAAGCAGGATTTGCTAAAAGAGGTTGAAGCGGTAACTGGAGATTCAACAATTTTTGCTTCCAATACGTCAGCTATTCCTATCAGTCTTATTGCGAAAGCATCAAAGCGGCCGCAAAATATGATAGGGATGCATTACTTTTCACCCGTACCTGCCATGCCATTGTTAGAAATAATAAAAACCGCAAAAACAGCAGATTGGGTGGTGGCGACAGCTATTACAACTGGGATAGCTCAGGGGAAAAGTTGTATTGTGGTAAAAGATGGACCTGGTTTTTATACAACCAGGATATTAGCACCGTATCTGAATGAGGCTGTTGTTTTAATTGAAGAAGGTGTATCAATGAATGATATCGATACTGCTATGCTTGCGTTTGGTTATCCGGTTGGTCCCATAGCACTGCTGGATGAGGTTGGTATAGATGTTGGTGCTCATGTTACCATTGAATTAGGGCAGATGTTTGCCGCGCGAGGTGCTACACCTTCTAATGTTCTGCCGTTGCTCTTAAGCAAAGGCTTTAAAGGAAGGAAAAATAAAAAAGGATTTTATATGTACGATAGTCCTAAGAAAAAAGGCATGCGTTTGCCCAATGAGGAAGTGTACACGGTCATAGGAAAAGTAACTCCAAAAGCAATATCAGTAGAAGAGATTCAACAGCGGGTAAGCCTTATGATGATAAATGAAGCAGCTCACTGCTTGCAGGAAGGTATACTATCCTCACCGCGTGATGGTGATGTTGGTTCCGTTTTGGGATTGGGTTTTCCACCATTTAAGGGTGGAATATTCAGATATATTGACCATGAAGGTGCTGGTACCATTGTTGATACCATGATGCAATACTACAACAGGGGTCTGGAGCGTTTTAAACCTGCAAGGATACTGGCAGATATGGCAAAAACAGATAAGCGATTTTATAAGGATTAAATAAATGGAACGTTCAATTCAGTTTACGCAGGAGCATGCCCTGTTCAGACAAACCGTACGCAAGTTTTTTGAGCAACAGGTAATGCCTTTTTACGATATGTGGGAACATGAAGGCATTGTGCCTCGTGAGATGTGGAATCGCTGCGGTCAGCTTGGTTTGCTTCTTCCATGGCTTGAGGAGCAATATGGTGGTCCAGGCGGCGACTTCCTCTATTCGGTTATTCTCAATGAGGAGTTAGCATACAGCGGTGCTAATTCATTTATGATTCCACTCCACAATGATATTGTTGCGCCATATATATACTCATTTGGCACAGAAGAACAAAAGATGAAATACCTGCCAAAATGCGCTTCAGGGGAGATAGTGCTTGCCATTGCAATGACCGAACCGGAGGCGGGGTCGGATCTTGCAGGCATGAAAGCCACTGCGGTTTTCGATGGCGATAGCTGGGTGCTCAATGGTCAGAAAACATTTATATCAAATGGTATCCTGGCAGATCTGGTTATCGTTGCAGCAAGGTCGTCAAAAGAGTTGCCTCCCCATCAGTCAGTAAGCCTTTTTTTAGTTGAGGATGGGACTGAAGGCTTTACCAAAGGGAAACCTATAAAAAAGATTGGTCTTAAAGCGCAGGATACAGCTGAATTGTTTTTTGATAACTGTCGCATTCCAAACAATAATCTTCTAGGACAGGAAGGGCAGGGATTTATTTATCTTATGCAGAAGCTGCAACAGGAAAGGCTGGTATGTGCTTTAACTTCACAAGCAGCCATGGAAAAATGTTTGGCAATAACTATCGATTATGTAAAGGAGCGAAAGTTATTTGGAAAACCACTTTCAAAATTTCAGAATACACAGTTTACCATTGCCGAAATGGCTTCGGAAATTGCAGTTGGCAGAAGCTTTATTGATGATCTGATACATCACCATATACAGGGTGATGATGTAGTGAAAGAAACCTGTATGGCTAAATACTGGATATGTGAAACTGCCAAACGGATTACTGACCGTTGTTTGCAGCTTTTTGGAGGGTATGGATATTGTCTGGAATACCCGGTATCACGGTTTTATGTGGATGCCCGTATACAAACTATCTATGCCGGTACATCTGAAGTTATGAAGATGATTGTATCCAGAATGATGGGGTTGTGATTTATTAGTTGACAAATCCCTTTGTGTATGGTGTAATTCATGCGTTTTTGAAAATATGTTCATAAATCAGAATATGTTGATTTGTGGAGGTTTATATGAATACTGTGATACGCAAGGGTTACACCTATGCAACGTGGTTATTCATTGGAGTTGATACCGCATTATGGGGAACTATCTCGCTTTTTTCATGGTTTGTTAGCCCCCAGGGCGACCTTGCTCATTTCTGCATGCAAAACTGGTCAAAGAATATACTATGGTTTTGCGGGATACGATATCAGGTGGATGGGATTGAAAATGTGTCAAAAGAGCATGTTCAGATATTTGCCTCCAATCACCAGAGTTTTTTTGATATATGGCTTTTGAGTGCCATTATTCCGGTAAAATTTGGATGGACGGCAAAAAAAGAACTTTTCAAAATCCCGTTCATGGGCTGGCACATGTCCTTAAGTGGTTATATAGCCATAGATAGAAAAAATAAAGAGCGGTCAAGAGCCAGCATGAAAGAGGCAGCAGTAAAAATACGAAAGGGAAACCGTATTATGATATTTCCCGAGGGTACGCGCAGTCGTACAGGAGTGCTGCAACCCTTTAAAAAAGGGTTATTTTATTTATGCATTGAGACAGGTGTGCCGATAGTTCCTATTTATATCCATGGCACCTACCAACGATTGAAGCCTGAAACCGGGGATATTAATCCTGGAAAAGTATATGTTATGATAGGGGAGGAGATGCCAACTGACGAATACACCATCAACACCATCGAGAAAGCAATGAATGATTTACGGGATAGAATTTTAACTTTACAAAATGAGTGCCTGCAGCGATATGGTGAAGCAGTGTAAGATTACTAATGCAAGGCAACGTCATCCTGAATGTATTTCAGGATCTATTTCAGCATGACATGTGTAGATGGATGAAAGAGTGAGATTTCAAAACAAGCCTGTCCTGGCGGCAAGCTGGGGTTCGGGATGACAGGTGTAGTAGAGGCAGGATTTAGCATGACGGCAGTGATAATGAGATTTCGAAACAAGTTCGGAATTGCATAAGAAGTATGGATGAAATTCTGAGATAAGCTCAGTATAACATAAAGATGAGATAGGCAATAATGCCATTATTTATGAAGGAGTTTTTTTTGTATGGAAGACTTAAAAAAAGCATATCGCACCATCATGGATGATCATTTTCCGGATACCATGACCATTAGCTTTGGGAATCAAACACTGACGTATAAAAAACGAACCTGGAAGATTAATGATGAAGGGCAGTTGATTGAGAAAGGATTGCGGTATGGAGAAAATCCCGGTCAGGAAGCAGCACTCTATGAGCTTGTCAATGGCAATCTTGTGCTGGGGGATTGTGCATTCATAAGCCCCGGTCATTCACTGGTAAGTGGCGTTGATGAATCGATGATGCTTCAGTTTGGGAAGCATCCCGGCAAGATTAACCTTACCGATATTGATAATGCTCTGAATATACTAAAATATTTAATGAAGCAGCCATCTGCTGTTATCGTTAAGCACAATAATCCCTGTGGTGTTGCTTATGGAGTAACTATCGCCCAGGCATATAACAGGGCAAACAGGGCTGACCGTATAGCAGCGTTTGGTGGATGTGTTGCTTGCAACAGAGCTGTAGATAAAGAAACTGCACAGCTTATTTCACAAAATTATCTGGAGGTGCTGGTAGCGCCAGATTTTGAGCCCGGAGTCATGGATATATTGTCAAAGAAGAAGGACCTTCGCATTGTAAAAATTCAGCGTATTGACAGGCTTGAAGAGTATAAGCAATTGCGCTTTGTTGACTTTAAATCCCTGATTGATGGCGGCATCATAGTTCAGCAATCACCTGTTACTATCATTAATTCTAAAGATGATTTAAAACCTGCACAGGCAGAATATAAGGGGCAGTTTTATAAAATTGACCGTTTGCCAACCCCCCAGGAATATGAAGACCTTTTGTTTGGCTGGTTTGTGGAGCAGGGTGTTACGTCAAATTCGGTACTGTATGTTAAGGATGGAGTAACCGTTGGCATAGGTACCGGCGAGCAGGATAGGGTAGGCGTAGCCGAAATTGCAGTACAGAAAGCCTATACCAAATATGCTGATATGCTATGTTTTGATACATATGGAATATCGTACTATCAGTTAACGCTTGAGGTTGAAAAAGGATTGCGTAAAGCAAACGATACAATAGCAATTGAGGAAGCCACAAAAGAAGCAAAGGGCGGACTTATTGGGGCAAGTATGGTTTCGGATGCATTCTTCCCTTTCAGGGATGGTGTTGACGTGGGTATAAAGCAGGGTATCTCCGCCATTGTGCAGCCCGGCGGTTCAATCCGCGATTGGGAGAGTATCATGGCATGCAATGAGGCAAACCCAAAAGTGGCTATGGTTTTTACCGGGCAGCGTGCGTTTAAACATTAAAAGGCAAAGGCGTTCAATGACGTTTTTGCTCATATTCCTTTATATATTCTTCTATAAGGCTTCCTGTTTTATGGGATTCTTCTTTTACCGGTTTCATGCGCCGGGCTGCAATATTGCCTATGACTTTAACAGGTTTTTTAATCAGTTCAACGATAATATCTACACCATCACGAATTATAGTGAACAATTTTTTTACAATAGATGTTTTGGTGCCTTTTGGAGTAGTACGCATAGGAGTAATACTTGAGGCAACTGTCTCTGCTATATTTTTTACACCATACATTGCTGGAATTGGATTGTAGCTATCCTTAACATACGCTTTTTGTGGTCTAAAGGGGACCTGTTTTGGTAATCTACTTGTTAGTAATATGTTTGTCCCTGATTCGGTTGACTTATCGATAATAAACAGGAATATATAATATATATACAGAAATAAATTTCCAAAGATTGCAAAAAAGTGATACCAAATATCCATAAATGCCCAGAAGACATCAACCCAGATTTTCAAAAAATCTACAATCTTATAGAAAAAATTGAAAACATTATCAACGGTATTTACCCAGAATTGTTTTACAACACGATAGTTCATAACAATAACCTCAGCAATACTAATAAATGAAGAGCATAAACATATAGTAAATTCCCTATAAAAAGAGTCAATTAAATTATTGCAATTGCAGGCTGCTATATTATGTATACTATTTTGTTTATAGTTTGTTTTCGATAGTTTTTAAATTAAGTGTATTTTATAAGTGTATTTTATTTAAAAAATCTTGATTATAGTGTTGCATATTATATACTTGATACTATGGAATATTTAACAGCGATACGCCCGTATATAATTAAAAGGTTAGAACAAATAAAAAAAGCGGATGTACTTATTGGTATCCCCTGTTTTAACAATGAAGCAACGATAGCCAATGTTATGACAATGGTAAGCGAAGGTCTGTTTACATATTATAATGATATCAGACCGGTGCTATTTGTTTCTGATGGTGGTTCTACTGATGATACCCGCGATATAGCTCAATCAATAGAATTAAAGCCATGGCAGGAACGGATAATACAGATTTATCGTGGAGTTGCCGGCAAAGGTTCAGCATTCAGAGCAATTTTTGAAGCGGCACAAATGCTTGATGTAGATGCGTGCATAGTTGTTGATTCAGATTTACGCAGTATATCTCCTGATTGGATTAAACTGTTGTTATCGCCAGTACTTGAAAAAGACTTTGAGTATGTTGCACCGGTGTATACACGGTATAAATATGACGGGACTATCACCAACAACATTGTCTACAACATTATCCGGGCGGTGTTTGGGAAAAGGATACGTCAGCCAATTGGAGGTGACTTTGCAATCTCAAAGAATCTTGCCAAAATTTATTTAGACAAGCCAGTCTGGACAACCGATATTGCCCGTTTTGGTATTGATATTTTCATGACTGTCAATGCTGTTGTGAGTAATGTGAAGATATGTCAGGCAAATCTGGGTGTAAAAATTCATGATGCAAAAGATCCTGCACAATCACTTGGTCCTATGTTTGTTCAGGTTATAGGAACGCTTTTTAATCTTATGGAAGGGTACGAACCATACTGGAAAAATATTGAACACAGTAAACCCGTGCCAACGTTTGGCGATATCAATGTTAGTGAGCCTGAGCCAATAGAAGTTAATTTAGAAAGGCTGGTGAATGAGTATAAGTTAGGGTTTTCACAATTTCATTCTTTGTATCAAGAGATGTTTTCAGGTGATGTGTATAATGCACTGTTGTCTTCATCAACGCTTGATGTTATACATTTTTCAATACCGGTTGAAGTCTGGGTTAAGGTTGTGTATGAACTTTCTGCTGTTTATCATACATGGAAGATTAATAAAGTACGTTTAATAAACCTTATGGTGCCATTATATTTTGGCAGGATTGCTTCGTTTATCAATGAAACATTGTCAATGAATTCGTTTCAGGCTGAGGAAGAAGTGGAAAAACAGGCACAGGTTTTTGAAAGCTATAAACCGTATTTAATAGAAAAGTGGCAGTCACAGGGTAAGGATATACCATTTGCATAACATAAACCATGCGTTTGGATAATTTACTCCTTCAATAACTCCCACAACACAATGCCAGCCGCCACCGATGCGTTGAGTGATGAAACCTTACCTCGTAATGGTATCGCAACTGTTATATCGCACAGTTGTTGTGTGCGATGGCGCATGCCGCTCCCTTCACTGCCAATAATAAGTACCGCCGGCTTATACTGCCGTATGCTATGGATAGGATGCGTACCTCTGTCGGATGTGCCAATAATCCAGAAGCCCGATTGTTTTGCATCTTCTATGAAGCTTGCTAAATTGGCAACATGGTGGACAATAATATGAGCGGTTGCACCTGCTGATGCTTTTATGATGGTTTGCGTTATTTCAGGTGCATGAGCTTTCGTTACAATGATAGCGTTGCCACCCAGCGCTTCGGCAGTGCGTATGATGGAGCCAATATTATGCGGATCGGTAATGCCATCACAGGCAACAATAACCCCCTGTGAGCTGGCAATATCGGGCAAATAAAATCTATTCTGTATTGTATTGTGTGGGCGATAGCTCATCATAAGAGCTACTCCCTGATGATGAGGCTGGCAGTGGCTATCAAACCAGCTTTTAGGAACCTTATTGACGGGAATATTCCGGCTGGAAGCTTTACCTACGATAACATCAAGTATCCTGCCGTGTGCACTTTCGGCAATGTAGAGGGTTGCATCACCTTCAACGGTTGATAGATATTCAAGAACAACCTTGCGTCCAGCTATGATTTGATCAGCCACCGTGTCCCCTCTCTGGTATCCTGTACTATAATCCCTTTGCTATAAAGTTCATCGCGGATACTATCAGCTTTAGTAAAATTTTTTTCTTTACGGGCTTTATTCCGCTCTTCAATAAGAGCTTCAATTTCTTCTTTGTTTACTGTAACAGTGCCATGGAAGAATATAAATCCAAAAACGCTGTCAATATGGTTAAGGATATGCATTATAGTATCAGCGTCAGCTTTTCCCAGCATGCGTTTATCTATCAAAGTGTTGATATCATGTAAAAAGTCAAAAAATGTGCCAATCCCTTCTGCAATATTAAGGTCATCATCAACAGCTTCAATAAATGATCCTATAAACTGTGAGCATCGTTTTTCTGCTTCCTCATTTATAGGCTTTTCTTGTTTTATATCGTTAAGGCGGGCGATGAGGTTGTCAATTCTAAGGAGTGCCTGCCCGGCCTGTGTTAAACCATCAAAAGTAAAATTAAGCTGTTTTCTGTAATGGGCGGTAAGTAATAGATATCTGATAGCACGTGGCGAATAGCCTTTGTCAAGGAGATCACGCAGGGTAAAGAAGTTACCCAACGATTTTGACATCTTTGAGCCTTCAACAAGCAAATGCTCAACATGGAGCCAGTAACGTACAAAAGGCTCATCATACGCTGCTTCGCTCTGGGCAATTTCATTTTCATGATGAGGAAATATTAAATCAACACCACCGGTATGTATGTCAATGGTAGTGCCAAAAATTTTGCGCACCATAGCCGAACATTCAATATGCCATCCGGGTCTGCCCTTTCCAAAGGGGGTTTCCCAGTAAGGCTCATTTTCTTTAGGAGCTTTCCACAGTGCAAAGTCACGGACATCCTCCTTTGTATATTCATCAGCATCATATCGTGCGCCTGCTTTGATATCCATACTGGTGACATTGCTCAGCCGTCCATATTTATGAAACTTTGCAATGCTGAAATAGAGTGATCCGTCCTTTTCATAGATAAGCCCCTTCTTATCAAGGTGAGCTATAATATCTATCATAGCGTCAATAGATTCTGTGGCACGCGGGTAATGTTCAACAGGTTCTATGTTTAACGTTTTACAATCCTCAAAGAATATCTGCGTATAGTTATCGGTGTATTCTTTTAATGTCACTCCTTCTTTAAGCGCTCCGGCTATTGTCTTATCATCAACATCAGTAATATTCATTGCATGGTTTACTGTATATCCTCTGAATTTAAGATAGCGCCGCAAAAAATCATTAAACACAAATGTCCTGAAATTGCCAATGTGAGCATAGCTGTATACCGTCGGCCCGCAGGAATATATGGTAACAGGGGGATACTCTGCAGTACTATCTTTTGCAACGCCACCGGGAATAAATGGGTCTAAACGTCGTGTTAAGGTATTAAATATTTTTGCCAATGTATAGCCTCCATTATTCTGCTCAGTATTTATACATACTGTTGTACACTTTATGCTCTAATTATTTTGTTTTCTAAAAAAGCTATCATATGGTTCAGTTCTAAAAACATAGATTTAATTGTTCCCAAAAATAGTAAAGTTGGATTAAATTTTATGGGTAATTCCAGCTTTTATACCTATCAATAGTGTTCATGCCGGGTAGTTTGGCAATCTTTTTTTGTGTTACAACGTGTGTCATTGGTAGATGTTTACAATAGTTTTAACATTTCTTTTCCATTGACAGGCATGCTTTTGATAGCCTTTCAATTGATAGAGTATGTCAACTATAGTTGGTAAAGTTAACTGTCAATAACTAAATTAATCCTGCATTATCTGTTCTTCTACGGGGACGTACTCAACAACTTTTTCTTTTACTTCAATAGAAGGCTGTGGGGCGGGTATTTCAGAAGGTTTTGTATAAGCTTTGGTAAAATCAATCTTATCAAAATCTTCAGGCGAAAGCTTATAGTATGCCAATATAAGATGCAGCTTTTTAATATATTCAATAAGTTCCTTAAGTTTTTTATTTTTGCGGTCAATGGTTTCACGTGATTCCTTGATTATGCGTTTTAACAAATCAGTTCTTTTTTTTAACGTATCTTCCAGTTCAACAATGCGTTCATAATACTCTTTATTGACTCTTTTAAAGTCAATACGGGCAATAACAATTTCACCTTCCTCTTTTTCTTTTTCTATCTCTTTAATAATATCATTAAGTTCTTTTGAAGACAAAAGATCTTTTGTTGATGTTTGCAACCATTTTTTGCCGTTGTCATCGATAAACTCGTAAACATCAGGCAATACTTTCTTTTTACGTTTAAATAACATAACTATTTTGTGAGATTATTATTTATTATACTATCGACTATTTATGCATTTTATTTAATCAAATCACTGGTTTGTATAATCTTTCATTTTTTCTTTTAATTCTTTATTAGACGTATTCCACATAATGGTATTGGAAGCCCAATGTTTGTATTCTGTGAAATAGGTTGTTGCGATTCCAATTGCCTGATATAACGGCAGTTGCATAGTGTAGCCTTCATCATCGGTAATTTCAATGTAATCATCAGGTACACCAAGAGCAATAGCATTGAGTGATAACCGTTGTAAAAGTTCTAAATCAAAATTGCTTGAAGCTAATAGATTAAAAGGTTTTTTAGATTCCAGCTTTACAACATAGCTATTTTTTTTAATGAAATACATGCAATTATTGTCCGCATCCATGACAGTTGTATCAAAATCCCTTAGCACAATGAGTTGTCCTTTGTTAACGTATGATTTTACTACCTGCATAATGATGCGCAGCTTAACCGAGTTTATATACAGTGGCTGTAGTAACTCTACATGTTTTTTGATAGTTTTTTTTTGCTCATCATCTAATGGCTTTTCTTCAGGATTTTTATAGAGCGATAGTACTTTTTGAAGGTCCAGATTTTCTTTATTTTCAGCCTGTATACAGGCTGATACCGGCTGTGAAGTGTCAATCACGACATTATTGTAAAGAGCCTGGACGCGATACCAGTAAACAATTCCCGGTATAACATCGTTATCCGCAAATGATGAAGTTGTTATTGTGGCAATAGTATCATACGGTCCCTCTCGAAAAAGAGAACGAACAAATGCAAACGAAGTATTGTCGCCATAGATTTCACAATGTATGGTTATCTGATTGGCTGTGCTGTCAGGTAGTGTTGAGACATTGGTTATTTTAATGATTTTTGACTGAAAAACCAATGATATTTTTGTTTCGATAGTTTTAACAATATCAGCAATGGCATGGTAATAAGCCCAGTCAAATGATGTTGCAATAAATGATGCTTCCTTATTGGAATATAACTTTGATTCAATAAAGATCTGTCCAACTGAATGCGACATTTCAAAAAAAAGTATGTAATCATTTTTTCTTTTTCTGGCTGTCTTTTTTATTACAGAAAGCGAATCCTCGTTACTTAATTTTACGAATGAATCAATGGAACCTATTTGCTTTGTATTTTCTATTGAATAATTTTCAATAGTCATTTTATCCAATAATTCAAAGAGTATGGTAGCTTCATTTTTTAAGTCGTCAGGGCAGAAAGGGTAAACTACTAACAGTGTTTTAGCCTGCACAACGTTTGTTGCCATTACCATTAGTAAAAATGATAAAAAAAATGCCCTTCCTGCTTTCTTCATATTAAATACCTAATTTTTTATAATTGCTATTTGCTGATAGCATTGTAAAATATTTGACAATTGGTTATTCAACCATCATACTCAATATACTCAATGGTAATGACGATATGCAAGTAAATTTTACGGTCAATGATATAAATGATTACGGGAAAATCAATATTCATATTTTTTTGGAGAATTACCAATTACCGACGTGTTGCTATCCATAAGGGATGAAAATGTAGCAAATTCACTCTTATAGAGGCTGTCTAAAAAGTAAAAAAAATATGAAACATAAAACAAAATGAATTGAAAACATAACGTTTCAATTTTTGGAGGAAAAACCATGACTAAAAAACATAAACAGCGTGACGATATAAAAGCCATATATACCCATGCTATTGCAGCGGTTGATCCATATAGCGCCGTTTGCCAATTTTTTAAACGAAAAGGGAACAAAATAATTATTAAGGGCGATAGTAACCTGGTCATTGATTGTGATACCATTGATGCAATCTATGTTGTTGGCGCTGGTAAAGCAACAGCAAGGATGGCAAAGGCTGTTGAAGATAGTATAGGAGACCGCATTGCTGATGGTATTATTGTTGTAAAATATGGATACCGTGAAGATTTGCAGTACATTCAGCAGCTTGAAGCGGGGCACCCTGTACCTGATGACAATGGACTTAAGGCATCACAGAAGATTATAGATGTATTGGGAAAAGCAGGTGAACGTGATCTTATCATTTCATGTATTTCGGGAGGAGGGTCGGCGCTTTTGCCCTATCCAGTAGAACCAATTACATTAGCCCAGAAACAGGATTTAACGCAAAAACTTTTGAAGAGCGGAGCATCCATTAAAGAATTGAATGTGGTACGCAAACATGTATCGCGCACAAAAGGCGGCAACCTGGCACTGGCGGCTTACCCGGCAACGGTAATCAATATTATGATATCGGATGTGGTTGGTGATGATATGGATATCATTGCATCGGGTCCTTTTGTTTGCGATACCAGCACGTATGCTGATGCACTTGCTATTTTAGAAAAATATAAATTAACAGGAACTATCGCCCATGCCATTATAGAGCACATTGAAAAAGGGGCACATGGTGAAGTTCCCGAGACACCCAAGGATGAAAATATATTTAAAAATGTTCACAATATTATTGTTGCATCAAATAGCATTGCCTGCCTGGCAGCGTATAAAAAAGCCAGCGAATTGGGCTATACACCGCTGTTTTTGTCATCAATGATTGAGGGCGATACCGGGGAGGCTGCGTGCTTTCATGGTGCGATAGCTCATGAGATTATTAAAACTGGCAATCCAGTGCAAAAGCCTGCCTGTATTATAAGCGGCGGTGAAACAACTGTGGTGGTAAAGGGTAGCGGTTTGGGTGGACGCAATATGGAGTTTGCAATGATGATGGCAATGCTTATTGAAAACACTTCGATTGTTGCTGCCAGTGTTGGAACTGATGGAACGGATGGCCCAACCGATGCAGCAGGTGCCATCGCAGATGGATATACGCTTAGTAAGGCAGAAAGAATGGGGCTTGATATCAATGATTACATGAACAACAATGATTCATATCATTTTTTTGAACGATTAGGGGATTTAATAAAAACCGGGCCAACAAATACCAATGTTATGGATATCAGGATTATATTGGTGATATAAAATTTTTTTATTTGATAAAAAAAAATAAAAAAAATACTTGCTAAACACAAGGTTGCTTGATATCATTAATTCTTAATATAAGGTTTTGCAAGGATGCCAATACTTTAATGCATGCTAATTTCAATTATCAATTAAAGGAGTAATACAATGAAAAAGAAAGGTTTGCTTTTTATTCTATCGGTTGGATTGATATTTTCACTTCAGTTTTCTCCAATAGTAAATGCGCAACAGGCTCAGCCGCAGCAAGCTGAAAAATCAGAATTTACTGAAGCAACACGTCCAGAAGAAAATTATCTGGCAAGATTTCATGCGTTAGAACGTGTGGAATACTTAATGAAATCAAATATTGATAAAATATATATGCTAAAAATAATTGTGACCAACTATAAAGATCAGGGCTGGGAAAAAGATTATGAAGCATGCTATAATGGATATAAAAAAGGTATGGATTACTATTATAAGCGTGATGTAATCTATGCTCAGGTGGAGCTGGAGAAAAATCGTAAGGACATCTATGAATTATACAAAAAGATAGCTGACGTTTATAAACAAAGAACACAGGCTTTGCTTAACGAATGTGCAAGTAAGATTCTTGACCTTTCGCTTGATGAGCGGAGCAAATCAAATCCTGATAGGAATAAGGTACTATTTAACAATACTGCCCGATTGCGGATTGCATATGGCCAATATGATGATGGGCAAAATATGATGGATGATCATGTCTATGATACAGCCGTAAAACATTTCAGGGTTGCAAAATCGTATGCAATACTCATTATGGAAAACATTGATCCTGAAAATGCAAAGGGAAAATATGATCTTGATAAAGCAGATAATATGAACCGAATTCTGAATCAACCTCAGACACAGGCAAAATAGTTAACAGTAACGATAATCATAAAAAAGGGGTAATGCATTACCCCTTTTTTATGATTACATAGTATTGCTGATGATTATAACCAGAAACATAATGATAATCTTGTTGTTTGTTTTTTTCATTATTTTCACATTTTATACCTCGTGCATTCAGTTTGAGTTCCCTGTATATCGTGTTGTTGTTGACCCCGGGCATGGAGGTAAAGCTCTGCTACCTAAAGACTATCATGGTGACAGATTTGATATGTTGTCCATGAAGTATAAGGATATATTCCGTGAAGGAGCTAAGTATAGACAGTATTATGAACATATATATACATACGAGATTGCTGTGCGTGTAGAAAAAATTTTACAATTAACATTACCTGATGGGGATTTTAAAAAGTTTTGTTCCATAGTACAGAAGTATACCAATAAACCGTTTGAACGTGTCTGCATACAATCATTTGTGAGCCGACAACCTTCATTAAATTCTCAAATGTTACACAAAGATCCCAATGCACCTTACCGACTGTTTGATTCTTTTTTCCCGGACGGGACATTGCAGGAAGGCAGGATAAGCTATATCAATAGTTTACACCCCCATATGGTTGTATCAATACACTTTTCGTTAAATGCTTCACGGTACTATCGAGGTATGAATGCGGTTATTGCTGCCCCCTATAATTTTTTGTATAAAGGTTTACAGTATCTTCAGGGTAATGGTGGGAACAGATCGTTTTTCTATAATAGCAACTATGCTGATTGGTTCACTGAGACTGAAGATAAATCATCCTTTTTCTGGTACTGTAATGATGTTATGATGTATTTTCTGGGTTATCGTATGACCAGTAACTATCAACCAGACATAGAAGCTTTCAGGGGATACCGCTACAATATGGTTCAATGGATGTATAACGATCCGCCGGGATGGGCTCATATAGCAAAATACCATCCGGCAAAAACTGCATATGCCGATGATATAAAGCAATTTGAGCCCGACAATGCTTTTTTTAACCGTGAACAATCTACATTTGAAAAATACCGAAGGGATGGCGGGTATGAGGGATATGGTGGTGATAACCTTTATGCATCAAATGAAATTATACGATATGTTTTATACAACCTGTACATGCATGGTGTTCGGCACAAAGAGCAGCGCCTTGCCCCGCCGTATATCTCCATCTGGTCAATCCCCCTTCATGTCAATGCTATCAATGCATACATGGAATTGGGATATTTAGCAAGGCCTTATACACGGTATATTCTGGATAACCATCTGGATGACATGGCTGAAGGTATTGCAGCAGGTATATACTCACTTTTTGCTGGTATTGAGGTTTCAAGCAAAATTTCATGTGCACCATATGGAAAAAAGATTGACCTTAAAAAATATACTATCAATAACAATAATAATTACTTTACCATTGTTCGATAGTTACTGTAAAGGTGGCATGCAGTGAAAAAATTGAGCATAATAGCAGCATTGATTTTTTTTCAGACACTTGTTTATGGAGATGACATAAGCTATCAATTTACTGCTGCTGTAGATAAAGCTGGCAAGGCGGTTGTCAGTATTCAGGTTTTTACTGTTGAAAAGGGACACTACCAGAAGGTTGGATATGCTTCGGGAACCATTATATCATCAAAGGGATTTGTGGTTACTAATTACCATGTGGTTGCAAAAGGCACAGTATATCAGGTTAACTTATGTGATGGAACTGAATGTGATGTGGAGCCATTTGCTGATGGCAGTTTATTCAAATCTGATGAAAAAACCGATATCGCTCTTTTGAAGGTAAAACCTCCTCTGGGATTGCCTTTAACACCTATTGAGTTTGAGGATAAAAAAGTATCTCCAGGTCAATGGGTTATGGCAATAGGCAATCCGTTTGGTTTGCAGCAATCGGTAACTGCGGGTGTTGTATCATCGCTTGGCAGGAGTGATATTGGTTTTGCTGATATTGAGGATTACATCCAGACCGATGTTCCTATTAATCCGGGCAATTCAGGAGGTCCGCTCATTTCACTTGACGGTAAACTTATAGGTATCAACACAGCTATACGTACTCAAAGCGGTGGATATCAGGGAATAAGTTTTGCTATCCCTGCTTTCATTGTAAAACAGGTGGTTGGTGAACTTGTTCAATATGGCAGAGTACGGAGGGGATGGTTAGGATTTTTGGTTCAGGAGAAGATGATTAATAATGATTCACAGGTACATGTAGAGATTATTTCTATTGTTGATGGCTCACCAGCATATAAGGCTGGCATTGAGGTTGGAGATATTGTTAGAGAGGTTGATGATATCCCCATAAAAAAGATTTCTGATTTAATGAAGGCAATACATTCCAAA
This sequence comes from Spirochaetia bacterium UBA2205, assembly GCA_002328585.1. GTDB lineage: Bacteria > Spirochaetota > UBA4802 > UBA4802 > UB4802 > UBA4802. The sequence continues at coordinate 74,945 of DCUV01000063.1, forward strand.
CAGATTGGTTCTCTTGTTAACGTAGTTATTGCTCGTGATGGACAGTTATTAAATTTTGATTTTGTTTTACAGGAAAAAAGTAAAATAGCAAAAGTAGATTATTGGATTAATGTATTACAGCAATCATATGGAATTACTATTGAGGATACGCTGAATGGTGCTGTAATTACTGGTGTAAATCAATTTGGTATTGCCTATAATGTACTAAAAAAGGGCGACATTATACAATCAATGAATGATAAACAGGTTGCATCATTACAGGATATTATTGCAATAGTCAAAAAAACAAAGGGTACAATTGAAAATTGTGTTGTGCTGCGCTCAGGCAAGGTGATACGATGTTACTTTAATTTGGATGAAACTGAATAATATATGAATAAACGGATTATACTTTTTATTATTGCAGCTTTTATGTCGATGTGTATTCAATCATTTTCTGATGAAAAGAAAGCTGAAGTTATACTGGACAATGAATTTTATACATCGTTGCAAAATAGCGATGCTATCAAGCGTATCAGAACATTTGATATGCTTAAAGATGTAATAGTAAAAGGAAGAGGAAATGTAGTAAAAGTTGAAGTTACTGATGTTTTGAAAAAAAAATTCAGAATTGTTTTGTCGCTCAATCTGCATGGCATACAAATTCTTTATTATTGCTATACTGATCAGGATGAGTATTTTGACTTATTACAACCGGATGACATATTTGAATTTAGCGGCCAATTTGTTGTTGCAACTCCGTTGAATGCAAGGTTTGATACATTTATTATTGATATACTACTTGAAGAAGGTGCGGTTGTAGTGCATTAATATTATTCACGATAAACAGTGAAGACGTAGTCTAAAATGGATATCCTGTCTGCATCATCTAAACCAACAAAGGTAATATCATACAAAGTATCACCTGAAGCTGTTACTTTACCAGTAATATCAATTTTTTTAGTTCCTAAAGTAAGATGCCCTTTAACATAATGTTCTAATAGAGTAGAGGTTTGTAATACGGCTTCTCTATCGGTTAATTCTTTGATGATACCTTCATGCCATTGTATCTCTTCAGATGAAAAACTTCTGGAAGTGTTGATGGAAAAAGTAAAAAAAGTGAATGGAATATTGACCTGTGCTTTCAAACATCGTCGTGAGGGATTATATACAATTGTATCGGTATGCTGAAGAAGAATAATTGGAAATGGAGAATTAATTTTTCCCAGAATAGTAGTATTAAAATCATAGGAGCCATCAGGATAAGGCCATAGATAGCATTCTACAGTATCATTTTCTTTGATATGTGATAAAAATTCTTCTGGAGATTTACACAGTAAAAAAAGTTCATTATTTTCTATCACCGTTAAAAGAGCATATCCATAACCTTTTTTATACACTCTGACGGGAGTATTTGTTTTAATGTCGGCTGTTTTAGTAATGTTTTTCATAGTATACCCCTGAATATAAATATATAGTAACAATTAATAATGAAAATTGTATGGTTATTGTTAAAATCACTTTTCCCATTTACTCTATCACTGGAGAAGCAGATTTAAAATTTACTTTTAGAAGCCACCTTTTATAGAAGCTTCGCTGTGTAGTCAAGGGTAAATTTGTTACTATGCAATAAAATAGATATTTTTTTAAAAAATTGAAAACCTAACAAAAAAGAATTGAAAAAAAATTGTTGCAAATCATACTATGTGCAAAGATAGTGGTATTCCTTCTGCTACATGCATTTGTAGTGTAGCTATTAATAACCATAGGGGGTAACAGTGAATAAATATGAATTAATAGTGATTTTGCGTCCTACTGATAAGCTGGATGTACTCAAGGAAAAGGTTCGCGATATCTTAAAAAAGAATCAGGTGCTCATTGAATCTGATGAACCATGGGGCGTTCGTGCTCTGGCATATGCTATAGACAGAGCAAATGATGGGTATTATGAGTACTTTATTGTACAGATAGAACCATCTCAGGTCAGTGCTATTATTGCTGAATTTAGATTACAACCCGATATCCTGCGTTATCTATTTGTACGATTGCCAAATTTAAGCAAAACAGCGTAAATTACCATGCCAGGCGATCTGAATAAAGTTATACTTGTTGGCAGGATTGTTAGGGACCCTGAGTTGCGGTATACTCCGGGGGGCGCCGCTGTTGTTTCTTTTTCGATAGCTAATAACCGCATATATATGAAAAATAATGAAAAGCAGGAAGTTGTATCATTTTTCAATTGTGTTGCGTGGGGTAAGTTAGCCGAAACAGTTGCTAACTATTGCAAAAAGGGACAGCAATTAGCCTTAGAGGGGAGATTACAACAGCGTTCATGGGAAGATAAAGATGGGAACAAGCGTTCCATCGTTGAGGTGGTAGCAGAATCATTGCAGTTTTTAGGTGGAAAACCGCATGCTGAAACATCACCATCAGTAGACAGCATGGAAACTGGCGATATGGGTTCTACCGAGCCATTCTCTGATGATGATATTCCATTTTAGTAAAATTATAATTTTATTTTTTGAAGAGGTATATAAATGAGTGAAGAAATAAATCAGGGTGAAACTATACAGGCACAGGAAAATATAATTCCGGAAGATAAAAAATCATCTGAAGTTACAAGGCATTCAGAGGATAAAGCATTATCTGCAGCTGTTCAGGTGCAGCGCGTACCAAAATTTAAAAAGAAAGTGTGTCGTTTTTGCGAGGATCCTAATGTGGCTATTGATTATAAAAATCCGGATTTACTGGTTAGGTTTATTACTGACCGTGGCAAAATATTACCCAGACGTATTACCGGCACCTGTGCAAAACATCAACGCCATTTAGCACGTGCAATTAAGCGTGCCAGAACCATAGCGCTGTTACCATTTGTGGTAAAATAGGTTGTATTTCCTATTGTGGAACTTATAGTACATCTTATAGCTGGTATAGCGTTATGTGTTATTACTGCTATAGTAGTTTATAAATTGCAATATAAAGCTCTGGCGATAGCTCTGGTCATGGTTCTATCAGCTTTATTTTTAGGTCTATCATATTTTTATAATGAAATGATTGGTCTTGAGCTTATTATAACGGGTGCTGTGTTTGGATATGTGGCAAAACGGTTTTCATTCCAGCGATATTTTATTACCAGTGTTACCATAGTATGGCTTTTGCTTTTGATTATTCATTATATACTCTATTTTGTAAAAGGAATTGATGCTGTATCCGGCAATCAAAAAATTATTGAGGAAATCATTAATGCTTCATCAGTTCCTGTTACTGAAAAGCAGGTCTTATCACAACAATTGAAAGACTTTTTACCACTGATGCGCGTGCTTATGCCGTTTTCATATTTTTTTAGTTCTGCTGCAATTTCAATTTTAGTCTATGCATTTGTTTTTGCCTTCTTTGTGCGGTTTAAGTTTTTACAGACTGAAGACAATACAATTTCGCTTTTCCGTGTTGATGAATGGGTGGTTTTTTTGCTGATAGCAAGCTGGCTTGTTGTTCTGTTAGGTAAAGAATCACAAACTGTTTGGGCGATAGCTCTCAATATTGGACTTGTTTTATGTGTAGTCTATACTATACAGGGTATATCGGTTATACTGTTCTTGTTTGAAAAGAAGCAATGGCCTAAATTGTATGGATTCCTTATACTTTTTGTTACAATTTTATTAGGATTCCAGGTGATGTTTTTTGTTATCACCATGCTGATGGGTATAGGTATTATTGATTTCTGGATGAATTTCAGAAAGATTGCATAAATTCAATTTTCGGAGGAATTTCAATATGAGAGTAATATTACAGAAAGATGTTCAAAATTTAGGTGAAGCTGGTGATATCAAGGAAGTAGCAGAAGGATTTGCCAGGAATTTCCTTTTGCCCAAGAAACTTGTTATACCATATAATGAATCAAGTGCAAAAGCAATTGAGCATCAAAAAAAACTAGTTAAAATAAAAAAGGAAAAACGTAAAAAAGAAGGGCAGAAGCTTGTGGAGGCATTATCAAGTGTTGCCTTAACTATTGGTGCTCAGGTTGGTGAGGATGAAAAGCTTTTTGGTTCGGTTACTGCTATCGACATTGCCGACAAACTTTTACAAATGGGATATACCATTGATAAACGGAAGATAGTGTTGCCCGAACCAATCAAAAAAGCCGGTGAGCATGAAGTAAAGATTAAATTAGAAGAAGGATTAACTGCTACTATAAAGGTTAACGTGGTAAAGGAGTAATCGCATGCTTGATGTTGGCATGCCTCCTCATGATACAGAGGCTGAAGCTGCGTGTTTATCTTCTATATTATTAAGTAAAGATGCATTGCTAAAGGTTATAGAAATCCTCCAGGTGGAGGATTTCTATATTGATGCACATAGAATGATCTATGAGGCAATCAGGGAGCTGGAAATAAAATCTGTTCCTATTGATCTCATTACTATAAAACAGCGGCTTCTTGATAAAAAACAGTTTGAAAAGGTTGGCGAAGATCAGGCTCTGGTCAATATATACAGAACTGTATCTACCTCAGCTAATGCTGAATATTATGCAAACAGGGTCAAAGAGTTAAGCTTACGCCGTAAGCTTATTGAAACATGCACAACCATTGCCGAACGTTCATACGATACGACATTGGATACAAAAGTTTTACTGGATGATGCCGAGAAAGATATTTTCCTCATTACACAGCGCAGAATTACCAGCGATTTTATAAGTTTAGCTAATGTTTTAAAAGAAACCCTTGAAAATATAGGGCACATGTATGAGACAAAAAGGCCTGTCACCGGTATTGCCGGTGGATTTACTGACCTTGATGCAATGCTTACCGGCTTTCACCCTTCAGAGCTTATCATTATTGCCGCACGTCCATCAATGGGGAAAACTGCGCTTGCGCTGAATATTGCCAATCATGTTGCATTGCGTGAAAAGCAGCCAACATTGTTCTTTTCATTGGAAATGCCTGCTACACAGCTTGCTACCCGTATTTTATGTATTGAATCATTGATTGATATGCAGCATGTCCGTACCGGTCAGATAAGCAATGAGCAATTGCGCAAACTGGTTGATATCTCAGGCAGACTTGAGAAATCACCAATGTTTATTGATGATACCCCTGGATTAAGCATATTTGAGTTGCGGGCAAAGGCACGACGATTTGCCCAAAAACAAAAGGTTGGCTTAATTGTTGTAGACTATATGCAGCTTATTATTGCCAATAGCCGTTTAGAGCGTCATCAGCAAATAGCTGAAATAAGCAATGCTTTGAAACAATTAGCCCGTGAGTTATCGGTACCGGTCATTGCACTGTCACAGCTTTCACGTGCAGTAGAATCACGTACCGACCAGATGCCACAGTTGTCCGATCTGCGCGAGTCAGGGGCTATTGAACAGGATGCTGATGTTGTGTTATTTATTTACCGTGAAGAGAAGGTAAAGAAAGAAACTGAGCGCCTTGGCATTGCAGACATCATTGTTGCCAAACAGCGTAATGGTCCAACAGGGAGGATAGAGTTGCGATTCTGGGATAAATACATGAAGTTTGGAACTGTTGAAAAATTCAGAGAAGAAGCTGAATGAGATGAATAATGCTGAGATTATATTCTTGCGCCCTGTTATGCAATTTTTTGAGTCTGTAGGCAATCATACCCTTTTTTTTGCTCAAACGGTTAAATGGATTTTTAAACCGCCATTTGATACAAAGAATATTTTATTGCAGATGCTCGAAATCGGTTATAAATCACTGCCGGTAACATGCATAACGCTTTTTTTTACGGGGATGGTAATGGCATTGCAGATTGGCAGGGCAATGGACTCGCTCATGTCCGGTTCATCAATATTTATTGGTAGTGCAGTGTCCATTGCCATGTTCAGGGAACTGTGCCCGGTACTTACGGCGCTCCTGCTATCAGGAAGGGTGGGTTCGGCAATAGCTGCTGAAATTGGCACCATGCGCGTTACCGAACAGATTGATGCTCTCATTACGCTTGATGCAAATCCCATTCAGTACCTTTCGGTACCGCGCTTTATAGCATGTCTTGTCATGACACCGGTACTGGTTGTCATCACCGATGTGGTTGGCTCGTTAGGAGGAGCATTTATTGCATATTTTAATTTAGGAATTACTATCGATAAATATCTTGAAAATGTTTTTAATTATTTGCAGGTTATGGATTTTTTAACAGGGTTATTGAAATCAGTTTTTTTTGGTATTGAGATTGCCATCATAGCCTGTTATCAGGGTTTTAATACATTTGGTGGAGCAGAAGGCGTTGGCAAATCTACTATCCGCGCGGTTGTTGCATCATCAATGACCATACTCATTTCTGATTACTTTCTTACATACCTTTTACAATTTATTGAATAGAATAAACGAATTGCCTATGAAATCGCTGAAAAAAAGAAAAGAAGAATTTATTAAGGTATTGCAAAAAAACAGGATACCAAAAAGGATTGTTGATGCTTTTGCGATAGTTAATCAGGAAGATTTTTTTGATGAAATATATAGCGATGCACTGTATGGAACACAGCCCATTCCTTTCGCCCCTGGCAAAACAGGTGATGAGCCGCTGACAATGGCACGGATGATTCATTACTGTGGCATTAAAAAAGATTCCCATGTCCTTGAGATTGGCACCGGTTCAGGATATTCAACAGCAATTTTAGCAAACCTTGCAAAATCCGTAACAACTATTGAGATTGATGAAGAGCTGGCATTGCTTGCAAAGAAGCGATTTTTCCGCTTGAAGTTAACCAATATCAGAGTTTTTGCAGGTGATGGTACCGATGTTGATGAATCATTAGGGCTTTTTAATGCAGCCGTGATATTTGCAGGTTGTAAAAAAAGGCCATTGCTGCTGCTTCATGTCATGAAGCAGGATGGCGTAGTGGTGTTTCCTATGGGTCCAGCTCATCAGCAGCAGATTGCATTGATGCTTAATCACAGGGATGAAAATGTTGAAGGTATTTTCCCTGTTGTGTTTAAGGAGTTTTGTGCCTTTATGCCAATTGCTGGCATATATGGATGATTATATATCAGATTTTTTAATTTTATCCGGATCCTCATCGGGCTTGTAACAGTAACGGCAACCATAGATTAAAATCTTTGTGCTGTCTTTTACAATTTTTGATGCATACAGTGCCTCATAGCGCGAAAGCTTTGAGCCACATACAGGGCATGTTCTTTCTTTCATGGAAGCAGGGATAAAATTTTTATCAACGGTTTTAGCTGGCATTACAGTGGCAGCTTTATTTGTCTCTTTTTTTGACGATTGCGAAGTTTTGTTTTGCAGATGATGATACAGCGAAAGCATATATAAAAATAATGCAATACCTGCTCCAAATGACAGTATGTATAAAATAATCTCAATCATGGATGCTATGCCCTTTTTGTTATAACGTTAATCATAATGGTATGATCCGTTACTGGTTTCATGGTGTAATCTCCTACCATATCCACTACCAATAATCCACATTTTTTTATAATAGGAATTATCTCATCAATGGTGTATATGCGTTGCAGGTGTTCTTCAGTAATGGTGCAGCTTTGTGTTGCAAATGTCAATTTGGTATATACCATCTTTGATTTTTCATCATATTCATTATACCATGTGATATCCGTCCCTTTTACTGTATATGAAAAAAGCCTGCGATGAAAGTTTTTCATTATATTATACTGAGTGGTAATATCAAAAAGAAATATACTGTTATACGACATGCAATTGTATGCACAACGCAATGCTTTTGCAAAATCATCATAGGTAAGCAGATAGTTAAAGGTATCGTGTACTGAAAATATAAAATCAACTGTCTTTGATAGTGCAAAACAGGTAATATCACCACAAAAGATGTGAAAATTTTTGTAAGCCCGCGTTTTTGCAATGGATAGCATTGCTATTGATTTATCCATGCCATATATTTCATAATCATCCATGGAAAATTTTGGCCCAAACTTGCCGGTGCCGCAGCCAAGTTCAAGCACAGTGCGTGGATTGGAAATGTACTTGCACATAACGTTGCGCAGGTATCGGTACCATTCGTTATAGTTAACATGCTGAAGCATGTAGTCATAATACGGTGCTAAGTGGTGATATTCGTTCATGGGGCGGTATGCTTCCATTGTAATTTTTTATGTAAGCGGTTTATTCGGTGAGCAAATCGTGCTTTGTAGCGGCTGTTGAGTTCATTGTCATCTGGTGATACATTAATAATAACTATCGCCCTGCTGCAGTATTCAAGTGCTTTTTCATAGTCTTTTACTACATGCTCATAGTGTTTGGCAAGTTCTTCCAGTGAAAAAAGGTTGATATACTTTTCCCAGAATGCCAATGCCCTGTCGGTATAACCCAATCGCTTTAATGCTGTTGAATATTTTTTAAAAAGCGAATGCTCGTTATGGAGTAATGCAAATCCTGCATATTCAACAAGTTCTACAAACAACTGGATATTGCGGCTATAAAGATGTTTGGCAATGTTTTTATAAAGGTTTGATGGCACCTGATGAAATTGTTTTGCATGCAGCATTTGATAGAGAGTATTAAAAAAAACCAGCAGTAAAACCATTGAGGTTATGTCTATACGGTTGTGTTCAATAACATTGATAATACGCGGGTCAAAACCTGTTTGCTGATAGGTAAAATATACATCGGGGATAAGGTAGCCAGGGATATCGTCAGTACGGGTAACGTCAAGCAAAAGCTCTTCAAGCGATTTTAGCGAGCAGCTTGAATAAATAGATTTGAATATTGAGCGGGCTGGTTTTAGCAAATCAATGACAGGCATTGATACGGGAAAGCCCGGTATACGGTTAATCCTGAACCTGGTTTTTATAATGGGGATATCAAATGTTTTTCCGTTAAAGGTTACAATAGCTTTGTAGTTGTTTACCGTATCAGCAAAGTAATAGAGCAGTGCGGGTTCATGAGCGTATTCACGCATGAATAGTTGCTCAATGGTAAAAACGTTATTGGTAAAGTATCCTATGCCAACTAAAAATGCATAGTTGCCTGTCCCGCTTGTAAGGGATGTTGTCTCGATGTCAAAAAAGATACACTCATGGAGATGTATGGGTTGCATATGGTGTATGCGGCAGTAATCATCAAGATATATTTGTCCAGTAGTGATAGGGAAGCTATCAATATCATAGTGGTGAGCAAACAGCGTGATTGCACCATGGGGGGTCATTATGTCGCTGCCGCCATTGTGTTGTATCCATGAACTATCGTGCACAACAGTTTCCTGCTTAGTGTAATATATGTCCAGCCTGTCCTTCAAATTCATTGTGCAATATTTCAAGAAGTGCTATTATTTTTTCTTTTATCCCTGTTCGGGTTATCATTGGTCCTATGCAGGCGGGGCAGCCGTTTGTGCAGGTACAGGCGGCTATGACCTCTTTTGAGGCTTGCGCTATCAAACCAAATATGGCAAAAATTCGTTCGGAGATACCAACGCCACCCGGAACGGCATCATAGATAAATATAGTTGGCCTTTGGGTAAAGTGTGAAAGATTTTCAAACACCACACGTATATCGCCATAGTCGCATAATGTGTACAACGGTGCAATGGTTCGCAAAATATAGGATAGCCCTATGAAAACCTCCCCGGCTTCTTCCCGTTCAAATTGTTGTACACACTCGTCGGTAAAGCTGCACCACACTGATGTGGAATGCATCTCCAATTCGGGAAGATTAATTTTGCCCCAGCCGATATTCTCATGCGAACCAAATTTTATCTTTTTAAACATGATGGCTTTGGTGCGTACATTGACCTCGCCTAAACTGAGTGTTGCTATTGAAAATGATTTATTATTAAATTCCTCAAGTACATGGATATCAGTTTTTTCCTCTGCATCGGTATAATAATCAGATTCAACATCATGGCAATAGGCAATTTTACGTTCCCAGTCTAATTTGTCAATGTAGTACTGTTGTCCCTGATGGATATAGATTGCATCATCGTGAATCATGGTGGGTGCTGATGGATAGTCAATCTGACCAATGACCTCAGCGTGATTATCATTATGTACTATCACCACATTGTCCTGGGAAGCACTGCGAAGCGAAATGTCATTTGCAGGATAGATATCGCTCATCCAGTGAAATTTTCCGCCCGATTCTTTTAAGATATTTTTTGATGCCAGGTATTGCAGCATCTCTTTTGTGGTTAGATGGTGATGGGTAAACAGTTCATCAGTTGAAAACGGAATTTCAAATGCTGCACATTTAATGTGATCCATAAGTATCAGCAGATTATCAGGGTTGATATTGGCAGTTTCCGGATTGTTTTCAAAAACAAAATGGGGGTGTTTGGCAATGTATTGATCAAGCGGAGAGCTTGTTGCAACCATGATTGCCAGTGATTCGGCACCGCGACGGCCTGCGCGTCCCGATTGTTGCTGAAGCGATGCAATAGAGCCGGGATAGCCCACTGATATGGCACAGTCGAGCATGCCAATATCAATGCCAAGTTCTAAAGCGTTGGTTGAAACTACAGCGTTAATCTTTTTTTCACGAAGTCCCTTCTCAATCTGACGCCGTTCATTGGGGAGGTATCCACCACGGTATGCAGCAACAGAATAGTTGTTGCACTTTTCCTTTAAGTAGGTAGCTATAATCTCCACGCGCAGCCTGCTTCGGCAAAAAATGATAGTTGAAACATTATTTTTAACACACAATGAGCCTATGGCGGCTGCCTCTTTTATGGATGATGCGCGTATCCCCAGTGCTTTATCCATAACAGGAGGATTATAAATAACAAAATGTTTTTTCCCGCGCGGTGCGCCGTTGTTGTCAATGATTGTAAAGGGCAATTCAAAAATTGTTTCAGCTAACTCTTTAGGATTATGGATGGTAGCTGAGCAGCAGATAAATTGCGGATTGCTGCCGTAAAATGAGCATATGCGTTTTAACCGTCGCATGAGGTTGGCAAAATGGCTCCCAAAAACACCTTTATAGGTGTGTATTTCATCAACAACGATGTATTGAAGATTTTCAAAAAGCTTAACCCATATGGTATGGTGTGGCAAAATTCCTGAATGGAGCATATCAGGATTGGTAATGACAATATTGCCTGCTGTGCGGATTGCTTTGCGTGCAGATTGTGGTGTGTCGCCATCAAAGGTATATGTTTTAACCGATAGCCCCGCAAAACCAATGATCTCCTGCAGCTCAGAAAGCTGATCCTGCGAAAGTGCTTTTGTTGGGAAAAGATATAATGCTCGTGCATCAGGATGTTTTACTATGTGATTGAGTACGGGAAGATTATAGCACAATGTTTTCCCGGATGCTGTTGGTGTTACAACAACAATGTTTTCTTTTCTTTGTACTGCATCGTAGGCGCTACGCTGATGAGTGTAGAGCTTTTCAATTCCGCGGTTTTTATACACTGCTATAATTGTTTCATCACAATTATCGGGATATAAGGCATATTCTGCTTCTTTAGCAGGGATGGTATGCCATGCAGCAACCTGCTTTATAAATGGTTCATAATTTGTAAGATATTCTATAAGCTGTTCAATATTCATTGTTATGGATAACTCACGCGATATTTTGTTACTATCATATCCGGCTGGTATGATCGTTTTGCAAAGCGCAGAGCTTCAACACCTAAATCCTGTTCAAAGTTAAAAAATTTATAGTTAGCTGGCAATGCATTTGCACAGTGGTTGTAAAGATACTGATATATTCCCTTATAGCTTGTTATGGCTTTTGCAAAATGTATTGCAAACATATCAACGGTAATTGCTTCGCCAATAATAAATGCTGCCGGTTTATCGTCAACATAATATATACTGCCACACAGATTAAGTTCGTCAAGCAGCATGCATGCTTCACTGCAGGCGCTAACATCAGCCGAGGTGCCCGATTCTTTTTTCCATTCATCAAGTACATACAGTGCATCGTTTATCCGTTCAGATGTCAGTGGTAAAACAGTTGCGGAATATTTTGCTGTAAATTGATAAAGCAGGTTTCGTTTGCCATGCAGTTTTTTACCGGGGTATGTAGCCAATTTTTCCTTTGTGTAAACATAGTCCGAATCGCCATCGTTGTAGTAGTAGCCCAATCCCTTTTCGGTAAAAAAATGAAGCCAATCGTCAGCAATTGGGAAAAGACAGCTTCCGGAAATTAACAGTTGTGTTAGCTTTTCGGCATACTCAAAATCCATGGGTTTAACGGGCATGATGTAGCTGGTACCATCATAGGTTATGCCCCGGACTGCAACAATATCTCCGCTTATAACTGAATAGTTGTGTTCTTTTCTAAAAAGATATAAATTTGCAAACGAATATTCAGAAATTGGCAGTTGAATCTGGCTTAAAAGCGGTTGTAAAATAGCTTTGTGCGATAGTTCCAGTAATTGTTCTTTGATTGCCATAGATATCCCTTTTCATAAATATGCCTTTGTCCGGGCATAGTATGGAGTATTCTTTCTTTTTCAATCTTATTTTTTATTTTATAATTGCTATAAAATTGTTATAAATCTATTGACGATAGTATCATTTATTAGTATATTTTTTCCTAATTTTAAATAGCTGCAATAAGCCGAGATCCATGAAAGCAGCAATGGATGCGGGGGAACCACCTTATGGGGCGTATTCCTTGCAAAGGATAGGGTACTTCCAAACCCAAGCCCGTCAGCTAACCTCGTAGGCTTTTGGAAGGGCAAGAGCGTTAAACTGCTTTTGGCAGTTTTTTTTATGTCCTTGCCCCCATAAGGGGGTGTCTATGAGCTTTATCAAAAAATTTTTGAAAGCAGTATCACCTTTTCAAATACTGGTTATGGGATATCTGTTTATAACAGTTTCAGGTGCATTCCTTCTTTCCATCCCATATGCTTCAAGAAACGGACAATGGCAAAATTATGTTGATTCGTTATTTATGGCAGCATCCGCTATCAGTACCACTGGTTTGGTTGTGGTAGACATCGGCAGTTTTTATACATTATTTGGGCAGTTAGTTTTGATGACTATTTTCCAGATTGGTGGGATAGGCTATATGTCGTTGTTGATGTTTGTACTGTATCTTTTTGATATAAAAACATCAATAACTGTACAGCTAACAGCAAAAGAATCACTTTCAGGCCCTACGCTTAGAATATTAGGAAAATTTTTTTTAGTTACTGTTATATTTACATTAATTTTTGAAGCAAGTGGCGCGATAGTTTTGGCATTGTACTGGATGCAAAAATATAATAGTATAACTGCAGCCTACTATGGCGTGTTTCATTCAATTTCAGCTTTCTGCACGGCAGGATTTTGTTTATTCCCTGATAGTTTAATGAGTTATAAAGATAGTATTATAATAAATGGTTCAATAAATTTTTTATCACTTGCAGGTGGTATAGGTTTTATTGTATTGTATGAAACGTTTGTGTTTGTTTCTAAACGATTGAGGGGTATGAAAGTTAAACATGTATCTGTTCATACAAAAGTAGTATTATTGACAACTTTTATCATTGTAATAACTGCTACACTGTTACTACTGGTAACCGAGCATTGGGATTCTAGTATAAGCATTATACAAAGATTTGTTTATTCTTCATTTCAGGTAATATCAGCATCGACAACTGATGGATATAATACCATAGATATTGGTGCAATGAGTTCTGCCAGTATTACAATTATAATGTTACTTATGTTTGTGGGTGCTTCACCTGGCAGCACGGGTGGTGGAATTAAGACAACAACATTTGCAATCATATGCATGTATATTGTATCGTTATTGAAGGGAAGGAGCAATGGAGTTGTAAATATTTATGAAAGAGAAATCCCAACAGAATCTATTAATAAAGCGCTTGGTATTTTTATAATGTTTATTATAGTAACTATGATTGATTTGATATCAATGAGTATGACCGAAAAATGTAATTTTGAAAACATTTTATTTGAAATAATATCAGCTTTAGGAAATACAGGATTATCAACAGGGATAACCTCCCAATTAAGTATTACCGGGAAGGTTTTATTAACGGTGACAATGTTTATAGGCCGGGTAGGACCTATAACATTTGGTTTTTTTATACTTGGTAATAAAAAGGTGCCGATTGTTCACTATGCACAGGAGGATATATTTGTTGGTTAAATATTCATGATATTTTTTAAAATGATACACCAATATACATTTTTGTAATGATAATTATTTATAGCATAATTATTACCATAATAGATAAAAATTTCCTTGATAATAAAAACGAGCACATGATATTATATAAAACTATTTTCTAAAAAGTATCTCTATTAATAACGTTTTTCATTATTAAAACATTGTTAAAATATGATAAAACATTTTTCATTACTTTTCCACAATGGAAGATCCAAAATCTAATGATCAAAGGTTCCCTGATATTTAGGCGTATACATTGTTGTAATATTACAAAGTAAAAGTTAAAAATAAACTATGAATGCAAGGATGTAATATGCCAGGCACTCTTAAAGGATAAAAAAATAATACAAAATTCGCAAGATCAGGCAGCAGCAATAGAAGAAGTATCGGCTTCCATAGAAGAATTATCTGCTGGTACTGAAAATGTTAAGCTTAATACAGATAGGCAGTTTGATAGGATTGTCACATTGTCGCAGATTATGATAACAGCTTCTGATCTTATGAAAGAGATGATAGATCTTACTCAAGAAACGCTCGTAAGAATGCAGGATATTTTTAAAAAAGCACAATCCGGTGAGGCATCACTTGCTCTTATGAGTGAGGCAATGGGAACTATCGCCAAAAGTTCTGGTGAAATCAATGGAATCAGTGCAATATCTGATACTGTTAAGCGGCAGGCTGAGGAAAATAATAAAGCTGGGGAAGGTGGGAACGCTGTGAGTTTGCTTTCAGAGCAGATAAAAATTGCAATGAATGAACAAAAATCAGCAATTAGCGAAATAGCAAAAACGGTGAGTTCCATCAATGAATTAGCACAGGAGAATACAGCAAAAGGATTGGATATTACCGAAACTTCCAGAGCACTTGTTGGTAAAGTGCAATCTATAAATAAAGAAATAGATGGATTTTCACCTGAAACATAGATATTACACGGTATAATGGTAAATATTAAACTTTCATTTTTACTACTGGCATGATATATAATGATGTATACTATTGATACATCTGCTATTATCAATATTTTTACCAGATGATTGAACACGGTTTTTAGATGTGTCTATAAAATAAATATTGACAGGAGTTGTTCCTTGATAAATTGTAACTTTTCAATAATTAATGATTTAAAAACATATAATTTAACTATAAACGTGGAGATTTAAACATGCCATTCTATAAATTTATACCCCATGAAATAAAATTTTTTGATTTGTTTGATAGACAGGCTGATAAAATGGTAGAAGCTGTCATATGCTTTAAGGAATTTGCTGAAAAAGGAATATTTGACGATAGTTGTATTGAAAGGATGCGTTTGTTGGAGCATCAAAGTGACAGCATCGCACATGATATTATTGATAGCCTTAACAGAACTTTTATAACACCATTTGATAGGGAAGATATCCACTCATTAACCAATAAGCTTGATGATGTGGTTGATTTAATTTATGCCATATCAAAGCGTATGCGGCTATATAAATTAAAAGGGAAAAATGCAGATGTTCAGGAATTTTCCAGGCTCATAATGCAATCAGTGCAATCATTATCGATTGCTATTAAGGGTTTGCGAAATCATAGACAGCCGCAAACAATTCAGCAAGCCTGTATTGAAATAAATAAAATAGAAAATATCAGTGATCAGTTGCGCGATGTGGTTATACAGAGGTTATTTAAAAGTAAAAAGGATCCTATTGCAATTATCAAGTGGAAAGAAATATATGAATTATTGGAAACTGTATTAGATGTTTGTGAAGATGTATCCAATATTGTTGTTTCCATTCTTGTTAAACAAGGTTAAATCTTTATGACTATCTATATCTTTTTTTTGATTGCGCTGGCATTACTATTTGATTTTCTTAATGGTTTCCATGATGCAGCCAATTCAATAGCTACCGTCGTATCTACAAGGGTACTATCGCCCCGCTATGCTGTATTGTGGGCTGCCTTTTTTAATTTTGTTGCTTTTTTATTTTTTGGACTGCATGTTGCTGGTACCATAGGCAATGGTATTATTGATGTTTCTATCATGGATAATACAGTAATACTGGCAACACTAACCGGTGCGTGCGCATGGAATGTCATAACATGGTATTTAGGGTTGCCAACAAGTTCATCACATGCCCTTATTGGAGGGTTGATTGGCGCTGCATTGATGAAAGTTGGCACGCAAGCATTGGTGCTTGATGGTATTATAAAAACTGTTATCTTTATCTTTGTATCGCCGGTAGTTGGTTTTGTATTAGGGCTTGTTTTTGGAACAGCAGTTTACTGGATATTCAGACGCCGGCATCCGGCTAAGGTTGATAAAATATTCAGAAAAGGACAATTGATATCAGCAGCGTTCTATAGCCTGGGTCATGGTGGAAACGACGCGCAAAAGACCATGGGAATTATAGCAGGTTTACTTTTCAGCAATGGGTTGATGCAGGTTGCTGAAGGACAGCGATTTCAGGATGCTATACCATTGTGGGTGGTGTTAGCCTGTCATAGTGCAATTGCATTGGGGACCATGTTTGGTGGATGGCGTATTGTAAAAACAATGGGACAGCGTGTGGTCAAGTTACGACCGGTTGATGGTTTTTGTGCTGAACTGGGGGCAGCTTTTAATCTTTTTGTTATAACATCATATTTTGGTATCCCCGTGAGTACCACGCATACCATCACTGGCGCAATTATGGGAGTAGGGACTTTACGTCGATTTACTGCCGTGCGATGGGGTGTTGCAGGGCAGATAGTATGGTCATGGATACTGACAATTCCATTATCTGCACTCATTGCAGCAATAACATACAGTATTGTTACATAATTTCAATTGTACTATTGGATTATAGCCTTGTTGTATCGCTTTTTGGATACATCAAATCAATCAAATCTTTATATTTTTCATGTATCTGACTTCGTCTGAATTTAAATGTTGGAGTAAGCTCCCCTGTTTTTACAGTAAAATCATGCGCTAACAGCGTAAATTTTTTTATCTGCTCATAAGGAGCCACTGTCTGGCATATTTCATTGATTCTGGTTTTAAACAGTGTTTGTATCTGGTGGTGTAATACAAGCTCTTCATCAGTTTTATAGCTTATTCCATGTTCACGGGCATATTGTCGTAAAAGATGGAAATTAGGGACTATCAATGCAGACAAATATTTTCTGTTATCACCAACAACACATATATAATTTATTAAAGGTTCAGCTTCAAATTTCTTTTCAATATGAAGGGGGACGATATTCTTACCCTGTGAGGTGATAATTATATCTTTGAGCCTTCCTGTTATTCGTAAATAGCCATCCTCATCTATTGTGCCTATATCACCAGAGCGGAAGTAGCCGTTGGCGGTAAAAATTTCTGATCTTTCTTCAGGCTTCATCTTGTGATATCCCTTGAAAACCATAGACCCTTTAATGAGAATTTCACCTTCGTCAGATATTTTAACTTCTGCACCGGGGATGGGATAGCCAACAGTACCAGGCTTGTTTTTTTCTATACGGTTGATAGTAACTGTTGGAGATGTTTCGGTCAAACCGTATCCCTCAATAATGGGAAGTCCAATTCCACCAAAGAAAATAGTTACATCAATAGGTAAAGGAGCACCACCTGAAAAAAGGAGCCTGACCTGCTGCATGTGCATTAACTTTTGTATACTTTTATGAATTGGTGATAATAGTATATTAAATAGTGCAGCACCTTTAGGAATAGTTTTACCAGATGTTTGTGCAATGTAGCATTCCCTCCCAATATTAATAGATGAAAAATAAATAAATCTTTTTATTGGGTTGAAACGACGAATAGTATGAATGGTACTTATATATAGCTTTTCATACATTCTGGGGACTGTAGCAATAACCGTTGGTTTTATATCAATCATGTTACGATAAATCTCTTCACTTTCAAGAGTGGCTGAAACGGCCATTGGTGCACCGGTAAATGCGCTTAGTAACAAATCGGCGGCAAAACCATATACATGGCTAAATGGCAGATGAGCTAACCGTATATCTGCATCAGAAAATTTGAATATTGGGATTACAACATGCTGTGACATAAAGTTGCCATGAGTAAGTGGAACGCCCCTTGGGTCACCTGATGTACCTGGAGTATATATAAGTGCAGCATAATCATCGGAATTGATTTGTTCTATTGCTCGGTTAATTTCTTCGTAATGAGCTTTTTCTTCTCCAAATTGTATCAGTTCATCAAACGTTAAAAGCTGTTCATGTTTTATAGTGGTGTTAAAGTATGTTATAAGTCTTCGCAGTGGAGATTGTACTTTATTTAATATGGAAAAGCTTTTCTGAAACTGTGCTGTATCGCCAGCAAAGATTGTTCGGCATCCAGAATCACGCAATATTTCTTCCAGTTCATCCTGTAAGATGGTAGGATAAATTGGCATAACTATCGCTCCAAGGGACATGACGGCAAAAACGGTTGCTGCATAATATAAATTATTGCGGCTGAATATACCTACTATGGTATTTTTTTCAACTCCGTAGGCTAACAGTGCTGAAGCTATATTATACTGAAGTGTTAAAAACTCTTCCCCTGTTATTGTAACAAATTTATCGGGGAACTCTTTATTATAATTCTTAGAATAAAAAACAGGCTTGTTACAATGTTTTCTGTAAGAATCTATTTCTAGAGAAGGTATGTTTTTATCGGTAGCTTCAAGTTTTTGAATTACTTCGATTAACTCCATATAATACTCCTGAAAGCATTATATTGCAATAGCATTTGACATTCTTTGAAATTCATATAGTGTATAGTATATTTGTATATATGATTTTGCGTCAACAAAATAAGATAATTTTAACAATTATTTTACCATGAAAGTTGCTTTTCTGCAAAAAATTATAGAATATGATGGAAGATATTGAAAACTTTACTTTTTGACTCACTTATGGATAGAAAATAAAGGTAAAATGCCTTTTCTCAATTGTTCATCAGAGGAAAAATTTAGCCTGGATTTGTTCATAAATATAAAAAATGTCAAACTATAAAACTCTTGACTATAATTTAGTTATTTTTTTAGTGTAAATAAAAGGAGTTACATGATGAAAACTGCTAACATTCCTGAATTGATTGAAGATATACGCAATGGAAAAATGATTATCCTTGTTGATAATGAGGATAGAGAAAATGAAGGGGATCTGGTTGTTGCGGCTCAATATTGCACTCCGGATAAAATTAATTTTATGGCTACACATGGCAAAGGCTTGATATGTATTGCCATGACGCAGGAACGTCTGCAAGAATTGGGATTGCCACTGATGGTTCCCGAAAATTCAGATAAGTTTTGTACAGCATTTACCGTTTCAGTTGATGCCAAAGAAGGAACGTCAACCGGTATTTCTGCCTATGATAGGGCAAAAACTGTGCATGCATTGATTGATCCCCGCACGAAACCGCAGGATTTAAGCAAGCCGGGGCATATCTTTCCCCTTGCTGCACGAAAGGGCGGCGTGCTGGTACGAGCAGGGCATACCGAAGGGTCTTTTGATTTAACCCGTTTGGCAGGGTTATATCCTGCTGCTGTTATGTGTGAGATATTAAATGAGAATGGGACGATGGCCCGGCGCCCCGATCTGGATGCATTTGCTGAAAAGCACAATTTAAAAATTGGCACTATAGAAGATTTAATAAAATTTCGCCAGCATAAAGAACGTCTTGTGCATAGAGTTTCAGAGGCACATCTACCAACGGAGTATGGTGACTTTAAAATTATTGCCTATGAAACAGAGGTGGATAATGCTACACACGTTGCACTGGTAAAAGGAGAGGTTGACGGCAGGGAAAATGTACTTGTCAGGGTACATTCTGAGTGTTTAACCGGTGACGTCTTTGGTTCGCATAGGTGTGATTGCGGGTCACAGTTGCATCAGGCCCTCAGGATGATAGAAAAAGAAGGACTGGGCACGCTGGTATATATGCGCCAGGAAGGCCGCGGGATAGGGCTCAGTAATAAATTAAAGGCATATCATCTTCAGGAGCAGGGGTATGATACGGTTGAGGCAAATATAAAGTTAGGATTTCCTGCTGATCTTCGTAATTATGGTATTGGGGCACAGATACTTGTTGATCTGGGACTGTCAACAATACGTTTGATGACAAACAATCCAAAAAAGGTGATTGGATTGGAAGGATATGGACTTACCATTGTGGAACGTGTCCCCATTGAAATTCCACCTATAAAAGAAAACTATCGCTACCTAAAAACAAAAAAAGATAAATTAGGACATCTAATATTACAAACTCCAGAGGATAAGAAGTCTTGAAAAATGGACAGGCGCCCACAGTAGTCGTTGTTGATGATGATGAGGTAATTCGTTATAGCCTCCAGAAAAAGTTGTCAAGGTTAGGATACAACATTATTTCGTTGAGCAAAGCGGAAGATGCTCTTTTCCTGTTAAAAAATGATGAACGGGAGATAGACCTTATAATAACGGATATCAAACTGAGAAAAATGGATGGGATTGAGTTATTACGTCATGTTAATGTTAGCGAAAATCCTGTACCTACACTTATTATCACAGGGCAGGGGAATATTGAAGATGCAATTAAAGCGCTGAGATATGGTGCACTGGATTTTATCAGAAAACCATTTGACATGAATGAGGTTGCTTCAGTTGTCAGAAATATATTACGGAGAAGACAACAGCATAGCCTTGAGAATACATTGGGACAGTATATTGTTGATGATCATAGAACGCTTGTCATCCCAATAGATGAAACAATTGCTGATCTTGTTGCCTACGAATTAACAAAACACCTTTCGTATGCAAAGTTTTGTAATCGTTCAACGGCTGAAAATATATCAATGGCACTTCTTGAAGCGCTTTCCAATGCAATGTACCATGGCAATTTAGAGATACCTTCTGAGGTGCGTGAGGAGCAAGGGGTGAAAGGATTTCATGATGAAATACAAAAGCGCCTGCAGGATTCTCAGTATAATCAAAGAAAAGTTACCATACGTTATAACTATACAGGGGAATATGCTGAATATATTGTTGAGGATGAAGGAAAAGGGTTTGATTATAAAAATGTTGCGGATCCCCGCGACCCCGAAAACTTTTTGAAAAATAGCGGGAGAGGACTCTTTATTATTCAGGTGCATATGGATGAGGTTGAATGGGATAACGGTGGCAGACGGATACGCATGCGAAAATATAAAACACTATAATGAGGTGCTAACATGTACTATACTATAAAATGGGATGATACAGCCGTTTCAATGCTGGATCAACGGATGTTACCGGTACAGGAAATTTACCGGCATTACACCAATTATCATGATGTAGCTGATGCAATTCGTTCTATGGTTGTGCGTGGAGCGCCAGCTATTGGTATTGCAGCAGCTATGGGGATAGCCCTTGCAGCGGTAAAAAACAAGCTGTCGGTTCTTGATGAATTTAAAACTGAGATGGCAAGGGTATGTGATGAGTTTGCACAAACCCGCCCCACAGCAGTAAACCTTTTCTGGGCAATAAGCCGTATGAAAACAATTATAGAAGAGGCAACTGATATTCAGCATTGCAAAGAAGCCCTTGTTGATGAGGCAAAGAAAATTCACCATGAAGATATTGCCATAAACAAAAAAATTGGTGAAAACGGGCAGAAGTTTTTGGAAGATGGCATGGCGGTGATGACATACTGCAATGCGGGTGCACTGGCTACCGGTGGTTATGGAACTGCGCTGGGCGTTATACGCAGCGCCATAGAGCATGGGAAAAAAATAAAAGTGTATGCCTGTGAAACCCGTCCTTACTTACAGGGGGCACGCATCACTGCATGGGAGCTTTTTAAGGATAGCATTGAAACAACGCTTATCTGTGATAATATGGCAGGGTACTTTATGAAAAAAGGGGAAATTAATTGTGTGATAGTTGGTGCTGATAGGATTGCTGCAAACGGAGATGCGGCAAACAAGATAGGTACCTACACAATGTCCCTGCTTGCAAAGGCGCATGCCATTCCATTTTATGTTGCTGCTCCGCTATCAACGTTAGATACAAATACTCTTAATGGTGATAGTATTATTATAGAAGAACGCAGCATTGATGAGGTTGCATATATTCAGGGTGTGCAGATTGCGCCGGAGGGCATATTTATTAAAAATCCGGCATTTGATGTAACCCCGGCTGACAACATAACAGCTATTATCACTGAACAGGGAATAGTAGAGCATCCTGCTGCAACAGGAATAGCCCCGCTTTTTAGTGTGCGATAGTTACTATTAAATGCTGTTTAAACAAGCGATAAAATAAATTTTTTTAGTTGCTTTTATTCACAACGTGTAGAGGATAAATACATCCTTACCGTCACTTTGAACGCTGATTCAGGGTCTAACGATCATTAATTGGATTTCGGGTCAAGCCCGGAATGACAGAAGTGGCAAAAGGATTTCGAGTCAAACACGGAATGACAGGAATGTAGAAGTATATTATCGGAGGAATTATGAGGCAGGTTAGCAGTATTATATTTGTTATACTTAGCATGTTGCTACCTGGTACAATCGGTGTTGCAAGGGACATTCCCTATACACTTGAAGATAGAGAACGGTTGATACGGGTTGAAACAAAATTAGAAGAAAGCTACAAGGTTTTGCATAGCAGAATTGATGCGGTGGATAAAAGAATTGATGCGGTGGATAAACGCATAGATGATGTTAAGGGGTTGCTGTACGTTTTAATAGCAGCAATATTTGCGCAAACTGTTGGAGTAGTTGGCTTTGTAGTATGGGACCGACGAACCGCATTATCACCTGCTATTAATAAAACAAAAGAGATTGAAGAAAAAGAAGATAAGATTATTACTGCATTGAAACAATCAGCAATGAAGGATAAGAATATTGCAGAAGCGTTGCGAAAGGTAGGAATGCTTTAATAATTCAAAAATATCCATTATATGTAATAATAATAGAGTAAAATTATCTCTCTTCCATACAGTACTGCTACTATAAATCCTAATGTAAGAAACGGTGCAAATGGTATTTTTGCTTTCAATGTCTTTGTTTTTATAACAGCAAAAAGTATTCCAAACAATGCACCGCTCACAAGAGCTATCTCCAGAGCTACTATCGTTTCTGAAAAGCCTAAAAAAAAGCCCATTGCAACAGCATATTTTATATCGCCGCCGCCAAATCCGCCTTTTTTTATCAGTAACGGCAGTATAAAAACAACAAGCATGAGCACTGCGCCTTCAATGTGTGAAACCACTTCGCCTTCTATAGCGGTGATGATAATCCCTGCAATTAGGATTATGCAAACAAGGAGGTCAGGAATCTCCATGGTTATAGTGTCGATTATAGCTATGGATACGCTTGTTGTGAAGGCAACAAATAGCACAGGAGCTATCGCCAGTGGGAATTGAAGAACAGTAATAACAGCAACAATGCCGCAAAACAGTTCAGAAAGCGGGTAAAGTAGTGATACAGGCTTTTTGCAGTAAGCACAGCACCCCTTTGTTAAACAATAGCCTATAACGGGAATAAGGTACACTGGCTTTATTTTTTCATGGCAGTGTGGACAATGCGAGGGATATGTCAGTGCATGGCAGGGATTTTTTGTGTACATGCCGTTGGTGTAGCGTATGATAAATGTGTATAAAAAGCTTCCCCACGAGGCTCCAATAATAAATGCAAACGCAACAATAAGTGTATCATTCATACGTAATTGTTAATCCAGGTGGATAAAAATTATGTAATAATCTATTGGTAACGATACTATATCAAAGGATGTTTACTCAATAGCATAAATATGTTATTGTAATTATGCGATGCTGAATTGGGTGTAAAGCTATAACGTTGACGATGATAATGTTCATCTCCATTTATGTAAACAAGTATCATACTTACATGCCAATATAGTAGTTAACACCAAAAAGCAAAAAATCGCCCTTTACCGAGATGGTCCGCTTATCCGTGCCTGAAACTTCATCCTTAATAGGGATGGAGCGTCCTTCCTGATGCATCCATTCAACTGAAAGGGTAATTTTTGATGTAAGCGGCGCTTCAGCTCCCATTATGTAATGAAAGCCAGGGATTGAATCTGCATAACGAACCTTGAAGTCAGGATTGGTTTGTTTAATCTCAAGATAGGCATAGTTATAGGTAAGCCCTGCCCCCAGGAAGAAATATGCACGCTGCTTCAACGGTAAAATAAGACCAACGGTTGCAGGCAATCCAAACTGGTAGGTTGATATTTTTACTCTGGTGCTATCCGCTTCACCTCTCACGCTGTAGGGGCTTGTAAAATGTGCGCCAATCCTAAAAAGAAAATAGTTAAACTGATAGCGTACGTTAATCCCCCATACAAAGGAATAGGGGGTGCTTATCTGGTCAACATCTGATGCAGTTGTTTTGGCTTGAGTATTCCATTGGGTAATAGCAGGTTCTAAATGGTTGGGATCATGGGTAAGGCCAGCATTAAGGCCTATGGAAAACTCGCCAATGGCAAATGCATGTTGATTTAATATAAATATAAATAATAGCAGGGCGATAGTTATTATAATAGTGTGGTGTACTGTTTTCATAATGTTCATAGCTAAATTGGTTTAAAGTAATACGATATCCCTAAAAGAAATCGATAGCCCGTGAAATCTAATGGTGCATAATCTGTATTGCCATCACCTTGTTTTGAATCCTTAATAACGGTTGTTGTACCACGGTAATATGATAAGGATGTTGCAATTGCCACCTTTTCATCCATGAAATATTCGCCTTCAACATTTAATACCAGTGGATAGTCATGCCCTTTAAATTCGCCTCTGTAGAGCAACGGTGCATCGGATTCAAACTTATTTCGGTATCTGCCCCATGCATACGCAATGCCGCATGAAAATGTTATCTTCATGTCCTTGTAAAACGGTATAACAATGCCAAAAGTTACCGGTATATCAAAGCCATCATATCGGTAGGTGCATTCCAATAATCGGGTGGTACCGCCATCATCATATACTGTTTTGCCCTTCCCGCCCCATACGTTTTTAAAATAGTTGGCACCAATTCGTAGTGCAAAAAAGTCATACATTACAATCTTAACATTAATCCCGGCAGTAGCTCCTATGAGCCTGTGTATGTGCGATGTATTAAATCCTGAAAAGGATCTATTTATTCCGTCTACACCATTGGTGGAGCCAAAGGTATTTTGCTGTTCATATGAATAAAGGTTATCGCCTAATGACGGGATATAACCGGCATAAAAGCTAATAGCCTGGTTAAATGGCGAAGCATATACAGCAATGGGTGCGAGAGCTATCGCCGCCATAAAAAGTATTTTTCGTAATTTATAATACATAGTACATTACACCTAACATGATTCTGTGACCACCATAGTTGATAAAAAGATCTTCATAGCCGTTTGGGTTCAATGTTCCTGTTGTTGTTATTACTGGATCTGATTGAGCGTCTACATACATCCATTCCATGTAAAGCGAGGTGGAGCTTGTTATATGAAGCTGTATACCAGCTAAAAATCCAGTACCCAAACAGGTTGCATCAATATCTTTAGATGAACCATCAGAAAGCCTTACGTTGCCAGTGCCGTAAAAATACGAAATGCCACCCCCTAAATAAAATACACCCTTATCGAGCAATGGGAATTGCAAGCCTGCATAAAATGGAATCATAGCATATTTTACATTGTAGGATTTAACACCAACGGCAGCCTCATCTTCCAGAACCTTCCCTTTGTTAAGGGTGAATGATGTATCAGCGCCGGTGCGGATAAAAAAGTAAGGTACTGACAGTCTTACCGCTATTCCAAAAAGAATACTGTTTTGAGGGTCGGTCTTTGCATCAGGATAAAAGGTAGTTATATCACC
Source organism: Spirochaetia bacterium UBA2205 (assembly GCA_002328585.1). Taxonomy (GTDB): domain Bacteria; phylum Spirochaetota; class UBA4802; order UBA4802; family UB4802; genus UBA4802. Next base: position 100,803 of record DCUV01000063.1, read on the forward strand.
AACGTCATGTTGTGCGCCAACATGAATACCTATGCCGGCGTAACGTTGTGCATAAACGGTAACAATACCTATATGCAGTACTATCACCATGGTTGTAAGGATAATAGCTTTTTTAACCATTAATAACCTTCTTAATAGATTACATCGACGATAATTAGGAAAATCAAAAGTAAAAAAGTCAAAACAACAATTATTTAGATTTTACACTGCTACATATTCTTGAAAAGGTCAGCAGCTTTATTTTTGCTGGATAGCCTTTCATAATCATCATAATCCACAAAGATAAGGTGTGGTAATTTCTTTTTAAGGCGCATAACAACCTCAGCGCTTTTACCACCACGGGCATCTTTTGATGTTACATATTTAAATTCTCTGTTACATGTTGGACATGTATGTAAATCCTGCAGTTTAAGCCCTGGTGTTTTACAACCGGGACAAAATCCAAAAAGGTCATCAGCCATTAATAAGTGCTGTTGTATGTCTTTAATATCGGCTTCCTGCCATATCCGCAATAAATCCATAGCATATATCCTTAACAATTTTTTTCAATTTCAATGGTACGATAGTTATCGTGAAAATGCAAATGTTTTTTACATTCAACTTGTTGTTAAAAAATCTTTTAGTTTCATCTTCTTAACGCGTAAAGGTTTTTCCTGCATTACCACTACAACATTTTCTTCATTATTAAAAAATTGTGATGTGTAATCAACTTTTTTCTTACATTCTTCATTGACAATAAAACCAATAGACTTTGCTTTAATAACAGCTTCTTGCATTTTTGGAAATGTGATATCACTGCCCAATTTAAAATTTGCATCCCAGAAAATATGCGTGAAAATTTTAAAAGTTTTATAATCTCCCTGCTGTACTCTTTTATAACAGTAGAGATAATCCTTTTCAGTAACCTTTGCTTTTTGGCATGCTTCCTGTAATGTATACCCTTGATTCAGAAAAAACTGAACTGCCTCTACCGGTTTTTTCCATCTGTCGGCAACAACCTTTTCCTGTATGATGGGTATTCCGTGTGCATACGCATCGTTTAGCAAACGGTAATATCGGAATGTTTCAACAAACGGATGCTCACGCAAAAAGTTTGAACGAGCTGCCTGAGGGAAGTGCGGCAAAACGATAATGGTTGCAATTGTGCTCACCACAGACAAGACTGCTATAATCCATGCATACATTGCAACCGACGATTGCGTGGCAGGTGATATATGGTTGCGGGTAGTGGATGACATGCGCAAAGAGTTTTTAACAGTAACTATCGCATACGCTAGTATAAAACACATAAATGGTGCAGCGGGAACGAGATGTCGTGGATTAAACGACATCGCAGGGACCACCGGCACGATGCTCTTAACTGCAAATGTTAACAGAATAAAGAATACAAGCGGTATAATGATGAGTGACTGAATGGTAACATCCGGTTTTAATTTTTTTATGCGAATGACAAGGTAGCATGTGCTGAGTATGTATGCATAAAAATATAACTTTTCAAATACATTGAGTTGAGCGTATCGTGACAACAAGCTCCACACAGAGGGTAGTGCCATAAGGTTGCCACTGCTTAAATGCGAACCAGCTACAATTTGTGCTCTGCCTAATGGCATCCCTGCTAAATAGTAGTAAAGGGCGGTTTCGCATAGAAAAAGAGCAAACAGCACAAAACCAAAAAACAGCACATGATTATATTTCCTTTTCATCATCCATATACAGATGGCAAAACCTGGAATAAAGAATAACGCTGTTTCTTTAGTGAGGTATGCCATAAACATGAAAAACGAAGCTGCCAGAAGATACCAGTATTGGTGTTTGCTGGAATCATTAAACTTAACAATGAACCAGGCGCTTATCAGGATATATGCTGCTAAAAATCCATCCGGTTTAAGTTGCACAGCATGGCTGAACATCTTGGGATACAATATCAGCAGCATGGAGCTAAGGAAGGCTATATTGATTCCACATGCTCGCACTGCAATTTTATATAAAAATATTATCTGAAGGACATAAAACAAAAGCGGCATGATATAATACACAATAGGGTGGGTGCCAAAAATACACTGACTCAACGTTACCGGCAGTATCATGCCAAAGCGCACAGTATGGTGATTAAGTATATATGGCAGTCCATAGTAAAGCCGTTTGGCAGCAAACCAGTAGCTTGCGGCATCGCCGCCTGTTTCAATATTGGTGACGGTAAGAAACCTGAATAAAAGCCCAAAGAAGAGTATCAGCAAAAGTATGATGTTTTCTTTGTTAAAAAAAGACGTGAACCATGTGATACTGTCATGTGCAGTAATTTTTTTCATGCTTAATTTTTCCTTATACAAAAGATTGTACAATCATTATTTCATTATTCATAACAATTATCTGAATAAACATCAATTTCATGATTTAGAAAAAAGGGATAAATATACAATAAAATTTTTATAAAAAATCATGTATTTAAAAATTTAATGCCTTTATAATGTTTGCAATAGTTATTGCTGATATAGTCATTTGTAATAATTGTAATAATTGTAATAAAAAACTTTCTATATACCGTATTTATTGAGGGTTTAATTATTGCAGTATTGTTGTGATTTTTAACATACCAATGTTGTATGCATTGCATAAGCAATGATTGTTTTTTTCCATTGGGGAGGCATTGTTTGTTTCATAAACACAGACTGCTTATTTTCTTTGTGTTATGAATTATCCTTGTTATTGCATCATATTCTGCCTGATAATCTGCTATTGGAGCTTTTGAGTTTTTGCGATATGGTTTTATAAGGAAGCCTTTACAACCAAGCTTTGTAACAAATTGTATTTCAGCAGGGTCATCATCTATAAGCAACTGTCCTCCAATCTTTCTTATGTCTTTATACATTCCTTTGTTTAAGGGATCATAGTCTTCACGATAAATGAACTTTTCAAAATAATGATGTAAATTATGCAAAAGTAAAATTTCTTTTGCGCGGAGTTTGGTAGAATTTGTCCACAAATACAGATGAATATTTTTTTTCTTTAAGGTTTTAAGAAAGTTGGTTATACCTGGCCTTACTGTAGAACCAAATTCATCAATCAGTGTGTTATCCATATCAAATATTATATGTGTAATCATTATGCTGACTCCATAGTACACTTACACAACGACTATATGTTGACTGTACAGGTTTAATGTATAATGGCGGAGCATGGTAAAAAAGCAAATAAAAAATTTTTTGCCAATAAAAAACCATAGGGTCAGAGCCTATCATTTTGTGTAATAAATATTTGACAATCCTGAATAAAACTATATACAACCATCAGGATTATGGCTAATCTTTATGGTTGTAATTCAATGAATTCTGAAATATAAAACGAATAATAGTTTCCCAGCAGGAAGAAATAACGGATAAATTCCACAAGGGAAATATAATCTCCATGAGCTATCGACCTTGCAAGGCTAAAGTCATATTTATATATTATACTGTTCCATCGTTACTATAAACAGGTGATTTATTACAATTTTTATTTGACACAATCCCTACCGCTATCACAATAATGAAACACCAGCTCATCATGTTTATTGTTGTCAAATTACTTATAATGTGATACATACTATTACTATGATAAAAATTGGAACACGGGGCAGTGATTTAGCATTATGGCAGGCGCAATTTGTGGCAGGTCAGCTTGCATGTGACTATGAGATAGTAACTATCAAAACAAAGGGTGACCGTGTACAAAATGTGTCATTTGATAAAATGGAAGGCAAAGGTTTTTTTACCAAAGAGTTAGAGGATGCGCTGCTTGAGGGCAGGATTGATATGGCAGTACATTCTATGAAGGATCTGCCAACGGAGATAACATCAGGATTAACGATAGCAGCAGTTACACAACGCGAGGATTCCTCTGACATTCTTGTTTTACGCAAAGAAGCGTATAGAGTAAATCATTGGTTTCCCCTTAAAGAAGGAGCAACGGTTGGGACAAGCTCGCTGCGGAGGGTTTCACAGCTAAAGTGTATCATGCCTTCGGTTGAAGTGCTGCCATTACGGGGTAATGTGCCAACACGGGTTAAACGCCTGCATGAAGGTAAATTTGATGCAATAATACTGGCAAAAGCGGGTATTACACGGCTTGGCATAGTGCTGGATGAATATTATACTATGGTATTGCCCTTTAGTTACTTTTTACCGTCTCCCGGGCAGGGGGCGCTTGCAATAGAAACGCGCTGTGATGATGTGCATACAATCAATGCGGTTATCCATCTTCATGATGATGCTACAGCAAAAGCAGTAAGCGCTGAAAGGCAATTTTTAAAACGGTTTGGTGCTGGATGCCATGTCCCCCTGGGTGCATTTGCTCACTGTTATGGTTCTTCAGTTATCATTACCGGTGTTATACTTTCTGTTGACGGTTTACGGTCTATTCGCCATACCGTTGAGGATGATGATCCTGTAAAGGCTGGTGAACGGCTGGCACAGTGTATGATAGAGCAAGGAGCTGAGAGCTTTCTATGACAAATAAGCATAAAGGATTTGTTTATCTGGTTGGTGCAGGTCCTGGCGATCCAGAGCTTATATCAGTAAAAGGGAATGAACTTATCCATACTGCCGATTGCATTATCTATGACTATCTTGCAAATCCTGCCTTATTACACAATACACATGCAGAACTTATATATGCAGGTAAACAGGGGAGCCGGCACACGCTTTCACAGGAAGAGATAAACGTTTTGATTATACAGAAGGCGGAAGAAGGTAAACTGGTGGTGCGGCTTAAAGGTGGCGACCCCTTTATATTTGGCAGAGGTGGTGAGGAGGCTGAAGAACTGGTAAAGGTAGGGATTCCTTTTGCGATAGTACCCGGGATATCATCTTTTTATTCAGCACTGGCGTATGCCGGTATCCCTATTACTCATCGCGATTTTGCCGCAAGCTTTGAGGTGATAACCGGTCACAGACGTGCTGATGGGAGTGAGGATATCACACTTCCTGATTACAGTGCTCAAAAAACTTATGTCTTCCTTATGGGGATGAAAAATATAGATGCAATTTGTAATCGTTTGATACATGAAAAAAATTTTCCTGTTGATACTCCCACTGCAGTGGTAACCCGGGGAACAACGTCAGAACAAAAGGTTGCAACCGGCACCGTGCAGACAATAGCAGATGAGGTTAAGCGTCTGAAGCTTACACCTCCGGCAATTATTGCCATTGGCAGGGTTGTTTCATTGCGTCTGGCTCTTCGATGGTATGATACGCTGCCGCTGTTTGGGAAAAAAGTTGTTGTAACGCGTACGCGTGAGCAGGCAAGCGTGTTATCAAAAAAACTGCATAACCTTGGTGCCGGGGTGGTGGAGTTTCCTACCATAGCAATAAAGAAATATGATGAGCTATCGCCCCTGCATGATGCTTTTAAAAAATTACATACCTACGATTGGATTGTCTTTACATCGCAGAATGCAGTCACTATTTTTTTTGACGAGCTTTTTACATCCGGTAGGGATGCAAGGAGTATTCAATCAAGGATTGCAGCAATTGGACCTGCAACAAAGGATGCTCTGCGGAAGTATTCTATTATAGCTGATGTTATGCCAGCGGAGTATGTTGCCGAAAGCCTCATTGATGCTTTTAAGATGGTGGAGATAGCTGGTAAAAATGTGCTTATTCCATGCTCGGTAAAAGCACGGGAAACATTGGCACAGGGGCTAAAGCAGGCAGGAGCTATTGTTGAGAGGATTCATATCTATGATGCTGTACAACCTGATGTTGATGAATTCTTGAAAGAAGATGTTAAAACTGCTGATGTCATTACGTTTACCAGTTCATCTACGGTTCGCAATTTTGCAGAGATAATAAATGATATACAGGCAACCATTGCGTGCATTGGGCCTGTTACCGCCGATGAATGCCGTAAGCATGGGATACAACCTCATATCACTGCAAACGAATATACCATTGATGGATTGGTGAATGCTATAGTGGAGTATTATACTGTATAACAAAGTTAAAATTAATAAGCTCTGACCCCTTTTTTACACCCACTGTGCAATGGAGTAGCGCTTGCGATACGCCTCCTCATACTGTAAAAATCGTCTTACCCGTTCACTAAAACTGTCTCCCAACTGCAGAAAGTACTCATGATGGTCTATCGCTACGCCAACATCGGCATCCTCCTGTAAATAGGATTGTATGCTGCTGTAGCGGTACTGTACAGGGCTATCGCACCGGCGCTTCCGTACCGGATTGAACGCTATGTACCACAACAACCATAAGAGATAATGAAACGCATCATGTGCAAACTGTACAATGATGTCCTTGTAGCGCTCAT
>DCUV01000070.1:0-88319 GCA_002328585.1 Spirochaetia bacterium UBA2205
GAATTGGCTGAAGCGCAAAAGAGGACTGAAGTTCGCATGGGGGAATTGGCTGAAGTGCAAAAGAGGACTGAAGTTCGCATGGGGGAATTGGCTGAAGCGCAAAAGAGGACTGAAGTTCGCATGGGGGAATTGGCTGAAGCGCAAAAACGTACTGAAATGCGCATGGAAGAGTTAGCTGAAGCGCAGAAGCGCACAGAATTACGTGTAGAAGAATTATCGAAATCTCAGAATGATTTGGCTGAAGCGCAAAAGAGGACTGAAGTTCGCATGGGGGAATTGGCTGAAGCACAGAAACGAACAGAGGAAGAGGTAAGAAAATTAGCAATAGGGTTGAACGATACCCGGGTGCATTTAGGTGGTTTATCGCGAAGTTTTGGCTATGCGTTTGAAAATGAGGCTTACCGGAACCTTCCAAAACTTTTATATGATCGATATGGGTACGAAGTAAAGGAAAGGGTGGTCCGTGCTGAAGTTGGAGGAAAAGAAATTAATTTCTTTGGAAAAGCAATTAAAAATGGGAAGGAAATATATATTGTAGGCGAATCAAAAGTTCGTTTAGATGAAGGGCAGTGGCGTAGTGAAGTGTTTGAATATTTACAAGAAAAGATAAATGCTATACGAGAGGTGTATGGTGACGTGCCTATCCTCCCCATTCTTGTAACTCATTTTGCCACACAGGGCTTTATCAAAGAAGCAACACAGAAAGGCATTATTGTCATACAGAGTTATGAATGGTAACCTTCATCAAATACGGTAATGGCTGTGTTACTTCTGAGATTGTTGTAGTGCTTATATATTCTCCAGTATTTTCAGGTGAATCTCCCTATCAGCTATCAGTTATGAATGAAGGTTTATTGATGGTATTGGTGCATCCCTAAATTCTACAAATTATTTTATGGGTAATTATCATTCAACTCTTTCTGAATCAAAAATAAACTTGAAGTCGCATGATGAGGTTAACTAGTTTGACAGGTCAGCAACTTATAATTGGTCTGGTAAATTTTCACGGTAGAGTTACTATACAATGGGTACTGAATTGCTCCTCCCATCTTTTCTTTTGTTTTCGGAATATGTTCGCGACAACATAGGTACTATTACAGTATTGTATCTTAAAACATTTTTAATTTCTGAAGGATTAACCGACTGTTTAAAATCTTTTGTTGGGAGACCACGTCCTTATGTGTACAATGAACATATCCCTGTAAAAGATAAAATGTCACGAGATGCTATACGTTCTTTTCCATCTGAACATACCATGAAAACTTTTTTTAGTTCAGTTTTCTTTTCAACTGTATTTTCTGATTATTACCCCAATTTGAAATGGAAGATTCCAGTATGGTATATATCAATCAGTATTGTAACGCTAACAGGCTATCTGCGTTATAAGGCAAGGAAACACCATTCCTCGAATATAATTGCAGGTGCAGCTATTGGCATGGCAGTCGGATATGGAATGCCATATTTTCACAGAAAAACAAATGGTTATGCAAACATTGTTCCCTTTTGTGCCAGTATTGGAATTGCTGTGATAAGTGTATTTGATTAAAAAATATTTATAAAAATATCTTGACAAATTGATGGTAATACTATATATAGAAGTTATACCGCTGAAGAATTTCCACTAAGAGGGGGGCAATTTCTGGAAGTGCCCATGAATTTTATTTGGAGGATTGTGTTATGAGGAAAGCTGTGCTGAGTATTCTGGTGATAGTTTTTATGATGTCGGCTTCACAAGTTTTTGCCGCTAAGATAGATATTGGTTCTATGCAACTTCCCAATCTGTATATTACTGCACCGCCAATTCAATTGCCATGGTTTGAAACATATATTGAAATGGGAGGCTTCATTGACTTGGGTGTATGGTATAGTAGTGTACAGGGTGATGCAATAGATGGAAAGGATGGAGGAATAGGATTTGGCGGGTTGCTTGTGAATATCTGGGAATCTTACCTAACCTTAGCGTTAGGAATGAATTTAGATTTTAGTTGGGGAAATTTATATGATAATGATGACCTAAAATATTTAAATTTTAATGGTCGTGTGCCTATTTCACTGGTAATTCAGGTTGTTAGGATAGATAACGCTGCAATCAATGTATATGGCGGAGGTGATTTTAATGTAAAACTTACTACGTTTGATTTGTATAATGTCACTGATGACTCTTATGACACTTTTAGTCAAACATCTGATGGTGCATTCCCATTAGGATATCATGTAGGGTTTCAGGTGAGCGGTAAGTATGCAGGACTAGCTATTACGGCACTTGCAGGGATGCAAAGTGTGTATTTCAAAGAAAGTAGATATGAATATGAAGACACAGACTATGATACTACCTACTATTTTAAGATACCTGCTGAAACAATAAAAAATTATTTTTATGGTATAAAGTTAAGTGTAATCCCATGGGATATTTCATTAAGTTACACCTATCAAAAATTTGACAAGTCGGATAAAACAGAATTCCCTGAATTTTCACAACACACATTTATGATTACATTTTTAGTTGGTGGAAAGCATGGTGATGTTAAAGTAGAGAAAAAAGAGGAAAAACCAAAACAGCAGGTTGATGCCGTGTAAATTCAAAGTTTGTAAACTATGATGGTATTATTTTTTATATCAATTTAAGTTAATGAGGATTAATGAGGTTAATATGAATTCTGTTAAATCATTTTTTAATATAATTGTAATATCATGGCTATTAATAATCAGTGGTTGTGTATCACAGCAGGAAGTTAAACCTGTCAAAGAAATTCCGTTTCCTGAACCAATAGTATACAACATGGCTTTTTGCAAACCAGTTAATGTTTATACTAAAGAGAAAGCAGATGCCATTTTACAAAATTTGCAGCCTTACATTTATCAGTATCGTAGCGAAACAGTTCTGGCAAAAGCTGATGATGTAATTGTGGATAACGAAGCAATAAAGATAAATTGGAAATGGGAAGAACTGCAAACTGAAACCTTATCCCAGAAATCAACAACTTCACAGGAAAATGATATTACCGGTGATGTCCTAAAAGGGATATTAAGCGGGAAGCAAGAGGATATGATTGGAGCTTTGATATCAGGAGCTACAAGTTCGTCATCGCAATCTACCACAACCAATATGCAGATTACGAAAAAAGTTGAAAAGTATAATAAAACAATCATTATGTTTGAAGATGTGAGTAATATATTCAGATTTTCGTCTAATTACATTATTATTAGATTAAAAAGTGGTGAGGATGTTTATATAATATGTAATAATGATTATTATATGCAGAAATGGATTGATGCTTTTATGTCTGCAATGAAAACACGTGGTTTCAATACTGATTTTACACTTGGTGTAATGTGTCAAAAGGAGCCAATGAATGTTGAACAAATAGATTACCTGCAGGTCAATAGCGGTGCAGTGGTATTGGGCATTATGCCAGGCAGCCCTGCTGAACAAATAGGTCTGGAATATCTTGATGTTATAACAAAAGTAAATGGGGTGACAATATCATCGGGCGCAGAGTTAACAACGTATATAAAAAGCAAAAAGCCCAGAAATAATGAACGATTGACATTTGAGATTGTAAAATCAACAAGAGAAGGAGAACAGTTATCAAAAGTTGTTGTTAAAAAGGATCTTATTGTAAAGAATTAAAAATCCAGTGATTTGACATATATATCATTAAATTCGTGATGCTGTGATAAATCAATGGTTGTTATATGTTTTTTTCTTTGTATTAACCTTTGTAAAAATTCATTATCCATGCATGCAGTAATTGCTGCTTTCAGGCTTGTATTCCCTGAAAAATGATAGGTTGCTTTTTTAAATTCAGGCAGGAAGGATAATTCATTAAAATTATCAATATTTATATGTTGCCCAAATGCACCAGCTATATACACCTGCTCAATATCGTGAGCTGACAGTCCTGCTTCACGTAATAAAATTTTTGCGGCTGCAAGGCTTGCTCCTTTTGCAAGCTGAACATTGCGAATATCCTGTTGATTGATGGTAATGATATCAAGAATGATCAGGGTTTTGATGTTTTCAATGTGTTCAAGTTGAATGTGCTTTGATAGCGGTTGTGGTATAGCAGTCTTTATGGCACCACTTTTTTCAATAACACCATTTCTTAGAAGAATAGCAATGAGGTCAATAAGTGCAGTGCCGCTTATCCCTGATGGTTTGCCATCACCTATCGAAGTATAGGTTAACGTATTATTGTCAAGATTAAAGTGGGTGATAGCTCCCTCGGTTGCAGTCATTCCACTTGAAATATTCATTCCCTCCAAAGCTGGCCCCATAGCACATGATGTTGCAACAATAGTGCCATCTTCTTTTATAATTGCCATCTCACCGTTTGTGCCGATGTCAAAGAAAAAGCTGTTGCCTTTTGTTTTTGGAAGTGTACCAACACCACCTAAAAAGTCACCACCCAGAAATGCACTGACTGCCGGTAAAACGGTAACCTGTGCATTGGGAAATGTTTTTTTTAAAGGAGGATAATGGTTATAGTCGTCAAAAGACGTGATGAGTGTGGTATAGGGATAAGTACCTAAAGGGGTAATATCAATCCCTAAAAAGGAATAACTCATCACAGTGTTGCCACTGATGGCGATAGTTACTATGGAGTGTATATCAATACCTGAAATGTTGCATATATCCTGAATAGTGGTTATTATTGTTTGTAAAAGAATCTGTGTGAGGTGACTGGCTTTAGCATGGTCATTTGCATTGCTTATTCGCGTCATAACATCCTGCCCAAATCGTCGTTGTGGATTAAGGAGAGTGATTTCGGGCATTGCCTGTTTGGTTGTCATATCAAAAAAAGCTATCTGCACTGTGGTTGTGCCAATGTCAATTGCTACGGCGTAGGTGTTGGTTGGGTTAAGCTCTGGATAGCGAGGGCGCTGGGTAATGCTGTCAATCCAGATAGTTGCATCACCTATAATTACAGCACGACAGGCTAATCTCAAGGAACTATCGCCCAAACTTTTTTCATAATCATCCGGTTGGGATAGTAACCCTGAAGTGTGTACTGTACATTTTTTGCATATACCTTTCCCACCACACGGTGTGTGGAGTACAATATTGCAATTAAGCAATGCATCGGCTATGGTAGTGCCAGCGGGTACTTTTACACTCCGGTTTTCAGGGAGGATGGTAATTGTTACACGATTGTTTTGCATTGCTAATAACTTTATAATCAATTATAGCAATATATACTTGCTATTATTGAAAAGTAAATATTTTATTATTTTTTTCTTTACAGATGAAATGTCCTTGCTATTGAATTGCCCTGTTGTTTAAATCGTCATGAACTTTTGTTATAGGATGCAATGTGCACATGGATGCAACAATTATTTCATATCCTGACACCTCTGTTGTACAATTACTTTCGCTTACCGAAAACAGATCAAAATACATGCTGCCATTTGCTGGTAAATTTAGAGTGGTTGATTTTGTCATTGGCAATGCAAAAGAGGTTGATGCACATACCATCATTTACAGCAATGTCAATGATGATCTGGCCGATTATGTAAAGCTTCATGGTATTGATGAATCAAGGATAAGGGTTGTTGTTGATAATTTTAACAGTGTTGATTTTTTTTATTCAATTATTCGTGATAGCGATTCAGCATATTTTATCATATATAATGGTGATAATCCCGGTATTATAAATTTTTCGCATCTTATTGAACGCTTCATTAGCATGAAAAAACCTTCGGTACTGTATAAGATGCATTTTGAAGAAAAGGCAAGGATGGCGCATCGCATCCTTGTTACCACTAAAAAGGCTTTGCTTGATACCATACGAAAAGCATTAAAGCATAATCATAGCGCTCCCAACATCTTTGAAATGATTATTAATATGATGGTTAATATAGGGCTTGCGAAAGGTGAATTTTCATGTATGTACTGGCCTTTCAACACAATCGTTGATTATTATAATCACAATTTTGATGTTATCAATAATGCTGATTATTCAAAACATGTGTTTGATGGGCACATAAACGCAAAGCTTGAGCTATACCGCTATTCCATGCTTGGTCCAGATGCAAGGATATCACGTTCATTTTTGTCAGATAGTACCTATATAAATGGCGAGGTGGTTAATTCTATCATATTCCCGGGTGTTGAAATTGGGAAGGATGCTGTTGTCCGTGATTCAATTATTTTGCCTTATAACAAGATTGGATCAAAGGCACGTATCATGCGTACAATCATTGATGAACGTACCGTAGAGCCTTTTAGTGCCGATATAATAAACATAGGGAATAATTGCAAGATTGGTACAACCGAGATAGGGATGAAAAACAGTGATTATCCCAGAGTGCTGTATAACAGCATTACCCTTATTGGTAAAAATTGCATAATCCCTGACGGTATAACGGTGGGCGGGGCATGCTATATTGCATCAGGCAAGACACAGCAGGATTTTGCAAAACAAAAATATATCTATAATGGCACCTCGGTGTGATATGTTTTTCCCTTATTCCGATGAAAATCCCACTCGCTCATTTTCGCTTTTTACTGTTATTCTTATACTGGTAAATTGTGTCATCTATTATATGGAGGTGTTTGGACAACCTGCATTTGGACAACTCATCAACAGCTATGCGCTTGTCCCCTGTAATGTGAACAAGTTGCATTTCTATGACTATCGCTATTATGTTCCTTTTATAAGTCATATGTTTTTACATGTAAATATCATTCATGTGGCAGGCAACATGCTTTTTTTGTGGATATTTGGTAATAATGTTGAGGATGTGCTGGGAGGCATACGCTTCTATGCATTTTATGTATTATGCGGGATTGCTGCTGCTTTAACATTTTATTTATTTCATCATACTGAATGTACACCAATCATAGGAGCATCAGGTGCTGTGTCGGGAGTATTGGGTGGGTATGTGGTGCTGTTCCCATCAGCGCGTATCAAGGTGTGGTTTATATTTTTTGTGCTGCGATTGCGTGCATGGTTTTTTATACTATTGTGGTTTTTACTACAGCTGAGCAACCTTTACGGCGAGCAGTCTGGAGTAAGCAATGTGGCATGGTCTGCTCATGTTGGTGGATTTATTGCTGGGTTTGTACTCATTATGTTTTTTAAGAAGAGAAAGTAACAATGTATTTTTGGAGAAGGGAACGATATAAATAGTAACCATGAAAATGTATAATAGGATAGTAAAATACCTGCGTATTACAGTATTCTTGTTGTTTGGTATAAGCTGGTTGCCGGTGTATGCTGATATTGCCGTGCTTCCCTATAAAGTAGAGAGTGCTGACACCTCGTTTACTGAAGCTATGGGGAGCGAATATGCAAAGCTTGTTGCTCTTGCTATGTATATCCAGAAGGGCATAAGTATCTACTCGCACGATTTGCTGGAAAAGGATATGCATGAGTTTTCCATTGATCCTCAGGGTGTGGTGGCAGGCTACAAATTGGATACCCTGGGCAAAGCCCGCTCTATTGACAGGATACAGATTGGTACACTAACCAAAACCAGTAGAGGCTTTACCGTGAAAAGCTTACTGTATGATGTTGCAACAGGGAAGATCGTTTCGCGCTGCAATGAATATGCCGATACGCTGTATAATGTAGCCATTGCCGAGATGCGATCATTGTACCTTTCCTATCCCGATAACAATCGTGCCATGCAGCAATCAATCTATGATATTGCGTTTGTTGTTGATAATTCGTACAGCGCTTCCCGCGAGTGGAAAAGCATTAAGCAGGGTATTGTCGCTCTGTGCGATACAATCAGCGATAACTGGAATGACATGCGTGTATATGTGGTGCCGTTTTTGACACAATCGAAGAAGATTGGAACCTATGCTGTTACAGGCGCTACTACTCTGGATGATGTTTTACAGGAGCTATCGCTTGCAAAAGGAATTGTGACAGGCATTAACCCGTGTTTGCAGTATATCGCAAAGGGGCTGCCATGGCGCAATGAAGCAAAAAAGCTCTGTATTGTTGTTGCAGCTTCAAAGTGCGATTACAGCAATGCACGTTCACTTCGTTACCTTATCAAGAAAAAGGGCATAACGCTGTATGTGATTGGCACAGGAGGTTTAACCCATACTGAGCGCACAGCGTTATCGTTTATTGGCGATAGTTACTATGATGTGACGTACAGGCAGAGGATGTATGATGTTTATGGGAATCCAGTTGATGTGTTTTGTGAAGCGGGAAGGATATTCCATGGTGATGCAGGTGACCGATGGAAGGCTGGCGTGACCGCTACAAAGACAAAGGCAGCAAAACCTTTTGTTGCTGAGGTATTTGGTGTGCAGAATGCTCTGCCGTATGAGATGCAAGCGCTGTATCCAAAGCAAACAGCAATAAAAATACTCAATGCAGAACTGTTAGAAAATAATATCGTTGATATATGCCAGATTATTGCACATAACAATAAACTGACTGGACAGGTAATTGCCCGTGTTCTTATTGCTGATGGCGGATACTCGCTATGGCTGCCAGTTGCCGATAAAAGAATCCTCAACTATTTAGCAGAGAATCAACAGATGCGCATGTATGTTGGCATTTCTCCAAAACAGGATTTAGGAGCACCATATGGTGTGGGACTTTTACCGGTTGCAGTAGTTGGGCTACCGGGTAGTCATATTCCATCAATGCTAAAATTAACGGTGAAGGATATTATTCAGCGTCCACAATTGAAAGGATTTTTTAATCCTCCCCTATGGTTTGTTCCTGTTACGGTAAAGCAGATTATACCATTGTCGGGAGAAGAAGATATTCGAAATAAATAATACTTGACGATTGGAAATAAATTGAGTATATTAATATAAAATATAATTTCCTGTCTGTTATAGAACTCTCATTAGCACTCTCCTGTTTTATTATTTTATGTTTATTATACTTATTGTATTGTAATGGTATTAATTTTTATTAATGGAGGTAGATTTACCTATGCGTATGGATAAACTGACATTAAAGACACAGAATGCACTGTATGAAGCGCAGAATGTGGCAACACAATATAACCACCCTGAAATAACCCCCGAGCATGTATTGTATGCACTTGTCAATCAGGATGATGGTATATTTACGCCTATAGCTCAACGGCTTGGTGCTTCGGTAGATGAAATTAAGCGTGAAACCGAGATGGTACTTTCGGCAATACCGAAGCAGTACGGCGGTCCTGGTGGCGGTGTTATGTCATCGGTTTTACGTGATGTTCTGAATACTGCATGGAATGAAGCAATTACATTAAAGGATGAATATTTAAGCACTGAGCATCTTATACTGGGGATTGCCACAACAGGCAAAACCAAAGCCCGTGACATATTGAATGCACATGGTTTTACAAAGGAGAATATCCTGCGTGTGCTTGCCGATATCAGAGGCAATAAACGTGTTACCGATGAGGCTGCTGAGGATAAATATAATGCGCTGGAACGGTTTGGCAGGGATTTAACCAAATTGGCACGGCAGAACAAACTTGACCCTGTTGTTGGCAGAGATGAAGAGATCCGTCGTGTTATGCAGGTATTGTCACGCAGAACAAAAAACAATCCTGTCCTTATTGGCGAGCCGGGTGTTGGTAAAACTGCCATTGTTGAAGGTTTGGCACAGCGTATCATTGCTGGTGATGTTCCCGAAAGCTTGAAGAATAAACGCATTGTTGCGCTTGATATGGGCGCATTGATTGCCGGTGCTAAATATCGTGGCGAGTTTGAAGAACGTTTAAAGGCTGTTATTGAGGAGGTTGAACAATCCGAGGGTGATGTTATTTTGTTTATTGATGAATTGCATGTGCTGGTTGGAGCTGGTGCTGCGGAAGGTTCGGTTGATGCATCGAACATGCTTAAACCTGCATTGGCGCGGGGAGAGTTGCGCTGCATTGGTGCAACAACCCTGAATGAATATCAAAAGTATATTGAAAAAGACAAAGCGCTGGAACGGCGCTTCCAGCCTGTATTTACCAGTGAGCCCTCAGTTGAGGATACTATCGCCATTTTGCGTGGCTTAAAAGAACGCTATGAGGTGCATCATGGTGTGCGTATTTCGGACTCAGCGGTGGTTGCTGCAGCGGTGCTGTCTAACCGCTATATCACTGATAGATTTTTGCCTGATAAGGCAGTGGATTTAATTGATGAAGCTGCTTCGCTCATAAAGATGGAGATTGATTCCATGCCAATAGAGCTTGATGAGATTGAACGTAAGATACGCCAGCTTACCATTGAGCGTGAAGCAGTAAAAAAGGAAAGGGACAAAGCGTCATTAGAGCGTCTTGCAAAGATTGAAGAGGATTTAGCAAATTTGAATGAAAAGAAGAAAGAACTTTCGGTACAATGGCAGAATGAAAAGAAGATCATAGTAGAAATACGAAAGATTAAAGAAGAGATTGAAAATTTAAGAATACAGGAGCAAAAAGCCGAGCGCGAAGGCAATCTGAATTTAGTTGCTGAGATACGATATGGTAAGATTATTGAGCTTGAAAAGAAGTTAAACGCACTCAATGATAAGTTGAATGAAATTCAGAAAGATCGAAAGCTTTTAAAAGAGGAAGTTACCGAGCAGGAGATAGCTGCTGTTGTTTCAAGATGGACCGGCATACCCGTAAGCAAAATGCTTGAAGGTGAAAAAGAAAAGCTTTTAAAAATGGAGGAGATTATTGAAAAGCGGGTGGTTGGCCAGGAGAAGGCAATACAAACCATTGCTGATGCAGTGCGACGCTCTCGTTCGGGATTGCAGGATCCCAATAGACCCGTTGGTTCGTTCATATTTTTAGGACCAACAGGTGTAGGAAAAACCGAAACGGCAAAAGCGGTGGCAGAATTTTTGTTCAATGATGAAAAGGCGATAGTGCGTATTGATATGTCCGAGTATATGGAAAAACATTCGGTAGCACGCCTTATTGGTGCACCACCTGGCTATGTTGGGTACGAAGAAGGCGGACAGCTTACCGAAGCCATCCGCAGGCGTCCCTATTCGGTAGTTCTTTTTGATGAGATTGAAAAGGCACATCCGGATGTGTTTAATATATTTTTACAAATACTGGATGAAGGAAGGCTAACTGATGCAAAAGGGCGCACAGTAGACTTTAAGAATACCCTTATAATCATGACATCTAACATTGGGACAGCATATATATCTGACCCTGCCATACCCTATGATGAGCGGGTAAAAGGGGTGCAGCAGGAACTGAAGATGCATTTTAAGCCTGAGTTTTTAAACCGCGTTGATGATGTGATTGTTTTTAACCCGTTGAACCGGGAGCATATCAATAAAATTATCATGATACAGCTCAATGAAGTGGGTAAACGTTTAAAAGATCGCGGCATAAAACTTGAGCTTACACAAAAGGCGTTAGATTACCTTGTTAACGTTGGGTTTGATCCACAGTTTGGTGCACGTCCGTTGAAGAGGGCTTTACAGCGATATCTGCTCAACCCGCTTTCTGTAAAAATTTTAGGCGGTGAGATAATGGATGATGACACTGTTATTGTGGATTACAAAAATAATGAAATCCAATTTAATGTAAAACGCAGTAAAGCTGAAAAGCAAGCAGTGTAATCAATAAGGGGATGTCCATGCATCCCCTTATTTTTGTTTAACTTTAGGTCCTGAATCAGAGTTCAGGATGACATACGCTTCGTTCAGAATGACATACGCTTCGTTCAGAATGACATGCCAATACATGGTCATTCTGAAGAACATAGTCCCGACAAATTTCTACCCTCACCCAAAAAATTATAATACTTTGGGTATATCTATCATGAGATTAAAATCGTGAAATTTTAAAATGCTATTCAATTATTGTTTTTGTAATAGTATTGACAGGCATAGAGCTATACTAGTAATTTATTATTATTACATGCAGAGAGGCTGTTGCTATGGAATATGAAATCTACGATGTGAATAACATACTGTTGCCAGTTGAGCATAAAATTGGTGCACTGAGCCGTGCTAAAAATCTGGTTGCCGAGATGACTCATCCAAACATTGACTGGAAGTACATGGTTACCGAGATCAGAGCTTATCTGTATGATTACATGTATGATATTGTCCCTCACAGCGACAGGGTGCTGCCCGTTATATTCCATTACCTTAAAGAAGCAACGGTGCGCAAGCGTGGTTCAACAATCAGAGCTGCTGATACATTTCTGGATCGCTATCTGTTTTTACTAAAAAAAGAAATTGCGGGCGATAGTTCTCTGGAAAATGTTACTGCCATGTTTGATAAAGAAGCAATCGATTTCTGCAGGATTTTACTTTCGGATACCCGGGAAGGATTTTATCTGGAGGATGTTAATCAGCGTATTATACAACTCATGGAGCTATCGCTTCAGCGAAAGAAACTGGATGCACAGCTATTTGAACTGTGCACTGATATCATCATCAATCAATTTAAACTGTATGTAGAACGAAGTATTGTGGTTGAAGAAGAGTATATGGACTCATTGCAAAACCTGTGGAATAGTGATGGTGAATCAATAGCAACACTACGCCAGTATGTGCAAACAGTCACAAAAGAAGCGTATGAAAAAAAATTACAGATAGCACTGGATAGCCAAACTACCATCACGGATTATGAAAAACTGTTACAGCAATTAATCAATGTCATTGATTTCCATCATAATGAAGTAACCTGGGAAAAAATATGCATTGCAGCCCGTGAATGTATTGTGAGCAATATAATTCAGGATGACAGCGTACTGCTTTCTTTACTATCATTTATGGTAAAAAAGTCGCAGCAGGGTAACGATACCAATCTACAGCTTTATATATCGCGTAGTGTAGCCTCACTGTGTGGTGTGCTTGCACAGCAACAGCGTTTTGTTTTGCTAAAACAGGTTGTTCAGATGGTGGTGCCGGTGCTTATATCCGAGATTGAACGAGGTGGTAATTATAATGCTGCATTTGCTACAATCTATAATATTGGTAAAACCGTTGTGGAAATTAATAACCGTCCCATCATTGACCTTTTTGTTGATATACTTGTCCATGCGCGATTTTGCTTTCCACAATTTACAGGTATTGCTTCAGACTGGTCGGTTATGGTGAACGCCAGTCATCTTGCCAATATCCGCACATGGCTTGAACTTATTGAACTTAATCCTGGGTACATGAAACGCCTTGCTGCAAGCCTTATTGCAAACCTTACATTGGGAGGTGTTTTTTTAAAAGACACTGATGTATTCCAGCGTGATATATCCCGGTTGTTAAACAGCAACTATAAAGATGTTTTTTACCTTATCATATCGCTGGCTGCGGTCTTCCCGGCATTTTATCATGACATTGGCGCTACCGGCAATATACGTGCTTTTACCGAACGTGTTGATACCAATCACCAGATGAACGATCTCATCCATTTTGTGCGCAAGCAGGTGCATGTTGAGTCAAGCAGCCGGACGGTTGCATTACTGCAACGAGTCATGGACTTCTGGCTGACCGGTGATAAGGAATTACTCAAAGGTATGGTGCCGTTAGAAGTATATAACAATTTAGATAGAACATTCAGGCTCATCAATCTTGATAATGAATCAATTGCACGGCGTATTTATATGGAAACACGCCATTATTTTCCCGAATATGTAAACGAAAAATTCTGGGATTTTTTCTATAAGGTTGGCAAAAAACGTTTTATGGATGTTATTGCTAATCATACCTTTGAAGGGATGGATGAAAATGAAAAAAAGGATGCTCTTGATTGTATAGTAGAATATTTTGACAAACAATTCCCTGCTGAAATGACCAAGATGCTGCACCATATTGCCGGAATGTTTGATATTGATACATCGCGCAAACAGATATGGCGCTTTCTTTATGAAATTCCGGATGATGATTTCAGAAAACTATTTGAGAATGTTCAAAAGCTCGATGTTTCTACCGTGAATATAGAAAAATTTATTACATTTCTTCATGTGTATCGCATGATATTTGATAAGTATAATTTTTCTGATGTTAGAGCTATTGAAAAACTGCATCAATATGCATCTGAAAATCTTTTCAGCCCGCCTGACGATTTTTTTCAGAAACTTGAAGGCAATGATATGTTCCAATCGCTTCAGGCAATTCTTGCTCTGCAGAACAGTTTAAAATGGGACATCCTGTTGTCTCAGGATGTGTTTGAACCTGTGGATACAATTGAGTTTAAACGACATATTGCTTTTGGCATACCATCAATGTATGGATCGTATAAAGAAAAAAAGTTTGATACATTGAAGGTATTTTTCCACTGCAATATTGTGCGGGTACTCCTTTTTGAAAAGATTATTGAAAATATAAGCATCTATCCTCATCAAAAAATTGACTATGTTGCAATCAAGCGAGTCGTAGAACTTTTTATCCAATCATTCGAAATTGATGGACTTGCCAATCACGAGATGCGTTCGGTTACCAGCTTGCTTGATGCGCCTAATATTACCGTAACGCAGTTTCGCGACATAGTAAATAGCCTTCTCGTTATTCATGGTGAGATCTCTGACAGGTTTAACGATACCTTTAAGTCAGTTAGCCGTATTGCTATTAAAAATATAGGAATGGATAATATAATCCCTGATTTCATACCTCCCGATCAACCTGCAAATGTCGAGGTGATTGTTGACAGGTTTTTGCGTCACAGGGTTATGCAGTCACCATTGTTGCAGTTAATGGATAACCTTTTATTAAAATTAAAGGACCATCTCAACTCAGTGTATTCCTATATGGGTAATATTGTTGTGCTTGGTGTGATTGATAACCGTATGAAGAAGGGAAAGCTTATTCATGTGATTGGCAAATATGAAGGCACGTATGATGAAACAGCACTCTATGTTCCCTTGTGGGAGGTGGGTGCGAAGGCGCAGGGACTTATTATTGCTGCAAACATGGATGGCATTAATGTCCCCGAAGGGATTGTTTTATCTTCAGAGTTATATAAAAGGATAAAAGATGGCAACATAAACAACCCGCGGTTTAAACGAAAGCTCATCTATATGTTAAAAAAATATATTGATGCATTTACTGGATTTAGATTTGCCAATCCACAAAATCCTATACTGCTGTCTGTGCGAAGCGGTGCTGTTTTTTCCATGCCGGGCGTAATGGATACTATCACCAATGTTGGCATGACCGAGGAAATTGTACAATATTTTACACAGTTTGATGAATGGTTTGCATGGGATTGTTACCGTCGATTGATACACGATTTTGCAATATCGGCATATGGGATGGACCGTCATATCTTTGAAAATCTTATGACACAGGCAAAGGATGAGGCTGGTGTTGATTTGAAAGAAAAGCTCAATGGCAAACAGATGTCAATGCTGACCCTTAAGTATCGCTATGCAATTAATAAAGCCGGGCACTCTGCTCCCAAAGACCCTTATGAACAGCTATTCTATGCGATTATTGCTGTTTTCAAATCATGGGATTCCCCTATTGCAAGGAACTATCGCCAATTTATTAATATTTCGGATGATTGGGGTACTGCTGTTATTGCACAGCGTATGGTTTTTGGCAATCTATCGCCAACCTCCATTACTGGTGTTGTGCACAGTCAATATATTGAATATGAAGAGTTGCAGATAGTAGGCGAATATAAAACAAGGGCACAGGGGCATGATATTGTCAGTGGTGTTGCAAAGGTATTTCCAATAAACGAACAGCAGAAATTAAAATTTGCCCGCTTTGCGATGTATCCTTCGTTGGAAAAAGCATATCCCAAACATTATGCTACGCTACGCGACGCTGTTACCCGGTTACGCAAGCGGTGGGGCAATGATATTGAAGTTGAGTTTACATTTGAAAATGATGTATTGTATATATTGCAGATACGGGGTATGGCAAAACATATGTTTGATATAGAAGAGCTTGTGGAAACTCCCCAACAGCTATCGCAGTACCTGCTGGGACAGGGATTGGCTGCTTCAGGAGGTGCTGTAAGTGGCAGGGCTGTATTTGATATCAATCGCATAGAAGCTATACGGATGCAATATCCCAAAGATAAGATTATTTTGATACGTCCGGAAACAAATCCTGAGGATGTCATTGGTTTACAAAAATCAGATGGGATTTTAACCTCGGTGGGAGGCATGACATCACATGCTGTACTGCAGATGCGCCGCCTTGAAAAATCGGGCGTTAGTGATTTTTCCATAATGAAGATTGCTGAAAGTGAGAACATAGCTGTTATAAACAGGGAACAGGGAGGGAAGATAGTCATTCGAGAGGGTGATGTCATAACCATTGATGGCAATACCGGACATGTTTATCTGGGTGCGCATCCCACACGGAAAGTACATCGTTAATATCGCTATGTGCAAAAAAGCTTGAAATATTTATAATAGCTTTTCCAATAGTCACTGGAAGTTGATTCTTAACAGTAGCGTTATTATTATTTACCTAAATTTAAATATAAAAATGGAAGCTGGGGACGGCAACATCCTGTCGGGTATATAATTATTTTACTATATATGGAGGATGATTATGGCAGTATTACCTGATGCACCCATTGGTGTTATGGGAATAGGACGCATAGGCAAGCTTCTGGTATGGCTCTATGCCTCAAAGAAGCAGCAAAAAGAAATAGTTATAGCAACCGGAAGAAAAACAGGTACCTCATTAGAGGATTTAGCGACGTACTTTGAATATGATTCTACCTATGGTTCTTTTAATAGGTTTATTGGCGGTTTCAGTGGCAAGAGCGCGGTTGAGATAAAAGATGGTCATGTTTACCTCAATGGTGTAAAGCTAATCTGGTTAAACGAGCCTGACTACAGGGTGCCCGGAAAGATACCATGGGATACATTTGGCGTGAATGTTGTTTTTGATACTACGGGTAAGATGCTTGATCCAACGCGAAATGATGAAAATTCTCTGCGGGGTCATCTTAATCATGCTAAGAAGGTGATTGTTACAGCACCATTTAAAGTAAAAGATAAAGGTAAACAGATTCCGGATGATGCAGTTACTGTGGTTGGTGGGATTAATTTTGATAAATATGATGCCGGGAAACATGTTGTCATTTCCAATGCTTCATGTACTACCAATTGTTGCGCACCGGCTATAAAAGCACTGGTTGATCATTTTGGTGATAAATTTATTTCGTATGCATTAACAACAGTACATGCCGTAACCAATTCGCAGTCAACGCTTGATGTATTACCTAAAGATGGCGATAAAGACACCCGTAAAAGGCGCAGCATTTTGAACAACATGATACCCACAAGCACCGGTGCTGCAAAGGCAGTTCTGGAGGTTATACCCGAAGTGCAGAAGCTGGGTATAGGTTCGCAGGCTTCATCCATAAGGGTGCCTGTTAATACTGGTTCGATAGTTATTCTGGATGTTTCGCTTCTTGGTGATTATGATAACCAGTATATCCATAAAATATTTAAACAGTACTCAGAAAAAAATCCAGATATCATGTGTTACTCAGAGAAACAGCTTGTAAGCTCGGATATCGTTGGAAGTACCTATTCAACTATCTATGATGCAGAATTTACCCATCACCGAACTACTAAACGCGGCGATAATTACTATACCATGGTTGACTTAAACTTCTGGTATGATAATGAGTTTGGTTACGTATCTTCACTTTCACGCTTATATGACCTTGTTACCGGACGGCGGTAATGCGTACTTTGTTTTGAACAATAGCTATCGTTTCAGGGGCAATCCTTATATATCAGGGATTGTTCCTGAAGTAGTACAAAGACTTGAACAAAAAATAAATAAGCTGTTGACAGTGATAGTTTATTTTAGTATAGTTATATAAAAAAAGGGGGGAGATAGTTTGTGAACAAGGTAGTGTTTATATTTTTGATAGTTTTGATTTTTTGTAATGCTACAACAGCTTTTAGCAAAGAGGTCCCTTTTACCCTTGAGGATAGGGACAGGATTATCCGTCTGGAAGCAAAATTAGATGAAATAGATAAACGATTTGAGCAGATGGATAAACGGTTTGAACAGATAGATAAACGCTTTGAACAGGTTATCTCTTTTTTATGGATATTGACAACTATCTTTATTGCAATAACCTCCGTAACCATAGGATTTGCATTCTGGGATAGAAAAACGTCGTTAAAACCTATTGAAGAAAAAGTTACTATTAACGAAAAAAAACTTGAACATGCATTGGCAGCCTTGCGTAAATTGGCAAGTGTTGATAAAAAAGTGCATGCTATCTTGAAAGAGTTTAATTTATTATAAAATTGGTTGATACATTTTTTTAAATTTACATTTCGTATGTTTTACAAGATTTTATAAGATTATCCTGCCATTTTTTAGTTCCATTTAATAGATGTGGGTACTACATCAATACTAAAGATTGATGTGTGCTATTGTCATGGAATGCTTTTAGCTTGCTTCTTCATAGCGGCATACTCATGTTTCTATCAAAAAAACTGTTAATGCATAGTTTGCTTTTTTTTATAAAAAAGGTTGCATTTTGAAAAACTATTGATACAATAAGGATTGTTTTTTTGAATGAAGCTACATACCATCAGGAGGAGCCATGAAAAAGTTTGTCATACTATGTGCGTTAGTATTTTTTGTCTGTGCAATTGCGCAGCATAGCATCAGCATCTCGTTAAATCCAAAGAGAGTTGCATGCGAGCAGTCATGCACCGAAGGAAAAAAGAAATGTTTTGCAGATGCAAAAGATAGCGAAGCTAAAAAAACAGCATGTAAGGTTGCCTTTGACGAGTGCATGCAGAAATGCGCTAAAGATTTTCAATAAAATAACTGGTTTATTTTTTATTGAAGTAAATATTCCAAGCAGGATTGAAATATTTGGCGAAAGTCATCCTGAACGTTGATTCAGTATCTAACGTTGTATTTTGGATTCCGGGTCAGGCCCAGAATGACGGTGTTGAAAAAGAGATTCCAGGTTAAGCCGGGGATGACAGTGAGGTGGTATGTCATTGCGAAAGGAGTGGAGAATCTCCTATATAATCGAATAGATTCACTGGGACTGTGTCACTCAAAATGACAAAAAGTGCAGTGCCTCTCAGAATGATAATGGTGAATAACACTATTCTCAGAGGAGTTACCCATGGCCGGTGTGCGGCTACCCATAGGGAATGAACATTATACATCCCTCACCATCAGGAAATAATATTCCTCCTCGTCTTGCGAAGGAGAATGACTGCGGTGAGGTTAATAATTATAGTTTTGGAGGAAAAGTTAATGAAGCGAAAAATTATAATCACTTTATCGTTAGTTATTTCGTTGCTGGTAATTGTTTATGCTCAAAATCCCAATAGGCTAAAGGAATCTGGTTTTAACAATGCTTTTACACTACCACCTGAAACACCGTATGAACAGTACGTTGAGTTGATGTCTAAAGTTATAGCTGCTGCCCGCCTTGAAACTGACAATAAAGAAGCAATTGTGGCTATGAATAGTCCGTTTATATATAAACCGGCAGAAAAGCCAGTAAATAATATCTATTCAAAGGGAATATTGTTAATTCATGGTTTGTCGGATTCCCCCTATTTTTTACAGGCTATAGGTAAGTATTTTGCAAGCAAAGGTTTTTTAGTCTATGGGCTACTTTTACCAGGACATGGGACTGTTCCCGGTGATTTATTAAAGGTAACCTATGATGAGTGGATAAAAGCTACCCATTATGGCATGCTTCAGTTAAAGAAAAAGGCAAAAGAGGTTTATATGGGTGGATTTTCTACAGGGGCAACGTTGTCGGTTAATTATGTATTGTCTAACACAAATCATGATGTTAAAGGCTTATTTCTATTTGCACCAGCTTTTGCCATTTATTCCAACCTGGCATGGTTGGCGCCTATTGTAGGTACATTTAAAGATTGGGAAAGCATTGAGGATGATGTTGACTATACCAAATATCAATCATTTACGTTTAACGGAGCAACACAAACATACAGGCTCACAAAAAAGATTGATAGCTATTTTGAGGAAGGTAAAACAATCTCGGTGCCGGTGTTTGTTGTTCAGAGTATTGATGATCAAACGGTAAAAACAGAGCGTACTTTATATGTTATGAAAAATTATGTTACTGGCAAAAAAATGTTTGTTTTATATACTACACAGCCTGAGAAAGATTATGATGGTGAAGGCAATTTTGTTGTAACGGTTAACAGCTTTATACCAAAAGAGAAAATTTTAAATTTTCCGCATATATGTGTAACCATGCCGCCTGATGACCCGCATTATGGCAGAAATGGTGATTATAGAAATTGCTTGTATTACAAACAGGGTAGTCCGGAAAGGAATAAATGTTTAACCGATTCCAATATCTGGAAAGGAGAAACCACAGCCGAGAATATTGAAAAGTATAAGGTTGTTGCACGGTTAACGTATAATCCTTATTTTGATGGAATGTGCCAGAAGATGACGGAGTTTTTGCAGTCTATCAAATAATAACAAAGTAATGTGACAGGCTCTCAATGTGGCAGTTTCCTGGTTCTCAATTGTCAGGCATAGGGCGACTACAAGATATGGACAGAGAGGTGCCATCCTGGGCCAGATGGGCTGTGCTGAACAACGTTGAAGCGTAGCATCTCATCGTTTTATGAAAGAATAAATTTTTCAGTTGCTTTGTTTCTGTAAAATGACAATGGTGCATAATTCTATTTTTAAAGATAAGGGGCAACAGTCAAATGAATAACAAAATAGCAATCGTCACAGGTGCTGCAGGTGGTATTGGAAGTGCAATAACGAAAGAATTGTTAAATAATGAGATATTTTGTGTTTGTGTTGATATTAATAAAAAAGCACTGGCAGGTTTGCAAAAGCACTATGGTGACAAAGTAGTTACTCTTTACTGCGATATTACCAATCCAGAATCGGTAAAAGGCATGGTGCAGAGTGTAGTAAAAAAATGTGGTGGTTTTGATATCCTTATCAATAATGCCGGTATCATCGAGCCAAATCTATTTGAACATGTTTCATATAATGAGATAGTTCGTCAGGTTCAGGTAAATCTTATGGGACCTATTAACTGTACCTACGAGGCATTGCCTCATTTAAAAAAAAGCAAACATGCTTCCATAGTAACTATCGCCTCATTAGCCGGAATAGTACCGGAAACCTACAGTTCAATTTATACTGCAACAAAGTTTGCTTTGCGCGGTTTGTTCCTTACACTGCATATTGAATTAAAAAAATATGCTATCCATGTTGCAACAATCTTTCCTGATTCAGTTCAAACTCCAATGCTTCAGTATGAGGCTGCCCATGGAGGTTCGCCACTTACCTTTTTAAGCAAGCCACAACGTCCTGAAGATGTTGCAAAGGCAGTTGTAAAAGCTATTGTAACAAAAAAGCCTGAAATAGTGGTGCCTGCTTCGCAAGGGTTTATAACGCGACTTATTATGGTGTTCCCATCATTAGTTGTTAAGGTGTGGCCAGTGCTTGAAAAAATGGGGAGCAAAAATAAGGATAAAATAAAGAGATTATTATCATAAGTGAAGTTATAGTCATTATATTTTTGAAGTTCGCTTATGGGCACAAGCATTGGAAAAATCATATTTTATTAGTGTTCCAATTATGAAAAACATTTTTAGAGGCGCCCATAAAAATAGTCCAATTATACTTAATTTCTAAAAATATATGCTATAATTGCTCTATATCGTTTTAAGGGTATGGAGAGTGCTCATTGACTAATCCGGTTAATGGCAATAAATCTTTTTTTATTTCAAAGCAATTATAACATCATCAACGAGGCAATTATGGATTATTTAAAACTTTACCGACGATTTTATCTGGATATGTTGATACATGGCAATGCGCTATCTGCAATTATTGGTGCACCGCTTACGGTATTGTTCTTTATTTTACAAACAGAGATAACATTTTCAAGCCTCCATGTGGTAATAGTACCGGGTATTATTGTTTTTGTTGTTGTTTCATTAATGACTTTTCTATGGTATAGAGGCTTGTTTGCTCCTTTCAGATGGTTTTTTACTGCAAAAGCTAAAGGAACTCAATTTTCAGAAAAGCATGCTCTTATGCTTAAGGAGCGTATGAGCAGTGTAGCAGTGTTGTTTTCCCTTGGATTGATAGCTCAATGGACAATTGGGCTTGCTGTATTTAGTATCACCAGCGCATTATTATATGGGCTTACCTTTGATCAATTGTTATACCTGTGGTTTGGTGGTATACTATCGGTTGGGATTTCCATTCCTTTTGGATCGTATTTTATTTCAAAAACAATAAAACGATTAACCGATGATGGATTGTTTGATGAAGTCAAAAATGTAATAAGTGTAAAACCTGTCACTATATTTGGTTCGCTTATTCCTATATTGACAGGTTCTACAGGTATGGTCAATGTTTTACTGGTTATCATGCTGGTAACATTTGGCATAGTACTATCACATGGCTATATGAAAACCATGTATGCACAAAATATTAATAGTATATCCAATCAAGCAGGGCATAAGCTGGACGAGATGATTGATGGAGTTGTCAATGATTGTAAAATGGTATCGTTTTTACCCGATAGAAACATGATAAACCGCATTGTATCCTTGAAAAAATATTATGCTGATTTTGCCATTATTGAAAATGGTAATGTTACAACATCCGGAACGGGACGATATGATGCAATTATTGAAAAGGGAATACTTTCAAAGAAATCATTGAGTCAGGATGGTGAATTTATTACAAAGCCAATTATATATGAAAAAGAAAAAAAGGCATATGTTGTTGTTGGTGACACAATAAATGGAAGGGTATATGCTGCTTTGATTGCGGTTGATGCTATTAAAGAACAAATCTTTAAGGATGTTATCATTGGCAGGACTGGTTATATATTTGTTACTTATGAGGATGGAAGTGGTTTGGTGCATCCAAAAATTGATATAACCAGCAATGCCTTAACACAGTATGAATGGGGCAAAAGACTCATAAACAATCATAATACTTTAATAGCATATAAATTTAATAATGACGACAACTACGGATATTGCACAAAAAGTGGAAAGGGCTTTTTATTAATAGCAAATATCCCCAAATCTGAGCTCAACGAATATTCAAAGTTGCTGGCACTTTTGTCATTAGGAGTTGGTTTGTTCTGGTGTGTTGTGGCGACAGTTATATTATATAGAACCACCCGAGGTCACTTAGAGCCATTGAAGAATGCTCGTGAGGTCATTAGCAAGGTTGCTCAGGGTGATCTCACACAAAATTTGGATATTATAAAGGGTGATGAGGTTGGAATATTATCATCTGCTGTCAATATATTGATTAAAGAATTGCGCGAGGCGATAGCTCATATTATCAGGATATCTGATGAATTGGCTTCATCATCAACACAGATGTCACAGTCAATTACATCCTTTGCCGATAATGTGCAGAATGAAGCATCAACGGTAGAAGAGATTTCTGCTACAGTAGAAGAGATATCTGCGGGGATGGAAAACGTTGCCCGCAGAGCTGATGGACAGAATCAGAGTTTATCATTGCTCATAAATTTATTGAATAATCTGTCAACAACGATACAGACAGTAGCGGATACTATGAATGCATCGGTAAAAGAAGTAGAGCTTATTGCCGATAGATCCCGCGAAGGGAGCCAATCGTTAAATCAGATGAACAGCACGATGCAGGTGTTATCAAAAAGCTCTGCAGATATGAAAAACATTGTGAAGATTATCAATGATATTTCGGAACAGATTAACCTGCTATCGTTAAATGCAGCTATTGAAGCGGCACGAGCCGGTGATTTTGGGCGTGGTTTTGCTGTAGTTGCGGATGAAATATCAAAGTTAGCAGAGCAGACAGCTCAGAGCATTAAGGAGATAGATAATTTAATTAAGCAAAACAGCACTGAAATGACAAAAGGAACGCAAAATATTACACAGGCTATTCAGAATATTGGATTCATCATCAATGGAGTCAAGGATATATCAACACATATAGAACATGTTGCATCTGAAATGAAAGAGCAATTGGCTATCAATACCAATGTACAAAATATGATAGCCGATGTCCAATCCGGTTCTGAAGAGATAAAAAATGCAACTGAAGAGCAACGTGTTGCTATACTTGAAATTTCCCGCTCTATTACTAATATAAATGATCTATCGCAGAGCAATGCAGGTGCTGCCGAAGAGATGTCAGCAAATGCTACCAATGTTGAAAGCATGGCAGTACAATTAAAGGAAGTAATGGCATTTTTTAAAATCTCGTAATTATTGTGATTTCAGGGAAGTTGGGAATAGCTGTATTGATATTGTACAAAAGTGATCAATATAGCCTCTAACAGTTATCCTGAACTCCGATTCAGGATATATCGTTATACATTTGGATTCCAGAACAGGTTTAGAATGACGTCAGATGTCCATATTCCCCTCGTCTTACTAAGGAGAGGGGTTAGGGGTGAGGTTGAACGAGGTTCCGGAACAGGTCCGGAATGACGAAGAGAAATAATTCAATTTTTAATGGAGTAAAACACAATGAGCTTATCATTAGGGATTACAGGGTATCAACAAAGTGGTAAAAAGAGTTTACTTCAACTGTTAACAGGAAATTCGTTTGACATGAAGAAAGGAATAGGCGTTGCAACCATTCATGACCAGCGATTTAGTACACTTGTTGATATATATAAACCCCGTAAGGTTGCTCCTGCAACTATTAATATTTCTCTGATTGGTGATATTGATGATGACATTATAAAAGAAGGGAGTATATTCAATAATATAGCATCAATGGATGCATTGTGTGTGGTCATACGTGCTTTTACCAGTGATAGTGTATATCACATCAAGGGTAGTGTAGATCCATTCAGAGACTATGATAAGCTTATCAGCGAGTTTGTGCTGCATGATATGATGTTTGCTGAAATGCGCATAAACCGGTTGCAACAGGATAAAAAGAAAACAGCACAGCAAAAAGAACATGAGATAGCATTGCTTAACAAATTTTTGCAGCATCTGGAAAGTGGTTCACTACTGAATGGCTTGCAATTATCAAATGATGAAATTGCTATTATAAAAAGCTATCCCTTCATTACCTTAAAACAATTAATTATAGTTTTTAATACTAACGATAATGATGCAGATATAATAAACAAATTCAAAGCAATGTTTTCTGAACATACTGTGCATGCCATTGCCATACCTGTAAAGCTGGAAAATGAGATAAATGAATTAGCCGGTGAAAAGGAACGCATGGAGTTCTATGCATCGTTAAACATAGATATCCCTGCCATAAACCTGTTATGCAATGCAATGATACAGGCTTTAGGCTTGCAGTCATTTTTTACTGTGGGGCAGGATGAGGTAAAACAGTGGCTTATACCTGAAGGGATAACTGCACCGGTTGCTGCAGGATATATTCATAGCGATATACAACGGGGATTTATACGGGCTGAGCTTATGCACTATGATGATTTTATTGTTGCAGGTTCTGAAGAGTTATTAAAAAAACAGGGAAAATTTCATTTAGCTGGTAAAGACTATATTATGAATGATGGTGATATTGTATCATTTCGCTTTAATGTATAGGCGGCGTCTGAATCATGAATGATATATTGAAGGATCTTACTCATATACGGGAACTATATAGTGAAACAGGCACGGTGGATACCATTATCACTAATGAATTTGTATCATGCATTTATAATTTTTTTGATAGTAACTATCGAAACCTTCCATGGCGCAATACCAGCAATGCATATTATGTGTTGGTATCAGAGATAATGTTACAGCAAACTCAGGTTTCTCGTGTCATAGATAAATATAAAGAGTTTATCAAAATATTTCCAACAGTTCATGCGCTTGCAGATGCAGACTTATATGATGTGCTTTCGGCATGGCAGGGATTGGGTTATAACCGCCGTGCAAAATATCTATGGGAGTGCGCACAAGCCATTGTATTGCAGTATAATGGACTTATACCACATGATATAATGGAATTACAAAAACTACCTGGTTTGGGGAAAGCAACAGCAGCTTCAGTTGCTATATTTGCGTATAACATACCAGCGTTATATATAGAAACTAATGTACGGACTGTGTATATATATTCTTTTTTATATGATACAGCAAAGGTCAGCGATTCAGCAATTGCATCATTACTTCAACATACAATGGATAGGCTAAATCCGCGTAAGTTTTATAATGCATTGATGGATTGTGGAACTTTTATAAAGCAACATTATAATGCCTCACGCCATAGCAAACAGTATACAATACAATCACCTTTCAATAGTTCATTGCGTAAGGTTCGCGGTCAGATTATTCGCTACCTTGTTGATAAGAAAAAAGCGCATAAAGAAGAACTTATTATGTATTTAGATTGTGACCGGGATAAAATAGAAAAAGCGTTGTATTCGTTATGTAAGGAAAAGTTAGTTTGTGAAGATAACAACATATATACCATTTCTCGCGCATAGTAAACAAAAATTATTGACATATCATCGACAATGTTGAATAACTACAAAATTATATTATTTTAATTCCTTAATACTATATAAAGAGAGGTTACCCATGCTAAAAAGATCTATATTCCTTGTTTTATTTATTTTTATTGTCTGTACTTCTGTTAGCGTTTTTGCCGTTCCGGTTGCTTACCGTTCGTGGACGTATTTAGATTTAACAGCATTACTTTCGCCTGAATGGTCATGGACATTGTTATCAAGCCATAGCTACGAATTTGATCGCAATAATGATCCAAAGAGTGATGTAGAAAAAAAGACTTTTTTTTATGAAGTTTTTACCGGTCCCACTTATACCATGAAGTTTGGTAATTTAACAGTTAAATTGCCATTATGGTATTATTATCAAGGATTCCCTATACGTTCTGCAGTTAATCCATCCGACCATGATAAATATTTCTATTCACATAATATAGAATTTATGCCAACACTGGAATATAAAATTGGGAATTTCAAATTTTGGAACAGAGTCATTTTTCATAATAAGGTTTATTCATCATTATATGATTCAAGTTCAAAGAACAAAGGATATTCTCTACTGATTCGTGAATATTTCAGAGTTGAATACAATGTTACCGATCAGTTTGCTGTTATGATAGGCGATGAAATTTTCCAGGGGATTATTGAGGATGATGATACAAAGGATATAACCCCTTCGCCAGTTTCTCCAGGTTTTGAATATGGTGGTTTTACACAAAACAGATTGTATATTGGATTTAGCTATAAATTTACACCAACCATTATTATTACTCCTATGTATATGTATCAAACACAGTACTTTGATGCAGGGAATGAGTTAACCGAAAAGGATCATTATCTGTTTACAACATTAACGTTCATTTTTAAAACATACTGATGCAATACAGCCCACGGGTTAAACCGTGGGCTGTATTGCTTTACGGTTGGTTGTATAGCGTCTATATCATTTTTATGCTTGCATTTTAAATCACGGCAGGAGAGTTTGTTATACAGTAACTATCGCACAAAAAAATACAGGGAAGGACCCCATGTCATTTGATTCATTACGAAAGCTTTTTGAATTTGATGCTCCATTGCATACGGTGATTGAACCCGCCAGCCGTTTTGAGCCTGTCAATGGCAGGCTTGTTGATTGCCTGGAGGTTTATAAACCACACGTAATAGTGAAGATTGGCCTGGGTAACCCTGCATATATTGAAAGCATAATGGAGCATTCAAAGGCGTTAGTTGTTGTGGTTGAACCTTCTGTAATCGTGCTGCAGTCGTTTTATAATGCATATGGGAATAAACAGTGGATGGATCGCCTGTATGCCATAGCGGGGAATTTTAGCCAGTTTCCTGTTGATTATTATAAAGCAGATATGCTTATATGTATTGATTGTCTGGATTTACTGGATACGGGTATGGCAGTTGATGAGTTCAGGCGTTCACTCCAATTTGAAGGGATATTCTTTTTTGCCGGGTTTGTACTTCCTAACGAAGATGTTGAAGGAATATTTGATGAGATAGCTCATGTTATCAATCCGTTGCATACGGATTATTACCTTGAAGATGATCTAAAAACATTTATGACACTCAATGAATTTGGTATTGTGAAGCTGAACACGCAGAAGATTAATATGAATATATTGTTGCTTGCCGATTACCTGCAAACAAGAAGCAGTGAATTGGAAAAGCTCATTGAAGAACATAAAGAAACACTTACTGCTCTTTATGATTTGCGTGGTGATGGAACGGTAACCCTACCGTACATGGTTGCAGCTTTTATACGGCAAAAACCTTCTCAGGAAGAAGCTCTATAGTATAATGGGTCAAATCCTTCTTTGCCATTGTATTTTTCACTTTGTTGCTTCATGTAGCCTAAATAGGCCATTTCGTTAACTTCCAGCCCGCAAATTTTTAGTGCTTTCACAACATCATCAAAGTCAGGCGGACACCCTTTCACTTCCACCGATTCTTTTATGGTGGGATTATTCCTGTTGGCTTTTATGATGCAATTGCCCATCAATACGGTTTTATCATAACCAGGACGCGCCTGCATCTTTTTGCCATTTAAAATTTCTACTTTTGGAAGAGGCTGTCCTTTAAATGCAGACATTACCAGAATATTGCACATATTAGCAATTGGTGAGCAGCCTGAGCATAGTGTATCGTCATATTTTGGCAACGCAACCCCTTGTATACCCATTTTAGCAAATGCGCCAGGCCCGGTGTTATCTGCTGTCCATGACCAATCCCACTTTAATGGCTGGATGTGATCTACCAGTTTTTCTCCTTTCACTGCATAATCGCTCAGTACCAGCGATTTGTTATGTCGTGTTGCATAGGTTACGAAATGAGCTATATCAGTTGGTTCATAGCCCATGACCTTTGCACCAATAATATCGGCAGCTAAAATATCAGTAGAAGCAATGATAGTATCTTTTTTGTATGCGTTGCCAAAATGGAGAGCTCCTTTCTCCAGTGCATAGATTCCATCAATAATGGTAAGTTTAGGTTTTACATAGTCAGCCACAAATGGGAAACAGTATTCCAAATTCAATTCGGGGTGATGACAAAGTTTTTTTGATGATGCCTTAAGGCATCCCTTCAGGTTTTTAAGCCCCAATGAAATTTTGGTTTGGCCATGAGTTTTTAATACAGGGAAATTGATAAAAAAATCGCACTCCAATGCTTCTTTAGCTATCATCAGATGAGTGGATGCATCGATGGAACATTTTTCTGATTTTGATTCATTAAAATCAACAAGCTTTACTCCATATTTTGATGCTAAATCAGTATATCCCAATCCTGCAAAGGCTGCCATTGTTCCAACACCTTTTTTAACCTCAACCGAACCTTCGCCAATGGTAATATCGCTACATCCATATTCTTTTAAGATTATTATAAGGTCTTCAACCAGCCTTGTTGTAGTAAAAACGCCATACGGAGCAGGAGGGAATAATTCATCCCATGCCACCAGGTTGGGTTTAATTAACACTTTATCACCGGGTTTTAACTTGCTCAAACCATCACATAATTCTATAGCCTGCTTTAAGGAATCAGTACTTTTGGAATATTTTACCAATGATACGCTTTGCATATAATCCCCCTTTTTTGATAAGTATAAAAAGATTATAAAATTAGGCAATGATTTTTTTGTATGTGTCAATTTATTGATCAATTTAAATCCTTCTTATGGTTCCGCTATTTTACTAATACTGCTGGCGAAGCTTCTTTTAAAAAAGGGGGATGACTGGTACTGTAAAAAAGGGTAAAAGGATTTTACGACCAGTTGATGTTTGGGTTATATACAAAAATGGCCATAATAGCGTTGGAGCGCGTGTTTCCATTGATAAACAGGTATTCAGGGGTAATAAAATCAAATAAAGAGATTTTTATATAAACCATTATTCCTTAAAAATAATTTCAAATAAAAATGAGGTGCCCCGCCGCCTTCAGCGAAGGGGTGTACATTTATTTTTCCTGGATATTTTTTTTATTAAGGAAAGCCCTTTTTTAGGAATAAGGGCTTCCTTTGTTTTAGTGTTACTATGTGTTATTCTGTTATAAAAAGTGGTTTTATTATTTTGTAAAATATCATATTTTTTCTAAATAAAATTAAATATGAGCATATAGCAAATAGAGCAAGGCCAATGGTGTATGCCAGTATTAAGCTGCCGATGGCATTGTATAGCTGTATGACAATAAGTGATGCTACGATAGCAAGAGCCAGGCATATAACCCACTGCATTCCAAATATTATGGCTATTATTGTATTGGTGTGCGGAGCTTGATGAGATTGTCCAATTTCCTTATATCCTTCTTTTGTGAAATGAATATAACCATATAAAAGCATCGGCGCAAAAAACAGTGCCATGGCTACCAATGCCCACCAGACTCTACTGGCATAGAAAAATGAAATACCCATATATTTATCTGGTTGCCACAGTGCCCCATTGTTAACACTCATGTCATATAAAAAACGCTGCCAGCCTGTACAATCCCAACCACAAATCAATATAAACCAGAATATAATCCATGCAATAATCC
This sequence comes from Spirochaetia bacterium UBA2205, assembly GCA_002328585.1. Classification (GTDB taxonomy): domain Bacteria; phylum Spirochaetota; class UBA4802; order UBA4802; family UB4802; genus UBA4802. Next base: position 30,361 of record DCUV01000070.1, read on the forward strand.
AATTAAGATGCGAATAATATAGTTTATTTTTTTTAGCCAGCATGTATGAAATCCAGTAACCAAGGATACCTTGCGTGACATTTGTAAAAACAAAAACAGTAACAAGCCATGATGGCAGATCATCTTTTGATGTTGCAACCTGCATGGTTTCCCATTGTGTGTGCTCCCACAGCAGATATACCCCTGATGGCACAAAAAGAAGCGATAAAAACAGCAAAGTGAAGATGAAATATTTTGTAGTAAAGGGGTGCTCAGCTTTTTTAAGTTGATGAGCGGCAACTGCAGCAAAAGAAGCACCAAAAGCATATGACCATACAACATCTACCTGTACCATAAAAACCTCCAACAAATATTTTTAAAATAATTTAATTACTTTTTACATAATTTTGTTTTCTTTTGCAAAAAGTTTCTATTTGAGCTAAATATTTTGATTTTTTACCCATATCGATATATTCAGGCTTTTTTAGCATTTCTTCAAATTTGATGATAGTATAGTATGGATAGCTGTCGATTAAAAGGTTAACAGCAAAAAGTGGAACGCCGGTAGGATCTGCATGAATGATATAAAAGCATTTTACCTTTTCCCTGTGTAATATGTGAGCAATCATATATACTGAAACTTCATGCATCCTGACAAATCCTTTAACTGGTGCCACAAACTGTTTGCTTTGGTGTGGATGTAAACCATAGCATAATACTTCAAATCTTCCATATTCCCAATCTTTTGTAACTTTTGTACGTACCACTCCATCCCTTGGCTTTAAAGGCCATGGCATAGCAGTGGCGTTGTGTACTATCATATCTTCATCATTGAATATTTTTATTGTTTCAGCAATAAAACACTTATACATAAATTCTTTATAGGAAGGTACATCACGCACAAGCTGTTCAACTACCTCTGGTTTTACATACATGATTTTTTCTGCTTTTGCCTGCACAATACCAGATGGCAACTTCCTTGTGTACAATAAAACATCATCTTTCTTTTTTAATAATTTCCAATCAGGGGCATATTCAATCCATTTGCTTTTTATACCATTACTGGCACATTCAGTCCAATCTTCTTTGCTACAAAATATTGATTTTGCAATTACTGAGTAATTGTTTGTGCATAAAACTATAATAAGTAATGACACGAAGATAAAACAGATTTTTATTATATAATAGTCCTTATTCATTTTAAAATCTCCAAAATCACAATTGGTATTTATGGTATGAAGAAATTATCACAATAAGAGGCTATGTGTCTCGTCAAAAGTAGAAATTTCTGATAGTGTCCGTTTATATTAAATTTATAGTTTTGATTGTATATACTGCTATTTTCTATAATCTGATGGATTTTTACCGGTAAATTTTTTAAAGGCGCGGTTAAACGTTTTTACACTATCAAAACCTATGTAAAGAGCAATGTCTAAAATATTCATCTTTCTTTCTAATAAAAGTTTAATGGCTTCTTTTACTCTTAACTCGTAAATGTAGTCATTGACACTTTTTCCAGTATAATATTTAAAAGCTTTGCTAAAATAATCGTGATGTATATTAACCATTGCTGCCAATCCTTCACGTGATATATCGGAGCGATAGTTATTGTGTATATAGATTATTGCCTGTTTAATTTTTGGTTTTAGTTGAGGTGAGAAGTAATAGGGGAGTTTTGATTTAACAGAAAATACACCAAATTCTATAGCTTTTGATAGATTTTCTATTGAAGCCCTGAGTTCTTTTGTGCGTTCTTCAACTTTTTGTTCAAGTATAATGTTCATGTTCTCAATTTCTCGAGACATGGCAATATATTGATAGACAATGATAAGTCCTGCTCCAACGAATACAAACAATGAAGTGTATTGAAAAATTGGTGATATAAACGAGTATCCAAAAAAAGAATAAATGGTAAAAGTAAACAGTGAAAGATAGACAATACCATCGTGCACAGCTGTAATTGCCAGTATAACACCTATTGGGAAAAATAATGTGGCAAATTCATTTTTTTTAACAAGCTGCTCACCATGCAATGAAAGATTGTAAATTGCAAGAGGTGTTAATATAAGGATGACAGTTAGTCCAGTCCATTCTATTTGAGGTATGGTTTTAGCGTGTATAATTAAAATTATTAGCATAACTGTGATTAGTAATAATAACAATTCAATACGCTTCCGTGTATAATTGTAGATGCGATGCAAAAACAAGAAATGGAAAAATACTAAAAGCGACCATGCAATTGCAAAAACTCGCACTCTAAAGAAAGTATCAGGATACCATGTGGCACTTAATGATGGTTCGGCTATTACGAATATTCCCGGGATCATTTGCAAGATGAAAGTGATATATTTTGGTCTTTCTACTCTGGAATAACACAATAGTAAAAATATGAATAAAAAAGTGAGTCCAATTCCTATATTTAAATAAAGAGGTATTGAAGACCTTAATGAGCTGATATGGTTGATGGTTGTAAATTCATTATGGCTAATAGGGGCTATATACATATCTCCTACAATTCTATTATATGCCATACATGATATTATAATGGTAATTGTATTTACACTTCCATAATGTATTATATTGGGCTGTAAAAGGTAATAACGATCTTTGTTCCATTGAGAAAGTTCATGGGGCGGGAATATCCCTGTTTGCCCAGTAAAATGATTATTAAAGAATGTTTTATCGGCATCACCAATTTTACCTAATGCAAGAATAAGTGTTTGATCCTTCCATGAAGCAGGTATGATGATTTTTTTTGTCAATACAACATATCCTTGAATGCTGGTAAAATTGTGTAATAAACCAGGAGTAAAAAAAGAAGGGAATGATATTGTACCGGTCGTTCCATCTATACACTGTTGTGTGTTGCAATAGCGTATAATCCAGTCATTAGAAATGTCTAAACCTCTATATTGTATATTATAATTATAATCAGTACTGGCATAATACCACACTACAATAACAAATAGTATAAAACTAATACATACTATTGTTTTAGTAGCATTTTTCATTTACCATAACCCAATATACATTTAGTTTATTTAAAATAAAGTTCAGTATATTTCCTTTAAAATTTTTTTCAAATAAACTATACTCATCCCCCGCCATAGACGGAAGTGTCTGATTATCATTTTATGTACATAAATTGCCATTTGGGAATTAATAGTGACTGAAATCTATAGTATTAATATTTGCAATTAAAAAATATGACTTATTTTTCATGGATTACAATAAACATCATAGCTAACACAACGTGTAAGATAAAGTTCATCATAATTTTTACACTAAAGTAGTAACAGCAATATTTTTAATACCTCAATACCACGTACACTATATATTTATTGACAATAGTATCATAGTAACATTAAATATTTTAAAATGCCTGGAGGTATAAAAAAAATATGAAAACCCGCATTAATATTTCTTTATTTCTTCTTGGTCTTGGCGGACAGATAGCATGGGCAATTGAAAATCAATTCTTTAATACCTTTTTATATGACAGGATAATCCCTGACCCTAAATATGTTTCCATCATGGTGGCGCTTTCTGCAGTCACAGCAACGGTTACTGCCATTATTATGGGGGCGTTCTCTGATTCAATTGGCAAACGCAAGCCATTTCTTCTGTATGGATATTTAGCATGGAGTGTCTCTATATGGGTAATACCAATGGCTGAATGGATTAAACCGGTAATCGTAGCTGCATGGGTGGTCATCATCCTTGATTCAGTTATGACATTTTTTGGTTCAACCTCGTATGATGCAGTATACAATGCCTATTTAACCGATGTCACTACCGATGCCAACCGCGGGAAAGCTCAAGGGTTACTATCGCTTGCAACATGGATTGCGCTTTTACTTGTTTATGGCGCATCAGGACCTATAGTGGAATCAATGGGATACTTTTTCTTTTTTGGTGCAGCCGGTGCACTGGTATTACTATCAGGTGTTATAGGCGGAGTTGCAGCAGTGGAGCCACAAAGGGCGATAGTTACCGATAGTAAGTCCATCGTAAAAAGAATAAAGGGAAGCTTAAATATGCAAGCACTGCAACACAATAAAAATCTTTTGTATGTGTTGCTTGCCATAGGATTCTGGGGGATGGCATTCAATGTTTTTTTCCCTTATCTTTTGATATACCTGAAACATTTTTTGAAAATTGATATTGCTACATCATCAGTTATCATAGCAGTATCTATTTTTATCGGCGGAATAGCAGCTTCCATCCCTGCCGGCATTATTGCTGATAAAATAGGGCGTAAACCTGTTGCTATTTTTGCTGTGATATTAATTTCATTTTCGCTTATTGCATTTTCGTATGCTCGTTTACCGATAGCTATCGGCATATTAGCCACCTTATGGATAATTGCTCAGACAATATGGATGACTGCCACAGGAGCATGGAGCAAAGATTTATTTCCTGAAGAAAGGCGAGGCGAGTTTGCTGGATATTTTACATTGTTCTATGTTGCATTTACGATGATACCTGGTCCGCTCATTGGGGCGATAGTTGCTGACAGATGGGGTATACGGGCAACCATTGATGGCAAACCAGGTATTATTCCAACACCTGAGATATTTGTTGTATCTGCTGTGCTCATTTTAATTACTATTATCCCTCTGCTATTTGCAAAAGAACAGTAACAATAATTTTGCTATTGGATATTTTTGATATATTTTTCAATAGCATCAATGTCATCTTTTGACAGAGCGCACGGTGCTTTGTAATCTGCATTGATTTGTTTTGCTGCTTTGCCAACTACCTTCCAGAATATTCCAAAATTGTCAATATTTGCTCTGGCAACAAACATAGGTCCTCTGAATCCTTTCATGATGCCCGGCATCTGCATATATCCCCACACCCCCGAAGCAAATTTATACCATTGAACAGTGGTTGGTGCAAAAGCCCACTCTGCGGTTTTATACTCTTCAACTAACGCACCACCGTATGTGCATATTGCCCTGCCATCCTTATTTTCAATGGTAAGTTGAACTTTTGGCATTGAATCGCAGTCTCTTCGTGACATCGCAAAAACCTGTTTGTTTCTAACCTGACCGGTGTATTTATTTTTTGTCAAAATCCAGTCATTACCACCAACTGCCTTTGTGCCCAATTTTTGGGTCAGCTCACTTTTGTTCCATTCATCACAGACAAATTTTGTAAATTCAGGACTTAAAAAAACGATAGAATTGCTCTGAGCATGGGTCAATGATACATTGAAGTAAAGAGCAATCGTAAAAAGGGTAACAACTGCTAAAATGAAAATAAATTTTTTCATGGGTATCACCTCGTAAAAAAAAATTGTAATGGTATGATTATAAGATATTCAGATATTAAAATGTCAATAAAATTATTAAATAATAATATACTATATATATAAAATATTAGAAAGCAGTAATATTGTGTAGGATAGTTACTATCTATTATAATACACTATTAATTTTTATATTTGATTTGACATGGTTGGTTGAATACGATTACATATTCAAACTGAAGCAGACAATACGGCATGTCGCAATGCATCCAGAAGGCAACACAATGTAATGTTTTTAAAAAGTCATACTGAATTCATTTAAGAATCTAACGTTACACATTTGGATTCCGTGTCAAGTCCGGAATGACATAGATGCGATAATCATATTTTAGGGGGCTGCCATGAAACGGTTTATCATGTATAGTATTACTGGAATTATTCTTGTGATTGCAGGAAGTATATCGTATTTAATAATAACAGAGTATATATTAATTCGTTTTCCTGTGCTGGTACAAACAAATCCTAAAATCACATTTATAATAGGAAATTCATATTTTCGTGAAGATGAAAAGGCGCAGTGGAAGATAGCGGTTGTTGGTCAAACATTGTATAAAGGTTACTGGGTAAAGACTGACCCTGATTCAAGAATGGATATTCGTTTCCATGATAACACTGCAATACAGCTATCAGAAAGTTCAGAGATGGCTATCGATTCATTAACAGTAAAGAAATTAGGATTACAGATACATACAGGATCGATGTATGGGAAGTTTGATAAGTTGTTTAAAGAACATGATCTTCATGTAAAAACTCCAACAGCATTTGCTGCAATACGGGGAACTGATTTAGGTTTTATGATTGTTCCAGAATCTGCTGGAAATGATAGTCTTATGGGACAACAAAAAAAATCTGCATATAACAAGGGCAAGAATAAAGGGCAAACGTTAAAAACAAAAGGTGCTGAGCAAAATCTTGATTCAGGTGAAGCAGCATTGCAAACGCTGGTTTATTCGCTTTCGGGGATTACCGAAATATATAATCCAATATTTGATGATCAGAAGGTTCTGCTGTCATATCGCAATAAAGTCATCATAGGTGAAGAGAGCACACCAACAAATCCAGAGGAGTTGAGTGAGGATGAGATAAAAACGTTACAGGAAAAACTAAACTCAATCCATTTTGATGAAGTATTGTTAATTACTGATAAAATAACATTTAATTTTGGCAGCGCAGAAATACTCCCTTCATCATATCCTGAATTGGAAAAAATAGCGGAAATTTTAAAACAGAAAAAGGTTCGCGTCAGGATTGAAGGACATACCGATGACCAGGGAGATGCAGCATTTAACCAGCAGCTATCGGAACAAAGGGCTGAGGAAATAAAAAATTATCTGATTGGCAAGGGGCTCGATTCCGAGCGTTTTGAAACAGTAGGGTATGGTGAATCAAAACCCATAGCTGACAATAAGAAAGAGGCGGGAAGGTCGCAAAATAGAAGAGTTGAGTTCCTTATCATAGAAAAATAAAAAACCGCACTCAATTTTTATTTGACAACAACACACCTTCCAATAGTGTTGCTATCGGAAGGTTGTCCGAGTGGTCTATGGAGGCGGTCTTGAAAACCGTTGGGTGAAAGCCCCGGGGGTTCGAATCCCTCACCTTCCGAAAAACGGAGAGATGCCCGAGAGGCCGAAGGGGACGGTTTGCTAAACCGTTGTACTGGAAACGGTACCGAGGGTTCGAATCCCTCTCTCTCCGAATGGGAAAATTACATTATTACAACTTGCAGATAGCCAGATATAGTAAAGAACTCTACACAAAATTTTTGCAATATTATGCTGTATTTAAGCAATTTTGCTTTGAACATAAACAGCAGATTATTGCATCTATTGCGTATATACCATATATCGGATGGTTGTATCCATTATATGCCTGTGAAGGAGATGGAGTAATCCAGAAACATGCAAAGCGCGGGTTATTATACGCAGGTGTATTTGTTTTTGCTGCTCTGGTTTTGTTTTTGTTATTATTTATACTACCACGATCATGGCGGCTGCTCAGCTTTATAGTTACCATTTTTTTGTATATCAATTATTTTATTTACTATGCGATAGTTATTATTCATATATTCAATATCTGGAAAGGGAAAGATTTTTCTATACCAAAGTTTGAAATTTATCTTGAAAAAATTGAGCAGTATATATAGATATTATTGTAATGCTTTTATACATGCGTCCATAGCTCAGTTGGATAGAGCGTCGGACTACGAATCCGAAGGCCAGAGGTTCAAATCCTCTTGGACGCAAAATAAGCGATGTTTCGTTACATCTTAATGTTTATGCCAAATACATACGTTGTTAAATCTTCAGTATCATCTGTTTTTTCAGTTAATTGTAATAGCCCGCTCAATGCAAGTCAACATGGTTAACTTTTTAAAATTTCAGGTGGTGGTCCCCAATAACATTGGTAGCAGTGTATACCTTTAACCTTAAAAAAATCAAAAGTATACGAACGATTTTCATAATATGACAGATAGTTATCGGTTACTGATTCTTTTCTGCGACGAATTACATAGTTAAAAAATTCATCCAGCACAGTATCCACACAAATTTCAATAGCTTTGGCAATGGAAACCTTCCATATTTTTTTAATATCAAGCAAAAATTCATATTCACTCCAGCTAATACAAAGATGAAAGCGAATCCATTTGCTATCAATATTTCTATCGCGATATGATATGTTTTTAAATACCTGTGTTTTCCTTTTTTCTTTTTTTGCAGCATACTGAATGAGGTAACTAATAAGTTTGCTGACGGATACATCTAATTTTTTTGCATAATGTTTTAGCAGTATAATATGATCACTTGATATGCAGGTAGTTGTTTCAAAATTCATCAAATCCCTCCAGAGTTATATTTATAAATTTGCGGGTACTTCTAAAAACTATTTTTATGTGATTACCAATTAAAAAACTTTTACTGCTATTTTGCTACCACAAAGGCATTATAAAATTTTCTACACAGTCTCTTGCTGCAATACAAGAAACTGTGTAATAAAAAATTTATGTAAGGCATTAATCACTAACTTTTTATGATACGGCATATTCTGCAACTTTGTCACCAACCTGAGTAGTGGTTAAGCCCATTTTGCCGGCAGCAAGTGACTTCATATCCCGTTGCAATACATCAATAACACCTTTTTCAATGCGTATAGCAGCCTTGTCTTCACCTAAATGTTCCATCATCATCTGGGCGGCGCATATTGCTGCCAGCGGGTTAATAACATTTTTCCCGGTATATTTTGGTGCAGATCCACCGATTGGCTCAAACATGGAAACACCTTCTGGATTGATATTACCTCCCGCAGCAATCCCCATGCCTCCCTGTGTCATGGCGCCTAAATCGGTTATAATATCGCCAAACATATTCCCGGTAACAAGAACATCAAACCATTCAGGATTTTTCACCATCCACATGCAGGTGGCATCAACATGGTAGTAATCGCGTTTAATATCCGGATATTCTTTCTGTCCAATTTCATGAAATGCTCTTTCCCAGAGATCATACACATAGGTTAATACATTTGTTTTGCCAACAAGTGCTAATGTTTTCCTTTTATTACGTTTACGGGCATATTCAAATGCATACCGCAAACATCGTTCAACCTGGAAGCGATTGTAGATCATAATCTGCATTGCTTCTTCATGCGGTGTTCCCTTCATGGTAACTCCGCCTATTCCGGTATATACGTCACCTGAGTTTTCGCGTACCACTACATAGTCAATATGTTCAGGACCTTTATCTTTCAGTGGTGTTTCAACATTTGGATAAAGCTTGATTGGACGTAGATTTATGTACTGGTCTAATTCAAAACGAAGTGCCAGTAAAATACCCTTTTCTAATATGCCTGGTTTTACATCGGGATGACCTATCGCTCCCAAAAAAATGGCATCATGTTTTTTTAATTCGTCGATAGCTCCTTCAGGTAACGTCTCACCTGTTTTAAGATAACGCTCGCCGCCAAAATCATAATTGGTAAAATGGAGAGATATGTTCTCAGCTCCAGCAACAGCTTTTAATACTTTGACACCTTCTGCAACAACCTCCGGTCCGGTCCCATCACCTGGTATTACAGCAATGTTGTACGATTTTTTCATATTCAGCTCCTATAAATAAAATTATGCGCTACTGTTATTCCGGGCTTGACCCGAAATCTAAATAATTAACTTGAGATCCTGAAACCAATTCAGGACATGATTCAGAATGGCTATCGCCAAATATTTTTACTCCATTTTGATGTCTATATTGTTGCCATCAATTCTTTAACAGTAATAATGATCCAATAGGGACTTTTCATAGGATTATATATTTCTATAATAATAGCACTACACTTATCATTAATAAAATTTTTTGATGTTTTGACTGCTGTAACAATACTATTTATGGTAGTGTAGTGTGCAATAAGTTTAATACAATACTATGTGATTATACTATAGTAGGAGATGCCTATATTAACCAGCAATTTTTGTTATATGTTTATTAATACTGAGCAAGTTCAAGCTTTAACAATATAATGCAAATTATGTAGTGGTATAAACATTGAATATACTGTATTGAGTAAACAGTATTTGCAACTAAAGACCAATACAGTGAGCTATCGCCACATGGAAGCCGTATTGTGTTGCCAGGTCATAAAGAAAATGAGCAACCATTATTGGCAGCAAAGAGTTTGTTTGTATATACAGGTATGCCCATAGTGCTCCCCACAATGCTGCTTCAAGCCATGTGCCAAGACCCATTGACCAGTGAATGGCTACAAAAAGAAGTGTTGATGCAATGATGAGTATCCATTTATTTGATGTTATAAGACGAAGCTGATGTATTGCAATGCCACGGTAGATTATCTCTTCATAAATGCCTGCGGTGATTGAAAGGTACAGTACATACAAAAAAACATACAAAGGCCTCCACCGGGGCAATGGGAAATACCAGAACGATGCAAGGGTAAATCCATAGTGTTTTTTACAATATTCCAGTGCGATAGTTAGTATGGCATACGCTACAAATATAGCAATAAAAAGCGCTACACCCCATAGCCATTGTTTGGGCTGTTTCACATTGATGCCCAATCTTTCCCATGTAAACCACCCGGCATCATATGCAACATATAAAAGCGAGGTTTGCCAGCCAATGTAGATGATGATGTCAAGGATAAGATTAAGCTTTGTTGCATCTTTCGGAATAAGAGGCAGGTAGCAATCATTCAGCAATAGTGGTGTTGCTAAAATTAAAAGTCGTAGTGTAACGATTATTATATTGTGCATAAAAAAATCTTATCCCCTTGGTTTAACCTTCCAGGTAAATGCTAACAGCACAATTGATATAACAGTGCATGCAACGATGGAGTAAAGCACAATGTTCCATCGGGTAACAATATCGTATGTTGTGGCAAAGTAATCCAGAATAAAGCCAAACCCTTTTGCCTGAACTGTCCTGCCAAGATATCCAAACATGCCAATAAAACCTGCTGCTGTACCTACAGCTTTTTTGTTGGTCAGGTCAAGCCCCATAACACCTAACATCATAACCGGCGGATACACAAAAAATCCAATGACCGAAAGCATTGCGTAGTAAAACCACAGGGATGGTTGCGGGTATACAACTATTCCCAAAAATGCCAGCACTACCGGTATCATACATAGCATACTCACCATGCCGCGCCGTCCCTGCAGTTTGTCCGAAATCCAGCCAAACAAAATTGTTGATGGAATACCTGCAAACTCAAGCACCATAATGCTGAATCCACCCTGTGTTATGTTTGCCCCCTTTATCTCGCGTAAAAACGTTGGTCCCCAGTCAAGCATGCTGTAGCGGGCAATATAGACAAAAAAGTTTGCAATGGCAACAACCCAGAGCAATTTGTTTTTGAGTATATAATCTACAAAAAGAGTTTTTGTCGATAGTTCCTTTTCAATGTGTTCATGTGTTTGAGGAGGGTAATCGTTTTTGTATACCTCTACAGGTGGCAGACCAACCGATTGCGGTGTATCGCGCAGTTGCCAGAAAAGATATATGGCACACAGTATGGCGATAGTACCCGGGATAAAAAAAGCATTGTGCAGACCAAAGTGTTTTGCACAATAGGCAGCAAGCATACCAGCAACCCCTCCGCCAACATTATGTGCAATATTCCATACTGAGAAGATGGTGCCGCGCTCACTGACGCTAAACCAGTGTCCAATGGATCTGCCGCACGGAGGCCAACCTGCACCCTGAATAAATCCATTCAAAGCCCATAGCCAGAAGTGAATGGTATAACTCTGCGTTGCACCAAATGCAAAATTACATAAAGCGGTTAGTATAAGCCCAACCGGCATGAATACGCGCACATTGCTGCGGTCCGAGACAGAGCCAAGCAAAAATTTGCCAATCCCGTACAGTAACGCACTTATTGCCAGTATGCTCCCAATCTGTGAATGGTCATAACCAAATACTGCCTGCATATCTCTGGCAACAGTGGAAAGATTATTTCTGACTATGTAAAAGGTGGCATACCCAATGAATGTTGCTTCCAGGATGTGCCATCTAAATCGCGGGTAAAGTTTTTTTACTTTTTCTTGTGGCAGTAGTGGTTTTGCCGGTGGCTGTGCAAAGAGTGATAGCAGTTTCATAATGACATCCCTCAGAGTAAAAAGTGTGATGCAGTAAATGAGTACATGATATGTATGTAATTGCAAATCTTTTTTGTTATGGATACTTGCAAAATTGTCATTCCGGGTTTGACCTGGAAGCAAAACATGCTACTTGAGATTCTGAATCATAGTTCAGAATGACACACTCCACAGTGTCATTCTGTGAGACGAAGTCCTTTGTGTCATTCTGAGTGAGCGTCAGTGACCGAAGAAGCTATCCTTTCAATGAGATGCTGAATCATGATTCAATATAACTTCTATATGGTAATTCTGAATCCTTTGACTGTATAGTAAAATGTGTATTATGTAATAAAAATATATTTGAAATTTCTTAGCCTGTATTTATTAGTATGTATATCAATGTATCGCAATTTGTATTATTGAGGGAGCGATGAAGATTACAAAAAAGCGCAGTGACGGATTAAAACGGCAATCAGAGATAATGATGATTGCCCTAGAACTTTTTTCAAAGAAAGGGTATCATAATACAAAATTGGAAGATATCCTGAAAAAAGCTGGTATAGCTAAAGGGACATTTTATCTTCACTTCAATGGTAAAGATGACTTATTACATATGATAGTAGATAGTCAACTGGAGGAGATGTACCGTATTTTAAGCGTACTTGATATTTCAATGGATAAACCATTAGACGAAGTAATTAAAATATATAGAACTATCGCCCAATACCTTATTCGCGATCCAAAAATTAAAACGTTTGCACGTATTATGTTAAAAGAAGCAATGGGATTGGATAAAACACTTTTACAAAAACTTAATGATTTTTATAATAAAATTATTGCCATGTCTGCAGCTTATATTGCAAAGGCTCAGGGAAAGGGAAGGGTGTTTCCCATGCTTGATCCTTATTTCACGTCTATGTGTATTGTGGGGTCTATCAAAGAATTGGTTTTCCAGTGGTCGGTAAATGATGAATCATTAGATTTAGAAAAAGCTATTATGACAGCAGCCGATATCTATTTTAGAGGGATGGTCAAAGGATGATATTTATTACTTGACTAAAAAGTGATATGTATAATTGTATGAAAAAATGTAAAATGGTTGTATTGTACTATAACTTCTGAATAAGGAAAACGTAAAGAAAATATGAAATTGTCCGAGATTAAAAAAATTCTTGATGCTGATGTCATAGTGGGAGAAGAAATGCTCAATACTGTAGATGTCGAAACAGCTTTTGCATCCGATTTGTTAAGCGATGTGCTGGCATATGCAAAAGAGCGCGCGTTGTTTATCACAGGACTTACCAATCCTCAGGTAGTGCGTACAGTGGAAGTCCTTGATCTTATTGGTGTGGTATTTGTACGGGGTAAAGTTCCACAGATGGATACCGTGGAGCTGGCAAAACGTAAAAATATACCATTGCTGAGAACAAAATGTATAATGTTTGAAACCTGCGGAAGACTTTATGGTGTAGGTATGAAAGCTTCTATTGAAAAAGTTGATTAAAAAGTTTAGCGCATGCAGTGTGCAAATCATATATTTTCATATACATTGAAAGGTGGTGATTTTGATAATGCCGGGAGGATTTCAACTTCGCTTAAGCGTGAGTTGCGAACACGGGAATATCCTCCCCATATGATTCAAAGGGTAGCAATAGTATTGTACGAAGCCGAGATCAATGTTGTTTCATATACCACAGTTGGATATTTTTTTGCATATTGCAGACCAAATTCAGTACATCTGGTGGTAAAGGACAAAGGAAAAGGGATAGAAAATATCAGACTGGCAGTACAGGAGGGTTTTTCAACAGCAACAGATGAAATACGCAGGCTTGGATTTGGTGCGGGCATGGGTTTGTCAAATATTAAACGCAATGCTAATGTTTTGCGCATTTGCTCCAGGCCAGGTGAAGGTACAAAGATATGCATAGATATAACATCAAGCAACCATTATGGAGATTTGATTATGGACATCACTGTAAACGAAATCCAGCAAAAAACAAATTTTGAACTGTTAACCACAAATGCTGATTGCACAAAAGGCATTACCGGTGGTTATGTTGGCGACATGCTTTCGGATGTTAACGCCAACGGTAAAAAAGGAAATATCTGGATTACTATTTTAACGCATCCCAATGCTGTGGCAGTTGCATCATTAAAAGATTTTAGCGCTATCGTAGTGGCTGGTGGAATAAAACCCCGTGATGAATTTGTCAAACGTGCTGATGAGGAGGACATCCCTGTTATGTATACCGATTTATCAGCTTATGAGGTTGTAGTGCTTTTATCATCGCTGGGTATAACAGCAAATCATTAAAAAATGTTTGGCGATAGTTACCGGTGAAGCTATCTCCCCATTAAAAAATTAATTGTATAGCCAGCAGCGGCAAGCCCCATTATCCCCGGCATGTATGATAAACTTCCCCTTGTATTGTTTGTGCTAACATTGGTTGTACTGCCTGTACGTTCCTCGTGGAAATAAACGCACATAAACCCTCCAGCAATCCCAATATTTTTGAGACGCTTTCGCATGGTGCGTGCCAGCGGACAGTACTGTGTTTTACTAATGTCGCTAACTCGTAAACTTTCCGGATTACATGCATTAGCCGCACCCATGCATGAAATGAAAGGAATATGCCTGCCCAGTAATGTTGTAATAAGTGATGTTTTTGCATCAACGTCATCAATGGCATCAACAGCAAAATCAATGTCGTGAGGGATTAATCCGTGAACATTATCAGGTGTTATACAGATTTTATTTTTATTAATAATGACATCAGGGTTGATATCTTTTGCTCTTTTTTCGGCAACATCAACCTTTGGCATTCCTATTGTACTGCCTAAAGCTAAAAGCTGGCGATTACAATTGGATATCTCTACAGTATCAAAATCAATAATGTCAACAGTACCCACGCCAGCGCGCACCAGTGCTTCAAAGGCATACGAGCCAACGCCACCTAATCCCACAACTAACACCTTGCTTCTAAAAAGTTTTTCAAGGTTTTCCTTGCCTATTAAAAGTGAAGTACGGCTAAATCGCTCATAGTAATTTTGATTAATATCCATAGTTAAAAAACCTGCATGGTAATATAATTATTTTAATTTTAGTGCAGTATTTATTCCTTAAAAATAATGTTATATAAAAGCAAGGTACTTCCCCGCTGTATTCTGCAGCAATGATATATATTCATCAGTATTTTTATAAAAATAAAATTATAGCGGTTTGTATTGCTATTTTAAAGCAATTTTTTTTGTTTTTTATTGAATTCTATAACTTCTGGTGGTGGTCCCCAGTAGAACTTCAGGCAATGTATGCCTTTTTCTTTATGAAAATCAAATGTATACGACCTGTTTTCATAATAACTGGTCAGATTATAAGGATAGTTATCGGAATTAATCTCTTTTAATCGCCTGCTGAAATATTCAAAAAATTCCACCAGCACATTTTCCACGCAAAATGCAATAATGTTGGCAAGCGACATCTTCCATAACTTCTTCACATCCAGGCAAAACTCATATTCCGACTGATACAACACCAGATGTACTCTTTTCCATGGATTGTCCTTATCTCGTTTTCTATAACAGATTCTTTTAAATGCAATAGCTTTCTTTTTTTCCTTTTTTGCAGCATACAGTATCATATACACAATAAATGTCCTCAACGACACATCTAACTTTTTACAGTAACTATCAAGAATTTCTAAGTGCTTACACGATATACAGGTAGTAGTTTCAAAATCCATTGCTTCCTCCCAAAGTTTACATTTTTTAGATGTCAAATGCTACATGATATGATAAAAAAATTATATGTTCAAATTCAACAATTTTTTTGCGTTTTGTGTTGTCGCATCTGCTATCTCTTCTTCATCTTTACCAATAAGCTCACTCATAGCTTTTACCACATAGATAATATTTTCCGGCAGGTTTATCTGTCCACTTTTTTCTACAGGGGGTATATCAGGGCTGTCGGTTTCCAGTAAAACATGGTCAGGATATATATGGTGTAAAACCTGTAATTTTTTTTTGCTGTTGCGATAGGTTAGTGCTCCTCCAAACGAAAAATAAAAACCATAACGCATAAGCTGCCGGGCTATATCAGCATTCCCCGAATATGAATGGATAACACCACCGGCGTTTATTTTTCCAATGCGCTTCAGTGAAGCAATAAGCTCATTAAAAGCACCTCTGCAATGAACAATAACGGGCTTGTTTAAATCATTGGCAATGATAAGCTGTTCCTCAAAAAAATTTTTTTGCACAGCAATGTCTATGTCGGTTTTTGCATCAAGCCCAATCTCGCCGATGGCAATGTATTTGCTGTCGGTTATCGCATACAGCTTTTGCAATTCCTCAAAGTATTGGTTTTTGATATACCACGGGTGCACACCAGCGGCAAAGTATACCTCATGGAAGCTATGACTAATTGTTTGCGATAGTTCCCACTCATCAGGAACTATCGCACAGGTAATAAAAGCAATAACACCAACCTGTTTGGCTGCATCAATGATTGCATCAAGCCGGCCGCTGAAATGCCGACTTTCCAGATGGCAATGTACGTCAACAAGCTGCATGTCATTCGCCAATCACTTTTACCAGCACGCGTTTGGGGCGCTGCCCGTTAAACTCAGCATAAAAAATCTGCTCCCATGGGCCAAAATCCAATTTGCCATTGGTCACTGCTACAACAACCTCTCTGCCCATGATGCTACGTTTTATGTGAGCATCGCCGTTGTCCTCGCCGGTGCGGTTGTGGCGATATTTGCTGATTGGTTCATACGGTGCCAGTGTTTCTAAAAAATCATCAATGTCACAAATCAGCCCTTTTTCATCATCATTAATGTGTACCGAAGCGGTGATGTGCATGGCGTTAACAAGGCACAACCCCTCTTTGATGCCGCTTTTTGTAACCACATCCTCAACCATGCTGGTAATGTTTATGTAATCACGTTTTGTCCTGGTATTGAAGGTAAGGTATTCAGTCATTGATTTCATGGGTTGCCTCCTTTTTTGTTCGATAGTTATCGGTAATGATGATAATGGTATAAAAGTTCACCTATTGTGTCAATACATTCTGTGCTCAATCACCATGAGTACTTATTGACTTTTTGATTGCAGAACAGTATAATAATGGTAATGGTAGTGGGGAAAAATAGGTTGACAAATAATAAACGTATAAGTGTATCAGAAATAGTAACTTTAGTGGGAGGCACTTATGAAACGCTTTGTGATATTGTTTACTATCCTGATAGCTGTCTTCATAGCAATAGCAATTTATTCAACAAACAGGGTTGAAACACAACCAGCATATTCTGCTTCGCCTGTTGACTGCGGGTGGGATGCAGTTAAACCACACTTTGTGAATGATAGCCCCTGCCCGGGAGCGGTGTACTGTTCGTATGGGAATTGTGGTGAATATTGCTGCCCATGGGGATATTTCTATTCCAATCCATGTACGTGCCGATGCTATCGTACAAGCTATGATGCAGGGCAGGATTGCAATAGCTATTTCAGATGTAATTAGTATATTGGTTTGATATGTCAATATCCCTGTAGTTGTCACCTTTTGAAGTGTTTCCATATAGATATGCAAATATGATTCGTTCATCACGATATAATGTGTCTTTGATGGTGTTAATAATATTTTGATTCATTCTTATAGGATTTATTGTTAAATTACGATTTCAATACATTTATTAATCTGAATAAGTTTTTCGATATCCTGTATGCTTTTGATAAAGATTTTATTTTTAAAAACAAAATTGAAAGGTCAATTTTTTATTGACAAGTTAAATGCCATAAATCTAATAGTCTCGTCTTTAAAATGAAAGTTTTTACATAATTTTTTTTGAAAATATTGTATCAGTTAGTACATTAATTGTTACTATCATCCTGTAGTTTAAATGGTAAAATCACAGCTTTGTTGGGATTAATTACCATGGTGCAGGTTATACCATTCCCCTGTAGCTCAGTCGGTAGAGCGAGTGGCTGTTAACCACCAGGTCGCAGGTTCGAGTCCTGCCGGGGGAGCATACATAAAACCATCAAAAGCATGATACTCTACTATAAATTCCACTCATAATCTTAATTAATGTGTTGGTTTCATACAATAACTATTTTATAAAGGCTCTCCTTCCACTAAACGTTTACAAGGAAAATGTACATTAGTTTGTACTGAGACATATCGATAAAGTAGAAGAACAACGAAAAGGGAAAACAAAATAAAAGATAGAGGTATTGGAGTATAGTATTGGAGTATAGTAACATTTATTTACTGAAGCTAACCACCAAAACAGCAGATTTCATCTGCAATCCGTTTAAAAATGTTTCGTTGTACCATGACGTTTCGTTACGTATCCAGCCGCCTACACTAAGCGAAAGTGATAGCGATTTGCTGCTTAGCCATGTGAGTGTCAACCCTATCATCGAAGCTTTTACATTATCAGTGTGTAAATCATATTCAAATGAAACAGGCAATAATGGAATTGTTGTATTTACAATTTTAGCTGTTGCATCTGGTTCATTAAGGCTGTAGCTGAAGAGATAATAGGGGGTAATTTTGAACATGTCGTTATATTTATATGATGGTGCAATTCCTATTGAAAAACCAAATAAATTTGAAGAACTATCAACCGATAATCGCGTATTTAAATATTCAGGCAATGATCCTGAGCCATTATAATGTTGGACAAATATCCCTGTAAACAAAGGCAGTGAGAAAGATTCAGATTCTACAAGATCATATCCAATACCTGTATACAATGCTGTGATAGAATAATCAACGTACATAGTGAAACTGTCGTTGGTTATTCCCTTGTAAAAAGAACCAGTTAATTTCCCATCAAATTGCATATATGCAGCAATTCCGTAAAACATTATCCTGTTATTGGTTGCGTACCCAAATCCGGCGCCACCACCATACCCTTTCAAATCTTTACCTTTTATTTCAGGATCATCATATGCTTTTTGTATGCTAAAATATGCAGGAATTATCGAAATAGTGTAGTTGTTGTCGTTATAATGTGTCATTGGGACAAAACTATCAGCTACGATTGATGCTGCAATGTTTGTAATACCATCAATTGTTTTACTTACAGGGTCTAAATCAACAGTTTGTGCATAATTTGAAGTTGCTATGAAACAAAATATAAACATTGTGATTAAAGAAAGAAAAACTGAATTTGTTCTTTGCATGAATTTATCCCATATGCAGATTTGGAAAATACAATACAGTAAAATAAAAAAACTGCTACCTGAAGCTGTGGGTGTTGACAGATAAACACATAACAATTCAATTATTATATAATTTCCCTTATTCAAATGTGTAATCAGATAAAAGTCAAGTATTTTTCCATTAAAAATTTATTATCTTGACAAATTGTAGTTTCTAAGTAGCAATTCTAACATGAAGAATGCAAAATCCTTTCAGGACCTTAAATATACTGAAAAAGAAAATAAAAAAAAGATAATTATAGACGCTGCAGAGCGTATATTTGCAATCAAACCTTTTAATCAGGTAACGATGCGTGATATTGCAAAAGAAGCCGGCATCTCGGCAGGTGCTATATACCGCTATTTCTCTGATCAGCAAGCGCTGTTTGTTGAAGCATTTTTACTGGGAGCAGAGGAAATTATTGGCATGCTGGAAAAAATTATTGCAACAAGCAAAAACCCTCTTAAAGATACCATCTATACATTTTTAAATTATTTAAATAAGCATGATCCTTATTTTCGCATGATGACTCACTTCATGCTGGATGCAAACTTGAGCCCCGATTTGATAGATAAGCTCAATGAAGCCGAACGCCGGCTTCTGGATCAATTTACAAAACTTTTTGCTTCACATAGCAACGCACGATTATTAGCACATAGCCTATTTGCATCATTAAACGGAGTTATGATTACATTTCATAACTACCCCGGCCGAAGTAAAAAAGAGGTCCGCTATCACATGCATAGGTTAGGCGAAACATTATACCAATTATTTTCCTGCTAACGCAGCATCTTCCCTTGCAGCTTCAACCTCATGCAATGCACAATTCTGAAATTCATGCAGTAGCTTATGGGCTGCCTCTTCCCACAGCAGGCATAATTCATCATTGTCCTGCCCTGGATAAATGAAATTACTTGATAAACATCTGTCAAATGCTGCAGTCACATCGTCAATCACACAACTATCGGCATTATACAGCAAATCATTAATACATTGCTTTACCGGATACCATGATGCAGCTCGCTGTATATCACGATAAATTTGTGTAAGCAGTACATTGCGCGGTCCTTCCCATAGTTCGTTTATCATCATATCGCGGAAAAGGCGAGGTAAACTTGAAAAATCTTCCATAACGCCATGACCGCCAAACACCGAGATGGCTTTTCGTAATACATCTGTAGCATCCCATGAGGCAACAATCTTCTGTAACATGATAAGGATACGTACCCTGAACCGTTTTTGCTGGGTTGCGATGTCTTCGTCGGTGGTAAGTCCCCCTTTCAACCCTCCCGGCAATGACTGGAACATCTCATAAATCTTAAAAGCGCCTGCTAATGTTCGTTTTGCATAAAGGTTAATTTCATTGAGCTGTCGTTTAAGCAATGGAAACTGGTTTATGGGAAATCCAAATGCTGTTCTAAAGTTTGCATACGCAGTAGCTTCGCGGGCGGCGCGTATCATAGCTGCAGCAGCAGAAAGCCCCACGGTTAACCGTGAATGCGTTAGTACAATGCCAACCACATTGGCAACACCACGCTGTATATGGCCTGTTTGGTAGGCGATAGCTCCATTGAAGGTTATCTCTGCAGTAGGCAGCTCAGCAGTTCCTAATTTCCATTTTAGTCTGTCAATGGTGTAGTTATTACGCTTTTCGTTTTTTTTGTCAATCCATGACGGCATAACAAACAATCCAACATGCTCTGACCCCTTTGGACGTGCAGTAATGACAACGTAATCAGCATGCGTTGCAGAACAAAAAAACTTTTTGCCATAAAGCCTCCAGTGGTCACCTTCTTCAACAGCCTCTAAATCATTTGCAGCAACATCCGATCCTCCATGAATCTCGGACAGGTATTGTGCGCCAATTGCAAAATTGCCATCCATGCCTTCCTTACAGTGTTGTAAAATTTTTTCCAGTTCAGGATGATCATGGTATTTTTCAAGTAAAGCCACCAGGCCTTCAGTGCATACAAGAGGGCAGTCAATACCGGCTTCCCCATTTTCATAAATCAATATCATCTTTATTAAGCGTTCCCATGGCGATGTTTTGCTTGAAAATAAACCCTGTGAAAACACCTCTTTTTCCATCTCTTCTAAAGCTTTAGGGCGTACTATCCTGTCAATACGGTGATTGTGCCCATCATAGTGTTGCATGAAAATCCTGTTATGGGGCCATGCAATATCATCTGATATGTCACGCCACTTAAACGATGTTAGTTCTGACAACCTGCGAGCTTCTATATCCAGCCTCGGGAAATCACTTCCCGCAAAATGCATGGCTACCTTTTGAAGAAAGGTGTCGTCGGCATAAAAGTTAACATTGTTTCGCCAGTTTAAAAATTCATCAAAGCTATAGGTGTTGTTTAGTGCCATAAGTGTCCCCCTTATAGTATCAATCTATCTGTGAAAATAATTTCATATTGTCATTGCTTATTCACCATTTTTCGTAATTCTTTTTTAAGCTCTTTTCCAACAGCATTTTTTGGTATACTATCAACAAAATGTACTTCTTTTACACATTTGTATTTTGCAAGATTACTTTTACAAAAATTAATAATGTCATCTTCGGTAATATTTGAATTTTGACTTTTTACAACAACCGCTACTGGTATTTCGCCCCATTTGGAGTCATTTTTACCAACCACAGCAACTTCAGATATCCCCTGAAATTTTTTTATTACCGCTTCTATTTCTGCTGGATATATATTTTCGCCACCACTAATTATCATATCTTTTAACCTATCAACGACATATACAAAGCCATGTTCGTCAATCTTTCCAAGATCACCGGTTCTATAATAATCATTTTTTTTAACTTCGCGTGTTGCTTCTTCATTGTTCCAGTATCCTGAAAATACCTGAGGACCAAAACAACATATCTCCCCAATTTCACCGGGAGGCAATATCTCGCCTGTTTCAGGTTTGATAATTTTTACAGTACCATGAAGAACAGGTTTTCCTGCTGAATAATTATCTAGACCCATATCATTCATCCAGAATGTTACCGCGCCCGTATATTCAGAAATGCCATAAACGTGATATACTTTTATGTTTTTAGAAAAATATGATGTTATAATTTCTTTAGGCACTGGTGACCCACCACATACTATAAATTTTAGGCTTTTAAGGTCTAACCTGTCAATATCTTTATATAGTAACATAAACTGCAGCATTTGTGGAACCGACATCATCCAATTAATTTTTTCGGATGCAATAATTTCCCATACTTTTGAAGGATCAAAATTGGGCATAAATATCGTTGTAATACCGCTGTGAACATTCGTCATTATGGGTGCAAGTCCGCCAATATGAAATATAGGTGCAACAGAAAGGAACCTATATTTGAAATTGAGGTGAATGGTGTATGCTATGCCAATGGAAGCCCAGAATAAATTATTATGTGAAAGTGTGGCACCTTTTGGATTGCCGGTGGTACCTGAAGTATACATTATCACTGCAGGATCATCATTTCCGCCTATACACATATTTTCAGCGGTAAGGTTTGCATTGATCACTTGTTCAAATTGATTATCTTGATTTTGTGAGTATTTGATTATCAATAAGTTTTTGGATTCGTCCCCCAGTGCTTGTGCAACATCACTAAATTCTTCATCATATACCAATAATTTAAAGTTGCTATCATGTAAGATATATTTTAATTCGTTTGGCTGTAAACGCCAGTTCAGCATAACGGTAACAATGCCAATTTTAGCAGCTCCAAATAGTGATGTGATGATATGTTCGTTGTTTTTTCCTAAAACAGCGATACAATCCCCCTTTTTTAATCCCTTGCTTATCAGGTATTTTGAAAATGAGTTTGCCCTGATATTTGCTTCTTTATAATTAAATAAGTAGTTTTGCCCTTTATAAGCTTCTAATTCGGGAGTTAAAAATGCGCGGTTAGCTAAAATCTGGCCAATATTGACGGTATGCATAAAAAACCTCCTTACTGTAAATAGAATAAATAATAAACATCGTTCATTGTTGTGAACAACGTTCATTTGTCAAGCATAAAAAGTATATAAAAATTGCTGACTAAAATTGACAATTTCATAGGCAGGGAATATAGGTAGCAGGTCATTATCAGATGCGTATTTAAAAAATGTATATCCTGAATCATTGATAGTTTTATGTAATGGCATGTTGTATTTTGTATAATATGCATAAAAAATAGTGAAAAGCTTGACTGTGGCTAATCTGTGTGGGGTAATTATATGATGAAAATTATTTCATATAAGTTTTGTATTCAAAATTTGTTATTCTTGTTATACTGTCATGACTGTATCCAGTATTGAAAATATACTTGCTGTCATTGCAGAGCGTTTTACAAAGCCATTTGTTGTGGACGAGGCTACCATCCATTATGCTGAATCAACATTGGGTATTGAAGAACATGCAATTTTAGATTACCTCAATGAGGATGAGCATGGCATGATGGATTTGATTGTTTATCCGGAACTATCGCTTAGAAAAAAAATTGAAGGCTATATCCCTCAGCATGGTTTTACCAGCCATCAAGTGGAACAGCTTATTGAAAGGCTGAACAGCGCCATACCATGCGTTGCCATTAATGTGCATGACACAACGGTTGATTGTAAACGTGTAATGTGTATGCATTCATTTGTACATAAACTTTTTTTGATGAAGTGCAATATCCCGCTGGATGGCATACCCGCCATATATTATAACAGGTATATTGCTGCGCGTGTAGCCATACGATTATATAATACTGACAGCAATCTTGATGTTTTGCATAGGCTTGCGGCTGGTTTAGTCAGGGACTATCCCGAAGATTATATATTCGATAGTATTCAAGTATTGATTAGTGTTGCCGGGAATGCTGGTAGCATTTTTGATTGTCTGGCACTGTATAAATACACAGTACAAAAACAGATACTTGCTATGCATGATTTTAATGAACTTATCAAATCATACAGCATGGAATATCTAATGTCCATTAAACATAACCCTCCCATGATTGACGCAGCAAAACTTGAGCATCAGATACGGTTAATAGACAGTATATGCATGGTGTTATTTGGAAAACCAGCGCCAGGGTATGTGCCGGATTTTTATGGTACATTACCCATTGGATGATAATGTAAAATCATTGATTATTAAAACGTCGTTATACCCTTCCAATTTGGTTGGCAGTTCCTTCCTGCTGTGCAGTTGTCGGATGACATTTTCAGGAATTGCTGTATTTAAACGCTTGCTCTGAGCAATACATACATCAAGAGGGGCATCTAAAAATATCGCTCCGATGGTCTTTTTAGTTTCTTTTGCTATGTTTACAAAACGCTGACGGGATTTCTTTGTCATAAACGTGTTGATGATAAGCACATTGCGTTTAATCTGCAAAAAATGTTCTACAACCTTTCTTTCTACATGTTTTGCCAGCACATCATCTTCTTCATTAAATTTTTCAGCCTCCCAGCTTTCACCAAAATGAGTCATCTCATACATTAGCTTACGCAGCTCAAGGCGTGATACACGGTATAGCCCCGATCCCTTAAAATAGGTGTTGGCAAATTCGGTTTTACCTGCACCATAGAGCCCACATAATAAAACAATGTTGTATGTCTTAAATTTTTCTAACGATTCATAATATTTCATTTATAATACCCCTGTTTATTGTTTAAAGTAATGGTGGTTCGATAGCTCAATGCAATCATCAACTCTTGAATAAATCAATCACAATTTACTATCATGCAAGCAGCTATTGCAGGGAGACACTATAATCAGTATCGGTTACATGACACTGATAATTAAATTATGAGTGACTATCGCCATAACGAGCCTTTGCAATGCACATATCCATGTTGGGTAGCAGGGTGCCGTTTTGCATCCTCCCTTTAAGCGGTGTAGCATTGTATTCTTTAATGATACCGGGGTTGCCCGATGCGGTAGCGGGGTACTCAGCATATTCAACAACAAACAACGGGGTTTTATAGTTATGTGCGCTTTTTGCTGCCTCAAAACTACCGCCGTCTGTTGCGGTTTCAATGATTATTACGGCGTTGACCATAGCAGTAATGAGGCTATTGCGTTTATACGAATGGTGAATGGCATATTCCTGAGCTGGTTCAAATGGCGATATGAATAGCCAGCGGGAAAGATCCACACAGTCCTGTAATATCTGCGGTATTGATAGATGAAGCAATCCCATAGGAAGTACAGCAATGGTGTTGCCGCCACCTTCAATTGCACCGCGGTGTGCCATGCTCTGCGGACCTTTTGCCATACCACTGGTTACCGTGATGGAATGTTGCGCAGCAATGTGTGCTGCCTGATAGGCAATGTAGTGCCCGCGCTCGCTTGCCGTGTGATCGGATAGTATTGCTATCTGTTTTGATGTGATTAAATTGTAGTTCCCGTACATATACAGTATAGCTGGAGGATATTCCATTGAACGCAACAAACGCTGCGGGTAGCGTACATCAAAAAATAAAATGGGTTCAATAGTATTATCAAGCAATTGCTCGTATTCTTTTTGTGCTGTGCCGATAGTTGATGATACATTGGCAACTATCTGGCATAATTCAATGGGAAGTCCTGTTTCAAAAGCCATTGTTTTTGGCGATAGTTCCATAATATCATACAGGGAAATATTGAGATTGGATAACGCAGTATGAATCTGTTTAAGCGCTGCAATACCCACACCTTCAATGCGCGACAGTGCCATCCATAGTTTTGTATCATTCATAGTATTGTCGATGAGTTTATTATAAAATGAATTTACTCATGGTAAAACAAGCAATAAAATCAACACTTTTTTATTTTCTTATTTACATATGTTGTCAATGCAGTAAAGCCTGTATATAACATTGCAGGGTTTGCCATATGTTTTCTTAACAGCGGTGTGCCGTATATTCATACTTTCTTTTGTTGGGCGACATTAGTTTTATCACTTCGTAAGGGGATATTTATGCGCTAAATACCCCCTTACCAACCCCCAAAGCGCACCTCAAACGGCGGTGTGCCGTATGTTCATACTTTCTTTTGTTGGGCGACAAAAGAAAGTATTGCAAAGAAAAACGCCTTTTGCATTGCTATGGATATATCCATTCCACGGCGGGCGCACAACGGGCTTCCTCGCCTGCCTTGACAACGATGTCGTGTAATGGTTGTCTGCGGCAGGCTGCCCTATCATGCGCCCGCATCCAAGTGCGCCATACATCCCTGTATGGCTGTTTATTGAGAGCCTTGTTACTTCACCCTTTCGTTCAAAGGAGGGGATAAGGGGGGTGGCGAGATTCTCAGGCTTTGCCTCAGAATAACGGTTGTGTACATGGGGTCAGAGCATATGTTCTGTGTCTGCGTAAGTACATATATATCACGTTGAAAATTGGATTATACATGGGAAAATGAGAAAAAATGGGGTCAGAGCCCTGAAACGGTGTGGCTTATTTTCATACTTTCTTTTGTTTGGCGACATTAGTTTTATCACTTCGTAAGGGGATATTTATGCGCTAAATACCCCCTTACCAACCCCCAAAGCGCACCTCAGGCGGCGGTGTGCCTTATCCCGCTCTATGGATTATATCCCTGCCATCGTGCTGCGGACGACATCCTGTCTATGTCCTCGCACGAGCCGTATAGCGCTACGGCATCCGTGCCTCCGCTGCCTTATTTCAAATCCTGTAATAATGTTACTATTAGCACAAAATATGCTGTTAATTCTTCACAATTGTTTTTGCAGTCTAATTCCGTAGTAACCACATTATGCTTACTTGATAAGTTCTGCATTCTTCATGGTAAAATTTCTTCAAATTGTGTAGGGATGGAATTGATACTTAATAAATGGGGTCAGAGCCCTGTTAATTTCACCCTTTCGTTCAAAGGAGGGGATAAGGGGGGCACGATTCTCAGGCTTTGCCTCAGAATAACATGAGTTAATAAGGGAACACCCTTTATTTTTTCATTGCAAAAAATGTATAGCACGTATATAATGCTATAAAGAGGTGAGTTTATGATGCCAGGTTTACCTGAAATAATTATTATTGTTGTATTGCTTATTATAATAGCATGTATTGTTGCTATTGTTAAAGTTATCAGAAGTTCATTATCTGCATCCAGAAAGGTTGTATGGATACTGTTATCCATTGTCATATCATTTATTGTTTTACAGGTAATATTGATGGCAATGGGATACTGGTTCAATAAACCATAAAAATGGTGTTTTGAAAAGTTAAACCTTTCAACTTGCTTGTTGATCTAAAATTACTTGCAATAATGATATAACAGCAGTATTTTTTATATAAATAAGGATTTATAAAAACAAGTAATTGAGTAAGAAGATGATGATATGAAAAGTATTAAACCGGGCAAGGCAACGTCATTTGCAGGGATTATAGGTTCTGTCATATTGGTTATATTTGGCATTGCATGGACACTGCTGGTTATATCTTTGTTTTCACAGGAAGATGAGCTGGGAACTCCAGTGTTTTATTTTTTTGTTTTGTTTGGAATTGTTTTTACTGGTATTGGTATTGCAAGCGCTGTTTATAATTATAGAAATACCTACAGCAAAAATAGATACTCGTTATATGATATTGTTGACAGCTCCGAAGAGAAGGATGCCTTTCATTCTTCATGGGACAGCACATCAGCCGGGAAAGGTACTATGAACTACTGTCCTCACTGCGGTGCTTCTTTGCAGCAGGATTTTACCTTTTGTCCCGGTTGTGGAAAAAAATTATAATGATTTGTACGATAGTTCCTGTTAATTTATTTGCAACAGAATATGATGTCTTCTGTGGCAACGAGCATGTTGCAAAGTTTAAAAAGCCAGCCCTTTCTCTGAAAGATACATGCAGCATAGCAATGAACGATAAAGAATATTCCTCTATCGCGAAGGGGTTGTTTCGGGGGATTGGATACTGGAAGAAAACCATTCCGGGAAGGTTGCCGTTGCAACAAAGCTTAGTTTTTTAAGTGATTCCTTTGCAATACGGTATAACAATAAAGCCTTTCAACTGAAATCAAAAAAGCTACGTCTTACCAATCAGTTTATTATATATGAAAACGATAATCAGATAGGGATGATTAATAGTACATCATTTTTTTCGCGAAAGCTGCAATGTACTATTGATGATGGTATTTCCCTTGAAATCATAGTATTTATTATATATCTGGCACTTATAATCATAGACCGCAGAAGTTCACAATAAAAATAGAGAGCTACATATAAACATATACTATCACCCTGTGTATTGCAGATTAAGGAATGGTGTACAACAAAAGGTTAAAAAGCCATAAAAACCACAAAAAATGTATTGACAGTAATAGACCAGTCTATTACTGTCATATAATGTTCTTGTGTATAAAGCTTTGAAGTTTTACAGGGTGATATACCAAAATTTGTTGAGTTTATGGAAGGGATGTATGGAAATTCAAAATTTAACTGGACTTGAATTGATGAAGAGTATGGTTGAGGGCAAAATTCCACCGGCACCTATTGGTGAAACTATCCCTATGAAGGGTGTAGAAGTTGCAAAGGGTTATATAAAATTTTTGGCAAAAGCTGATAAACGGCATATCAATCCTCTGGGTGGCGTTCACGGTGGATTTGCTGCTACAGTGCTTGACTCGGTTACCGGCTGTTCTGTTCATACTATGCTGGAGGCTGGTGTTGGCTATGCCACCGTTGATCTTAACATTAAAATGATAAAACCGGTGCCACTTAACAGGGAACTCATTGCTGAAGGGAAGGTGATTCATCTGTCACATAACATTGGCATTTCAGAAGGAACGCTTAAGGATGAGGATGGGAAGCTATATGCTCATGCAACGGCAACATGCATCATTTTTAAGTAACTATCGAACATACAATATTTGTTGGCTTTTAGTAAACTGTTAGCATGATGATTGAAATACCATGAATGCAAATAAAACACAACAATTGCTGCTGAAAACAGGTGCAGAGCTTGTATACGCAAAGGGTTTTAATAATACCGGCATTCAGGAAATTTTACAGTGCGCGGGTGTCCCCAGAGGCTCTTTTTATTTTTATTTCAAAAGTAAGGAAGAATTTGGGATGGCGCTTATTGAGTATTATACAGATATGATGTGCAGCATGTTGCGTAACTACTTAACCGATGCAAGCCATAGCCCTATTGAAAGGATTAAACGTTTTTTTGAAGGAAGCGCCCGTTACTATGAGCAACATCAGTTTGAAGGTGGCTGTCCTATTGGTAACCTTTCGCAGGAAATGAGCTGTCTTAGCGAACCAATGCGTGTAAAGTTACTTTCTGCATTGAGAAGTATGCACAGTGTTATACAGCAGTGTATCAAAGAAGGGCAGGACGCAGGTCAGATTGATAGTAGTCTTGATGCGGGAGCACTGGCAGTTTTTGTTTTTAATGCATGGGAGGGCTCGCTTATTGATATGAAGGTTTCAAAAAGTGTCCATCCGCTGGAGATATGCAAAAGGATGGTGTTGGATTTTATACAATCAAAATAATACTACTGGAGGCTTTAAATGGAAATTTATGAACAACTTCGTGAAGTACTGGATGCTCATCCTGCCACTGCGCCAAAAACAGATACCATCATAGCAATACTCAAAATGCTTTTTACTCCCGATGAAGCTGCAATTGCAATGAATATGAGCTTTAAAGTCATGGATAGCGAAAAGATTGCATCGCTGTGTTCATTGCCCGGAGAGGAAGCTGAAAAGCTTCTTGAATCAATGGCTAACAAGGGTATCATCTATTCAAAAACCAAGGATGGGAAGAAACTGTATGGATTGGTACCGCTTATCCCCGGTGTTTTTGAATTCCCATTTATGAAATCCGACGGTTCGGAAAGGTTTCAAAAGCTTGGCAAGCTATGGGAAAAGTATCATGATGAAGCCTTTGGTGTTTCGTTTTGTGGCAATCCAACTCCTCTCATGAGGGTTGTACCTGTTGAAAAATCATTAAGTCCTCAAAACCGTGTACATCCTTACGAGGAGGTGAGAAATTTTATTGAACAGGCGCGCTACATTGCAATTGCAGACTGTGCATGCAGAACCAGTGTGGGTAAGTGTGATAAGCCGAAGGATGTATGTATTATTTTTGATAGCGCTGCCCAGTTTTTAGCCGAAAGGGGATTTGCTCGCCATGTAACAAAAGCTGAAGCAATGGATGCTCTGGATAGATCTGAAAAAGCAGGATTGGTTCATACCAGCAACAATAGTGCTGACCGTGCCAACCTTATTTGCAACTGTTGTCCATGCTGCTGTACGGTTTTGCGAGGAAGAACACAGCATAATCATCCTCATGCCTTTGAAACAAGCCGGTTTGAAGCGCATGTCAATGATGTCAATTGCACCGGCTGCGGTATATGTGTTGACGAGCGCTGTCCTGTTAAAGCTATTGCTCTCAATGATGGTGTTGCAGTGGTTGATGCTGCAAAGTGCATTGGATGCGGATTGTGTGTTACCGGATGTCCCGAAGAAACAATTGAACTCCGTGAACGTGCATCTATCCCTGAAATTCCTGCTACTGTTGTTGATATGGCAATGAAGGTTGTTACGGAAAAAGGCAGAGCAGAAAAATTTATTGAAATTATGAAACGATAACAATAGTTTACAATTAATTATTGCGTGTAGCATCACCACATTATGAAAAGTATATTGTATGGGATAACACCTTCCATTAAGGGGGTTGCAGGTTCTGTTATTGTTACAGTCTTTGGGCTCTTTAGACAATGCTGGTGGTATTTTTGTTTTCAAAGGGAAATGAAACGTAGACTAACCCATTTTATTTCTTTTTATTTTTTTTGAGATTATGTTTGTAATAATTGTAATAATTGGAATAATGATGATTTGTGTTCATTTTAGGAATACCTCTGGTAAAAAAACGTTTAAGCCTTTTTGATATTGGTGATAATGGTATCGGTAGTACAAGCAGGAACAATGATGTTTCATACAAATCGCAAACCTGATGAGGCAGATATGAGAAAATGAACTTTTGCCCTTATTGTGTTAATGAAATACAATAATAGTATAACTACTGTTGTTCTCAATGTGGTTAAAAGGTGTAGTAAAGAAAAGGACATAAAGGATACGCTAAAAAATAGTCGCAAAGTAAATAAAAGTAAGTAAAAGTAATTTAAAGAAATAGTTTTTATATTAGGTATTCAATAATTTTAAAAGGTGGGTTTATATGGCACAGAAAATAACCGTTGAGAAGAAAGGCTATATCTTATTGATTGGGCTCAACAGGCCAGAAAAACGCAACGCATTTGATGTTGACATGTACTGGGATTTAGCAAAAGCGTATGGCACGTTAGATACTGATGAAGACTTGCGCTGTGGAGTACTTTTTGCGCACGGTGATCATTTTACGGGCGGTCTTGATC
Organism: Spirochaetia bacterium UBA2205; assembly: GCA_002328585.1. Classification (GTDB taxonomy): domain Bacteria; phylum Spirochaetota; class UBA4802; order UBA4802; family UB4802; genus UBA4802. Next base: position 61,801 of record DCUV01000070.1, read on the forward strand.
TGGTACAATGGGTTGAACCATTCAGTAAAGGTGAATATCCAGCATTGCCAGCCGGTAGCAAAGACCCCTTTGGTATAGATGAAGACAACAGGGTGTCAAAACCAATAGTGTCTGCCCTGCAGGGTATATGCTTCACGGTTGGCTGGGAACTAATGCTTGCTACCGATGTACGTATTGCTGCCGCCACTGTACGATTGGCGCAGATTGAAGTTAAACGGGGCATCTATCCTGTTGGTGGTGCAACGGTGAGGCTTTTTGAAGAGATAGGCTGGGGCAATGCAATGCGATACCTTTTAACCGGTGATGAGATGAATGCACAGGAAGCCTACCGTCTGGGATTAGTGCAGGAGGTGGTGGAGCCAGGACAGCAATTACAGAGAGCCATTGAGATTGCTGAAACGATAGCAAAGCAGGCTCCATTAGGGGTCAGAGCCATTATAAAATCAGCTCGTTTAAGCAGAGTGGAAGGCGCAAAGGCGGCTCTGGAACGGTTACTGCCTGATTTGCTGCCTATCATGAAAAGCGAAGACGCGCAGGAAGGGGTCAGAGCCTTTATTGAAAGGCGTGAAGCTGTTTTTAACGGTAAATGATGGTAAATAAGAGTAATAAGAGTAAAAAATCGAAGGTAAATAATTATATGATGGGGTAATCGGGTGCTGGAGGTTGCCCCATTAATGCTTTAACAATGTAATAAGCTATGGTAATGGTATATCCCAGTTTCAACCCGGTACTTATTAAAAAACCAATAAATGTAAGCAACGCTGCTTTTAATGCTGTCAATGCGTCATTGTTTGCCACAAGTTCGCCTATAAATGCACCAATAAATGGACCAATAATTATACCAATAATGGGTAGTATAATACTTCCAATTATCAAACCTATCATTGAACCAATAACACCCTGTTTGGAACCACCAAACTTATTGACAATCCATGAGGGGAGTACATAATCAAAGACCGTCAGGATAGCGGCGATAATTCCTGTAATAATAAAAAATGTAAAACTAAAAGAAGCAAAACCACTCCAATGAAGAAGAATAACTGCAAAAAAACTCAAAGGCGGACCGGGCAGTATAGGAAGTACTGAGCCCAGAATACCTCCTAATGCAAAAAGCAATGCTGTAATGAATAATATTATTTCCATAATAGATAATATACCTTCATTGTTCTTCGATATAATACAGAAGGGCACATGCCCCATGTGCCCTGAACTTATAGTGTATAATTTTTACCACTCGTCGCTTTGCTTATCAATATATTTTTCGCGGACAATTGCTGTAATATCATCTATGTAAAAGTAATTCCAGGCAGGAAGTCGTTCCACTGTGCTGGGATTATACAGTATTTTAACAATCTCTATATTCCGCTTCTGGGCTAGATATTTATCTTCCTGAGCTATCTCATCGGTAATTGGAACAGAAAGCTTTCGCCATCCTAAAAAGTTAAGTTTACCCATTACCAGCCGTTTAATATTCCCATTGGCATCTTTAACCAAGATGGAAAGTTCCCCTGAAAAATTTTTTCCGTAAACCCACATGTTAATATATTTACAATATTTGTCAATGATAAGGGGTTTTGCCGGAATAATTGTCAATACCGAACCGCTTTTGGCAAAAACCTTAACACCCAGATACCGTTTTGAATTTTGTATTGGCGCAGGATAATCGGTACGCATTGCAACACCTGCTTTTTCATCTTTTACAACCCTGAGGCTAATATTCTTATCTGTATATTCTACAGTTTCAAAATCATCTACTATGACTTCTTTATATACCTGATCACTGAGTTGCTTTTCCTGTTCTAAAACTTTCTGCGCTTCCTTTGCTTTTTCATCCTGTGCATAGAGCATTCCTATGGAACAACATACAATGAAAGCTATCAATCCATATGTAACTCGCTTCATATTAATAAAAACCTCCTTGAAAAATTTATAAATACTTGATACCTTTGACGGCTATGACACATACTACAGCTTCATTATAAACACTACTGTCATGGAATGTCAATAGAAAATATAATTATATCAACCTAAAAGTATAAATTTTATTGTATTAATATCTCTGCAAATACTCCAAAATGGTCTGATGGATGATATCCGTCATGGAGTGTAGTGCAGCATACTGTTGACCTATGAACCATGGTAAGTGGGATTACGCTATTAGTCAGAATATAGTCAATTGTTTTTGGCTGTAGATCATTGATTTTTGTGCAATGAGCATAGAGCGAATCAAACTTTGTATTGGTGTCAGTTACATAATACTTTTTAATATTGGCATTTTCCATAGGATTCCATGTGTACGGGCTGGCATTTTTTGAAGGTAAAAATGTATCGTGATAGCCCTGTGAAAGAAAATAGCGCATTTCAGGTGAGTCAAGCGTGGTGTTAAAATCACCCATGACAATACATGGTGCATTATCGTGTACAACCTTTTTTAAAAATTCTGCCATAGCTATTGATTCATTTTTGCGCCATTCATTATCAGCTTCAAGCTTCTGAATAGCTTGATTATATTCATCGTCCGAATAGCCATATGTATCTTTTAATTCCTTTAACAGCGTCCTGTTTTGTGGTGTATCAAATGGTGAGGCATGCCAGTGAGTAACAGCTACAAAAACAGGTTTATCATTGAGCATAATCCTTCCCACTAAAACCTGTGTTGCGTCCTGTGTATGAAATGAAAAGCAGTTTGTTATAATGCCGCCACCCGAAAGCTTTTTTTGTCTAACCTGTTTCAACTGCAATTGTTTTCGTGCCAGCAATCCGTCGCCCTCTTTTAAATTAGTTGGGATACCACATCTTCCAATCTTTAGTCCGGCAACTCCAACATGGTAGATATAATCGTAGTTAAGGTCATTGGCAAGTCGCTTAATATAATCGGGCAAAAAGTTAGCCTCATTGATGGCAATGATATCCGGATTCAGGTTGGCAATCTCTTTTAGTAATGCTTGATAGCGTTTTTCACGAATTTGCGGTGTTTCGTATTCCCCCATTTTAAATGTTCCAATATAGTCCAATCCCGACCATACATTTATTGTCATTACTTTTAAAGAATTGGATAGTAACGTTTGTGTACCATTTAATGATGTTTTGCTTGATAAGGAAAGAGTCACAATAACCCCCAGCACAATAAAAGGCGTGCATACTTTTTTTAAAATTTTAATCATAGCATCCTCCTGTCAAACTATTTTTTTTCATCATTTTGGTGATAGTTACTGTAAAAAAAGTCAATCTTGCTTGCATTGACATGGCACTGGTATTATGTTCGCCTTATTTTTTTGTGAATGGAATATACCTTTCAAGGCATATACAATTGCACATATGTATACGATGTCAACCATTTTACGGTTGTATCAATCCACAGTAACTATCGCCCATACTTTTATAACAAAATAGTTGATTGAAATTTTTAAAGTGATAGTTTAGTTACTATAGTTTCTTTTTTACTTTACGTTGAATTAATCATTGCAACCAATTGATGCTTCATCCAGCATGATAGTAAACAGTAATGCAAAGGAATAGCGGGCGCGTAGAAAGCTAAATGAAATACAGACAACTAAACATTGCAACAATGCAATCCAGTAAATGTTTGAAAAGGCTTTTGCAAACATATTGTATGATGATTGTACTGTTTATGGCAAAATCGTCGGTGTTTGCTAACGGGTCATTTGACTGGTTCTGGTTTATCTATGAGCAGGGTACATACTACGATAGTACCTATACGGTATACCGCCCATTGTATGTGAAAAATGTGTACTTCGACTCCTCGTTTTCTGCCTCGCTTATGCCGTTGATATACTGGAACTATACAACGCCCAATCAGGATGCAACAAGAGCTCTTCTTGGATTTTATGTATCCATAGATTACCGGTCAGCAAATCATTATGAAAATGATACCGGTGTATTTCCTTTTGTAATGTATGGCACTTCAAATGATAAAGAAGACCAGTATTTTCATCTATGGCCGTTTGGCGGAACGGTTAAAAGTAAACTGGGAGCTGATTCAATAACCACCTGTGCTTTTCCAGGGTTTGCACTTTTTATACTGTATCCTACTACATCGTATTATGTATTTGCTGTTTATCTGGTTGCTTCAATGATTCCTATTTATGCTCATTACACAATCAGGGATTATGATGGACATGCTATCATCTGGCCATTGATACGGTGGGGTAAAAGCCCAAATAGGGATGATGTGCGTATCATGCCGTTTTATGCTCATAGCAAAAAAAAGGGGTATTATTCAACTGCATCGTATGGAATGCTCTATAATGTTCGTGAAGAATATATTGGCAATGATACCATGCATACGGTGTTTCTGGTGCCGTTTTATGCACGGCGGTGGTTGGATTCCGGCAAAGCTGACAGCTCTACGCTGTTATGGCCATTTTTTTCATGGGGGTATAACGATAAGCATGGCAATGTTGAGATAAATTTTCCCTGGCCATTGGTGCAGATACGGGACTGTGATGACCCCTATATTTATAAAAGAATCTTTTTCCCATTTTATGGCAAATATATAGAAAAACGTAAAACTACCTTTTTTATATCCCCGTTTTATTTTGTGCTTGAAAAACAAAAGGATAGCTTCCATTCTCAATATTCGTTTTATGGGATATTGTTCTGGCATTTTAAACGTGATTATAAATATGGACATAAGCGGTATGGGAATCACTGGCGCTTTTATAAGTTGTGGCCATTGTTTCACTATGAGTACAATGATAAAGGCAATAGCTCGTTTGCAATCCTTTCAATATTTCCGTTCAGGGATGAAGAGGGATACGAACGCTTGTATCAGCCTTTTTTCAGTTTAGTTGAGTATGCTACCCGTGATGATGGCAGCAAGCGCTTCGGATTATTACTGCGAACGTACTTCCAGAGCTGGGGCGATAGTTACTTCAAAATGAAGATTCCGTTCATCATTTCGTATCACAGAAGGGATGATACAGTACAGCATATATCGCTGCTACTATCATTTTTTGAGTATACCAATGATGAAACTATCAATGAGCTGTGTATTGGGTGGATACCGGTGTATAGAAATGTTAAAGATCAAAAACAGTATGATGCTAAAAAAAAGCTGTCGCTGCAGTTAAAAAGATTAGAGGGTGACTATGATTCTAAGATTGCTTATGGCAGCACCATGAGCTATTATAATGATGCTACAGGTTACATGGTACGGTTTTAAATATATGGTGAATTCATCTACTGTTTTATAACAACGTAGTATTTAGCGTATTGCGTTGTATCAAAGCGCAAGTGCTAAATACAGTATGGTAATTTCTTAAAAAACTTTATACCAGTGAGGAGTTATCCATAGCTGGTGTGCGGCAGTCCATAATGATAGCCAGTTTACTTTTTTTTAGGTTAGTGTATGATTATAATAAAGAAATTAAAGGATGTTTTAGTAACGGTTATTGGTGGTATAGGTAAAAACACTATCAATATTGTCTATATGCTTGGATATTCCACACTGATTTTTTTGGAAGTTGCTTATCATTCAAAAGCCGCATTTGAAAAGCGTCGGGAGATTTTAAAACAGATGTATTATGCAGGGGTAAAAACATTCATTGTTGTTTCAATTGTAGCTCTTTTTACCGGCATGATCCTTGCACTACAGATAGGGCTTGAGCTAAAACCCTATCAGCAACAATCGCTTGTAGGGAATATCATTATTGCAACACTTACCCGTGAAATGGCACCATTTGTAACTGCCATCATCCTGATTGCAGCAGTTGGCTCAACCATGGCGGCTGAGGTTGGGACCATGGCTGTTTCCGAAGAGATTGATGCACTGGAGATGATGGCAATAAGTCCTGTACGCTTTCTGGTTATGCCACGGGTTATATCCCTGGCACTCATGCTTCCTATTGCAACAGTGTATACAAATTTATTAGGGAGTATTGGTGGGGGTATCATCGCATATTTTCAGTTAAATGTAAGCTTTGATGTGTATTATTCACATATTCTTGAATCATTGCATTTTAAGGCAACCTATGTAGGGCTTTTAAAAGCATTTATATTTGGTATAATGGTTTCAACTATAAGCTGCGCAAATGGATTAAGAGCCACCAATGGAGCATTGGGAGTTGGTAAAGCAACACGCAACTCGGTTGTTTCATCTTTTTTAATGGTTCTTATTGTTGGTTACTATATCACTGGAATTTTCTATGGAAAAACAGGATGATCGATAGTTTTGTTGATAGTGTACTATGATTGAATTTAAAAATGTGACAAAGATATTAAATGGTACTAAGGTACTTGACAACCTCAGTTTAAGGATTGAAAGAGGCGAAACCTTTGTTATTATTGGCAGGTCAGGAACAGGGAAAACGGTTACCTTAAAGCACATCGCTGGTTTGCTTGAGCCTGAAAGCGGTGTGGTGCTTGTTGATGGACAGCAGATGAACGGTTCAAGCAAAAGACAGAAGGATAATTTACGTGAAAAGATAGGATTTGTTTTTCAGTCAGGTGCTTTAATAAACTGGATGACGGTTGAAGAAAATATTGCACTTCCATTGGTAGAGCACAAGGTATTGCCCCAGGATGAGATTAAAAAAATTGTTGAAGAAAAATTGGATTTATTGCAATTAACCTCTGCACGTGATAGGATGCCTGCTGAAATCAGTGGTGGCATGAAAAAGCGTGCAAGCCTGGCAAGAGTATTAGTACGAAATCCTGAAATAATACTCTATGACGAACCAACTTCAGGTCTTGATCCTGTGATGTCCAGTTTAATCAATACAATAATAAACCAGATAAAAAAAGATCAGCATATTACTCAGGTAGTAGTAACACATGATATGGAAAGTGCTTATGCAGTTGGAGACAGGATTGCCATGCTGTATGATGGGTCAATTATTCAATGTGATGTCCCTGAAGCAATCCGTACTACAGCCAATCCTATTGTCCGTCAGTTTATTTCTGGTTCTCTGGAAGGTCCCATCGAGGTGTTGTAATGTATATTTCACGGGATGGGGAAGCTTCATTTACAGTATCATGTTATTTAAAATGTTTTTTAGATGTGCTATAATACTCAGGAGGTGTGCTATGAAACAGGAGATGGCAGTTGGCATTGTTGTCATTTTAGCCATGACAGTATTAGGATATTTTACCATCATTATGAGTGGTGAGATCATCGATACCCATGCATATTATCCCGCATCGATTGTTTTTAAAGATATAGAAGGGCTGTCAAAAGATGATAAGGTACGTGTCAATGGTGTATTATCTGGATATGTTGCCGATACTCAGTTGCTGGACAATAAGGTGGTTGTAACATTAAAGCTGTTTAACCATTTTACCTTATATGAAAACTATGAAATTATGATTCGCAATGAAACAGCATTAGCCGGGAAATATGTCAGTATAGATCCGGGAGCGTCTGTTGATGAATATGGGAAACAGTATGCAGTAGTTACAACGCGGGATAATCTTTCAGGTATTGCTGTAAGCGATCCGTTTACATTGCTTTCCAGGCTCATCGCTGACAACAGGGGTAATGTGAATTCGGCACTCAAAAATATACGGGATATTACTGATAAGATTAATTCCGGCAAAGGGACATTGGGCAAAATCATCAATGATGCTACAGTTCATGATCAAGCCAATGGTTTAATAAAGGAATTGCGTGATACTATTGAGGATACCAGAGAACAGGCACCTATTACCAGCTTTTTGCGTGCTGCGTTAACTGCTTTTTAATAAAAAAATGTTGCCTTGCCGTTATTATTGTTTTTTATGGAAAAAATTTGTCTACGGTAAAGCTGTGCTCTTTGCTTTTTTACTCATAATCATATTGTGTGATAACACATAGAAAGGATTCACCCTAGATGCCCAAGAGAACGGATATTACAAAAATTCTTATTATAGGTTCAGGCCCAATTGTTATTGGTCAGGCATGTGAGTTTGATTATTCAGGTTCACAGGCATGCAAGGCTCTCCGGGAAGAAGGTTATACGATAGTTCTTGTTAATTCCAATCCAGCAACCATTATGACCGATCCGGAGATTGCTGACAGGACCTATATTGAACCAATTACTCATGATATAGTGGCACAGATTATTGAACGTGAAAGACCTGATGCTCTGCTGCCAACAGTTGGTGGTCAGACTGCTTTAAATATAGCAGTACAGCTTTATGACAGCGGTACATTACAAAAATATGGTGTTGAGCTCATAGGTGCAAAAATAGAAGCCATAAAAAAAGCTGAAGACAGGGACCTATTTAAAAAAGCAATGCTTTCAATAGGTTTACAGGTTCCCCGTTCTGTATTGGCTTCCTCAATAGATGAAGCACTAACGGTTCTTGAATCCATACCGCTTCCTATTATCATACGTCCTGCTTTTACATTGGGTGGTACCGGCGGCAATATAGTGTATAACCAGGAAGATTTTGTTGAACTGGTGCGAAGGGGATTGGATGAATCGCCTATCAGTCAGGTTTTACTGGAGGAGTCAGTTATTGGGTGGAAGGAATTTGAATTAGAGGTAATGCGCGATTTAAACGATAATGTTGTCATTGTGTGCTCAATAGAAAATTTTGATCCCATGGGCGTACATACCGGTGATTCAATAACGGTAGCTCCGCAACAAACCCTAACCGACAGGGAATATCAGGTTTTGCGTGATATGGCAATAGCAATAATAAAAGAGATTGGCGTGGAAACAGGCGGCTCAAACATTCAGTTTGCTGTAAACCCAAACGATGGAAGGATTATGGTTATTGAGATGAACCCACGCGTTAGCCGAAGCTCAGCATTGGCGTCTAAGGCTACCGGTTTTCCTATTGCAAAGATTGCAGCAAAATTGGCCATAGGGCTTACCCTTGATGAAATCAGCAACGATATCACCCGTGAAACACCGGCATGTTTTGAGCCAACCATAGATTATGTTGTTACCAAAATACCACGGTGGGCGTTTGAAAAATTTGAGGGTGCCGATACAACGTTAGGGACACAGATGAAATCGGTTGGCGAAGCAATGGCTATAGGTCGTACCTTTAAAGAATCATTTCAAAAAGCTTTACGCTCTCTGGAGATTGAACGGTATGGGTTTGGCTCAGACGGGAATGTAAAGATTGATGCAATGCTTGATGGATTATCTGAAAATAAAAAAAATGATATTATAGAAATGAATTTGAGAATTCCAAAGGAAAATAGAGTTTTTTACATAAAGAAAGCACTGGAATTACACTGGAGTGTTGACACGATATATTCACTTACATCGATAGATCCATGGTTTTTGCATCAGCTTAAAGAATTGGTTGATGCCGAACATGATTGTATTGCACAATTAAACAGTGGGTTATCAAAAGATATTATTGTACGGATGAAACAATGGGGATATTCGGACAGGCAACTGGCATATTTAGCACATAAGGATGAATTGACATTACTTTATGCGAAGGGAATTGATTCACAGAAGGATTATTCAAAGCGGTTGTCCGAGCTTGAAGATGATATAAGGAACTATCGCCAAAAAAATGGAATTGCACCTGGCTACCGACTTGTTGATACCTGTGGCGGTGAGTTTGAAGCATACACGCCCTATTACTATTCGTCGTATGATGATGAGGATGAAGCCAGGTATTCGGATAAACGCAAAATAATGATACTGGGTGGCGGCCCCAACAGGATTGGGCAGGGAATAGAATTTGATTATTGCTGCTGTCATGCTTCATTTGCTCTGCGCGATGCTGGTGTTGAATCCATCATGGTAAACTCCAACCCTGAAACGGTTTCAACGGATTATGATACCTCGGACAGGTTATACTTTGAGCCGCTTACGCTGGAGGATATTATCCATATATATCAAAAAGAAAAACCTGAAGGGGTTATTATTCAGTTTGGTGGACAGACACCGTTGCGATTGGCACAGCGTCTGGAGGCAAACGGGGTAAAAATTCTTGGCACTCCACCCGATTCAATTGATAGGGCTGAGGACAGAGAGCGTTTTGCACAGGTTGTAAAAAAATTGAATTTAAATCAGCCGGAAAATGGTATAGCATTTACCCAAAAGCAGGCTCTTGAACAGGCAAACAGGATAGGGTATCCCGTGCTGGTGCGTCCATCGTATGTGCTTGGTGGAAGGGCAATGGCAATCATTTATGATGAAAAAAGCCTGATTGAGTATATAGTTTCTGCTGTGGAACTATCGCCCGAGCATCCTATCCTTATTGATAAATTTTTAGAAGATGCTCTTGAAATTGATGTCGATGCGCTTTGTGACGGCATGGATGTATGTGTTGCTGGTATTATGGAGCACATTGAATTGGCTGGTATTCATTCGGGTGACTCGGCATGCTCGTTGCCACCTGTGAGCGTTAAGCCTGCAATGTTGCACACCATTATGGCAACAACGACTGCGTTAGCAAAAGAGCTTGGTGTTATTGGGTTGATAAACATTCAATTTGCAATTAAAAATGATGCACTCTATGTTCTTGAGGTTAATCCCCGTGCTTCACGTACGGTACCATTTGTATCTAAGGCAACAGGCGTTCCCCTTGCTAAGATAGCTGTGCAGATACTATTGGGGAAAAGACTTAAAGAACTTGGATTGACACAAGCTAACGCTATGTCCTATTGCAGTGTTAAAGAGGCTGTATTACCTTTTAGCAAATTTCCGGGTGTGGATACATTGCTATCGCCTGAGATGAAATCAACCGGCGAAGTGATGGGTATAGCTGATAATTTTGGCGAAGCATTTTATAAAGCCGAGCTGGGAGCGGGGGATACGTTACCGTTGCACGGGACAATATTTTTAAGTATAAACCAGCGTTCAAAAGAAGAGCTGCTTTCAGAAATGCATTTGCTTTATGATGCAGGCTATAAGCTTATTGCCACTGAAGGTACCGCTGCTTACCTTAATGCTCATGGCATTCCCTGTGAAAGGGTGTATAAGGTAAGCGAAGGCCGTCCAAATATTGTTGATGTTATTAAGAATAAGCAGGTGGATTTGATTATCAATACCCCTACGGGCAAAGTGCCAAAAGAAGATGCCTATACCATACGGCAGGCAGCAGTACGCTATCATGTGCCAATTATCACTACCCTTGCTGCTGCAAAAGCTGCTGTGCAGGGTATAGTCTCGATGAAAAAAGCTGGACATTTCACGGTGAAGTCCTTACAGGAGTATCATGCGGAGGTAAAGCAGTGTGTGAAGAAAAGATTTTGATGAACAAGCATCAGATTGATGAGAGTATAAAAAAAATTAGCAATGATATTATCAATGAATTTGGTGATATGTCAAACGTAACACTTGTTGGCATACAGACACGAGGTGTTGAAATTGCAAAGCGTATAAAAAAACTTCTGGAATTACACAGTGGTAATGAAATAAAAATGGGGACACTTGACATAACATTTTATAGGGATGATTTAGCTACACGGGGTATTATACCGGCTATTAAAGAGACCACCATTGAGTTTAACATTACAAAAAAGATAGTTATACTGGTAGATGATGTTATTTTTACGGGCAGAACCACAAAAGCTGCCATGGAAACCCTGATGTCATTTGGAAGACCTCAGATTATACGGCTGGCAGTGCTGATTGACAGGGGCAACAGGGAATTGCCCATACAGCCTGATTACTGTGGCATTAAGATTAATACAAAATTGAATGATAAGGTAAAAGTTCGTCTTAACGAAACAGATGGGATAGAAGACACCGTGCTCTGGTGTGTAGAAGAAGGGTAAGTTTATTATTCATGAAACCAACGTATCACTGCATCCCCTGCCATGTGAATCACATGTATAGAATTATTTCACAGCTATCACCTGAGGCTGATAAAGCTCATAGCATTATGCAACAGCTCACATTGATGATTGCAAAGAATAGATATGACACACCACCTGACTGTGCATACGATCTCTATAAAACGATAAAAGAGTTAACGGGGATTGATGATCCTTTTGCTACCGTTAAGCAACAGAACAATGACATAATGCTATCATTGATGCCACAATTACAATCGATGATTAATGCTGATGAACCAATAAAGCAGGCTTTAAGGATATCGCTGGTAGGGAACATTATAGATTATGGCATTGGTGACGTAGATTATTCAGGGTATCTAAAAAAATTTCAAGATTTAGTATATGATATCAATATACCGGATAAATTTTATAATCAGTTTATTGCTTCGGTTGCCAATGCAAAAAACATATTGTTTATTGGAGACAATGCAGGTGAGATAGTAGCTGATAAACTGCTGGTTGAAAAGCTTAACCATGATAACATTACCTTTGTCGTCAGGGGAGGCGCTGTAATAAACGATGCAACCATTGATGATGCTCAGTATGTTGGATTAAACAAAATAGTAAAAATAGTGACAACCGGTGATAGAACTCCAGGTATAAATTTGCAGCGCAGCGGTAAAGATTTTTTACATGAATTACTGCATGCTGATATGATCATAGCAAAAGGTCAGGGTAACTTTGAAACCATGATCGATGCTTCCTTACAGGATTTTGTAAAACCGGGTGTAAAAGTATTCTTTTTGTTTAAAATAAAATGCATTCCTGTGGCGGAATATATACAAAAAAAAGTTGGTGATGATGCTTTTGTAATACGAGAATTATAAAAGGGCACATAATTCTGTGCCCTTTTTACAATATTCTTTATGTTATGCAGCTTTTTTAACAGGTGGTTTGAGTGTAGCCATGACGATCATTAAACCTATCACACCTAATACCAGAGTAGGCCAGAAGGCTACCTGATATGAGCCAAAAGCATCTTTTGCCTGTCCTGAGATGACTCCACCAAGGATTGCACCTAAACCGTATGCAAAAAATACTATACCGTAATTGCGTGAATAGTTCTTTACCCCATAAAAGGTAAGAGTAGTAGTTGGAGCTATTGCAAGCCATCCACCCAGGATGAGCCAGAATCCGCAGAAAGCAATAACATACATAATGACATCACCTTCTTTTGCAACGAGCATCATGATTGACACTGCAATGATGATTAAAAGATTAAGGATGGATGCACCTTTTGGTGATATTTTATCGGTAAGCCATCCAAAAAGAGGACGTCCTAAAGCATTGAATATTGCAAAAATACCAACCAATGTAGTAGCAGTCTCCCCATCAATTTTTATAATTTCGCTGCCAACAGGTTTTGAAATTCCTATTGCCATTAAACCTGCTAAACAGCCAATAAGGTATGCTAAGAATAATCCCCAGAATGTTGAGGTTTTCACCATTTCGCTGGAATTAAAATCAACGTTACTGGCTGCAGATGCTGAAGGGGTCCATCCCTGTGGCTTCCACCCAGCTTCCGGACTTTTAAATGGGAATGCCAGAAGAACCAGAAGAATGGCAAATCCAATACCAAAATATAGGAATGTTAATGATAAGCTGCTTTGTTGAATAAGAATGTTGGCAATTTTTCCTGTAATTAACGCTGATCCGCCAAAGCCAGCAAGTACCAAACCGGTTGTAAGTCCCTTTTTATCGGGGAACCATTTCCCTACAATATTTAATGGACAACCATATACAACACCCACACCGCTACCAGCAATAACACCGTATGTTAGTATTAAAAGATTAAGGCTTTTTGCTTCAACAGCATAATACGATAGCGCCCAGCCTAATCCAACCACTAATCCTCCATAGATGGTTAATTTTTTTGGACCTAACTTATCCATTATCTTTCCAGCAAAGAACATAAGTATGGAAAAGAAAGCTAAAAAGACCATAAATGGGAGATTGCCCTGTGAAGCACTGAGCTTATAGCTCTCAGTACTAAATTCATTAATTATTGGATTTAAGAATATGCTATATGCATATACACTTCCCAGACATAAGCATATAATTAAACCTGTAATAACATATATCCATCGTCCTGCTTCAGGCGATAGACCAAAAAGTTTGTTGTGATGGGTCATATAAACCAATCCTCCTGTATATTTTTAATATGGTATAATTTAAATCACAAAAGACAATTGTTGAAAGAAAAATGATTAACATGTAATAGTCAAGAATATTTTTACTTATTGTCACATTGTTTCCATTTTGGGATTTTCTGATTTTGAAATATTCTGAGATTTAAAATTTGAATAAAATTGTCTGGTTGCAGCAATTGGTTCATCGTACTGCTGTGCAGCATTCCAGAAGATAAAACCTTTTACCCCTGAATCATGTACAGCCTGTATTTGTTTGGTCATGTATTCCTGGAATGACAATCCTGACATGGATACCTTTATCTTAAATGCCTGGATAAACATAACTATCTCGGCATTTTTGGTACGTTCCTTAGCTCTTTTACCAGTGATGAATACCGTGTAGTAAGGATCAGACATCAGCTTTTTACTCCATGTATAATGGGATGGATAAGCCATAGGGCATATAACATCGGCAACCTGATCAAGTCCTTCCATCCGCTGTCCAATAGAATCACTGGCATTAAGGGGAATCCTTCCAAATACATCGCATGCAACTTTTACCTTGTATGGCAATAATTCAGATTTTGCACGTGCTAAAAATCCTTCAACGGTTTTATAACGCTCTTCCAATGGAACGTGTTTTAAAATACCATAATCATTGAAACGGATATAATCAAATTGTATCTCTCTGAATCCAATTTCACAGGCTTTCTTTGCCAATTCCAATCTTCCTTTAATAAGTTCTTCAGGGATGGGATATACTTTCAATCCATCCGGGAACATAACAATGCGCGCAATTGGGTAAAAACCCTGAGCGGTAACATAATCAATATTTTCTTTGGGGATTAAAAATTTGTTGCTGGATTCATTATGGACATCAATAACCACAACGTTAAAGCCAGCATCTTTTGCCCTTGTTATTAAATTTTTAAGTATAGTTATATCTCGTCCTGATTGCGAATTTAAGTAAATTCCCTTATAAAATTGCGGCGCATTAATGGGCTGGTTAACCTCTTCCACAGTGATTTGGGTATCAGTTTTACCAAACATCTCAAAGCTAATCATGGTGACTATAATGGCTATACACCCACCAAGAAACAGTAATCCCTTTTTCATATTTTTCCCTTTCTAAAAGATTTTGATTAATGGAAATAGTGTGTACATGATGGTACTATGTAATTATTTGTCGACTAAAATATGGTATCATTGTACACAAAAACTAAAACACAAAGTTATGGTAGCAAAAGTTTTTTTAGAAGTAAACATGACAGGGAAATTCCCCTTATTTTCTTTTTTTATATTGTCTGGCTTTGTATGTCCGAGCTTAAAATTTTTATTTACATATTTGCAATAGCATATGATAAGACTAATACATGTATGAGCGATAGTTATTGATGATGAAATGGTATGCGGTTATGGTCATTACATCCGGAGTATCTTGATCCTAAAGGACTGGTTGCAGTATGGAGAGAAGGATTGTTAGCAAAAACGGTGCTTGGTGGTAAAACAAAAGGTTATACCAATCATCCGCAATTGCTCAGGTTTAAAAATTATAACAATCCAATTAAGGCTATTGATAGCTATCTTTTCTGGATTTATAAAGAAGCACAAAAGCGCGGTTATCATTTTAACGCTGAGAAGATTAACGAAGAACTACTAATAGCAATAATCCCTGTAACAACAGGTCAACTTGAATATGAGTTTGATCATTTATTAAAAAAAGTATATAGCAGAAATCTTAACTTTTATGACAGGTTGCTGGATGGTAAAAACAAAATTGTATGTCATCCTGTATTTTATTGCGTAGAAGGTGATGTGGAGCAATGGGAAATAAAAAAATAAAATCTGCTGTCATAACCAATAATCTATTCCGTTCCCTTAAAGTATATAATTTTAGACTTTTCTTTATTGGGCAGTTTATATCTCTTGTTGGCACATGGGTGCAACAGGTTGCATCAAGCTGGCTTATATATCAGCTTACCTCATCATCGATGTGGTTGGGATTAGCTGCATTTGCAGCACAAATACCTATCTTTATCATGACACCAATCACGGGAGTTGTTGCCGACCGTTTCAACAGGCATGCTATCTTTATGATTACACAAACGATGCTATGCATACAATCGCTTATCCTTGGATTGCTTGTTATATTCAATTATATTACTCCAGCCAGCATTGTGTTACTCAACCTGGCAATGGGGTGTATTAATGCCTTTGATATGCCTGTGCGACAGTCCTTTTTATTTGACCTGGTTGCAGATAAACAGCTTTTAAGCAATGCCATTGCACTCAATTCGGTAGTATTTAACAGCACTCGCCTGATAGGGCCACCGCTGGCAGGTTTTCTGGTTGCACAGTTTGGTGAAGGTTTGTGCTTCCTTATCAACACAACAACATTTGCAGGGATTATACTGGCATTATTGCTTATGAAGGATATACATTATTCTAAGATTTTGCATACCAGCGATTTCAAGGAAAATATAAAAGAAGGTTTTGTATACGTAAAAAATCATTATCCTATCAAAAGCGTGCTCATTCTTTTAGGGCTCATGAGCTTAATTGGAATGCCGTTTATGGTGCTGATGCCGGTAGTAGCAGTGGAGATATTACATGGTGATTCGCATACATTGGGATTTTTACTGGGTACTGCTGGATTTGGGGCGCTTGTTGGTGCGCTGTTTATGGCTTCACGCAGCAGTACCACGCGGTTTGAAAACAAGATAGCGGCAGGATCACTATTGCTGGGGAGTACACTGGTTCTCTTTTCCTTTTCACGGAACCTGTATTGTTCGCTTATATTAATTTTTATCATTGGCATCAGTTTAATTATACAGATGGCATCCTGCAATACATTTATTCAATCCATGGTAGATGACACCATGCGGGGGAGGGTCATGAGCCTGTATGGCATGTCACATATTGGAATGGCTCCTATAGGCAACCTCATTGCAGGAGCTATCGCCCAGAAAATAGGCGTTGCCCATACATTGTTGTTGTGCGGGACAGGGTGTGCTATTGTAGCATTGTGGTTTTATAAAAACTTACACAAATTAAAAAAACACATCGTTCGTTATGTGCGATAAAATATACTATAAAAATAGAGCTTGACCTTTTTGCCATATCTTTACGTTTGATAGTTATTCTGTATGAATACGTTATAGTGCAGAACACATTGAAGGTTTTATTCCAGTGTGTATAGCTATTCTCAATGAGGTTGTTATTATGGAAGGTATGCAACACATTACATGGATACCGTTTGATATCGCTACCCGCTACATGGTTGATGTTTTTACCGGGTTAGGCGTTCCGCATGATGATGCGTTACTATGTGCAGATGTTTTAATTACCGCTGATAAATTTGGTATCGATTCGCATGGCGTTAATCGATTAAAACCAATATATTATGATCGGATAAAGCAGGGCATTCAGAAACCTGTTACTCAATGTGCTGTTGTTAAAGAAGGACCAACAACTGCCGTGATAGATGGTAATGATGGGATGGGGCAGGTCATAGCCTACCGCTCAATGCAGATGGCTATCGATAAAGCAAAAAAATATGGTATTGGTATGGTTACCGTACGTAATTCCACTCACTATGGAATTGCCGGGTATTATGCCAAAATGGCTGCTGATAATGCTATGATAGGTATAACCGGTACCAATGCAAGGCCTTCGGTGGCACCAACATTTGGCGTTGAAAACATGCTGGGTACCAACCCTCTAACCTTTGGTATCCCTGCTGATGAGAATTTTCCGTTTTTGCTTGATTGCGCCACCAGTGTAAGCCAGCGTGGCAAAATCGAGGTGTATGCCCGCCTTAACAAACCTCTTCCGCCAGGATGGGTTATCGATAACCATGGCAATTCCTGTACTAACCCTCATCAGGTACTTGATGGGCTTATTAAAGGGAGCATGGCTCTGACCCCATTGGGCGGTATTGGCGAGGATGGCGCAGGGTATAAAGGGTATGGCTATTGTACTGTTGTTGAGATACTGTCGGCGGCATTACAGGCGGGGAGCTATTTAAAAATGCTCAGCGGCTTTGACATGCAGGGAAATAAAGTGCCATACCATTTAGGACATTTTTTTATTGCCATCGATATTGAGGCGTTTACCGACATTGCATCGTTTAAATCAATTACCGGTGATATACTGCGCCAGTTGCGCACTTCAGCCAGGATGCCAGGTCAAAATAAAATCTACACGGCAGGCGAAAAGGAATACTTAACGTATCTGGAGCGCAAGGATAAGGGAGTGCCGGTCAATAACGAAGTAATGAAAGAGCTTGTAGCCATGCGCGATGAGCTGAATATACCGGGATATGAACTGC
The DNA here is from genome assembly GCA_002328585.1 of Spirochaetia bacterium UBA2205. Lineage (GTDB taxonomy): Bacteria > Spirochaetota > UBA4802 > UBA4802 > UB4802 > UBA4802. Next base: position 80,015 of record DCUV01000070.1, read on the forward strand.
TTACCTTGCATGCTTAATGAACAGTGTGGCGTGCTATGATAGCAGACGAAAAGCATAGTAGCAATGAATTTCCCCGAGAGATAATGTTTAAGGCGATTTTTCACAACAAGCTATTTCTTAAAGAGATGCTCATCAATATTTGTGCCGAGAATACTATAGATGCACACATTACTGAACGTGAAAGCAAGCAGGGAAAATTTATTTCATATACCATTACTGCGCTGTTTGCCCACGAAGAAGTGTTACATGCAATTTGCAGCCACATAACACGGCTTGATGGCTTCATCACCATGTTTTAACATTGTTTGGCGATAGTTCCGGTAATCTGTGTACACTCAGGATTATCTGCATGTAGTATATGAGCTTTGCTGCTTTCCATGAAACGGTGTGCACCCTTTACTATAACCCTGCATACAGCAAATTTTAACCGGCAAAAACTGCTGTATGAAAACATTGCAATACATGGGTATGAAAAAATTTTCTATGGCTATCATTATCATGCATGCACCACGGCAACGAGCATTACATGAAAATTGTAAAGTGATTGAAACTTTTGTTGACATACAAATACGCTGTGATTATATGTCACAATTCTCTCCTCTGTATACGTCACTTCATCAAATACTATTGCAGTGAGGTATTTCTATGAGCATCCTTACCACAATTGAATCCAACCTTAAAGACGCAATGAAAAGCAAAAATGAACTGTTAAGCAGTACCTTGCGTATGATGAAATCGGACATACTGTATGAAAAGACAAAGGGTACGCAGGAGCTTACCGATGAAAAAATCATTGAGGTGTTAACACGCAGCGCCAAAAGAAGAAAAGAAGCTATAGCTGAATATGAAAAAGCCGGCAGGGATGACCTTGCTCGTAAAGAAAAACAGGAACTTGAGATAATTATGCAGTATTTACCGCAGCAGATGAGTGCTGATGAGATAGCCTCTCATGTTGATGCAGTGATTGCTTCAATGGGAACTATCACCAATAAGGATACCGGTAAGGTCATGGGGCAGGTGATGAAAGACCTGAAAGGGAAAGCAGACGGGCAGGTTGTAAAACAAATAGTTACCCAAAAACTTGAAAAATTATAGATTGCACCATATATTTATAACAAATGGCTATACCCCGCGATACGATTGAACATATACGGCAGAAGGCTGCCATAGAAGATATCATACGGCGTTATGTTCCCACTCTTACAAAAAAGGGTAAGAACTATGTTGGTCTGTGCCCTTTTCATAAGGAAACAAGCCCTTCATTTACTGTCTCGCCTGATAAGCAGATGTTTTATTGCTTTGGCTGCCATGAGGGAGGCAATGTATTCACCTTCATAGCAAAGGTAGAGCATGTAGATTTTGTTCAAAGTGTAAAGATTGTTGGCGAGATTGTCGGCATTCCTGTTCGTAATGAGGAAAAGCAAAACGATGAATATGCAACATTACTGGCAATAAATGCAATGATAGCAGAGCGTTACCGTCAGGCGTTGATGTCAGCGGCAGGAAAGCGTGCTCTGGACTATCTCTTGAATCGTGGGGTTACCCGACAGGGTATTGACGAATTCCAATTGGGATATGCACCTGATGAATGGCAGTATGCAACCGATATTTTGCGGCAGAAGAATGTTCCGCTTGATATAGCCGTTAAAACCGGTAATATTAATAAATCGGTAAAGAATTCTACATCGCATTATTATGACAGGTTCCGGAACAGGGTAATATTTCCAATCTTTGACCAAAAAAATGAAATAATTGGTTTTGGTGGTAGAATTATTGAATCTGGCGAGCCAAAATATATGAATTCTCCTGAATCATTGGTATTTCAGAAGCGGAATATTCTGTATGGATTCAACAAAGCACGGCAGCACATTGCCGAATTGGGCAGGGCTATTGTTGTTGAAGGCTATCTTGATGTTATTGGAGTATATCAGGCTGGGATTCAGAATGTTGTTGCACCGCTTGGCACCGCCCTTACGCAGGAGCAGCTGCAACTGCTGTCGCGCCTGAGCAACGAGGTAATCATTGTTTTTGATGCCGATTCAGCGGGGGTAAAGGCATCGTTGCGTTCGCTTGACGTTGCAGCAAACCTTAACATAACTATAAAAATAGCGCAGTTGCCCGAGATGGACCCATTTGATTTTGTCAACAAACGTGGTGCACGGGAATTTATGGCTGTTGTTGATAGTGCTCTCAAGCCGGTTGATTTTCGCATTGAGCGGATTATTGCAGAAAATAAGGGAAAATCACAGGTTAATGTACTGAAGCAGATTTTTGATATTTTGCGTACTATCCCGTTTGAGGTTGAACGGCAGCACTATTTTAAAAAGCTAAGTTCAGTGTTTCAGGTTGATGAAAAGGCAATACGAGCCGATTATGAACGTTTTACAAAAGGTAAAACAACTAATGGGGTGATAGTTACCGATAATAATACTGTTGATTTTTATGCAAAAAGCCAGCGGGAATTGGTATTACTGTTATGCAATTATCCCCTGCTTATTGAAAATGCCATTGTTGATTGCTCATTACAGGATTTTACTGATACTGTAGCAAAGAATATATATCAGACATTGATTACTTTATATGAAGACAATGAATCTTTTTCACTGGAAAAGATGTTTGATTTTTATCCTGAAGGCGAAGAAAAAAAATTGCTGACACAGGGATTTTCAAAACAATTTTCATTTGAAGATCCTCATGTTGCATATTCGGAAATTATACTAAATATGAAGCTTTTTACAATCGACAAAAAAATTAATGAATTTGCAGAAAAAATTGAAAAGGACAATCGTGAGAATATACAATATTATATAACCGAGATTGAAGTATTGCGACGTGAAAAAGAAAAGTTAACTTCGTACATCTACAATAAAGGAAGTATCAAACATTAATGAGATAGTAGCTGTTTAAAAAATCAATGCAGGGATTGTATAATTGTATAAATTCTTGTGATTGTTATCAATGATTTTGTAAGTAATAATAATTTTAATATAAAGGGTAGAATTAATTATGGCAAAGGGTGATGTACTTTTAGAGAGCATTCCGGAGGTTAAAAAACTTGTGGAATTGGGCAAATCAAATGGTGAAATTACCTATGATGAGCTCAATGATATTTTACCCGACAAGATATTAAATTCTGATAAGATTGATGATATTTTTATTCTACTGAACCAATTGGGCATTGATGTTGTTGAAGAACCATCCAGACGAAATGATGCTGCACCATTAAAGAAGGAAAAAACGCATTCTAAAAAATCATCTTCTTCACCATCTGAAACAGGCGTTTCGGATGATCCAATACGGTTATACCTGAAAGAAATAGGGAAGGTGTCGCTTTTATCGGGTGACCAGGAGGTTAAATTAGCAAAACGAATAGAAGAAGGTGAAATATTAATTGAAAATGCTGTTCTGGACTCAACGGTGCTGCTCAATGAACTTGTTAAAAATCACTCAAAAGTAAAAAGCGGTAAGATTAAGTTAACTGATATTTTGCGTATTAACAAGCTTTACTATTTTTCCTCGTTTGATATGCACGATCTTGAAAAACGATATGAAAATAATATGAGCATTATCATTGCTGAAGATAAAAAGATAATGCAAAGTCAAGCCAAACTTAAAAAGTTATCTGAAGATTCAAAAAAAGCATTAGAGTTGAAAGAAAAGATGATGGCATCCCGCAGTAGTATCAGGGAGGCATTGATAAACTTACAGGTGCATGAAAATGAGATAAATAAAACTGCACAGCGAATATTATCAATGGTTACCCGTATAAAAGAAACCCGTCATTTTTTTAATAATCTGGAAAACAGTTTTAACAAAACTGTCAAAGAGCTGAAGCAGTTTGGGCGTAAATTAGAAAAGAATGAAGATGTAAAAAAGATATTAAAAGAGCTGAAGGTTAAAAATAAAGATGAGCTTTTAGAGATAGTTAAGGATATCAGAAACAATGAGCGGAAGATACGCAGGATTGAGCAGGAAGCTGGTTCAACCTGTGACGAAATTATGGAATGGGGCACACAGATTGAAATAGGGCATCGGAAAATATCACTGGCAAAGAAGGAACTTATCAATGCTAATCTGAGGCTTGTTGTATCAATAGCCAAAAAATATGCAAATCGCGGCATGCACTTTTTTGACCTTATCCAGGAAGGTAATATTGGACTGATAAAGGCTGTTGATAAGTTTGAATATCGAAAAGGATATAAATTTTCCACCTATGCAACATGGTGGATACGTCAGGCAATAACACGAGCTATATCTGATCAGGCTCGTACCATCCGTATTCCGGTACATATGATAGAGCAAATTAATAAGGTTATGCGTGAAACACGGTTGTTTCAACAGGAGTTTGGCCGTGAACCAAGTCCGGATGAATTAGCCGATAGATTGGGCTGGCATGTGAGCAAGGTAAAAGGTGTTAAAAATGTTGCCCGTGAGCCAATATCGCTTGAAACCCCCATTGGCGAAGAAGAAGACTCGCTACTGGGTGATTTTATAGAAGATAAAGAAGTGGATTCACCTGTTAATACCGCAGCATATCGCTTATTGTCAGAACAGATAAATGCTGTTTTAAGCACATTACCAGCACGTGAACAAAAGGTTATCCGTATGCGTTTTGGACTGGATGATGGCTACTCGCATACGCTGGAAGAGGTTGGTTATGTGTTTAAAGTAACCCGTGAACGTATACGACAGATAGAAGCAAAGGCTTTAAGGAGGTTGCGCCATCCTACCAGAGCACGAAAATTAAAAGATTACCTTGACTATATGTAATTAGTCTGTAAAATTTTAATAGTCCAATAGATAATTAATAGATAGAAGATGGCATCTCTCATCTATTAAGTTAAATAAGTTAAAGTTACATCAGTAAAAAAGTGTAACGCCAATTGTATAGTGTGAATAATTAATATGCATCATCAGGAAAATACAAATTTAATTAAAACTGTTACCATCGTTGGAGCTGGTTCATGGGGTACAGCGTTAGCTAATGTTATAGGGCACAATCACCCTGAAATGACTGTCAGGATGTGGGCGTATGAAAAGGATGTGGTGCGCACCATTAATAACAATCATACCAATACTGCATATCTTCCTGGTATGATACTGGCTGATTCTATAATTGCGTATCATGATCTCAAAGAATCAGTGAAACAAACGGATGCTATTATCATTGCCACTCCTTCAAAGGTTGTTTATGATATCTGTGTAAAATTACGACGCCATATACAGCCTGATACCTATTGTGGTTATCTTTCAAAAGGATTTTGTAAAATTGGCAGTGGAATCTATACAATGTCACAAACAATAGAACTTGCGTTGCCATTTTTAATGGATACGGTTTGTGCAGTATATGGGCCCAGCCATGCTGAAGAGGTTTGTAAAGAATACCATACCGCATTACATATAGCAAGCAAATCCAATAGCTCAATTAATTTTTTTATGAACTTACTATCAAATGAGTACATAGAATGTATACCTATAAACGATATCATTGGTGTTGATTGTGGAAGCACCTTGAAAAATCCTGCTGCAATTGCTGCAGGGCTTATCAGCAACCTGCCGCAATGTGGTGATAACCTGATGGGAGCTCTGATAGCACAGGCGCTGAAAGAGATGGTGCAACTGGGTAAATGTCTGGGAGGGCAGGAGGATACAATAACCGGTATAGCAGGTCTGGGTGATCTGGTTGCTACTGCATTAAGCCAGCATAGCAGGAACAGGAGGTTTGGTAAAGAAATAGGAGAGCAGATAACACAAAAAGGTACGACATTAAGTTTGTTCGATAGATTTCTTTTACGGTTTAAACCCGACGATGTTCTGGGGAGGATGAGTGGAAGGGTACATTACCTTGTAGAAGGAGCATATGCTATTGAACCCATTATTGAATTGGCTGATAGATATACCATCACCATGCCTATTTATCGTTCTTTATATGAGGTATTGTTAAATAAAAGAGACCCATGGCTTTTAATTGAGACTATAAAAAATCCCGCAAAATATGAAATTCTTACCCGCAGGGCGCGAATTAAAGCAAAGGAAAGAAAAAAAGGCATAGAGCGGATGAGCGGGCTCATATTCAAAAATATTGTCGTTGAACGAATGATCAAAGAACTGTCTATCCCTGAAAAAAAAAGAGAGGTGCTTGATCAAAAAAATGAATATATACAATTACTGCACCAGTATAAACATCTAAAAAAACCTAAAAAATTTTTATATGAACTATCGCTCTATAACAATCTGAACGAAACAAATTATGAAGAGCAGCTTAAAACAATTATAGAATTTTATTATACCAGCATAAGCGATAGATATGTATATTCGTTTTCTTTATTAATGCTTAAAGCTGCACGGCTGTTTTTTTATATATATGGATTGCTATACCGGCGTAAAATAGTAGAATTTTTTGAAGAGAGAATTTCTTTAAGTGGTGATATTAAATATTTAAAAAAAATAGCAATGACAGCCAATCCGGTCTATATTTGTAACGCCAACCAGATTGCGGATTCAATTTTTGTTGTTCTGGCGCTCATAAAATTTATAACTATTCCTTTGCCGCGATTTAATATTAACAGCCAGTTATTAAAAAACTCTTTGTTGCGCTACCTTTTCAGGATGAGTGGTGGTTATATTGTCGATAAAACACGGTATTCTTCCACACTGTATCGTGAGACACTGCTCAATTACATTTTAATCTGTGTTGAACATGGTATTACCATACTGTATTCAAATGCACCTAATGATGAAACACCTGATACTATGCCAATGCAGGATATCATTCAGGATATATTTATTGAAAGGCTATCAATTCTTTTACAACAAACATCAGAGGAGATTGCTATTATCCCCGTTGAAGTTGCCCATAAATATTATAATCCTGTTGGTGTGCCAGTTTCTTTTCTTAAAATTTTTCGCAATGTAACAAAGGTAAATATTTCACGACCCATTACCATGTCACATTTTTCTGCCAGCGAAGCACTTGCTGATGATGCAAAAATGATGTTGAGGCTGAAGTTGCGTCATGATACACCACTGTATCCCCACTATTTTGTGGCACATTCGTTGAGTAATAATAACGGTGTCGCTGATATAAGGAAAATAACTGATGATGTTGATAGCGAGTTAAAATTAAGAAATTTAAAAAACTTTTATGACGTTTCAAAAATAGTCCAGGATGGATTAGACTTTCTTGAGTTGAATGGCTATGTTGTGCTGAACAACCATACCGTTAGACTAGTAGATAATAATGGTGAAGCAATACGTTATTTTGCAGGTTATTTGCTATAGCTTACTGTATCAGTTTATATAAGAAAGAAAATACATCATCAAGTGAGTATGCTGCATAGAGAGTACTCCCGTTTTGTCTGTCATCGATTGGCTCTTCTGCAATCCTTTGGCTCCATCCTCCGGTAAAAACACAGCTTATTATTGGTTTTCCATATTGCCATGCATACGATAGTTCGCTCAGTGTTCCCGATTTCCCGCCAATTGAAATAACAACATCTGCTGATAAAACATTGATACTGTTACGTGCAAAACCTATTCCAGTTGGAATGACGATATCACAGTAACTATTGGCATCGTTGAATGTATCAAATGGCAAAATACCAACTACAATACCACCGTTATCATGCGCACCCTTTGATGCTGCTTCCATAACGCCAGTTCGGCCACCGGTAATAAGTATCCAGCTATTGCTTGCTATAAACGCCCCAATGACGTATGCCGTATCGTAATGTACAGTATCATCAGATGATCCTATGATAACAATTTGTTTTTTTCTCATGAAAAAGCTCTTTATTTATCGAAAATGAAGGATTTCTATCAATGTTGGGGTAATTTCTTCTTCCTTTTCAATGGTTTTTTTATAAAATTTTGCCGGGATGGATATTTCTTTATAAACAATGGTAAATAAACGGGTGTTGATATCAGGATTTGTACTGATACACAGATATCGGTTCATAGAAAGAGCAAACGCATATTGACCAAAAATATCAATTAATCTGTTTTTTATTATAGATGAAACCTCTAAAAGTGAATATAAACCAAAATGGCTCAGAGTGCTGAAGGGTGATATCAAATGGATACCATACAATGTAAGTGGAGCAGGCAGTAATTTGCTGCATGTTTGATGAATGTACTGCAATGTACAGTTGGGTATATCTAAGGACATACTATCGGTAGCTGTCAATGGACTCATCACCGTTTTAAGCTGAGCTGAAAATTGAAGAAATGAATCTTTTGAAAAAAAGGATGATGATGTTATTGCTATAAAAATAATACTAAAACTTTCAGAGTTCACTATCAATGA
>DCUV01000070.1:88421-88572 GCA_002328585.1 Spirochaetia bacterium UBA2205
AAGTTATAGGCGTTATGGGTGCCAAGACAATTGATGATATAATCTTCATATTGTTTTTCAGTTTTATCATTTTTCAGCTTTTCGGTATATGCATTATAACGTTGCAATGCTTCATCAAATGGTATATCACCTTCAGAAAACGAAAGGATGG
>DCUV01000054.1 GCA_002328585.1 Spirochaetia bacterium UBA2205
TTTAAGCACTGCATAAAGGTGTCAGAGCCAAATCCCCCGCATGTTGCCATTACCTTTGATGATGTTGTAGCATATCAGTATACCGGCGGAACAACAGGCATATCAAAAGGTGCAATTTTAACGCATCGCAATCTGGGGTGCATGGTGCAGATGTATGAAAAGTGGTTCAATACCAATCGTGGTGAAGAAATCGCAATGGCTTCACCGCCTATATTTCATGTATTGGGCATGTCAGCGGCAATGAATCTTCCATTATATATGGGATGGACAATCGTTCTTATACCAAAACCTCAACCTGAAAATTTATTAAAAGCTATTCGCAAGTATAGACCAACAATGTCACCGTTAGTCCCTACAATGTACTTTGGTATGTTGCAGCATCCTGATTTAAAAAAAACAGATTTGACCTGTTTCAAACTGATAACATCTGGTGCAGCATCATTACCTGTTGAAATTCTTCAGGAATTTAAGAAGCTCACCGGTGTTGAGATAAATGAAGGCTTTGGCATGACCGAAACTTCCCCACAAACACATCTCAATCCCTATAAGGGACTAAAAAAGCCAGGAAGCATTGGCATCCCTTACCCTGACACTGAAGTTAAGATTGTTGATCTGGAAACAGGAAAAAAAGAACTGCCTGTTGGTAAACCCGGCGAGATGTTATTCAAAGGTCCTCAGGTTACTCAAGGGTATTTAAACAAGCCTGAAGAAACTAAAAAAGCATTTACTAATGATGGCTTTTTAAAATCCGGTGATATAGCCTACATGGATAAAGACGGCTATTTTTTTGTTGTTGACCGCAAAAAAGACCTCATTATTTCAGGCGGTTATAATATCTATCCCCGCGAGATTGAAGAGGTTCTGTATCAAAACGAAAAGGTAGCAAAATGCGCCGCAATTGGAATACCTGACAAAAAACGTGGCGAATCTATCAAAGCGTTTGTTGTGCTCAAAGAGGGTCAGAGCATAACACCTGATGAACTTCTGGAATTTTGCAAACCGCGACTTGCAAAATACAAATGGCCGGTGGCGATAGAAATTCGTGAAACGCTGCCCGAATCAAATGTAGGAAAAATCCTTAAAAAAGAATTGCGAGCTTCAACCACTAAGGATTGATGACTTCTTTCTGAAACAAACCAGCAAACCAGCCCTGGCTGGTTTGCTCATCTTTTATAAAGCATCCATATTTTACAAACGTGTTGATAACCTCAATCTTTCTTTCCTCAATTATTCCACTGACAATACAATACCCCTTTTCATTAAGGAGCAATGAAAACGCAGGGATGCTTCTTAGTATGAGGCTGGTCATAAGATTTGCGGTGATACAATCATATCGCTTTGTCATATCCCAGTTAGCAACATCACAGCAGTAAAGGTTTATTGCATCATTCCCCTGAATATTTTTTTTGGCGCATTCATACGCCTGGATGCTTAGATCAAACGCATCTATATGTTTTACTCCCATACTGGCAGCGCATAGAGCAAGGATACCGGTGCCTGTTCCTGCATCAAGCATGGCTATTGTATTAATATTGTTCTTTACCCGTATATGCAGTGTTTCTGCAAGCAGCCCTAAACACATGAATGTTGTAGGATGCCTGCCATTGCCAAACGCACCAATCTCCGGTATGGTAAACACATAGCGTACAACCGATTCATGCAACGATTCAATAAAATCAATCGCTATCTCATTTCCCTTAACATTGACACGAGCTCTGTCACTCTGATACACCGATTGCGGAACTATTGTTGCAACATCATGGTATATTTCTTCAAAATAAGAATGTATAAATGTTTTATCATAATCGCTGGTATCAAAAAGGCGGAACATGGATTTGCTCCTTTTTATTGTTCTCAGCCATCGCTGGCTGGTTCATTTTTATGTACAGCACGTCATGGTACAGTTATTGTACTGTTAATATAACAATTAACAGCAAGTCTTCCCGTATCGTGATATCGTGATTGTTGCATCTGTTATTGATGGTACTTTATATAGCACGCTTATCATCATCTGTCAAGTGTACACCATACTCTGTCGTTTCATCCACTCAGGGATAACATTATTGCAGCCTGTGATATATCACTGTTTGCATAAAACTCCATGAGGGTAGCATAATAAAAAAGCCGCCTTTATTACCTACAAAAAAAGTATGTAAAAAACTCATTTTTTTAGAGATAAAAATGTGACGAAGGCCAAGCGAACGCTGCGACGAAGCGGGTATGCTTAGTTGTGCGAAGGACTTTGCCCCCATGATGGCAACCAGTTGCCGGGGCCAAGGACGGGCGAGGCAATATGAAAATTATGAATAATTTGATATATATAATTCTAATTCTTTTATTGTAGAGCTATACATATTATTGATTTTATCAACTAATTTAATTTTTAATGAGTCCAAATTATTTTTTAAAAAATCTTCTTTAGATAGTACAACGGCTTCATATATGATATAATAATCATATTCTCTTCGATTAGCAAAATTTGAGGTTGGAGGATTATCTTTAATCCATTCAACTAAAGCATTTCGGGCTTTTCTTTGTTCTTTATTGGGGGGATAAATGGCAAAAGAAAAAATCACTTCATTTTTTCCGAAAGACAAATAATATAAAACATTATGTATTAGTTCCTGTGAAATATTTTCTTTAATTATAGATTTTAAATTGTAAGTTGAAAAACCAATACTGCTTAATCTACGAAAACTTGGCGGATCTGAATTTTTATAAAGTTGTTCCCAAGCATAATCACGTAAAATAATTGGCACATTACCATGTGTATTAATCAATACTTGTAGTGTTTCAATATATAAATCTGATTTTCCCTTTGAGATACTATTGATGTAAGTTTGATATTGATTAATAATATTTTCAATTGATAAATTTTCTAATTCAGTACTATATCGTTTTAATAAAGCTTCTATTAAATATTTCCCTTGAATATTACCAAATAATCGGCTATCAATTAATTCTAAATACATTTTTAAAAATTCTGAAATATTTTGATCCTTAAATTTGCATATATTAACAATATTTAGAATTATTGAGTAAATATCTTTGTAGCTGATCTGAATCCAATTGTCTCGATCACTGGAGTATTGATTTCCGAGAGGAGTCAAAAAGATATAAAATTGTTGATAATCTTTGTACACCTTTTCAATTTGTTTACGATATTGAAGTAATTGTTGATAACTTTCTTGTGACCCAAATTTATTTTCAATTGCTACAATAACTTTATTACTTGAATCTTCAATGATAATATCAATATAATATTTCTCTCTATATACAACCGAATTATTAATATTCAAAACAATATTGATATTATAAATATCTCTGAGTAGCTCAATAAATTTATTAATAAAAATATCCTTTAATTCATGACTGCCTTTATGATTTAGTAACCAAGAAATAACATTGCTATGTTTTATCTCATAATCAGCTTGCCCAAGAACAGAAAAGATATTAAATTTTATTCCAACACCCTCCTGCACACGTGTTAAGTTTATAAAATCTTCATCAGTAAATATTGATTTGATATTCATAATTTATCTTTTATAATTGAATTTTTTCACGTTCTTTTAAATCGGTTATGACAGTTTACTTGCATATTGATTTTTTACTGAATCAGTAAAATCATATTCTTTTCTCATTTTCAAAACTCCTCATATTGCTTCTTTTCATTCTTTGTTGCTTTCCTTGCCGAAATAATTCTCATTATTTCATCGTTTTCACGATAGCAATGACAAACAATAGGAATATTTAATCTATCACTCACTCTGATGATAATAAATCGTTCTTCATCTTCTAAGTGATCTGGATCATGCATTATTCTTGCATTATCATCATATAATATGGATTTAGCTTCATCGAAAGATATTCATGCTTAGTTATATTTGCAGAATTCTTTTTATTATCCCAGTTAAAAGTTATCCTTTTCATAATTATAATATAATTACAAAATAATTATATGTCAAACTTTAAATTTTGCAATCGAAAGGGGGCAAAATTTTCCTATAACGTTTAGGAGTGTACGCGCAGTTGCGGTTTAGATGGAATAATAATTATGAAGTTTTTGAATCATTTGTCAATTATAATTTGTTAGCCAAAGTAGATTAAGCAATTGAGTGTACGCTCTGTTAGGTGCGGTGCCGGATGATAACAATCCAATATATGAATACACGACCGGACTTTCTGCCTTAATCCAATGTTTATTTAACTTGACAATATATTTAACAATACAATATTTGTTTTATGGAAACGTTCAGATTAAAAACATCGTATATTATTGTTCCTGGTGCATGGAACACAAGAATTTTTGATCCTATGTGGTTAATGAAAAATTTTGATTTGGATAAACAACCAAATTTTAATAAAAAAATTGGCATCAGTTTTAATTTTGAAGAAAGAGATGTTAAATTCGATTTTTGTGGAATTTCGGTAATACCAACAAATAATAATTTAACATTGCAAATAAACGATTTCAATCAATTTGAAGACAAATGTAATTTTACTGAAACAATATTAAAAAAAATATTTTTATTATTACCACAAACCCCAATTAAAGGTATTGGATTTGATTTTGTCTTTGAGTTTTTATCTAGTACTACATCATCTTTTGCAAAAAATATCCTTAATAAAAGCAACCTTAATGGAGAATTTACTTTAAGTAGAAATTATTACCAAAAGAAAGAAAAGGATTATATATTAACTATAATTGGATCGATTAATAATGATGATCCTGATATTTTAGGAATAATAGAATTTAATTATAACTACAAATCTCCGAATTATTTAAAAGGGGATAATGTTTTTTGTAATCAATATAATATTTCAACGAGGTTAATAAATGGATAATTATAATATTACAAATCATACTAACGAAGAAGAAGAAATTGGATCTTTTATTGAGATTGGTGAATTAGAAGTAGGCGCAGAAAAGAATATTTATTGGTTAAGTGAAGATCAAATAAAACGACATGTCTCTAAGCTGTTTATGTTTTCCGAGGTTACAACTATAAAACAAGATTTATATACTACAGCATTAACAAATCTTCTTAAAAAGATAAATTTTTTAGAGCTTCATCAACAGTTATTAAACAATGAAATAACTGAGGAGGAATTTGATAATTATTTAAATCATGACTCTGTTAAGTATACTATTCAAATGAACAAATCAATTTCTACACTTGAAAAGCACTTAATCATACAGATTATTTCCAGAATTGGAACTGATATTAAAGAATTTTCATATTCTGATATTGAAGAATTGTTTTCGATTAAATATAATAATTTATCTAATACTCTCATGATTAAATAATAAGGTAATTTTATGAAATTTATTAATCGTGGTGAAACCATAGAAGGTAAAAGGATTGCTATTAAAACAAGAAAACAAACTTTGCAAACCAGTGTTGAAATTGATAATATTGGGAGATGTTTCAAATATTTATGTCAAAAAAATGCAAATGCATCGATTACAGAAGAACTTGATATAAAAGTCTCAAAATTTTCTGAAAAAAGTCATCTGGATATAAATGACAGTGTTAGTGGTGATTCAATTGATTTATACTCCTCTGATAAGTTACAGTTCACAAAAGAAGCAAATTATTCATCAAAACATGGAATACAATCCAGTGAAACAAAACAATATGGATGTGCCCAAATAAGAATACCTTTCCGTTTTGCTTTAGAAATGGGTCATATTGATTTAATAGATTAACTATAATCGCACTTTTTATACAACATTTCGGTGTCATTATAAGAAATGATAATTATAAAAAATTAATAAATAATAATCAATATAGTAAATGTAATATTTGTAAAGTTTTGGCGAACAATATGTTTCATGTAAGGCAACAGAGGCTACGATTTCTTCGCTACAGAAAGTTAAATAATAAAAGATATAAAAGAAAAAGGTGGGTGGGAAATTTCACCTACCGTTTAGGAGTGTAATCTGATCCTGCCTGCAGGTTACAACAATACACCCCGAGTTGAACGTAATGGCCTGATTGAAAAACGTTGTCCCCTCAACAAAAAATCAGAGTATAATCTCTATTGTTTATTAATGGAGTTTAAATAGCGGGAATACTAATTGCAAGAATTATTTTAGTAGTCATTTTAAAAAATATTTTTCCTTTAAATTTATCAGCTCACCTACACGGAGTCTTGATGCACAAGGTGATACAAATAATTTATGATTGTATCTTTTGTAACAACCTCAGGCGGTTTGTTGCAGTAGTCAAAGAAATAGCGGGAGCAGCCGCCTTTCAGGCGGTTTTGTTTAACGTTCCGGGGTAAGCGACGTTGGCCGTAGCGTAGCGGAGGCCAATGTGACAAAGCGCAATTTGGGCCGGAGTGAGTGCACGCGAACGGAGCCGGGTAACCGCTGTTATCGGCTGGGGCTGGGCTTTGTAATAGTAAAAAGCTGCGGCATGGATGCCGCCTGATAAGCTATCTCTTACACACATTTAACAACAATCTTACTATATTTTACTGTAGTAACAAATCTCTTTTTCAAAAAAGCATTCAAATATTTTACTAGATACATTTTACGAATATTATATGACTTATAGTGTATCATCATGCCGAGATATGAGTTAATCGAAGATTGAATTTTTTGCAACTCGGTTTTTTCCGGTTTATGCGATTCTGATAAGTCATTGTATCTGCTAATCGAGCTGTAAAAATTACCCTTTGTCCTATTGGTAATATAAATCCTGTTTGGCATGATAACAGACCCAAGGTATTTTACCCCTTTACTGTAATGCTGCAAGTAGATTTTATCCGGATGAAGCGTGAGAAATAACTTATCATTCAAAAAGTTCTTAATTTTTGGAATAAGTGACTTGAGGTAATCTTTATCATTGTGGACAATCACAACATCATCAACATACCTTCCGTAAAATCTTGATTTTAAATCGTGTTTAATGAAATGGTCAAAGGAATTCAGATAGAAATTGGCAAATACTTGGCTCGTAAGGTTTCCAATAGGTAACCCGCAATCTTTCGGTGTATAGAATAGACTCTTGCTTTTGGGTAGTCCACTCCAGTCGGTTTTGTGCCCTTTCATGATGCAATTATCAACAGGGGAATAAAAAATGATTTTCCGGCATAAATCAAGGACTATCTTCTGATCATGTTGGTGATATTTATCAAGAATATAGTTATGAAGTTTATCGAATAGCAGTTTCCTGTTAATATTCATGAAAAATGCCTGTATATCGAGTTTCAAAATAAAGCAGTCTTCATTATAATTTTTGGAACATTGCTTAATAAATTTATCAATTCTTTCTATACCGTGATGCGTACCCTTACCGACTCTGCACGCAAAACTGTCTCTGATAAAATCCTTTTCAAACAATGGATTCAATTTATTAATAATCAAATGATGAACGATTCGGTCTCTAAAATCAGCGGCGAAAATTTCTCTTTTGACCGGCTTGTTAACAATAAATGCTATTGATTTACCAGGGTAATAATTACCTGTATTGATATCTTCAAGTAATTGTATTAACTTGCTTTCATAATCAACTTCAAATACCATTGCATTGGCAGTAAGTCTTTTATTACTTTTGCAGTCAAAATATGCCTGAAACAGCTCATCGGCTTTTATAGAGCAATTTTCTAATTCGTAAAAAGGAAACAACTCTAACTGCAAGACTACCTCCAATATAATAGTATCCTGCCGAAAAGCGGCATAATACCGACTTAGATTAAAACCCCGAACAGCCCGAACCCGTTTGTTGTTGTCCTTATTGTTGTTGTTCTGGTTGCCATTGTTGAAGTTCTGGTTCCACGCGTTGTTACTATTGTTCTCGGACGACGACCAATAGTATTCATTGGCAAACCCGCCGACACAAACAGGTTTAGTAAAGGAGTCTTGCCTTATATCGAGCATTCAATATAAGAACGAATTAACTGATTATTACCAGTCCCTTTACCGCTTTTAAACTAAGCCTTGCTCACTCACAGCAGAATACCTGCAATGATTCCGGCATTTATTACAAGCCGGCGTTTCGCCAGCCGGTAATCTGTCTTCCTATGCCCTCCATGAGAAGGGCAATCTCGGCTTGTTTTTTAAATGACATCATTTTCAGATCCACACAAAGCCGTATTTCAAGTTTAAGGATCTCAAAGTCATCAAGGAACTGCTCAAGATACTCGGTTTTGTTCTTCGCCTTGTTAGCCCTGTAAATACTGCGTACAAGAACAATCGCATCCCGTTTCATATCCTGTCCAAGGGTAAATTTATACTCCCTCGGGAAGTCCTTAGTGAACTCGAACACTTTAAGAATCAACTGATATACATCTTGAAATACTTTTAAATCGTAATATAGTGCCATTTTTTTAAAACTTTAAAATTAGGGGGCAAGCCCCCTAATAACCCCCAATAGCTAAATGGATAAATAGCTAAAAAGCCCGAACAGCCCGAACCCGCCTGGCGAAGTCCTTATTGTCGTCGTCCTGGAATCCATCGTCGAAGTGCTGGTACCACGCGTCGTTACTATTGCTCTCGGACGACGACCAATAGTAATCATCGGCAAACCCGCCGACACCGCTATTTTCTCCAGTGCCATCATTAACCAGGTTATCCCATATGGCATCCAGCTCGCCCTTGGACGGCAAAAACCAATCGTCATAACCGCCGCAAATCAACGCATCACATAACTGAGCAGCAGTTCCTGTTATTGACTCACCTTCCATATGATCAACTATGGCATCTGTAGCCGCCTGCCCATCGCAAATTCCGGTTAAAGCCGCATCGCCGCCTATTTGTGTACCAGAATCTCCCCATTCTTTAAATGTCCATTCGCTTGTTACAGGCGCTACTTCCAGATAGGTCCAGCTGTACGCGTCTGCCTCATCAATGTAAAAAATCAGGCCTCCGGCAGGACCGGTGTCGCCTATGGCAGGACCGGTGTCGCCTATGGCATAGCTTGTACTGCCTCCGCTCGATCCTCCCGTATCACACCCGATTGCCAGTAATAATGATACTGTAATCAAAAATCCTGAAATAATTCTTCTTTCCTTCTTCATAGATAATCTCCAATTTTATTCTTTACATGCCATAATATAACATGGTTAAAGATTAACCAAACTTTTTTTTGTCAACACCTATTTGGCCAATTATCTTCGCCATTATTACTATCCTTAGTTAATATATGCCGCCACGGATGGCATCGTAATAATATAAACGGTATTGCAAACAACGTTTTGCTTACACGACCGTTTACCAAATGTAAGTAATAAAATTTTGTATATTATGCACTATATAAAAGCAAGAAGTTTTTGTTGCATAAATTGGCAAATGTGGCGACTTGTGCTGAGCTTGTCGAAGCAAGCCCAGGCGAACGCCAGGGAGTGAAGCGCATAAGCTTTGTTGTACGCAGTGCCCGTTATTTATTCTTACTTCCTGGACCAGTTTTCTATTTTTAATCCTTTAATTCTATTAAAATGCTTTTCATTATTTGTGACTAAAATTGAATTCATGGTCAGCGCTGTTGATGCTATTAATAAATCAAAATCATCTATTGGAGAACCTATCTTTTGCAAATTTACTTTTAATTCACTGAAAGTTTCAATGATAGCTTTATCAATATCGATTATTGGAAATAATTCTTTTATCCGATAAACTATCGCTAAATTCTTTTCATAATTTTGGGATTTTTGAGCACCAAATAACAATTCTCCATAAGTGATTACCGATATTGCTTTTGGAATATTCTCATTTTTTAAAAAATTCTCTTGAACAACCGAATCACCCTTAAGGCTATAAATAATTATGTTTGTATCAATCAAATATGACATTTTCTTTTTTAAACCTTTCGGAGTTTTTACGAGATTTTTTTATCGAATCAATTATTTCATCTGCACTTCGATCATCTTCCCACGCACCAGAAAGTGCTATAAATTCTCTTGTTGGATTACTTTTATAAACCGCCGGATTTGAAAGATACTTTTCAATAATAGAAATTACTTCCTGGCTTATAGATCTGTTTTGGCTTTTTGCAATAGCTTTTAGTGAAGCATATAATCTATCATCAATATCGCGAACTTGTAGAATTGCCATAATATCACCTCCACTACAGATAATATAGTTAAATTTCATGAAAAGTCAAGCATTTTTCATGAAAAACGGGCATTTCATATAACGTTTTGCTTATGCGACGTCGTGCGGCCTTTCGCGCGATATGGCGACTTGTGCTGAGCTTGTCGAAGCAAGCCCAGGCGAACGCCAGCGAGTGAAGCGCATAAGCTTTGTTAGGCGATGCAGCCACATTACAATTCATTTATAAACTTTGAGGCACGACTCCGAAAAGTTCATTACCTGTTTATATCCACAAATGAAAAATTAACTTTATATGCTTTTAACTTTACATCAGGAATATTCTTGACTGCATATTTTAATCTTTATTCAAAATCATTTGCAATTATATAACCACGAACTGGCTTACCATTTGCTAATGTTTCAGAAACAAAACCCATGTAACCAAGAAGTTGTCCTAAAGCATCATCTTTGGCTTTTCCTGCTTTTAATTCTATAATTACATATTTATCATTTTTGTCTTTTGCTAAAATATCAATTCTTCCAACTTCAATTTGATATTCTTTTCCTTTTTCTACAAGCTTTAATCCAGGTTCAATTTGTGACCAATCATTCAAAAGAAATGTTTGCAGATCTTTTTCCATGCTTAAACTAATTTCATAATCTATTTCACTATCGTCGTCAATTATCGCTTTGTCGTATGTTCCCATCGTAACATGAGATTTCAATGAGCGAACACATTCTACAGGGTAATTCAAAATGCTCGCAATCTCTTTTGAATTCATTTCAGGTTTTGTTTTTATGAAATTAACGACTTGAGCTTTTTGTTCTTCTGATAATATCGTTTTGGTCATAGCAATATTTCCTTTCTTTTCCCGGCATGGACACCGGGTCTAAATTTTTTGTGGCTGTTTCGCATAATGGTCTTGATATATGTCCGTAAAAGTATGGTATATCCCTAAGAATATTAATATAAAATAAAACAATCAAAAATATCAATTAAAATCTTTTATTTAATAAAAAATCAAAGCACTTTTATGAGTCGAACAAGCAGAAGCACCTCAAAACAATACCTTAGCTTCATGGATGCTTGTGAGACCTAGGAACACAAGACTTTTTGTACTCAAAAAGTCTGAGTACCGCAGCATATATCACAAGTTGTCTGTAGTTGCTGCCGTTTTTTATTTTAATTTACTATTATCAATTCTTCTTAATGAAAGAGAAGCTATACTAAATAAATCCATAGCATCTTCTTCTTGCAGATCCCATTCAATTTTTGGGGAATGTGCAGTTGGATTCCTGAACATACCAAATATTCCTTTTAACAAATTAGCAAATCCTTTTTGTTCACTTATTTCAGAATCAACCTTATAATTATTAATTACTAATATTGGATTATCACCTAAAAAAGCTTTATCAATTAATTCTGATCCATCACATGTTAAATTAGTTTTTTTTCTTATTTTTTCAGCAATACTTTTTGTTGCTTCTAAAACAGCATGAAAATAGTTTTTATCTAACAATTCAGCTCTGCAAAATTGTAAAAGATCATTATGTAAATTTCGATTATTAATTAGTGATTTCAGTTTATCAACACGTTTCTCAGCTTCTGATAAATTGTTAATTTTTGTAACTTTATAAAATTCCCCATCATCTTGAAATTCTAATCCATGAAATGCTAAAACTTGATTAATTTGATATAATTTATCATAAAGTAAATCTTTAGATTTAATATATCTTGTTGGTTGTAAAGCTATTGAAATAAAAGAGAGAACCTTATTACCTTTTTTATTAATATTTTGATATTCAACTAATGCATTATATAATCTTTTCCATTTTGTCATTTCCGGTGATATATCTTTTATATCAATTTGATTTAAAAAATGTCCAATTTCTGAGCCCGATAATCCGGAATTTGTATCTGCTAATATTTTACAAATTATTTCCAAATCTGAAGGTTTAAATGGATTTCGTGTTATATCACTCATAGTTTTTCAATTTTCTCCGGTGGCAATTACAGACAACGTTCCCAGCATAAAAGAAGTTTTTGCGAAGCAAAAATTTGGGTGAGTGCCGTCAGGCACGAATCTTTTATGCTGTGTTATGTGTAGTGCCGTATATTCGAAGCCTTCCATGATTCTTTATTCTTCTTTTTATCAAAAGACGGAATTGCATCAAAACTAACTTCAGTTCCATCTATTGTATCAGGTGGCAAATCTGACTTATAACAGAAGAATGATTGCTCATCTCTCGCAATAATAAAACAGAATGGATGGTCTCTCCGACATAAATTTACTTTACCAACAAGTCCCTTTTTTACTTTGCGATTCTTGTATGACAAACTCTCCGAGTCGCTTCCTTTACACAATAGTTGACTCCACTCTCTTCTACAAATACTCAATGCTTCTTTTAGAGAAGATGGTTCTTTGTTATTACCAATGATTCTATTTAAATCATCAACAGTATTTATTATAGGCTCAGGTACAGTCCATCCCTTTTCATTTCTAACGTACTTGCATAGAACAAGATGTGCTCTGGCTTCTTCGTACTTTGCCAGTTCCTTGCAGAGCATTCCAATATCAGCAAATAGTGATACCATAGATTCAAGTTTTGACTGACCACTAGCAGCTTGGTACATTAGTTTTAAAGCATCTTCTCTGCGGCCTATATCTCTAACTACTTTTGCATACTCATGAAGAATCCACCAGTCAGGCTTATAACCACTACATAGATTTTGATAAATCTTTTCTGATTCAGGCAGGTTACCAAGGAGATGGTTTGCTAAGGCCTTAAGTCGCAGGAAAAATTTTCGTTGTTTTGGGAATCGTTCTAAAATTTCATCGACTGCATTTATCGCTTCTTTTGTATCCCCTTTCTCGACAAGTCCATTTATGCGGTAATTATACCAGAGGGCTTGGTCACTCCATCTCTCCCTACCTGAATCATCCATCATGGGCTCCGCACTAAGAGAATCCGGATCAATTTTAACCACCCATTCATTAACAGTCTCCCAATGATTAGAAGACTTGGCTGATTTCAACACTCTAAAAACTATCATCTTTGCAGCTAAACCTTCAGGATTCAAACTCATTATTCTTTTGGTCATCTCTACTACCTTTTCAAGAGGTTCTTCTTCATCGAATTTATCAAGCATCCCCTGGATGTAAGTCCATATAACTTCATTTCGACACCAATCGAAATCAGGATATTTGCTGATCAATTCATCAGCAAATATAAGGGCTTCATCAAATAATTCCAGTTTCCTAAGACAGTGAAGAAGTCCAGCACCATCAAACTTGTCCCCTGTTTCTTTCCATAGATCTCTGTAGAGTGGAAGAGCTTCTCCGCAATTCTTTGCTTTTCTAAGTTCATTAGCTTTCTGTTTCTGTTCTGCTATGTTAGTCATATTCTACATCTCAGCTATCTATTAAGAACCTCAGTGGTGATCTTGAAATGCAATTTTGCCACCTTCCGAAGCTTCTCTCTCCCATGCACATCGACAAACCTCTTTGCAGTTTCTATAACTGCCTGCGATGCACCTTTGGGCAAGTCAATTTTATATTCATTCGATAGTTTAGATAGTTTTTCTAGAAACCTCGCTCGAGCTAATATTGATGCTGCTGCAACAGCTATATGTTGTTCTGCTTTATGCATTTGTACTAATTTAATCCTTCTGCCTTTTTCCTGAAGTTTACCGAGGATAAAGCTTTCATCTGCAAATTGGTCAGCAATTGCAACTTTACAATCCACTTTAGAAAGAATTTCTTCTATCGCTTTTGCATGTCCCCAAGCAAGTAATGTGTTCAAATTTTTCCTTTCCCTTTTAAATTGCTCGTATAAGTCATTATATTTTTCTGGCGATATTTCAATAATCGCAAAACGCCCTCTACATATTTTAGCTACTTCCTTGGCAAGTTCTAAGTTCTTACTGTCACTAAGTTTCTTGCTATCCTTGACGCCACATGCGATCAGAGCTTTCGCATATCGCTCGTCTACGTAGACACCGGCACTAACCAGGGGGCCGAAATAATCACCTTTGCCCGATTCATCTGTACCAATTATGGGGAATCCTAATTCAACATCGTTCTTATCTGAATTCTTTAGATTAGATATTGCTCTCTTACCTTCTATCAAAGTTTGGACTTTTATAGCATTCACTCCCCCTTTAAGTTGCGAATAATCGATTTTCAAGGCACCTTTTTTGTTCTGATAGATTCTAATTACTCCTGACCAGTCAAGAATAGATACGGTAAACTGCAAACCATAGTCAATCAATTGATAATCTGAAATATTGATATTATCGGCTGCCAGAATTGATTTTATATGTTCATATGTTTCTGGAAGTCTATCGCCCTGTTTCATATCATTCATTCATTCCTTTCATTCATTCCTTCCTTATTTCAGGAGCAAATTAAAAAGGTCATTAAAATAGTCAAAAATTTCTTTTGTATCTTTAAATATGCTGCTAACCTTTTCCTCTGCTTCTTTTTGGGAATCAACTTTGGTAATTTTACTTTCGTCACTATGCATCATAAAATTCCTATTTATATCGAGGCACACACCAATCTTCTTGAGCATTGTGTTAGCGTGCTTATCTTTATCACAAATAGTCTTTCTTTTTGGGTTGTCATTATCATACAGAATAGAAAAGCTTGCATTCTTTTTCTTGAAATAATCAGCCTCAAAAAGTCCTATCCCAACAAGAAGTTTTTTTGCAAAACCCTCGAAAGCTTTAGAAGCAGGCATCACCAAAGGGGAAAATTCCGGTAAAGGGATAGCAGTTAAACAAAGGCATTCCGAAGCTACAAACCATTTTCTATCGTAAGGTTCAAGATAGTCGTAGACATTCCCTATTTTTTTCTTTACATTATCTTCAGCCAAGGCTATAATATTAGGAGTATATTTAGTAGCAAAGATTTCCAAATTCTTTTCGTCGCTTGATATGAATCTGGCTATTACTTCCTTATCTGACGGGTCGGCAACTCTTTCGAGAAGGTCACAGCTATCATCAAAAAGCTTATCCGTTTTACCTTGAAGCAATAAAGTGCCATTGTTAAACTGTGTCAATGTTAACGAAGAACCATTTCTGGTGATCTTAGCTCTATATTCGATAGTGGAGTCTGAACTTTCAGCAATTTCCAACTTCGCTTCGAGTGTATTTAAGGATTCCCTTATTTTCGTTCTGAGTTCAGGTAGCATAATGTCATAGCGTGTTGCACATGTTTTTATATCCTGTTTTTCATATCCAAGGAAAGACTGGGGATTTTTCTCATACTGAGCTTTCAGATTTTCCATCTCAGTCTTCAATGAGTTTTGCTTACCTTGAATTTGCACCGTACCTGTATTGTATATTTTTACTATTGTTCTTTCAGTTAAGTTTGATATATCAAGTCTTAGGTTGTTTTGTTCTTCCGATTGCTTGACTTGGTAGTTTTTACTATCACAGTGGTCTGTAAACACTTTTGCTATCTTATCAGCATTTGAAATAGATTTAGACACCTCCTAAACCTCCTGAAGTATTTCTATGATATAAACCTCTTTCATTACTTACTTCCAAAGGGATTGCACATAACGTTTTGCGTGTTTGCGAAGTGCAGAAGGGGTTTGGGTGAGCGTAGCGAACCGCAAACACGCTGTTAGGCGAAGTCGCAATCACATATCTCCTAAGTTTCAAAGAATTGCTCTCCCGAAAGTTCAGACCACGATAGAGAATCCATCGGTCGCATAGGTCTCATTTCCTTCATACCCTTCATAGGTCTCATTTGTTTCATACTTTTCATAGGCCTCATCATCTTCATTGGTCTCATTGGTCCACCTGTAGCGTTTTCAGTAAAGAAGACGCATTGACCATTGTTGTCTCGAATCCATCCGTTCTCAAATCGACCTAGATGTCTTCCAGAAAAGGAATAGACAGATCCGTTATCGAGATATGCGACTGGATCACCAGAAAAAAGATAGATATGCACGCCATCTTCTGTATAGGCTACAGATCTTCCATTTGAATAGTAAAACGTTAATTCCATCTAGCTACCTCCTTTTGGTATGATTCGATTTCGCCTAACGTTACCGGCGTATGCGACGTTTTCACCGTAGCGCAGCGGAGGTGAAAATGTGCCGGAGCGCCCGTCTTCATATATTGGCGCGAAGACCAAGCCCGACCACAGCTTCATATTTTGTGTTCGGGCGCAGCGGCTTATGCTTTGTTATATGAAGTTTCGCCCCCTATTCAGAATGATCTATTATTGCTTTAATATTTTTATATTCTTCCTTAGATAGAATATCATATTTATTTTTTGATGCTAATTTAAAAATATCCCTACATTTTTTTATGCGATTTAACATGGGAATAATAATTGTATTGGAGTGGTTTAAGTATGAGTAAATATCATTTTCTGACGTTGGAATTTTATAGCCCTTTGCCCCTGAAGATATTATTATCCCTTCATCCCTAACTTTCGCAACAATTTTGCTTCTTAAATAATGTTCATTAATATTTAGTTCGTTAAAAGAATTTAAATTTGATAATATTTCATATGTTGAAATATATTTGTCAGAGCCAATAAACCTGGTATACAATAATAAAAATTTAAGAAAGTTACACTGGTTTATTCTATCGATATCATTAGAATCACTGTAGCGGTGTAAATATTCATTTACTAAGAATATAGATCTTTCAGATATTAGTTTGTCAAACTCAGAATATTGAAGTTTGTTTTCATAATCAAAAACATAATCTTCATGAATATTTGGCCATTCAGCAATCCTAATTATTTTATTGCCAATTATTTTAAAAATTTTAGCTATATATTCATATTTTCTTTCTTCTTCGAAATTTATAGCAATAGTACCACATATAAAATCGGATAATTGAATTAACACATTGGATTTACTTTCAGTAAAACTAAAATGCGAATCTGAAAATAAAGTTGATGGATGGTTTGCTAAGATATATTTTTCGAAACTTAACATAAATTCTCTTTTTCCATGTTCATCAGCAATTATTGTCATATTATTAAAGGATTTAAATAGTTCATTGTATGCTAAGTTATTTAAAAATTTATAGAAAACTTTTTTATACATTAAACCGCTGTCTTTATATAACTTTCTTTTATCCACGACAAGTATAAATATGTGATAATCATAATTGGATAAACTTGAAAGTATTTTAAATCTTCTTTTATCATCAGACCCAACTTTTGAAGATTTCATTTCTCCGGTTTGAAAATATTTTTTTCGAATAATCTCAATATTTTTACTTAAAGAATCTACATTATCGGAATCAACAATTATTGCATTAATTACAAAATATTTTGAAACACCTTCTTTTGTGAAATCAAAGCCATGATTTCCTCGCTCATCAATAAATGCATTTTGTGGTTTATTATACATTATTTTAATTTAATTCCATTCCCACAAAAAAGGGGGCGCAATTTCACACAACTTGTTTATATACGAAACAAATTCGTATATCCCCCCAATTTTGGGATTATAGGCGAACCTGTTTCGTATATCCTTATTTTGGCTGAGATGCCATAATTTCTGTCTTTGACAATTCATTTCAATCAACACCTTCCTGCTTTGAGGTCGATGCTATCCAGTGGGCTTTTGATCTTGCCCTGGCTTTGTGTGCTAACATGCGTATATATCTCTGTTGTCTTTGAACTTTTATGTCCCAATAATCCCTGTACATATTGCAAATCGGTCCCGTTTTCCAAATGCGTAGCAAAGCTGTGTCTTAATCCGTGTATTGTTATTTCTTTTCTCATGCCTGCTTTTTCTCATGCCTGCTTTAATATCTTCTCCAGAGTTTCATTGGTGTTGGAAAAATTCCAGTATTTTTTATCGGGATGCCATTTAAACCCTGCAACTGTTTTAATTTTTTGCACAAAATCAGTATTGTAAGAAAACGATACAGCAATCCCACCCTGTCCAAATTTTGATATTTTTATTACTGAATTTGAGTTATGCTGGCTCATACACAAAAAAATAAAATCATTAATGATAAAATGTCAATAATTATTTGGCAGTAAATTTACACTGAAAAATTAATAAAATCCTTGACTTAATGCTTTGCCTGTATTACATTGGTTGGTGGTATTACCACCAACCAATAATGAGGTAGTTATGCTCCTTGAACCTTTAAAAACCGACAGCCTTGTGGAAGCGTTTGTGAAACGCTTTGAAGAACTTATTCTTTCAGGGAAGATTACCATTGGGCAGCAATTGCCTTCTGAGAGAGAGCTGGCAAAAACATTGGGAGTAAGCCGTCCTGTAGTGCATGATGGTTTAATAGTATTGCAGCAAAAAGGGCTTGTATCTATAAAACCACGACATGGCGTAGTGGTAAACGACTACCGAAACCAGGGCTCGCTTGCTCTATTACAATCACTCATTGATTATAATAAAGGACAGCTTGAGCCCCATATTTTAGAAAGTCTACTTGCCACACGCAAGCTCATTGAACTTGAAACAGTACAACTTGCTGCAGCAAAACGAACCATGCGCCATGTCAAAGAGTTTAAAGCAATAGTTGAAGAGGAAAAAACACTGGATACAGGGGATATTGCCACTATCGTTGAGGTTGATTTCAAATTCCATCACCTCATTGCGCTTGCAAGCAACAATTTTGTTTATCCCCTGCTGCTCAATTCATTTAAAAAGGTGTATACCAATCTTACCTACCAGTTTTTTCTGGATAAAAAAGTAATCTACTTTGTGTTCAGCGCGCATGAACAACTAACAAACGCTATAATCCAGAAAGACAGCACACATGCACTGCATATAATGACATTACTATTAGAACATGGGCAGTTACATCTTCGCCGGTATATTAAAAAGCAACAACAAAAGGAGGCGTTATGAGTGCACTACCACAATCAACATTAAAGCAGCCAAAGAACCTGTCGCCACGCATTCAGTGGCTCAGGGACTACTATTTTAAAGGAACAGAGCGCACATGGAATAATGAATTTACCTGTTTTACTACTGGCACCCCCTGGGATGCACAATATAATGAAATGACTTTTTACATTGTACCTGAAACCTATACGCTGATGCAAACCATGTATCAGTCATTTAGAATAGCAGCCCACACGGTTGCTATCCCTGATGGTTTTTTCACATGGAGCATTCCTGAAAGGCGTGCATGGTTTAATAAAGAGGTAATGGTTCATTATCTTCCTCACGAAATTTTACCGGGCGATTTGATTGCCGGTGCCCGATTCAACACCCAGACATCCATGTGTCTTTCTAAAAGTGAAATGAAAAAACGCACCAAACGGGTTATGGGAAAAAACGGCGCTCGAAAAAAGATGAAATGGTTTCATGATCACGGTTTTGGCAACTCCGGTGCAACCAGCGGTCATATTATCCCGGATTATGCACACATTCTCCATCATGGCTTTAAAACGGTTTATAAAGAGATAGAAACCATTTATCAACAACTATCGCCAAAAGAAAAAAAAGGACAAAAGGGCAATACCCTTCGTGCCATGATGACTGCTGCCACCATGCCGCGTGATGTAGCGCTGGCATATGCACAAACCTGTCAATCGCTGGCTCACGAGCAATCCAATCCATCACGCAAAGAAGAACTTTTACAGATGGCTTCAAATCTGGCGATAGTTCCCTGGGAAGCTGCAACCACGTTCTGGGAAGCAGTACAGTCATTATGGATTACCCACATGCTGGTGATGAGCGATGAAAATTATCCTGGACCAGGTGTTTCGTTTGGACGAATTGACCAGTACCTGTACCCGTATTGGCAGTATTCGCTTGCCCGCGGAATGGACAGGGAATTTGGCAAAGAAATCCTGAAATGCTTTTTTATCCACTGCAATACTGCCTATGACGCCATGATACGAACTGGCAACAATGGCATTACAGCAGGTTACGGACAGCTCATTACACTGGCCGGTGTTGGTAAAGATATGCATGACATGGCTAATGACCTTACCTTTGCGTTGTTAGAGGTCATTGATGAGATGTCGCCCATTTTAGAACCAAAACCCAATATACGATTACATACCAATAGTCCCGATGCTCTCCTTGATAAGGTTGTTGATATGGTTGCTTCATGTCAGGGTGCACCGTTTTTACTCAACTTTGACGAGCGCTCAATGGCTGGAATGATACGGGAGGCAAAAAAAGCAGGCATCCAGCATCTTATCAATGAAGATAATGTTTTTGATTATGCCCCTGTTGGTTGTCTGGAAAATACAATGGTTGGCAATGACCGTTCGGGAACTGTTGACAATAATCTTAATTTAGCAAAAGCAGTAGAGCTGGCACTCAACAATGGCAGGGACTTTTTCCCTGTCATTGACCCTATTACAGGGAAGGTTGAGAAAGTAAAACAGGTTGGACCAAAAACGGGCAACCCAAAAACATTTAAAACCTTTGAAGATTTTTATAAAGCGTATGAACTGCAAACAAGGTTTATCATAAAAAAAATTACAGAGCTTTACGAAGAATCTGAAAGCATACGGGCAGTATTTCATCCCACACCATATCTTTCATGCCTGGTTAAGGGATGTGCCCAGAAAGGTATGGATATTACGCAAGGTGGCGCTGAAATAAGCTTTACCACGCTGGAAGCGGTAACCTATGCAACTACGGTTGATTCACTGCTTGCCATTAAGCATCTGGTATATGACCATAAAGTATGTACCATGGATGAACTCATCAATGCTTTGAAGAATAACTGGGATGGATTTGAAGTTTTGCAGACAATGGCAAAAAACCGGACACCAAAATATGGCCGCGATGATGATTATGCCGATGCAATGGGGCTTCGCGTCATGCAGTTGTGGACAGATGAATCATGGAACTATAAAACAAAATCAACAGCCCGTCAATTTAGACCCGGCATGCTTTCATGGAACTACTGGGTTGGCAGCGGATATATTTTACCGGCAACCCCTGACGGCAGGAAGAAAGGGCAGTTTTTGTCAAATGCTATCTGCCCTGTCAATGGAGCCGATATCAATGGGCCAACTGCCAATGCAAACTCCGTTGGTAAAGTGCTTGGAGGCAAAGACCACCCCGGTGAATTTATGGATTACGTTAACCTGCTTCCCAACGGTGCAAGCCATACCATTACCTTTAATCCATCAATACTCAAAGATCCAGAGCATCGTGAAAAGTTTAAAGCATTTTTGCGGGGGTATGCTGTCAACGGTGGCTCCGCCCTTCAGATCAATATGCTCGATCCTGCCATGCTTAAAGACGCACAGAAACATCCGCAGGACTATCGCCACCTGCTTGTGCGTGTTACCGGCTACAATGCCTATTTTACATCAATAGGGAAAGAGCTGCAGGATGAGGTCATTGCACGTGTATCACACAATAAATTTTAGAGGACAGGTATGACCGCCATCACAGGGATAGTTTTGGAAATACAACGTATGTCAACCGAAGACGGACCTGGAATACGAACTACTGTATTTATGAAAGGTTGTCCTTTGAAATGCGTATGGTGTCATAATCCTGAAAGCATACGTCTAAAACAGCAGGTGCAGTGGATTGGCTCGCGTTGTATTGGATGCAAGCTTTGCGTAACCACCTGCCCTAATGGTGCTCTGAGCTTTGACAATGGTATTATCATTGACCGCACCCGATGCAAGGGCTGCGGCACCTGTACAGAAGTTTGTCCATCCACTGCTATGGAACTTCTGGGCAAGCGCTGGGAGGTTAACAGCCTGGTGCACGAGCTTTTAAAAGACAAAGCATATTTTTTAACCTCAGGCGGAGGCATTACCATTTCAGGCGGTGAAAGCACGCTGCAAACCAAATTTGTTCAGCAGGTACTTATTCAACTAAAGCACCACGGCATTCATACTGCCATTGACACCTGTGGTATATGCAATCAGCATGCTCTTGATATGCTTCTTCCCTACGTTGATTGTGTTCTCTATGATCTTAAAGAAATGGACCCACAAAAACACATTGTATTTACCGGTAAATCCAATGATGGAATACTTAAAAATGTGCGCTTCATCATTGAATATATGAACAACCACCTGTATCCGCGTGAGGTATGGATACGAACACCACTGATACCCGGTAAAACTGCTTATGACGAAAATATTGTGGCGATAGCTCATTATATCAACTTACTGCACTCAAAGGCTATAACCCGCTGGGATTTATGCGCATTCAACAACCTGTGTAAGGATAAATATACACGCCTTGGAATATCGTGGGAATTGGAAAACGCACCCCTGTTAACAAAAGAAGAACTTATGCATTTTGAAGCTATCGCAAGGGAGAATGTATATAATCCTGCACTTGTAAAGACCAGCGGCTCAACACGCATTGAAGGGGATGAAGTGCTGGTTGCGAAACCAAAAAAAATGTCTGGATGCTAATAAATACTATGTATCAGGAGTTAATGGTAACAAGAGTTTTATACTTTCAAAGCATTTGAAATTTTGATAGTAAAGTCATCCTGAACTTGATTCATGATCCAAAAATTTAAAAGATTCTTGATCAGGTCCAGAATGACAAAGGTGAAATTTCATTATTACAGGAGAACTCACATGAAAACACGAAAAGCATTTACCGATGATGAAATTGCTGCATTAAAACCAAATGAAAAGATAGCACTTGTTGCTACAATAAATTATGAAGGATTACCGCATGTTACATTGCTAACATCACTGCTGGCACTGGATGATACACACATGGCATTGGGCGAATTTTCCAAAGGATTAAGCAAGGAATATTTTAAGAAAAATAACAGCATTGGATTTCTTATTCTCACCATGGCAATGGACATGTGGCGTGGGAAGGCACTTTATACTCACAGTGCTCAGGAAGGAGCTGAATATGAAATGTTTAATGAATTTCCAATGTTTCGCTATAATACCTACTTTGGCATTAACACGGTTCACTTTTTTGATCTGATGCAGGCTAATGAAAAGGAGCGACTGCCTTTAGGAGCTATCGCCAGAGCAACCATAGCAACACTAATTTCAAAATGGGCTGCAAAACAAAAAAAATTAGAAAAGCCGTTAGGCGAGTATGGTTTACAACTTTTTAACCGGTTAGATGCTTTGAAATTTGCCGCTTGGATTGACAATGATGGTTTTCCAACAATTGTGCCGGTAATTCAGGCAAAGGCTTCGGATCCGGGTACAATAGTTTTCTCGCCAAAGGCGTATTGTCAGGAACTATCAAATTTACAGCAAGGCACACCAATTGCATTGTATGCACTCACGCTGAAGATGGAAAATATTTTAACCAGAGGAATTTTTAAAGGGTATAAACGATATGCTGGCATACAATTGGGAGCATGCGATATCAACTATGTGTACAACTCCATGCCGCCGGTACATGGGCAGATTTACCCTAAAATACCGCTTGCACCGGTAAAGGAATTTTGATGCTTTTAAAAAAAATAAATGGCTGTAGCATTGAAAGCTGCCAATATTATTAATCGTTATTATTAATAATAGTTGACATTGTACTATATATATTTTATTTGGAATTGTATATAATTACTAATCTCTTCCTGGCTCATAAATATAAATATTTGAGATTACGAGGTTTGCAATGAAATCAAACAAAGTATTTTTGTCATTACTGTTAATATTCTCAATAATAACTTTTTTTAACTGCAGCGGAGACAACGGTACTTCAATCATAATAATTAATGTAGGCTTACAGAACCAACAGACACACAACTCATTTTTTTATAAGCTAATCAACTTTATTCAGCAACCCGTATATGCAGATCCACCATCTCATATACAAAGTATAACAATTAATATTACTGCTGCCGACTTTTCTCCTATCACAAGGACATATACACCACCGTATGGAATCTTTAGAATTGAGGTCCCTTCAGGAATACAGCGAGCTATTGAAGTTTTAGCCAGCACTCCTTCCGCTACTATTCGCGGATTTGTAATCGTTGATTTAAAACCGGGCGAACAAACAGTAGACATTGCCATGCATTTATACAGCACAAAGATACTGATACCTGATTATAATAGTCATAGGCTTGTGCAAATTGATGATATGACGGGGAGCGGATTTCGTGTTATAAATGGAGGTACTATTTTTTTTCCAGGAGGTACTATATATCCCTACGATGTGGATTTCGATGATATTGGCAGGATATATATCGCAAATTTTTCTACAGGGCAGGATGTTGTGATACGTCTTGATGACATAGAAGCTACTACTTATACTTCATTGGGAACTGGTAGTTCGAACGGTATTAGATCAGTAGCAGTTGATAGGGAAAATAAACTGGTGTATTATGCAACAAGCAGTCAGCTTTATCGCTGCGATCTTAATGGCAGCAATTTAAAAAGTGATTATACCATGACAGATATATCATTTATAAAGAGCATTGCGTATCATAATAGCTTTCTATATATAGCATGTACCTATGATTCAAATTATCGAATTGTTAAATATGATACAACAGCAAATGGACAAATTGCGGGTTATTCTTTGGCATCTTTGCATTCAGCATGGGATGTCATCATTAAAAATGACCTATGTATTGTAGCAGATGATGATGAAAGTACTTNNTATGGAACAGGTACAAGCGTCCCATCACCTTTGCCTGGACAATTCTGGGGCCCACGCCGGTTTGTTGCAATATTAAATGATAGATTCTATTTGATTGATGAAAGGGATGGGGCGTTGGATAATCTTGTCTCGTTTTCTGATTTAAATTTCAGCAACTGGGAACGGTATAATAACAGCTTTATGTTTTTTTCATTCTGTTAAAAAGTGAATATTGTTTTTTATACATCCGGTATTTCAGGAACCGGCAGGGTAGTAACAGGTATTTCAATTTACAATGCTCTTAAACGTAAGCAAATCCAGTGTAATTATACAATGGTTACTCATAGCCCTGCAGGCTTTCTTGCGCAGGATTCAGGCATTGAACATGTACAACTACCTCTTGAGGATGAGCACCAGTTATCACGAAAACATTTTCATTCATCTGTTTTATATCATACATTAACAGTACTAAAGCCTGATATTTTGATTGTATACCTGCAATGGTTTACCATACTTACTTTTTTAGATGATTTGAAATGTATCAAACTTTTTATCGCGCATCAGGTAAATAAAAACTTTTTCACCATTGAAACAGAAATAGGACAATACCATTTTAATCCCGAGCAATATAATGTAATAACTTCAATAGAACCAGCACCATTCCCTTTTACCGTTATAAATATAAATCCACTTATCATGAAAAATCATGATGAAATATTATCAAAAAAGCAAGCCCAATTGATATTGAATATTCCAGACAGTAAAAAATGTTGCCTTATATCTATAAGTGGATATGAACAAGAGTCCATGCAATATGAACAGTATTACCCTCAGCATCTGGAAGATGATTATTACTGTATTTCATCGAGCAATTATGACCTTGATAATCATTTCCCAATTGTAAATTATTTCAATGCATTTGACATGATTATATGTGGTGCCGGTTACAATTCATTCTGGGAAACCCGCTTTTTCAATAAACAGGCAATTATAATACCTTTTAAACGTGTCTTTGAAGATCAGTTTTATAGAGTAAACAACTATGCCAACTATACCTTTACCAAAAATGGTGCAGATCAATTAGTGGATGTATTGCTTACCCTCTAAAGTTTTAATCCCGGATATTTTTTATACAATAATGCCTTGACATATATGGTGCTTTTATTAATAGTGTACCAACTGGTCAGTACAGGATACAAACCATGACAAAGGGCATACAAACAAAACAGGCAGTCATTGAGCGCATCACCGAGCACATCCATTGTTATGGATTTTCCAATACAAGTTTACATGATATCATAGCTATCAGCGGTGTTAAAAAGGGTAATCTGTATTTTCACTTTAAAAATAAGGAAGCATTGGTGTTAGAGGTTTTGCAATCTGCATTTAACAATCATCAACAGTACATTGCAAAACACACATCACTATACTCAAATCCAATCCAAAAAATTTTTGCCATGCTTGATGCTGTATTTACATACCATGCACAACGAACATTTCTGGGTGGGTGCATATTTGGCAATACGGCTGTTGAGATGGCGGATAAAAATCCTGCATTTAAACAGTTTATTGCTGATGTCTTCCATCAATGGACACAGTGGATTGCAACACAACTTGATACTGCCAAAGAACAGGGATTATTAGCCAGCCGCACCCCTACACAGGAACTATCGCACACCATTGTTGCCGCCCTTGAAGGTGGTATTATGCTTGCAAAGGTAAGCAAAAATGCTTCTGAACTCAGCGCCGTTATGACCACAATCAAAAATCTTATACAATGGTATGCTACAAACAAAACCAACAATAAAAGGAAACACAATGCTAACAAAACAGGACATCATCGACAAAGCTCTGGAGCTGGGATTTGATGATATTGGCTTTACTAATGCTGAAGTATTCAATGAGCATAAACCTTTTTTACAAAAAACTCCCAATAACTACACGTGGGCTGCCGCTTCAGGGCTGCAACTTGAAGAAGGGTGTAATCCTGTTACGATATTGCCTCAAGCAAAATCTATTGTTGTGCTTTTGCAAAACTACTATAAGTATGATTTCCCAAAAAGCATGGAACCGTTTTTTGGCAGATGTTATATGGATGACGACAGGGTAACGCGTGATGGACTTACTATCAAGATAAAACAATTCATTGCATTTTTACGCGATGACGGCATTAAAACAAAAACGCCGTTTCACCTGCCACAGAAGGCTGCCGCAGCACGTGCAGGTATTGGAACGTTTGGAAAAAACTGTTTGTTATATGCAAACAATACTGCCAGAAAAAGCTCATGGATTAATCCGGTTACGATAGTTATTGATAAAGAGTATGAGCCCGGTAAGCCAACTGTTGCTATAGGATGTCCCGACTGGTGCAGAAATGCCTGTATAGCAGCCTGCCCTACCCGAGCACTGAAAGGAAACTGCACCATCGATTCACAGCGGTGCATATCTTACCTTACCTATTACGCCAGCGATATTACTCCTTACGAGTTAAGAGAACCCATGGGGCTTTCTGTATACGGTTGTGATAGATGTCAGGATGTTTGCCCGCGAAACAAAGCGTGGATGTCGCAGGTGCTTCCCATCAATGAAAGGGTTGTTACAAAAGCACCCTATTTTGATCTGGTTAAGCTTTTACACATGGATGAAAAGTATTTTTTGCACTATATATGGGCTCACATGTTTTACACACCTGCAACCGATATGTGGCGGTGGAAGATGAATGTTGCCCGTGCAATGGGAAACAGCAGTGATGACAGGTTTGTTCCGGAGCTTATTGCTGCATTTAACAATAACAATGACCCCCGCGTTCAGGGGATGATTGCGTGGGCACTTGGAACAATTGGCGGGGTCAGAGCAAAGGATGCGCTACATGGTTTTAGAGCTGGTGCCAGTGATGCGGTTTTACATGAGATTGAACGTGCACTTGATAGTTTGCACCATTATTAAAAACGATTGTGCACATCTATTATTGTAAGGCAGCGTGCATGCCATAGTTATTGGTTGTGAAGATGCATGATAATAAAGCCATTAATATCTTGACAAATATAAAATATAACTTTATATTAGCCGTATGATCCCACGAAACCTTGAAATGCCTATACATAAATACAAATCGCAATATCCGGTTATTGCAATAGTTGGTCCCCGTCAAAGTGGCAAAACAACCCTTGCACAAAACCTATAATTCTAAATTTACCGAGGGCATACAAAAATGTAACGCGATGCTCAATGCACAAAAAGGTATTGTCATATATGGAGGAGACCACATATTCAATCAGGATGAAGCTATGGCTGTAGTGCCATGGTGGGCATTGTAGCGATTGTAGCGTTATCCAGCGGATTCAACGTTTACCCCCGTGAAATTGATGAGGTGATGTATACAAATCCTAAGGTTTTACGAGCATGTGCAATCGGGGTGCCAGATGAAAAGCGTGGTGAATCAATAAAGCTATTCCTTGTTCTTAAACCTGGTGAAACAATGGCAGAAAAAGAAGTTATTGACTACTGTAAAGAAAGGCTTTCGCCGTATAAAGTTCCAAAATATGTGGAATTCATTGATGAACTGCCATTGACAGCAATAGGCAAACCTGACAGAAAAGCATTGAAACAGCGTGAATTGGAAAAGTTAAAATTAAAATAATACAATTAATTAACTGGCTATTCAATAACATCATGCAGCACTTCGACGGTAGCTGTTTGCCCTTTGATTGATATGGGCGCATCTGTCGCTTTGTCATAATCAGGTGGAGCTATTTCTTTAATAATTACTTTAATGTGCCCTTTTTCATATCCGGAAGTAGTTTCAGTTACATTGCCATCGGATATAGTATAACCGCTATCCCGAAGCAACGCAACTATCTTCTTATCTGCATTTGAAAGATCCGTATAATCATAGGTAAAAAGTGTTATATGAGATTTAATCCATTACCTATGCATGTGAACAAGCAGTCATCATGAGTTTCTCTTTAATGGGAAACTCATGATGTAATGAAAGCTCATAATAGGTAGTTACCCGGCAATGACATCAACAATGGTAAATTTAACAGCATCAACCAATCCTCTGTTGCTTAATCGAAGCTCCGGAATAACTGGCAACCCTAAAAGAGCCATCGTCATAAATGGTGAAACCAGATTGCATCCTAACATTTTCCAAGCTTTTTCTAAATTTTCAACTTTTTTTTGAACTGCTTCAACCGGTTCATCTGTCAGCAATCCTGCAACAGGAAGCTCCACAAGAGCCAGCACTTTGCCACCAGCAACAGCTATCATCCCACCACCAGCTTTG
Organism: Spirochaetia bacterium UBA2205; assembly: GCA_002328585.1. GTDB lineage: Bacteria > Spirochaetota > UBA4802 > UBA4802 > UB4802 > UBA4802. Next base: position 28,845 of record DCUV01000054.1, read on the forward strand.
ATAAGCTCATTCCCGGCAAAAGCCATATCATCTTCATCAGTACCAACGATAAGCAAATTATGCGAATCATGAGCAACAGTTGACGCAACAGCGCCTTTTTTTAAGCCAAAACCTTTTACAAAACCCAGCCCCTTTGTACCGGTTGCTTTATGACGCTCAAATAGCGCTGCCTTTGCAATATCCTTTTCTGTATCTGGTAAAACATTGCCATCAATAGTCTTCAATGTTTCAATGACCTGCTTTGTTGTAACTTTTGCCTCTTCTATCTGGATTACACGAACTTTAACCTCGGGTTTATTGCTTGTTAGCATAAAATCCTGAGGAGTTAAGGTTTTACCTACATTAACGGTGTTTTTTGACCAGTCAGGATAGGTAACGTTTTTAAAGGGTATGAGCATCTTTCCATCTTGTGCAACCAATCTGCCACCAATAATAACTGCTTTCACAGTAACATTATAAAGGTCCGAAAGAAGAACAATATCAGCAACCTTTGATGGAGATACGCTTCCAAAATCCTTGCTCATCAAAAAGCATTCAGCAGTATTAATGGTTACCATCTCTATAGCAGTTACAGGGTCAACACCTTCTTCAATTGCTCTTTTAATAATATGATCAAGATGTCCCAGTTTTATCAAAGTATCAGGATGGGTATCATCACTCACAAGGATAGCAAAACGGCTTTGCACTGTATTCTGGGTAATAGCTTTTATTACCTCTTTTAAATCGTGCCATGCTGAGCCTTCACGTATCTTTGCATACATTCCCAGACGCATCTTGGCCAATGCATCCTCATGTCGCACCGATTCATGACATGAACGAACACCAGAAGCTATGTATGCATTGAGCATTTTTCCCGTATCAGGCAAAGCAAAGTGACCTGTTACCGGTTTGCCAGCTTTTAGTGTTACTTCTATCTCTTTATGAACCTGAGGTACGCTGTTGAATACACCGGGAAAATTCATAAGCTCACCCAACCCTGCAATGGCATCCCACTTCATTGCTTCCGCTATCTCTTCAGGGCCAATTTCAGCACCTGCATCCTCCAGCCCCGGTGCAGCCGGCACGCATGAAGGCACTGTTGCATAAACCCTGAGTGGCACATCCCTTGCTTCATCAAGCATAAGCTTCACACCTTTAAGCCCCAGCACATTCGCTATCTCATGCGGATCCATAAAGATTGCCGTCGTTCCATGGGGTACAACCGCAGTGCTGTACTGTGATACTGTCAGCATGCTGCTTTCAACATGAATATGCCCGTCCATAAATCCAGGCGCAATATATAATCCGGTAGCATCTATTATTTCTGTAGTATCTCCAACACAATGTGTTGCATCACCCACAAGTGCAATACGACCTTTGTAGATGGCAACATCGGTATGTTCTAACAATTCTTTTGTATTTACATTTACCAATGTTCCATTTTTAATTACCATGTCAGCCTTACGGCGTCCCATGGCAACATCGGCAAGTTCCATAGTAATCGTTTCAAGTGGCATAAAGTCCATAAAGTTATCCTCCTATTGAATTTGTTGCAATATAGTATTACAATCAAAGAGCATAACACCATCTTTTTTTGCAATCATTTTCATTTCGTTTGGAAATCCGGTTTTACTAAAACACATATATCTATTATTTTGATCATTGTAATAGGCAATATCCTTTTATTTTTTCACTAAATCAGTATATATCTCTACTCCAGCTTTTGTATTGCTCCATGTGCACTCACCAAACCACACTGTATCAGTATCATCATCCAGAACAACAATGTCAATCTCATTTCCCATTGAAACTTTATGTTGACCACCACCTGCCTATACGGTTACATTGCAGTAATTGTTTTTGCATCCGGGCATGGCATAGTTTTAAACAATCGTTTTTGAAGGTTAAAGAAACATGATACGCAAAATTATCCTTAATTTTTTTAACACATTATCAGGTTGTTCACGTTCAATCCATCGCCTATTGGGAAATATCAATTTTGACCCAGAATGTAACCCCTGCTGATGGTAAAGTTTTTCCAATGCATGTAGTTCAGAAGTTCTATTTACAAATTTCGACTGTTTCATGGGAACCTATCATAATCGAATTCTTTATGTTCCCCAATGCGCGCAAGCATGAGTAAAATGTTTTATTATTTTTTATTATCAACAACTTAATTTTTAGAGGTGCTCAAAAGTATAAACATGATTAGTATAATCATGTTTATACTTCAAGCATTTATTTATCAAATTTTTTCAAACGCTTTCTGGATTAAAGCCCCATCAGGCTTTTTAGTTAATACGCTCACCAGCGGCACAATAAAAAATGGGATGATCATTCCTAAACTGGATGCAACGGCAGACTTTTCAGCACTCAGATAAAAAAACAAACCAATAGACACCACAAGCCCTGTAATCATACCAGCATATGCCCCGGCAAGGGTTGTTCGTTTCCAGAACAGGCCATACAAATACGGCGCCATGAATGCGCCTGCAACGGCTCCCCATGAAAGCGACATCAGTGTTATAATTATTCCAAATTCATATCGTGCAGTAAAATATGATAATATGATAAATAAGGCACTTAAAAAGCGCATCATTGCAACAGAATTCTCTTTTGAAATTTGCGGATTAACATGCCCTTTGTAAAGGTCAATTGCAATGGCAGATGAAGATACTAATACAAGTGATGAAAGAGTAGACATGGATGCAGAAAGAATTAACAGCAATATAACTGCCATTAAAGGCTCCGGCAGATGTTTTGTCAGCAAATCAGGGATGAGCAGGTCAAATGCCGGTTTATTGCCAACAACAGGAACTGCATCATAAAACAGGTGTGACAGTGAACCGGTGAAATAAGCGCAAACACCAATAATTGTTGCAAAACAAAATGTTACAATAGCAGCTTTCTTTATAAGATCCTGACTTTTAATGGCATAAAACTTCTGCACCATCTGCGGCAAACCCCAGGTACCAAATGATGTCATGAAGATAAATGCAGAAAGTAGGATCCATCCTGGTTGTTTCCCGGCAGGTACATGTAATGGATATTTTTCAGCAACCAGTGAAATACTTTGAACTATCCCACCATTTTTTGATGATAGTATCAGTACCATGGTGAGAGCTCCGACAACCATGATAATACCCTGAATAAAATCGGTCAATGTAATAGCAAAATACCCACCAAGCACAAGGTAAATACCGGTTATACCAATCATTATGATGAGTGCTAAGTCATATGAAATATTGAAATTAACCTCAAAAAGATGTCCCAGTCCTTTAAAAACGGATGCTGAGTATGGAATTAAAAATATAAATATAATGACTGCAGCAAACATCTTGATATATTTGCCATCAAAGCGTTCCATTAAAAACTCAGGCATGGTCATAACATCTAAATTTTGAGTCATAATTCTAGTACGTCTTCCCAGCACAAGCCATGCTAAAAGCGAACCAAACAGCGCATTACCAACACCAATCCAGACAGCGTCAAGCCCATATACCCAGCCCAATTTGCCGGCAAAGCCTATAAAAAGCACTGCTGAAAAATATGATGTGCCATACGCCAACGCTGAAACCCATGGTCCAATAGTTCGGCCACCTAAAAAGAAGTCCCCCAGTGTTGACGTTTTACGCATACCCCAGATACCAATAACAACCATTAAAGCCAAAAAGATTGTTAACAACGAAATTGACCACATAGCTACCGATCTCCTTTTTATTTTTAATCAATCATCACGCATGGCAATTACATTGCCAATGGAATGTTGTACTAAAATTAATTTGAATTTATATTTCTATCAAGAGAGCAGGTTGTCAATAATAAAATGATTTTAATAAAGGATATATATTTCAATGAGGTTATAGTATCTATATAGAAAATCAATCTCCAGAGGAGGAATGATAAATAGAGAGGATAAATATAAATACAATAGAAAGAATTATCCTTCTATCTATTGATTTTTGTAGATCACCACTCATATCAAGAGTATAATTACTACGAAATATATTAAACTCTCTGGTCAAGATCCCTATAACATTACTGTCTTTGACTATTAAAAACCGCCTATTTAGAAACGAATGTATTATAGAATCACTTTTTATCCTGCATAATAAATATCCATTAATATAGCATAAACAATCACCCTTAATAGTTGCCAGCAGTTGACCATCATTATCGATAACTTTATAAGCGGGTTTTGAGAAGAAGCCAGACCTTACGTCGTCAAGCACTTCAAAAAGATGCTGCTTTTTATTAACATTTAGCCATGCTACTATAGGTTGCGCTTTTAGCAATGAGTTAGCAACATTATACCCTATAATAGGTGCGGCTACTATGGCGATACCTATGACGATATCTATTATAAAACCTGGCACAAGTGTCTCATATTTAACGCTCAAGAAAGCTGTTATTACCATAACAAAAATAAATACTAAAACAATGCTAAGCATACCCATGAAGGCCGCAAATAAATTATTATCAAGATTAACAAGTTTTTCAGCATAAAGAATAATCTTTTTTTTCTCATCATACACATACACTTTTGGAGGAAAATATCCTCTTATTGAAATAAAAAATGTATCTCTATCCAGAACTTCATTTATTTGATCCATATTTTTTTCCTACAGCTTCTTACAATAAGTAATACCCCTTGCAGGCTATTTTGTTTATATGATTTTTAGTTTTAGCCATTGTTTCTAATTCAATAAAGGAAATAGAATTAATTCAATCAATTTTTTGTCTTTTTTATAATTTGCTATACCAATCAGATATAGTTTTATTCCCGGATGGGAACTCAACCCATGATGATGCTAAAGATTATTATAACTTGTTTGTTACAGATTAAATCATATTCGGAAGGAGCTATCTATTTCAGAAGAAAAATTATAATAAGGACACCATGTTCTGGTGTCCTTACATTCATAGTAAATATTTACTCATTCATGGCATATTGCCCTTTTAACGCATACACCTGCTCATTCCATACCTTATTAAAAATTGCATCATCCAGAACAGGTTTTTTGATCATCTTTACAATAAGCTCATTTTGCTTATCGCTGTTTTTCTGCCCTGTGTAAAGCCGTGTTGCATACGCGGAGAAATCGCTGACTATGAATTTGAAAATCTCGTCAATGATCTCATCTTCAATATTGTATATCTTCTTGTTTTCACAGATAAGCTGCGTATAGGGAATCAATGTAAACAACTCACCCACCGAAAGCATGTAATCAATATTCTTTGCTTGCTTTTCATCCGGAGTTCCCTTAATAAGGAAATTTTTAAATGCTTCTATCTGTTCTAAGAAAACCTCCAGATTGTTGCTCTTGATGCCTTCATATGCTTTTCTGTAATCATTAAATTGTATCGATCCCAATCCTTTTGCCGGTCCCTGATTAAACAAAAAGCTATCATTGGCAGGATCATCCCGGCGAGGCACCTCAGGATATTCTTTTGGCTTAAACATAAAGTTTTGTAAAAATTTTACAATGAGAGCCATATTAACATGCGTTGTCCCTTCCAGCTTAGGAAGCATGCCGATATCACGGATTGCCATCTCAAAATAGGTATCCTGCTCAAAGCCTTTAGCGGCTATGACCTCGTGCAGCAAGCCAATGACCTTTTCTCCTTCCATGGTCACCTTCATCTTCTGAATTGGATTGTACAAAAGGTATCTGCGATCATCAGGATTTGCAGTACGGAAATAATCACATGCTCTTAGAGCAAACAGCTTCATCGCCGCCAACCGTGCAAAAGCCTCGGTAAATATTTTCTTAACATGCGGAAAATCGGTTACATACATATCATAAAGTCTTCTGTTTGCTGCATGGTCGATAGCTTCATAGAATGCATGCTCACATATTCCAATTGAAGCCCACCCCAATTCATACTTACCAACATTTACTGTGTTAAGCGATGAATCCCATGCATGGTTCCCACGTGATAGGATATCGGCTTCGGTAATTGGATAATCATGGAGGGCAAACTCAGCAACGTACGCCTGGCGTACACCCGAAGTGCTTATTTTTTTAACGCATTCATAATTAGGATGTTTTGTGTCCACTACAAAGAACACATATTCACCGGTATCAGCCATTTTGCCAAATACCGAAAGAAGAGCAGCAGCATTTCCATTTCCAATATAATATTTATCACCACGCGCTAAATAGGTACCATCACCTTTTGGATACAGCATCATATCGGTGCCATAGATATCAGCACCATGCTCTTTTTCGGAAAGCCCAAAACCAAAGATGCCACCGTCTTTTAAGAGTTTAGCAGCCTTGTGTTTTACCTCTTCATTCTGACCCATCCAGATTGGGCCCAAACCCAATATAGATACCTGCCATGCATACCAATAGCATAGCCCATAAAAACCTAAAATTTCATTATACTCCTCAATGCGCCACATATCCCACCGTGAATCCTTATCACCATACCCTGAAGGTGTAAGGAGTGTTGCAAAAGCCTGTTCTTTTTTAATGAATTCTAAGAAATCATCATACCATACGGCTGCTTGATCGTCTTCTTTGATCTTCTTTAATCCTTTTTTTTCAAAGAATTCGATAGCTTTCAGCATAATTTGCTTTGATCTATCATCAGCATGATGACGTTCATACTTTTTTGGATTAAATAGTAACATCATTACCCCCTATTCAACTATAATATATAATACAAATTAGTATATACTATTTATGATTCTTATTGTTTAATATAGCACTACATCAAAAATTTTAAGTCAACAATAAAAATATATTATTTTTTCACCAAAAATATCATACTATTGCTAATCATACTTTTTAAAATGTCAGAATATGATTCTTTACATAAAAATTTCATGCATATCAAATATATTGACAAAACAATCGTACACAATTTATTATTGAAAACTCTTGTTATAAAAGGAGTAATATATGGCTTATAGTACAAAACTATCGAATAAAGAAAAATATTCATTTGCCATAGCCGGTTTTGGACAAAATATCATAATAACATTCACAACAACCTTCATGTTGGTTTATCTCTATAACTTTGTTGGCTTCAGCCTATCGGGGATTGCCACACTTACTGCTATAATAGGAGCTGCAAAAATATGGGATGCACTCAATGATTTCATCATGGGCATGCTTGTAGATTATACCCATACCCGATGGGGTAAATTACGACCATATATACTCCTTTCTGCTTTTCCAATTGCTTTGCTCACCATATTGCTATTTGCTATCCCACAAACTACTGAAACATATAAGCTTATCTTTTTTGCTATTGTTTATATCTTATGGGATATGGTCTATACCCTGGGCGATGTACCCTACTGGGGGCTTGCAGGAGTCATAACCGTAAGACTGGACGACAGGGTAGAAACTATTGCATTGGCAAGGACCTTGCAGGCAGTAGCACTTGCCATAACAACCGTTCTCAGTCCCTTGATGGCTCACTGGTTAAGCTTTTCAAATGAAACCACTGCAGCAGGGTGGACGCGCACAGCAATTATATTATCAATAATAGGCATGGGACTTTTTACCCTGGCATTTTTTAATACCACTGAAAAGGTTCCCCTTCAACACAATAAACAAACAATACGCCAGATGATCAATGCCATTATTACCAACAAACCACTTTTGCTTATCCTTGCAGGCAGCGCGTTGAACTTTGGACGAGATATTGTCCAGGTGGGAGGCGCTGTTGTGGCATCGATAGTTTTTGGTGACGAAAAAATATTTTCCTTGTTAGGTGGTGTGCTTATTGCAGCTATTATTATATCAAACTTGCTTACTCCTCTGGTGCTTAAGGTTATGTCTAAAAAGATGCTTATGATTATTTCAAGCATACTGTCAGCATTGATATATACAGCGATGTATTTTATTGGATATAGCAACTTCTGGCTTTTTGTTTGCATGCTTTTTGTATCAGGATTTTTCACCGGATTTTTTATTGTGATACAAACAGCAATGATTGCTGATTCGGTTGATTATTATGAGTACAAAACTGGTTCACGAAATGAAGGGATAAGTTTTGCTGGATTAACATTTATTTCAAAGCTCATGGGAGCACTGGCAACCATGGTTTTTGGGATGGTTGTTGTTGCAGTGGGCTACTCCACGGGTGTTACCATTACACCTCATATCAAGGATGGCGTTTTCCTATCAATAACGATAATCCCTGCAATCAGTTGTGCTATTGGCATTATCCCATTTCTATTTTATCCTCTCAGCGATAGCACCATGAGTGAAATTTTAGTACAATTGCAACAACGACGTGGCAGCACATAATAAGTTGATGATAAAATTTTTATACTAATCGTTGCATTATAGCTGTAATACAAACGTTTTTATCTCAAAGGGAGTAAAGGCAACAGATTGCAAATTTGTTTTGTTTAGTACGTTTTCCAGCATATCTGCTTCATACGCCTGCTTAACATTGAAGCTCACATCAAAAGAAGCAATGGTATCGTTGCCATAACATTCATACGCACGTATAACGATTGCATCGTGCAGTTCTGCTTTTTTAACTGTTTCAATAATGATACTGTGGTTACTGGTATAAATCATAGGCGGCATGGCAACCGTGCCATCGGTAATCCTTGGGGCATAATTAAATATATATCCATAGCATAGAGTGTCACAGCTTTTAAAATCACCTGTATGCGGATACAGGGCATACTTAAAGACATGCTTCCCCCTGTCTGCTGACGGGTCAGGATAAACAGGTGAGCGCAACAGATTAAGGCTGATAACACCTTCTTTAACCCTGTGCCCATACTTACAATCATTTATTAATGCAACTCCATAATTACTGTTACTCACATCAACCCATTTATGCGCACAAATTTCATACTGTGCCCGCTCTAGTGACGTTCCATCTTTTGTACTTCTGCCATAGTGTCCAAACTGGATATCACACAAAACAGTATCGTCAAACATCAGAGGCATAAAATCAGCGCGCAGCATTTTGAACGTTTCATGGTAATCACATCTGGTATCAAACTCTATATAAGGTTTTCCGGCATATACTATTACATCCTGCCGCAGGGTTGTTTTTTTATGGTTATAGTAATTTCTGCGCACCGCCATGGGACCATCAACAAATGTTTCACAATGAACCAGCGTTAGTGCTATCTTTTTCTTTTTGCGATAGTTGTTATCAATATCCCAAGCATTGTAAAATTTCCATCTGTCGGTATAAAGAACCAATTTATTAAAATAATCCCCGCAAACTTCTCTATTGTTAATTTTGTCAAACAGTGAAACTATATATCCTGTTTTGGAAAACTTTGCTTTGAGACAGTCATTCTCAATATAGTCTTTGCCACAGCTTACCGGGAAATCTGCAACCACCCCTTTCAGGGGAGCTGAACTATATCCTTTAATTTCAGCACTATACCAGTGACTATCGACCTTAAAAAACTCCGTGCGCGCAAATGGTGCTGCATTAATACATGATTTCCCATGACTATCATCAGAAAGATAACGAATACTGTTATTGATCGCATCCTCAAGCTCAACCATCATAGCGTTATAACGCATGGTGCTTTCATCATATACCCGCTTAACGCTTGAACCGGGTAAGATGTCATGGAACTGATACAAAAGAACCTCTTTCCAAATTCTTTCAAACAACGCATGGGGATAGCTGTACCCTTTAAGATAAGCGCAGGCTGCAAGATATTCACATTCATGGAGCAGTAATTCTAACTTCCGGTTATAGTATTTATTTTGAGCCTGCGTGGTATAGGTGCCCTGATGTTTTTCCAGATACAGCTCGCCCTGATAAACGGGAAGCACATCCTTATATTGTTCCAGCCGTTTAAAAAATTTCACTGCACTGCCAAACTCCACCCGTGGCAACCATTGTATTGTTTGCTGGCGCTTGATAAGCTCAACGTGTGTTTGCGTTGGGCCACCTCCACCGTCGCCATTACCGTAAACAAGCAGTGCATTGCGCAACCTGTCCTTCTCCATGAAATTATCCAGAGCTTGTTTTACACAAAGCGGTGTAGCACCACTGGTGTAATCGCCTTCCGGGGGCATGTGCGCCAGCACACTGCTTCCATCAATACCAACCCAGTTAAACGTTGTATGCGGAAATTTGTTATATTCATTCCATGCCAGCTTAATAGTAGCAAAATAGTGTATCCCGCATTTTTTTAAAATCTGCGGCAGATTTGCATTAAATCCAAATGCATCCGGCAACCAGCAGGTAACTACATCCATTCCAAATTCATCGTAAAAAAATTTCTTGCCATAGTAAATCTGGCGTATTAACGATTCACCGCAGGGGAGGTTGGTATCACATTCAACCCACATGCCCCCCTGTAATTCAATATTCCCTGCTGCTACAGCCTGCTTTATTTGCATGTAAAGGTTGGGATTATTTAATTTTATCCATTCAAACTGTTGTGGTTGACTTGCACCAAAAACAAATTCAGGATATTGATCAATAGTACGCAAAGCGTTGGCAAATGTACGCACCGCTTTGCGCTTTGATTCCCGTACCGGCCATAGCCATGCTAAATCAAGATGCCCCTGCCCGACCGCAGTGACACCATAATCTGAACTTCCACCATCAATGGTATATGCTTCATTAAGAATAGCTTTAGCCTTTGCAACATCCGGTGGGAGATAACCTTTAAGCGCTTTATACACCGCATCACAATATGATAGTAGCCGATGCCTCATGGCGGTATCATTGCAGGTTAAACATGCATAACAATACGTCAGATATTCATAATACATGTCTTTTATATCATCACGGCAGAGGGCAATATACGCATCATGAAATTTTGCCCTGCCAAAGGGCTGGACTATCTTCCCGTTAAAGCTTACATCAATCCATACATCCAGCAATCCACATCTGGTGGCATCATCAATTGCAATAACCCGCCTATCCCATGTAGGTTGCAGATAATCCATAAACGTGCATCTGCTATTAATGGCACAGACTTTCATTTCATTATTGTAATACACCCCCTCACCATCAATAGCAATAATCACAACAAGATGGCTGGATGCAAGCTCTGCGGGTATAACACCTTTCACATGCAGCCACGCGCAATCATACGCTTTCCCCCAAACATCACCTTTTTGTAATGGGCGATAGTTCCTGTTTAAGCGTTCATCATACGGGATTGGTTCGCTGTCGGTAGTAATAGCTACCGTGACATCCACAACTCTGGTGTAGATATGTTTTTTTATCCTGTGTAGCCGGTAGAGCAAAGCAGGATGTTTATAGATACCCCATTCACCTTTCATTGTATTATTTAATACCGCTCATGATAGGTTTCATAGCGATAATTCTCATCAGAATATACACCAAAAAAACAGTCATTGCCTCAATGTTAAATCTTCCTAAACACATAACCAACAAAATCATGTGTGATTATATTCATAGCAAAACCGGGCATTAATATGCTTATACATGAGCAATCTCATCCTGTAAGCCTTTAGCAAGCTGCAATAACTCGTGTGCGTTTTCAGCTAATGTTATTGAACCAGCAGCATTAGCCTGCGCTGTTTCATTGACGCTTGCCACCGATTTGGCAATCTCCATGGCTGCAGTCTTTTGTTCCTCAATTGCCGATAGAATACTATCTGAAAAGCTCTTCAATGTCTGTGCATCACTTCGTACCGCTTCATTATCTTTAAGCTGTTTCTGCATCGATTCAAAAAGTTGTTTCATTTCATCAGAAATCATTGCCACTGATGCTACCATCTTCTTGATGTTTGCTGTCATCTGTTCAATGTTGGCAAAACCACTCTGTATCTCTTTCACATTGATAGTAATAAGCGATGCTATCTCCTTTATACTTGTCGTTGTCCTATCTGCCAGCTTAGATATTTCATCAGCCACAACGGCAAATCCTCTGCCAGCATCCCCTGCACGCGCTGCTTCAATTGCAGCATTAAGCGAAAGTAAATTGATTTGATCAGCAATATCATTGATTATTTCAATGATATTATTCATATCCTGGGAGCTTTTCATGATGCTGCCCATACTCTCATTCATGGTATTGAGCGACCCTTCCACCAATGACCCCTGCTTTGATACATCCTCTGCTTTACCTGATGAAACATTTACCCGGGTGCCCATCCCTTCAATAAACATGGAAAGTTCATTGATCCTGACTATCAAACGGGTAATCATATCAAACTGCTTTGTTACTGAATCACTGATACTTTCAATACCGGCAGTCATCTCCTCTACGGTTGATGTTATCTCTTCTGCGGAAGCTGCCTGTGATTGTGCCCCATGTGAAAATACAGCAGAAGATTCAGAACTTTGCTCCGCAAGTGCAGTCAACTGTCGGGACAAACCCTGTACCGATACCAATAAATTTTTTATAACATCACGTTGCTTAACATTTTCTTCAGATTCTTTTTCTAACTGTTGCAAATTACGCGTGTTTATCCTTACTATTAACAAACACAGCACAAATGACAATATGACGGAGAAGAGATGGTCTACTAACATATTTTGTAAAAAATGCAAATAAACATTGGTAAGAATACTGTTCATTATTAGAGTGCATACAATGGTACTGACTATAAAAAACACGCTTATACCAATAACCCATCGTATGCGACAGAACAAAGCTGTTAGTATTATGATTACCGTCATATAATAAGTAAATGACAGAAAAACATCATTTTTTAAATCTAAACCAGTATAAAATAAAAATGTAACAATTAAAATTGCCGCAACACTTACAAACATATTCGCACTTGTATTATATTGCCCATTTTTTAAAAGAATCAATCCCATGATTGATGCAAGCAGTAATATTGTTAAGACTACATTAGCCGGTGCGAAAAAGCCCCTGGGTTGTATAATATTAAAAGCTAATAGTGCAATGGGAATAAGTATAATAAATGTCATGGTGAAATAAAATAGTGTCCTGGCTTTTTCCTGTATCATAAATGAATTTTCCATATATCTGGCTAAGAAATAATTGGATAATTTCATTACAAATCCCCCTGTGGTAGCACCCTGTATTTATTACCTAATAATACTATTACTAAAAAGTATGCTATGCATAATTGCAAACACAATTTATATTATATTTTTAAAAAGCTCCAATTGTATTGCAATACTCATTTTATTCGCAATAATAATTATCTTGACTTTATGTCTGAGAATATGGAACAATTAGGTTGTATAGTATTGTAGCAACGAATGGGTCCAATTGTTCAATTTTCGCTATGGGTGACATTTTTGCCGATAGTCGTCCTGAATTCATTTCAGGATTTTAGTTAATTATCTGGATTTTGGGTCAAGCCAGGAATGACAATGCAGAATAATTCTATTTTTGGAGGATATATCTATGAAAAAAACATTGATGATTTGTTTGCTTACTTTATTAGTAGTGTATGCCAGCTCAATGATCATTGCAAAAAACCAAATGGAGAGTATACCTATGGTTGACGCAATACACTGGTTAGGGCATGATACCTTCAAGATTGTAAAGGATATAGTCATCTATACTGATCCTTTTAAAATAAAAAATAAGGATAATGCTGATATTATCCTAATTACTCATGAACACTTTGATCACTGCTCACCCGGTGATATTAAAAAACTGCAAACTAATGATACTATCATCATTGCACCAAAAGATTGCATCGCAAAACTTTCAGGAAATGTTAAAGCTATCAACCCTGGCAAAAGCATAGTAGTAAAAGGCATAACCATTGAAGCTATCCCGGCGTATAATACCAATAAACAATTTCATCCAAGAAGCAATCAATGGGTAGGATATATTATTACTATCGATTCTATGCGCATCTATATGGCAGGTGATACTGATTATATCCCTGAAATGAAATCGCTTAAGAATATTACCATTGCGCTGCTGCCTGTATCAGGCGTCTATGTTATGACTGCTGATGAAGCAGCACAGGCTGCATTGGCAATAAAGCCAGAAGTTGCAATTCCCATGCACTATGGCTCGATAGTTGGAACTATTGCCGATGCAAAAAAATTTGAAAGCCTTCTTAAGGGCAAAGTGCAGGTGGTGATAAAGAAACAAGAAAATTAAGGTGTACGCAAATTTTGGCGTGTATACTTTTTTGTAGTGTAAATGCGAATTCCTTGTGCTACAGGAATAATAAACTACGATAGGAAGAGATGAGCCTCCCGATGTCACAGCAACGGTGAACGATAGGTTTTGTTGTAAGCGTTTTGATGTGTTATTGGGTTTGGTTTGTGTATTTCTTCGGCAATCCCCAGTAAAATCGGCAGCAATGCACCCCTTCATCAATGCAAAAATCAAACATATAGCTACGATTTATCTCATATCGAAGATAGTTATCGGTATTTCCTCTTTTTACTTCTTGATCAATTTCATTTAAAAAAGCTAAAAACTCATCCAATACATTTTCCATGCAAAACTCAATAACCTTAGCTACACTCATCTTCCATACCTTTTTTACATCAAGTAGATATTCATACTCACCATACTGTAAATAGAGATGGACGCGTTTCCATGGATTGTCCTTTTTCCTATCTCGATACGAAATGCTTTTAAATGCCATTGTTGGAGCTTTTTCCTTTTTTGCAGCATAGATTATCATATGCACAATAAATGAACGTATGGACATTTCATACTGATCAGCCAACCTTGCAATACAATGTAAATGATTATGCGATACACAGGTTGTTGTTTCAAAATACATGATATCCTCCTTCCATAGTATACTTTTTCATTTACGATAGTTTGCCTGCTAAAAAATGCAAGAAAAAATTAATAGTACATTCCATATTCTGTCAAGGCAACTGGTGATTATAGTTGACTTCTTTTATCTCTATAGTTTATTAGTCAAAATGAGTAATCACTCATTTTGAAGAGGCAATTATGCAATCATCAAAAAAGTTCATCGCAATAATTATTCTGCTCGTATCTTCGGGAACTTTCATTCAGTGCAGTACAAGCACAAAGGTAACCATACACTATTCCCCGGCACATTATGAATTATCAAACTCCTTCCTTGCCGGTGCAAGCAAAGCAGATATAACCCCTCCGCCCGGTAAACCCCTGGCAGGATATTCTTCTAATGCAAACTTTGCTAAAGGTTTCAGAACGCGTCTCTACGCACGGGTAATCTATTTGAAGTCACCATTGCATAATGCTATTGCACTTGTACAATGCGATTTGCTGTCAGGCTCAAGTTTGGTACAACAAAGGGTAGCAGAGCTTGTATCTTCAACAACAGATGTTGCCTATAACGGCATTGTAATCGCAGGCAATCATACGCACTCCGGACCTGGTAATTATTTTGAAAGCAATTTTTACAACCGCTTTGCGTCAAACGCTGCTGGTTTTGACGAAGATTATTTTAATTTTTTATGCAATCAGATTGCACAGGCAATCATTGAAGCCTATAACAATCGTAAGCCAGGCATGATTGCCTATGGAGAAAAAACATTATATGGATTTACCCGCAACCGAAGCATTACTGCATATACTGCAAATGCCAATGCAAACACCAGCAATCCTTTGAAAGCGGTAAATCCCATATTGTTTATGATCCGAATTGATACAGTTGAAAATAGATCAATCCATCCCATCGCAGCGTTGAGCATCTTTTCCATACATGGGACAGCCGTTCCTGATAGCAATAACCTATACAGTGCTGACGTCTTTGCCTACATTGAGCGCGAACTGGAATGGGAGATGCAGCGTAACGGCGCCACAACCTTTATCCATGCAGTGGTCAATGGTACTCATGCCGATAATGCTCCTAACATAATGGAGGGCAAACAGGGCTTTCAGGAAGCCCGTCGGATAGGTGTACAGATAGGGCACCATGCTATAGAACTTTTCAATGAACTATCGTCCAAACTTTCTCCACATGTTGATAGCAAAAGCGTTATACAATTTATTGATGTGTATGCACATCCTGCCGTTGATGGTGCTACACTATGCATCCCTCCCAAGGTAGGCAATACACTCCTGGCGGGCGCTTCCGATGGCGGTCCTACTCCCATTATCAGCAGTACTCCTTTTTTTATGGAAGGATCGCGCCGTTTTATTTTTACCTGCGGTTGTCAAAAAAATAAACGCATTGCTGCTGGTCCTCTGCAACCACTGATACTTCCCGGCGATGATTTTCCGCATATACTAACCTTTCAGTCAATTGCAATCAATCAGCTTTTATTGCTTCCTGTTCCTTTTGAGATAACCTGTGAATCAGGAAAACGCATCGCTAATGCCGCACTTACTGCATCGCATCATACCGGGATTGTTACTCCAATCGTCATTAGCTGTGCAAACGGATATACGGGTTACTGCACAACACCCGAAGAATACGCCAGACAGCGTTACGAAGGAGGTCATACGCTGTATGGCCCCTCAACACAACCATATCTGGCAAAGCAGTATGCCCAATTGTCAGTAACTATCGCACAAAATAGTATGTCCGATAGTTCCTGGACTAATTGCTATGTGTTAAAGCTTGCCTCATTTTATAAAAAATATCCCATGCCCACCACCATCCGTCGGGAAGCATTGAGCAAACCGGTATATGTGTGCAACCCCGGCATAGATGAAACCTATGTTGAATTTACCTGGAGCGATCTGCCTCCAGACTATATGGAATTTCACCAATCGCTGGTAAGCATTGAATACAGCACCGATGGTATACAGTTTCAACCGTTTATAAAAAATGGCATCACCGTTGATGACACCGGCTACGACATCGCCGTGTTATTTGCCGGCACCATAACGAAAGATGGTAATGCACTCTATACAACACGCTGGTATAACCCTGAGCTTGCTGAAAAAGTGTATTTTCGATTTGCAATTCAGCCGCGTCAAAAACTCCCCTTTGTATATTCAGAACCATTTAACTGGTAGCTTGCTATTAGATAACTGACAGAACAAGGTTCTTCGCTGCCATTTAGAATGGCTATCGTCTTTGCACCAGAATGACATTGTTGATGCAATTATCACAGGCACTGCATTCGCCAGCTATTTTCATCTTTCACATTTTTCATCTTACATTGTGCACCCATTTGCAACTCTCCTATCCTTTTTTTTGAGAGGAGGCCGGGGGTGAGGCTATCACCGGTAACTATCGCCCTGGATATTATTGCTGTTACCAATGACAATAATTATAAAATAGTATAAAATAATTGACATCGCAATTCATGTACCGGTACAATCTCTATGAATTATTGTAATGCTGTAACCTTTTATTACAGGGGAACATCTATGACACTAAAAAATAAGATTCTTATTATTTTAAGCCTGTGCCTTTTACTATGCATTGGAGCATATTTTATTATCTCACGTACCTTTGCCAATTTTGAAAAGCAGCTCTTTGAAAAATGCCGCATTGAAGCACTGGTTGGCGGGCGTGTTATGAGTGAAATCATTGATATGATGATTGACACCCGTCTTCTTACTAAACAGCAGATCTTTGACCGCAATTATGTTCCCATTCAAGGAAGCAATCCTCAGAAATTCCGAACTCAGTATGATGCTGTCTTTGACAAATATATTCAAAAAATTGAAGATGAATTTTTAAAAGATGAAGACCTTGAATTTGCCGTACTCGTTGACATCAATGGGTATCTTCCCACACACAACAGCAAATATGCAAAACCTGAAACCTCCGATCCTGATCACAACCTTAACTATAGCCGCTCCAAGCGCATCTTCAACGATAGGGTAGGACTTAAAGCATCCCGTTTCATTGGTCCTGGTACATTAAAACAGCTCTATAACCGTGATACGGGTGAAGTTATGTGGGATATATCATCCCCTGTGTTTGCCAAGGGAGAGCATTTTGGAGCATTCAGGCTCGGAGTATCATTAAAACACATAAATGAACTGAAAAATCAGATGATCATTATTGTTGGCATGACCATACTGGTAATACTCAGTATCACCATGCTTATGCTCTTTTTAATACTGCCTCGAAAACTGTACGATACAGACCTTGACATACCGCAATATTAACGCTGACCTTTTTTTTGTTTGTCAATCTCAATCTGAGCATATGCCGAGTGGTTATGTATTGATTCCATGCTTTCTGTTTCTACCTGAAACCACAAAACCTTTGGATGAGCTAACAGTTTAATAGCTACATTCCTGACAATATCCTCCACAAATACGGGATTTTCGTATGAACGCTCGGTGATGTACTTTTCATCCTCGCGCTTAAGCAATGCATATATTTCACTGGAGCCACAGTGTTCAACAATCTCTATAAGTTCTTCTATCCATAAAATTTCTTTTGCCCTTACAGTTACACAGACAACGCTGCGTTGATTATGCGCCCCATAGCGGCTTATCTCTTTAGAGCATGGACAAACTGATAATAATGGCACCTGCACCTGCAGTGTATAATAGTCAACCGAAGAATCACCCTGTAAAATACAACGATAATCCATTCTGGATTTTTCACCACTGACAGGAGCAGCCTTTACTATAAAGTAGGGAAACTCAATAGTTACATGCGCAGTTTTTGCATTAAGCTCGCCTTTTAAATCATCAAGGATGTTTCGCACATTTTTGGTGCTTATACCGCCCTGATAGCGGTTCAGTACCTCAACAAAGCGCGACATGTGTGTTCCGCGGAAATGCTCTGGTAGATCAACATACATGTTTATACGCGCAACCGTATGCTGCAATCCATCAGCTCTGTCCATCACAACTATCGGATAGGTAATATCCTTAACACCCACCTTATTGATGGGCAGGTTTCGGTCATCCGGCTGTGATTGTATATCTTTAAGACTTTTTCGAGGCATACCATTACTTCATTCTTTCACTTCTTCTTGTGCAGTCAGCCCTGCCTGCTGTTTAATCTTTTCTTCTATCTCTTTTGCACTATCAGGATGCTGATCTAAATAACTTTTTGCATTTTCACGTCCCTGCCCTATGCGCTCATCCTTATACGAATACCATGTGCCAGCCTTCTGAATAATATTATACTTAACGCCTAAATCAAGCATACCCGCCGTACGCGAAATACCGCTGTCATACATGATATCAAACTCGGCCTGACGGAACGGTGGCGACACCTTATTCTTCACAACCTTGACGCGCACCCGGTTACCAACCGCATCCTCGCCAACCTTAATAGTATCAACCCTGCGTATATCAAGACGTACTGAAGCATAAAATTTTAGTGCATTGCCCCCCGTAGTGGTTTCGGGCGAACCAAACATAACTCCAATTTTATGGCGTATCTGGTTGATGAAGACAACACTAGTTTTTGATTTTGCAATAACAGCAGTAAGCTTCCGCAATGCCTGGCTCATGAGCCGCGCCTGCAATCCCATATGCGCGTCACCCATTTCACCTTCAATCTCAGCGCGTGGCACCAGTGCAGCAACCGAATCAATGACAATAATATCTATCGCCCCTGAGCGCACCAGCGATTCAGTTATCTCCAGAGCTTCTTCCCCGGTATCAGGCTGCGACACCAAAAGCTCATCGGTGTTGACACCTAATTTTTTTGCGTATGTTGGATCAAGCGCATGTTCAGCATCAACAAACGCCGCAATGCCTCCCAATTTCTGAGCCTCAGCAATCACATGCAATGTCAGTGTGGTTTTGCCGGATGACTCGGGACCATAAATCTCGGTGATACGCCCGCGCGGTATACCACCAATCCCCAGCGCAATATCAAGTTCAAGCGACCCCGTTGATATTGACGGCACCTTCATCGACGCATGTTCATCGCCAAGCCGCATGATGGAGCCCTTCCCAAACTGTTTCTCTATCTGTAAAATTGCCGATTCAAGCGCCTGCGACTTCTGATTAAGTTCTTTCTGTTCGCTCATGGTTATACCTCATAATAAACTATTCTATACTATAGAACGCATGGATTACAAAAAATTAAAAAAATTTTTAAAAAAATGCAAAAATATCTTTGTGCGATAGTTACTGATGATTGTCTTATTATGTCATATTATAGGCAATAGCAAAAATAAGTCAACAGATATACCAGCCTCATGATTATAATTTTCCCATAAAAAGGTTGACAGTATCCATTCGCCAGCACTCTATAAGAAAGAATAAAAAATGTATTGCTGTATTCATTTCATTGTTCGGAATACGATATTGTATGAATGTATACAGTGAAATGAACTTCTTTTCATCAATGATATCCAAAACCAGGCTTGGCGAGATAATTAGCATAGCAAACCGTGAGAATTCATATACTGAAAAAGCAGAAAAATTTTTACTGTTAATACAGCATTAATATGAAAAAAACAAAAGGAACACAAACCAGTTCGTTTGGAACCAATGGAAGAGTAAATCATGACAGTTCCAAATTTTATAATTCACGACTCTACAAAGAGCTTGAATACAATAGACCTGTTTCTAAAGAGGAAAACATCCTCCCTAAAGAATTAGAAAATACCATTATCCATTCTTCATCTGAAAATATGAAAGAAATCCCCGATAATTCTATTCATTGTATGATAACTTCACCACCGTATAATGTATCAAAAGAATATGACCGTGACCTATCGTTATCAGAATATTTAATGCTGCTTACAAAAGTATTTGAAGAAACGTACAGAGTTTTAGTAAATGGTGGACGCTCATGTATCAATATAGCAAATCTTGGTAGAAAACCATATATCCCCCTTTCAGACTATATTTCACAGATAATGATAGATATAGGATTTGCTATGCGAGGTGAAATTATATGGAATAAAGCATCAAGTGCAAGCCCCTCAACTGCATGGGGAAGCTGGCAAATAATAAACAGTATTGCCGCATGAGCAACGAATAATTAATTGACAAACAATAGTCATTATGTGATAAAAGAACAATGGAAGATAAAAAGCAAATACATTGATGATTTTTGTATGGCAATTATGAATTTCTTCACGAAGTGGCTGCCTGAGCATAAGGATATACGTTATTCTCTGATGGCTGAAAACTTTCATGTTTACGGTACTGCCTGATAATATGGGGAAAACCAATTTCGAATGAGTATAATAACTTTTCATTTTGTATAAAAACAGCAACACGACAAACTGATACTGTTGCCAGAGTTGGCGGTGATGAATTTGGCATCATTGTAAATACTATCAAAAATGATGATGACATAACAATTGTAACCCAGCGAATTGAAAACGCACTAACGCAGACTTTTAAATTTGAAGGCAAGGAAATACCATTACATGCAAGTATGGGTTGGGCACTATTTCCCAATGATGGTGAGGAATTAGAAGTACTTATTGACAAAGCTGATCAGCGGATGTACACCATGAAGCGAATACATAAAAATAATCGTAAAAGTTAAATGATTACTTTACAATTAATAAAATAATAAAATTTTAATTTTTATAGCAATTGTATATAATTTATCATATAGTACACATTACAAAGAGTTGAAATATCCCGGCTATAAGTTTCGATAGTATCAAATGGAAGAATGGAGCAGACATTGATACCGAGATACTATACAATTATACAATGAAAGTAAACCTTCTGGCGAAAATGAAATATTGGCATAATCCAGTACATAAAAGTGCAAATATGCTCTCCCCCATTCGTTGCCTTAGCGTCTCATCAAAATTCCATGCTGCTTCCTTCGTGCTTTAGCATTCTTTTCTACAAAAAACATCTCTCCGGTTAAGGGGTCAGAGCCTGTATAATACTGAATTGACGATAATGTCATGGGCAGCGGGATAAATGCCTGACATTGGTAAGGAACATATCCAAAGATTGCCTCAATTTCACTGCGCATCCTATACACGGAGCTATCGGTACTGCCCGGTTGACAGGTCATAAGGTAAGGTACAAGGTAGTATTCCTTTGCCTGCCGTTTGCATTCATGGTTAAACGCCTTTACAAATTCTGCAAGGGGGTATAACGGCACCTTGCGCATAGCTCTGAGCACTGTACTATCGATATGTTCCGGAGCTACCTTAAGCTGCCCGCTCACAAAATGTGTAATGAAGTACGATAGCTCTCGTAAGCAGTCTTTTGACCACATAAATAAATCATAGCGTATCCCTGAACCAACCGACACCTTTTTCACATTAGGGAGGGTCAGAGCCTCATCCATCAAGTCTATCCACTCTCGTGTATTAATCTTCAAATGTTTACACAACGCAGGAAACACACAGCTTTCCCTGTTGCAGCCGCCAATACTGCACTCCATCCCATACATGTTTGCCGACGGACCACCTATATCGGTGATATGAATTGTTTTCTTTGCAGCAATTGCTGTAATCTCCTGCTTAATGGAATCCCGTGAACGCGATACAATCCTTTTGCCCTGATGCAGGGTTAACGTGCAAAACGAGCATCCACCAGCACAACCCCGGTGCGCATTGATAGAATACTGAATCATAGTGTAAGCTGGTATTGTTCTGGTATACACAGGATGAGGTTTTCGAGTGTACGGTACTTCATAATATGAATCCAATTGATGCTGCGAAATCTGTGGCGGCGGATAATGGACAATATATCGCCCGCCGCTTTCCTGAACTATCAGCTTGCTTTGAAAATTCTGGTAAAACTGTTTGTACATCGTTACCAGCGCTTCATTTGATTCCATAGCATCCTTTTCAGAGGGGAGTAAAAAGGCATTCAAAGGCTTATTCCTGGCGATAGTTACTGTTCCAGAAATACCCTCCATGCTCTGACCCCCTGACAGGCGGTTAGCAATCTCTACAGTCTGGGACTCTCCCATGCCATAGACTAAAATATCAGCCCTGCTATCGACAAGAATACTTCGCCGTAATTTATTTTGAATAAAATCATAGTGCACCAATCTTCGCATCGAAGCTTCGATGCCACCAATAACAATGGGGACATCTTTGAAACGCTGCTTTATTAGATTGCAATAGGTAATAATGGCATTTGACGGTTTTACACCGCCCATGCCGCCGGGAACATAGGGATCATCATTGCGTATTTTTTTAAATGCAGTGAACCGCGCAAGCATTGAATCAATGTTACCGCTGGTAATGCCAAAAAAAAGATTTGGCCTGCCCATAACCTCAATTGATGATGGGTCCATAAAATTGGGCATGGCTATAATACCCACTGTATATCCCGCTTTCTCAAGTACCCGCCCAATAACAGCAGTACCAAATGACGGATGATCAATATATGCATCACCCGTCACCAGAATAATGTCAATACTGTTCCATCCACGTTTTTTTGCTTCATCAAGTGTTAACGGCAAAAACAATGTATACTTCCATTATCTTATAATTGTGCTTCTATCTTCTCGCCAATATGGTTGCGCTGTTTGATATAGTCCAGCTTATTCAAAGCATCAACAAAAGAAAGGATACCTGCCACTGATATATCAATGTTTACGCCATTGCCAAAAACTTTAAGCTGTTTTCCGTCAATTTCCTCAACAACTGTCACCGTAACCTCGCACAATGCATCAGAACCACCGGTGATAGCCACTAAATTAAATGATTCAATTTTAGCATTTGTCCCGGTAATCTTTTTAACTGCATTTATTCCTGCATCAACACCACCGTTGCCATGCGCAACATCAAATGATTCAACTCCCTCATCGTTTCTATCCTTGATAGTAACCAGTGTCATCGGAGGTGAATACATACCGGTCGATATCTGCACATTGGTTACCTTGTAGCGCCCTTTGACCTTGTAAACTGCTTCGCCAACCAGTACTTCAAGGTCCTCATCAAAAATTTGCTTTTTCTTGTCAGCAAGCACTTTAAAAAGTTTAAAGAAACGATCCAGCTCTTCATCGCTAAGATTATATCCCATGTTATTCAGCCTTGCAATGACAGCATGGCGCCCCGAGTGCTTCCCTAAAATAAGGGCAGATTTTGTAATGCCAACATCCTCAGGTCTCATGATTTCATAAGTCATCGCATTTTTTAACATACCATCCTGATGTATCCCTGATTCATGTGCAAAAGCATTGGCACCCACGATGGCTTTATTTGGTTGTACGTTAACACCCGTAATATGAGTAAGCAATTTTGAGGTTGGCACAATTTGTTTTGTATTGATATCAGTATACACATTATACTTATCCCCGCGAACTTTAAGTGCCATTACAAGCTCTTCCATAGCAGTATTACCTGCCCGCTCGCCTATACCGTTGATTGTACATTCCACCTGACGTGCACCTGCTTCAATAGCAGCAAGTGTATTGGCGGTGGCAAGTCCCAGATCATTGTGGCAGTGAACTGAAACAATTGCCTTATCTATATTGGGCACATTGTTAAAAAGAAATGTAATAAACTGGTGAAATTCTGATGGCATGGCATACCCCACCGTGTCTGGAATATTGATCGTTGTTGCACCGGCATGTATCACCGCTTCTACCATCTGCGCAACATAGTTCCAGTCGCTCCTTGTTGCATCCATTGGCGAAAATTCAACATTGGGCATGTAATTTCTGGCATGTTTTACCGAATCAACAGCTATGGCCAGAACCTCTTCACGTGTTTTTTTAAATTGATAGTTAATATGGATGTCTGAGCTTGAGATAAAGATGTGGATACGCGGATTTTCAGCATTGCGCAACGCATCCCATGCAACGTCTATATCCTTTCTATTTGCCCGTGCCAATCCTGCAACCTGCACCCCTTTTACCCTTTCGGCTATTTTTTTTACCGCTTCAAAATCGCCAGGGGATGATACAGGAAATCCTGCCTCAATAATATCCATACCCAATTTTACCAGTTGATCGGTAAAATGGAGTTTTTCATCTATGTTCATACTAAAGCCGGGAGCCTGCTCACCATCCCGTAACGTTGTATCAAAAATATAAACCTTTTCTTTTTTAGTTGTCGTTGACATACTTTTTCTCCTTATTCAGTCAATAGATATAATACAATAAAAGTAATAACATATGTTTTTTGGTATATAGTAGCAATCGTTGGGAATTCATCCCTGTATACCTCCATACATAAAATAAAACCGCCACGGGGTTTCCGTGGCGGTCATTAATTTTTTAGTATACCAATACCTTTCACGAAACCCCTGTCGCGGTTTTCCCCAATAGTAGTAGTCCTAATAGATTAACAAAAAGGTTAAGGTTTTGTGATATGGTATTCATCATAACTTACTTTTTAATAGTATCAATGTAATATACAATTAATCGCATCCTGATATATTGTCAATATATTTTGCAGTTGCCGTGCTAATTTTTTTACTGCTATTTAACTATCGGTTTTAGGGTAAAAAAATATTAATGTATAACTCTACCGCCTATAAAATATAAAATATGTTTTTTAAGCCTTTTAATGGATTTCCATGCAAATGATACACACATCATCATTGAAATGTTCTTTCCCACTCTTTTTTTTCAGACTGGTGTACAATGTATCAATAATTTCTTTACTTGAATAGCTTTGAGCATACGGCAGAATTTCCTGACGCATTAATTCTCCAAAATTTTTATAATGGTCATCGTCAACATGCTCCTCAATTAATCCATCAGTATATAAAACAATCCGGTCATCCAAGTTCACGCTATATGTCACATTTTTATAATCTTTTCCCCTTGAAAACAGATAATCATTATTTTCCAATGCTAACGGGATTCCTTTACTTTTATTAAGTTGAATTATATTCTTTCCTGAAATAACATAAGGGGGATTATGACCTGCACTGGCATAGGTTATACTATGATTCAAAGGATTATAAATCCCGTAAAAAGCTGTAATGAAATTATCCGCCGTAATACCATACAGTATTGTATTAAGATAGCGCAATAATTCTGCCGGATTATTTCTGATTAACCCTGCCTGCAATATAAGAGTCTTTATCATAGAGGTAATAAATGCCGCATGTACTCCGTGCCCGGAAACATCACTCACAAATATGCCAATGTCCTTTGATTCTCTAAACTCAATGAAATCATAAAAATCTCCGCCGACAGCTTCCATTGGAACGTATAACGAATGTATGAATGGATAGGGATCTTTATTGGGTATAAGTTTGTTTTGAATTTTCCGGGCAAGATTTAAATCCTGTTCTATTAATTCATTCCATTTTTTAAGAACATTTCGTTCTGTCTGCAGTTCATTTGTTTTTTCATTAAGTTTGAAATACAATCTATAGGTAATCCGGTGCAAAATAACCGACACTAAAATCAAAATAAAATTAGTAAACATCACCCTGGTAGTGGTGATAGCAACCGAAGATTGTATTTCATTGGCAAGGATGTTTACTGATGGGATAATAGTATAATATATCATAGCTAACATTGCATTGTAATAAATTATACAGATAACTATCGCATATATGCCAT
Source organism: Spirochaetia bacterium UBA2205 (assembly GCA_002328585.1). Lineage (GTDB taxonomy): Bacteria > Spirochaetota > UBA4802 > UBA4802 > UB4802 > UBA4802. Next base: position 55,049 of record DCUV01000054.1, read on the forward strand.
ATCGATTAGTTGTATAGAGTGAAGCCATCATAATGAATAGTATGTAACTTAACAACAAAACCGAGTTTATACCACCTGTTATATAAATTACCATGGTATAAAAAAATGCATCAAAAGTTATACGAATATACCGCGTATTTTGATATTGTATAAATGGAGCCTCTAATTCTACTGCTATTGCCCATAGAATACTGTAAACAAGATATGACGTTGAAAGAATTAACAATATTCCTTTAAAATTATATACAACAATAGTAAAAAGTATCAAGCTCCACGACAGGCGAGCGACGTAATTAAAACGATATTTCCCCCTTGTTAAAAAAGATTCTGCTATTATAATTATAATGGAACCTTTAATAATGAGTTTTTGGACATTCCCTTGTTGGCACTAACATCAGTAAAATATTGTATACCATCGTATATAATAAAAAAACCTGATCTTTTAAGGTGTCCATAATATACTGTATAGTATTAAGAAAACAATGTTTTATAAGTTTAACAAATAAATAGAGAAAATCAAATAAAAAACTAGCATGAGTAAACCTCTGGAAAATAATTGACACCGTTATCATGACATCCTAACATAGGACGTCATCCTGAACTCCGATTCAGGATCTCATGGTGGAAAAGAGATTCCGGATCGTGTCCGGAATGGCGGTAGTGGTGTAATTCTATTTTCGGTGGATGAAACTGAATGAATAATACATTCAACAACCAATCGTTTATTCAACAATTTTTTACCCTGGAGTCAGCTAGCGGCATACTCATGATTATTGCTCAGGATTTATTCATTGGTTCTTTAGCTTTTGAAGAAACTGGCTCAAACCTTTTATTTGATGAACGCATAGGGATTTTAGCAGGCTCATTATTATCAGGTATTACAGGCTGCATTGTGCTTCATAAAGCTCTGCCAGCAATAGATATTAAGCAATAATTTTGTAAGAATAATCAACTATGGAACACTCTGGAAGATCATTTATAGCCAGCCCCGAAGAATGTCCTTATCTTGGTAACAGAACAAAATTATACCGTTACTGCATAAACTATAGCCTGTCTCAGGACGATCTTAATCATTTGCTTGTTCAGGGTTGGCGCCATTTTGGATATACATTTTTTAAGCCTGAATGCCCCGGCTGCATGCTGTGCATACCCGTGAGGGTTAAAACATTTGAATTTAAACCAGCAAAAAGCCATCGCAGGACACAGCAAAAAAATATACAAACAACCGTAAAAGTTGGTGAACTTTCTTTAACCAGAAGGGTTTACGATATTTATGAGGATCATTCATTATCGCGCTTTGGCGAGCCGCCATCGATACAATTTTTAATCAGCAATGTTCTGGATATATGTACAAACACCTACCAAATTGAATACTACGCTGATTCCACCTTATTCGCCGTTGATTATATTGATCAAACTAATAAAGCGCTCAGTACAATCTACTGTATTTTTCATTCTGACTATGCACACTTGAGCCCCGGCATCTTCAGCATCCTGTATGCCATACAATTGGCTAAAGATAAAAATTTACCTTATCTTTATTTAGGATATTATGTTCCCGGCTGTAAGGTTATGGAATATAAAATCTCATTTCATCCGTATCAGTGGTATAGCTGGCAAAAAGCACAGTGGCTTGATGAACCTGTGCAACTATAAACTACCGCTCAAATAACGCTGTCTCAATAATATCACCCAATCTATCATCACCATACATATAAGGCGTCTCAGCATTGTTTGCTTCAGGGAAAACTGTTGTATACACCCCGTTAACCTGTGCATGCACAAAGCTGTACATAGCATTATTGGTAGTATCATCAGAATTGTACTGCCACAGGGTAACAGCAACCGCAAATAGTATCATAGCTGCTGCTGAGACAAAAGCAGTATATAATCTATTTCTTTTTTTAACCTTTGACATTACCTGCAAAGCCATAGCTTTATCCCACTGTGAACTTTGCAACCGCTGTTGAATTGCTTCATCAAAAAGAAGGTTATAATTATTCATAGTTCCTCCTGCAACAAGCGTAATAATAAATCCTTCCCTCTTGACAGTCGGGATTTAACGGTTCCTTTAGGAATATTGAGCTTTGTTGCAATCTCCCATTCATTGTTGCCCTGTGCTTTCAGCTTTACTACATCTTTATACTTATCAGGAAGCATCTCAATGACAGGCATAAGCGATAGTTCCTCGCAATCTATTGCAGGTGAATATGCGGTTGTTGACCTTGATAATTTCTGTATCTTTTTCTGCTCCTGTAATAATTTACCATTCATGCGTTTTGACTCATTGGCAGCAATCCTGTATAGCCATGAATCAAGCGTTGACCTTCCTTCAAACTTCCCCGCCGCAAGGCTTTTATATGCCCGCAGATATGTTTCCTGCACAACATCATCAATTGCCTCATAAAACTGTGCTGCAAGGTGCTTTTGCACTGCTCGCAGCACAACATCCTTTGTTTCATGTACTATCGCCGTAAATTCACTTGCATTCATCAGGATAAGCCGTTGACCCTACATCATTGGACCATCATCAGGACCCCCAGGACCCATTGGTCCACAATCGCCACCGGGGCGCATCTTTTTCATATTTTCCATTTCTGCTCTTTTATACTGCCTTAATTTGTTAAGCTGTTCCTTATTGAGCTGCTTTTCAATATCAATGACATGCTGTATTCGTAAAAGATGGAGCTCAACTCGCAAATCAGCTATCTCTTTTAGTTTAGCACGCACTGCATTGATGTCAACTACATCCTGAAGCAAAAGCTTTTTTAGCTGAATAACATTGGGTGCTAATTTTTCCCGTATGTCAAGCATCTTCATTTCGTATTGTTTATTGATTGCAATAATCTTATCAACCTGTAAATCAGACAATCCAAGCTCCTGCTTTAAACGTTCTACATCACCAAAAATGGGGCCTTTTTTCATATGCATAGCAGAACAATCATGTCCTCTTCCCTTAGGTTTAGGTTCGCCCCCAAATGCTACTGATGTAACCAGCATTATCACAACAAACATCAGACTTATTCGTTTCATAGCCATCCCCTTCATTATAAAATTAATCGTAAAACCTATTCTTCCCAACACGGCTATTAGACCTGATAAAAACAAAAAAGGTTCCATAAATGGTCATTTTTCTACTATAAAATTATTGCAAATACACTATCGTTCAGTATATATGGTCAGTAGCTTACTACAAGTAATCAAAAATTTTTACACTTTGTCATGTTTTATTACATTGAGGTAAAAAAATGGTTAACCTTTCACCGCCCGTACTGAAAACAATATCCAGCCGCTATTCATGCCGTACCTATACCAATGAAGAACTAAAAGATGAAGACTACGATTATCTGCAACAGTGTATTGCAGCAATAACCACATTGTTTGGTTCTACCATGCGAATAAAGCTAATACACAATAACAGGGTAGAGCTACCACAAAAGATTGGTACGTATGGATTTATAAAAAATCAACAGGGATTTATTGCAGCAACCACTGCTGATACAAAGGAAGGGCTGGTAGATTTTGGATATGCTCTTGAACAACTGGTATTAGCGGCAACACAACGCAGTATTGGGACGTGCTGGTTAGGCGGTACCTTTACCAGAGGCCCATTTAACCAGATAATGGGATTATCACCCCATGAGATTTTACCTGCCGTTATATCGCTGGGGTATCCAGCAGATAAAAAGAGGATGTTTGAACGCTCTGTACGGTATATAGCTGGTTCTGATACACGGAAAAAAGCCACTGAACTGTTCTTTGAACATACATGGAACAATCCCTATAAGGGGTCAGAGCCTTTTACAACATTGCTGGAATTGGTACGGCTTGCACCATCGGCATCCAACAAACAGCCATGGCGTATTCTTTTCAATAACAATGCATTCCATTTCTATCTGGAACGTACACCGGGATACTACGATAGGAATAAAGCGTTACTGGGATTCTACGACCTTCAGATGATAGATATGGGGATTGCACTGTGCCACTTCCACTATGGTGCCATTGACTACAAAATAGATGGGAAGTTTGCCGTCACACACCATCCTGAGATAGATAACCGCGAATATATCATCAGTTATATACTGGTATAAAATTTAAGCATAAAGTGGTATTTGTGCTATTGTTATATTAAGCAAATAATGTTTATTCTATTTTGAATATAATTGAGGTTGCAATTGCTGCATTTTTATTTTTTTATATTTGCTGTTTTCATTGTTATGTTGTATTCTTTGTATAAAGTTTTGACAACCTTACAATAATAAAGAGGTCACAATGGATACACAATACACATCCCGACAGATATTGGAAATTAAATCCAGCGGAACATATATACTTTTATTTGTTCTGATAGCATTGATAGCGCATATATTTCAGTTTATAGCAAAAGTTGATCTTTTTGAAATCCTGAAGCTTTCACTTGCCAGTATAATCTGTTTGCTAATTGCCTATAGTATATACAAAAGAAAAAAAACACTTAAACAAACTGAAATTCTGGAATGGTTGTTGGGTTTTATAACTCTTACCATTCCATTAGCTGCAAAATATGCGTATGCAACAACCTATGACTGGACATTTGCCCTGGAATCATACAACAGCTCAATTTTACTTATTATTTTTATGGTTTTATTACAGCTTTATTTTAACAAGCGCCTTGTAGCATTTTATTCTACATATGCTATTGTTACCTGGGTTGCTTTTTTATTGCTGGCGATAGCTCATGGGGCAGATATTCACTGGGATGCAACCATTGATGGAAAACCAATTCACGGCTTTATAATTTTCAGGGAAATATTCATAATAGTAATTACAGCTATATTTGGAATACTGGCATATAGGAATATACAGATTGTTGAACAATACGACGACAGAACAGCAACGCAACTATCCATTATCCATGAGCAATCTAAAAAGCAAAAGCAACTGAATGAGATAATCAAGGAAAAGGTAGCCGATCTACTTCAGCAGGTACAACGTCAGGATGAATTAACCATCAAGTTTAATGATAAGATGCAAAACCAGGCTTCAACCTTTGAAGAGATATCAGCAACATTAGAAGAGCTTTTAGGCTCAGCAGAGAGTATTGCGCACAGCTCCGAAGAACAGGTTGGCGGCAATACAATGATGGAAACTATTGTAAGTGAATTTAAGATAATAAAAAATGAAACCCGTCAAAACCTGGATAAAACCATACATGAAGTAGATAATGTTGTTGCTCAGACTGGCAGCGCAAATGAAAGGATACGCGATGTAGAATCAACTATCAATGAAATTCGCAACCAGAGTCAAAAAATTGCTGAAACTATTGGCGTTATTGTTGATATAGCCGATAGAATTAACCTTTTATCCCTTAATGCAAGCATTGAAGCAGCACGTGCCGGCGATTACGGAAGAGGTTTTGCCGTTGTTGCCGATGAAATTGGTAAATTGGCATATCAAACATCTGAAAGTATTAAGGACATTGAGAGTGTCCTTATGCAAAGTACTAAAACTACCGAAAAAGGTGTTGAAGTAATCCGTACTACAGCAGCAATGCTCAAAGAGCTAATTGCAAAGATGGCGGAAAGTTCATCAAAAATTAAAATTTTGCAGGACAGTACCACCGTTGAAGAAAAATACATTAAAAACATTATTGACCAGATGGAAAAAAATGTAGAATTAGCAAAGAATATAGGCACGGGTACTGAAGAACAAAAGACAGCTATTGAATCAAGCGCCAGAGCAATTGAGCATATGAATGAGGTTGTTAGCCAGATGGTTGATGAAATTCAAAAGCTTGCAATGACATCACGCAGCATTCTTGACAATGCAACCGCTCTTCTTGAACAATCTAAGGGCGATAGCTCATCTGAATAGCAGTGTGCCTGTTATCGAGAAACTATCAAACAAACAATGGAACAAAAACACTATCAGTACATACTATTCTGTGATTTTGATGGCACCATCACTGCAGAAGAAACATTTGTGGGGATGTGCCAGAAGTTTGCACCGGATATCTTTCATGAAATTGGTAAAAAGATGTGGGAGCGTCAGCTTACCATACGGGAAGGCGTACGCACAGTTATTGAGTCATTACCTTCTTCACTATATCCCGATATGCTTGCCTATATTGATGATATTGAAATGCGCCCTGGCTTTCCTGAATTTTTATGCTACTGCAATAACCATTCTATCCCGGTTGTCATCATTTCTGGCGGCTTATATGATTGCGTTGTTCGTAAGCTGGGAGATTTAATCAATAACGTAGAGGCTATCTATGCCGCACGGGTTGATGCAAGCGGCGATTACCTAAAGCTGTATTCTGATTATGAGTATGAAGGTGAGTTGGTGGCAAAAGCTGTCATTATGGATAACTATCGGGCACAATGCAGGATAGCTGTTGGTGATGGACCAACCGACATCGAGATGGCAAAGCATGCTGATATAGTCTTTGCGCGTAGCATGCTGAAACAGTTTTTGCCCGAAGGCAAAAAATACTATGAATGGGATAATTTTTTTGATGTTATTGAAACTCTTTCTGTTATCATTGATAAGAAATAATTTATTGAATGATAGATTAACGGCAGGCTGCCCTATCATGCGCCCGCATCCAAAGGCACCACACATCCCTGTGCAACTGCCGTACCCTGCTATTACATCACCTCCCCTGTATAAGCTTTAAAATAAATTTAAGGAAATCACTCTCTATTTTTTTTACACAAAAATTCTCATTTCCCTTCTCATTTCCCATTAAAACGTTATGTAACAGTATCACCGCCACTATTAGTGGTTACCATAAACTGCATGTCGCCTTCGGTGAGCGCTATCCCATATTTTTGCGCTATCTCACGCAATGCCCCTTTGAGCGTTGGCTTACCCACCACCATGCACATGGTTTTAGGATTGTACTATATTACTTGTACTTTTCACAGGTGGCAATGAGTTGACCTATTTTTTTTATTGACTTTCATTAATATAAAAATGTATATTAATAGCAGGTCGTTATTGTTGTATGCTTTACAATAGTTTTAGTTTATTACGTTAATTGAATCCAAGATTTTTTATTTTTTTATGCTATGCTACATAGTACATTTAAATTAATGGTAAATAACAATAACGAGGAATATCGTAAATGCAAACTATAAAGCAAAAAGCCCTTAACGCTATCAACTCTTTGCCTGATACTGCTACATTGGAAGATATCATGTATAGCCTTTATGTTATCGATAAAATAAAAAATGGTCTTAATGCAATTGATAAAGGTAAAATAGTGTCTTTAGATGCATTAAAAAAAGAAATGCAATCATGGTAGTATTTTCCCAACCAGCAAAAGATGATTTAAGGCACATATATGAATTTATTGCATTTGATTCAGCTTTGTACGCACATAAAGTTATTCAATCTATAGTAAACCATATTCAACAATTAGAAACGTTTCCTGAAAGCGGGAGAGTTGTTCCAGAACTAAATGATGATTCTATCCGTGAGATTATACATGACAATTACCGTATAATTTACAGAATTAAAAATGCAATTGAAGTTATTGCAATCATATATGCCAAACGAAACTTTGGACATAGCATCAACGATAGGATTGAATAACTCAAAAACATTTATGCTATCCCATGCACTGGATAGCATACTCCCTGCTCTGGATAATCCTAACCATGCCAGTCCCAGTATGCCACTGCTTTTTCCCTTTGTAAGGGAGCATTTATGCGCTAAATGCCCCCTTACCAACCCCTAAAGCGCACCTCACACGGCGGTGTGCCTTATCCCACTGTATGGATTATATCACTGCCTTCGTGCTGCGGAAGACATCCTGTCTATGTCCTCGCACGAGCCGTATGGCGCTCCAGCATCCTGCCTCCGCTGTTTTTGCCTTAAAAAACAGAAAAATACTGTATGCACCAGTTGTTTCCATAGTTTGCGTGTAGTACTTGATACAAAATGTTCCACTGCACCTGCTTTGACAACGATGTTGTGTAGAGAAGTCTTGCGTCAGACTTCCCTATCATGCACCCGCATCCTATGACGCCGTGCATCCGTACACGGCTGTGCTATGCTCCCAGTAGCCTTCCACGGATGGAAGGCGAACCTGGTTGCAGGCAAGCGCACAGCCATGGAAATCACTCGCTATTTTATCCTAACAAAAATTCTCATTTTTCATTGAAACGTTATGATTACCACATAAATAATATTAAATCTGGTTCTTCATCCTCAACTATATTTTCAATTCCTTTTCTTTTATAAAACATAATTTGACACTCTTGTCTATCGTTAACATCATAACATTTTATTACAAAACTCCTATATGTCCCTTCATAGAATCCTTCTATATACACTTTAGGTCTTTTAAAATAAAAATATTGTTTTTTTACATTTACATTCCATTCCCCGATTTTTGTAAATTCTTCTTTTACAGTATATCCATAAGTTAATACTTTACCATCTGGTAAAAATTTATATTTTTTACTAGGAGGGGAACCCCAATATTTTACTTTAATCAATAAATTTTTCAATTCAATCCACTTCTTCTCACCTTTTAATTCATTTATCGATAGTATATCTTCTGAAAATACTTGTTTGTTTATTGTTATACTCATAATTATCAAAGTTATTCCTACAATCGCTTTTATTCTCATGATTAATTACCTCCAGTTATAGCGCATAAAATATACATTTGACAAATCTTTAACTTCTTCATATGTAAATGCTGATTCTTGTAAACCAATATGATTCTTAGCATTATTGTTATAATCATATATTGAACTTATAATGTTTCACACCAAATGAGA
>DCUV01000033.1 GCA_002328585.1 Spirochaetia bacterium UBA2205
CATCTGGAGCTGTATCAGTCGGAGTATGAGTTTTTTCTTGATGTGAAGAAGCTCTGGAAGATGTCGCTTGCCAATATCATTGCGTATTGTGTTGATAATGTGCTTTTTGAATTTTTTGAATATTTCAGCAAGCAGATAGAAAAGATAAAGACCGATAACTATCTTAGTTATTATGAGAACAGGTCGTATTCATTCAACTTTTACCGGGTAAAAGGCATCCATTGCCTCAAATTCTACTGGGGACCGCCACCGGAGATGCTACGAAAAACCCTATAACGCTCTCTATAATAAATAATTGACCACTTTTTATATCTTATAATCACCGCTATATCCTGCCGGTATATGGTAATATTTAAATGGTACTTGTAAAATTTTACAGGTTCTGCTTTCGGGATTGTCAAAGAAGTCTTTTACCACTTCCATAAAATTTAATGATATACCATAATAAAGGCTTCTGTATGGACCTTCATCTGTTTCATCTCCACTACGATAGTTACGGGTGAAATAGCCAAAATCAAACTGTATATAGCGCAAAAAATTTGGCAATTTTAAACCCAGATTTTGCAAGCCAGCCAATCTGAAATTCAGGACAAATTTTGCACCGTTGTAATCAGTTGTCATGTTCAATGGTTTTGAGTGAAATTTATCAAAATAGCGATCAGTGGGCCAATACTGCCAGCTATACCCAATAAGTGAGTCCAGTGTTGGTGAATATTCTAACAGTATACCCAATCCAATCCCTGTCATATCTGCAACAAGGTCTTCATAGGAAAAGCCGTATTCACTACTATATGCATCCCCAACCTCAATTAAAAGTCCCAGGGAACTTGCTGTTACAATTGAATAAAACCACTTGGTACTTTTACCATTTTCAGACCAATCATAATAAGCATGCAAAGCCCTGAATGCCACATAATGTGAAAAGGCATGCCCTGTTTTATCAGCACCACCAGCATTGGTGTTTTCGCCAAAAAAACCTTCGTGGTTAACATGAAAACTTTTCTGATTGCCCCAATCCCATGTTGATACTCCATATAATAATGTAAATGTTGGTAAAGCAATAAACATAACCAATGTGGGAGTTGTTGGACTATTGCCTTCAGTAAAGGGCTCATTGCTGATCTGAATATTGTTGTCACTTGTATCAGCAGAAGGCGAAGATGATATGCTATTTTGTTGTGCAAATACAGAGAATGTAATAAAAACAAGAAGTATGAGAGCTGCACATTGTATGATATGCTTATCCATGGTAAATGTCCTTGAAAATGAGTATAAAATGGTTATGGATATTGAAAAAAAATAGTTGAATTATAATCATGTAAATGGTATTTTAAAAGTCAAGATGATAACAACAATTATTTGGAAAAAATATCTATAAAAATAAATATATTCTTCTAATAACCAAATATCATATTTATTATGTATTACATTTGATCAAACTGTCGAACTGCATTTGTTTGTTATCTTTGCTTGATATTTGTTTATGATGTTCATCAAAAAAAATTTAATTCTGTATTAATTTTATCATTTTTACAAAGTAGTCATAAATGACCGGCTTATTGCTTCCATAAGGGATGAAAATGAAGCGTTGCCATCATTATTATGTAAAGTTGATAGCCATTCTGGAAGAAGTGAAGGAGTTGGTCGTTGTTTTAATGGATAGATTCTTCGGGACTGTGTCACTCATAATGACAATGTTGAACAATATCATCCTGAACACTGATTCAGGATCTAAAGTTAATTATTGAGATTTCAGGTCAATTCCGGAATTACTGGCAAGCATAATTCGATTAAGGAATAATCATATTACTAAGATAGAAAAAATAAAATTGATAGCATATATTGAAAAGGTAGCAGATTAAAATCTATCGAATAAAATAAAGAGTAATAAAGAGAAAGTTATTTAATAATATTTGAGCGCGCTGTACACGTAGCTTCGTCTATGATAAAATCACCAAAAACAGAAGGTGCTTCTTTTTGTAATATTGCAAGCATCTGTATGCAAACATTTCTTATTTCCCATTGGGCAGCCTTTTCAAGACGCAATGAAAAAACATGGCGCCATTCCCTGAAGTTTGCCGAAATAACAATCTGACTTTCCAGTGCATTGGGGAGAACAAAGCGTGCATCCTCTTTTTTTATGTGCATGCTCCTTAACATTTTATAGGTTTGACGAGCATTATCCATAAATTGCATATAGAGTTTTTTTGCTTCATCATTGTCAGCTATTGATGGCGGTATGATATAATTAAATTCTTCTTCGTTGACATACCTCTGTGATTGCTGCGAGAAGCTTGCAAGACGGTGACGCACCATTTGATGGGTAAATGCTCGTGAGGCCCCTAATACTCTAAAAGAGGCTGAGGCGTGCTCCAGTATTGAGTGATGCCCATTTATGATACATCGACGTATAAAATTGGTCTCACTGCCTTCAGTTATCCTATCCAGGGAAAGGTAGCATGTCCTGCCTGCTTCCTCTATGAGTTTTTCAGCATTTGGAGTTATTGCCAGAAGATTTACTGATGCTGTATAAATTTCCATAACTATCTATCAAAATTTAATATAAAATTATCCAATAAAAAGCTTATAATGATAATAAGGGATGTAAAGAAAAAAAACAATTAAAAAATCTTCATCCCGGAAAATCCAAGAAATGAAATAGCCATAAGCCCCGCAGTAATAAAGGTGATTGGTAAACCTTTAAGATTTTCAGGTATCATTGCAATTTCAAGCCGCTCTCGTATTCCTGCCATTAAAATAAGTGCGATGGTAAATCCAGCACCACCGCCAAATCCCTGAACAACCGAATAAAGCAATCCAAAATCCTGGGAAGCAAATCCAGAATCAATGTTAAGTACTGCAACACCAAGAACTGCACAGTTGGTTGTTATAAGCGGTAAAAATATCCCTAATGCCTGATACAGTGGTGTTGAAACTTTTTCAATAACCATCTCAACAAATTGAACAAGTGCTGCAATGACTATAATAAAGGCTATTATCGATAGATATTCAATATGATAAGGGACCAATACATATTTATACATTATAAATGTAAAAAAAGATGCCATGGTCATAACAAAGATTACTGCAAGCCCCATACCTATAGCCGAATCTAACTTTTTAGAGACACCAAGATAGGGACAAAGTCCTAAAATTCGTGAAAAGACATAATTATTAATAAAGATTGTGCTAATTAATATTGTAAATAAAATTTTAATGTCCATAACTATTTACCTCTTTAAACTATTCCGTTTGTTTAAAACGAGCGGTACGCGCTTTTATTACATTCATTCCCCAGAGTAATAAACCCAAGGTAAAAAATGCTCCTGGGGCTAATATCATTAAGAGGGCTGGTTTCATCCCCGGTATTAGCTGATATCCCAATAGTTTATTTGCGCCGGTAATCTCTCGTATTATGGATAATACACTTAGATTAAGTGTAAATCCCAAACCCATCCCCAATCCATCAAGAATTGAATTAAATATCGTATTCTTTGCTGCAAATTCTTCTGCTCGTCCCAGTATAATACAGTTAACAACAATTAATGGAATAAATATTCCCAACGATTTATATACTGAAGGTTGGTACGCTTTGAGTGCAAGGTCTACAATGGTTGTGAAAGCTGCGATAATGATAATAAAGATTGGAATGCGGATATGCGATGGAGTAATATTACGGATTGCTGATACCAGAATATTTGAACCTATAAGTACAAATGTTGTAGCTACTCCCATCCACAGAGCATTGGAGATTGATACTGATACTGCGAGTGTAGCACACATTCCAATTCCCAATACAAACGTGGGATTTTTTTCCCATACTCCTTTGAATATTTCTTTGAAGTAGTTATTCATTGTTTTACCTCATGCAGAGTTAATGCTTTTTTAAGTTTTTGTGCGCCTTTTTCAATACTCAGGGTAACTGCTTTGGTAGTAATTGTTGCACCAGTGATAGCTGTCACAGCATTTTGTTGTAATAGAATATTTTGTATTGTACTGTTCCAGTCGCCTTTTTTCAAGATGTTTATAGGTTTATTGATGTCAAGCCCAATAAATTGAACCTGGAACCATGGGATTTGTTCGGTATCGGAGCCGTTGTTTTTAAAAAGGTGATCAAAAAATGTTTTATTTGATGCAATTTCAGTACAGCGAGCACCAAGCCCTGGAGTTTCACTCTGGGACAAAATTGTAAAACCTAAAATTTTTCCTGTATCATCAATCCCAACAATTGATTGAACTGGCCCACCATATCCCTTTTCTTCGGCAATGAATGCCCACGCTTTTTTTACTACTTTGTTTTCTTCCTTTGATGCTTCCCAGTAGGTAAAAGGTTGACCATCAATAGTAACAGTGTTTTCTTTTTGAATAGTATAGGATGGTAATACTAACGATAGGGAAAGCAATTTTTTCTCTTGATTTTGCTTTGCTATGGGTTCAGTGGTAAGCTTATTCATAAACGAAAGCGAAAAAGCAGCAATAAATCCTATAATCGTTAATACCAATATTGCTTTTATCATCTGAAAGGTGTTCATCAATAGTTCTCCACTGGTAAATGATTATCTAAACATTTATGATATTTGATCATGTTCCAAATACTTTAGGTCTGGTTAATTTATCAATTAAGGGTGTAATGCCATTCATTACTAATATTGAATACGAAACGCCTTCAGGGTAGCCACCCCAAAGCCGTATAATTGAAGCCAGCACTCCGCAACCAATACCAAAAATGATCATCCCTGTTTTAGTAACAGGTGTAGTAACCATATCGGTTGCCATGAAAAATGCTCCCAGTATAAGCCCTCCTGATAATACATGGAAGAGTATGGCATAGGGGAGGTTGGGAACGCCTTTAAAGTAATAGTATATCCCCATAAAAGCAGCTACTGTTGCAATATAGGATAACGGTATATGCCATGTAATAATTTTCTTCCATAATAGAAACAATGCGCCCAACAGTAAAAAGAGTGCCGATGTTTCGCCTATGCAGCCGCCAATATTACCAATAAATAATGACTTTATCATGGCTTTTGAAAAAAGGAAATCATAAAGAGGTTGTGCCTGTAGCGATAGTTCCTGTAAAAGTTTAGGACCTTCTTTTAAGGCACCCAGCGGCGTAGCCCCACTGATGCTATCTATCAGTTGCTGTGGCATTGCTGCGTTAAAGATTGGATTTTGAGCAATGACATAACCATTAGGGAATCTGTGCCACAGCGTTGTCATCTCCACCGGCCATGAAGCAAGTAGAAATGCCCGCCCCGCCAGTGCTGGATTAAATATATTATATCCCAATCCACCAAATAGCTGTTTGACAATAATTATTGCAAAAGCTGAACCAACAGCAGGAATCCATAGCGGTACATGCGGCGGTAGATTCATTGCTAAAAGGAGTCCGGTAATAACCGCCGAGCCATCATTGACAGTAATGGGCTGTTTTAGAAGATATTGCATGATAATTTCTGAAACTATCGCTGAGCTTATTGATACAGCAATGACTAATGCAACATATAATCCATATAAATAGCACGAAAATATTGTTGCAGGCATCAGTGAAAGCACTACCAGCCACATCATAAGCGGCACTGACTGAGTGTCCCTGATATGAGGGGCATTTGATAACACTAAATTTTCTAAGAGGCGTTTTTTATCAGCATCTTTTATTTCCATAGGTGATCCTTCTATAGTGAAAATGTGTTTCAGCAATTATCGTTTTGCACTCAGTGCCGTTTGTACTACTTTGATAAAGTGTGATAGCGGTCGTTTTGATGGACATATATATGAACATGAACCACACATAATACAATCAAATGGATGAAGCTTTTCAGCAATATCATAGCGTTGTTTCTCGGCTGCATTTCCTAAATCACAGGGCATAAGATTCATAGGACATACTGAAACACAACGGCCACACCGGATGCATGATCTGAATGGCGTGACCTTAGTCTCATCTTTTGCAAGAAAAAGAATCCCAGATGTTCCCTTAACAACAGGTATATCCATGTGGTTCAGAGCAAGCCCGCACATTGGTCCGCCCATAATAATCTTGGATGGATTTTCAGCAAGTCCACCGCACTCTTCCAGAATATCACTGACACGCATACCAAATCGTACTTTATAGTTGCCGGGTTTACGTACAATTTTTCCCGTTACCGTTATATACCGTTCTATTAATGGTTTATCAAAAAGGACTGCTTCCCGAATGGCATAAATTGTCCCCACATTTTGTACAACAACATGGACATCCATAGGTAACCCGCCGGATGGCACTTCACGCCCTGTTATAGCATAGATGAGCTGTTTTTCAGCACCCTGCGGATATCGCATATTTAATGGTATTATAGTAATCTCATGGGTTTTTACGTTTGCTGCTGCAGTTTGTAATGCTTTAATTGCCAGCGGCTTATTTTTTTCAATACCTATATATGCCTTGTTTATACCCAGAATTTTCATTGCTATCTGGGTTCCTTCAATAATTTCTTCAGGATGGGTTCGCATAAGCATATCATCTACAGTAAGGTAAGGCTCGCATTCTGAACCATTAATAATTAAAGTATCAATAGTACGGTTGGCTGGTGGATTTAATTTAACCGACGTGGGGAATGCAGCGCCTCCTAATCCAACAATGCCAGCAGATTGAACTTTCCCAATCAGTGCTTCTTTATCAAGTGTCAGGAAATCATTTTTTTGGCGTACTCTGCCTGATGTATTAAACGAGCCGTCTGATTCAATAACAACACATAGTCCATGTTCGCTGTAAGGGGTGTGGTATTCAGCAATCTCAACAACCTTGCCTGGTACGGTTGCATGGACATTAGCACTTATAAGTCCGTTTGCCTGACCAATGAGTTGCCCTTCTTCAACAAATTGACCTGCTTCAACAACAGGTGTGGCTGGTTTGCCAATATGTTGTTGAAGTGGTATAAAGCTTTTTTGTGGAATTGAAAGATATTTAAATGGAATCCGGTTGGTAAAATGTTTATTATCAGGGGGATGAATTCCTCCATGAAAACTGTGAACTATCATAAATTATTCCCTTGTAGAATAGATTTCATCTTTAATGGGGAGATCCCTTCTTAAATTTTTGATATAGGGATAAAGATCACCAGCTTCATTGTAATATTGACAATTATCAACGGTGCGTCTGGATACTGTAAAATATTTGTATAACTTTTCCTCCCCTGAACGTTTGGTCCACTGTTTCTTAGTACAGCGCACCCGCAGTACAAAACGCTCAGGATCAGATTCATATTGTCTGATAACAATACAGTTCATACAGTTAGCGCAAAAAAATTTTTCTTTAGGCATTGCGCTCTCCTATAATTTAATATTTAAGAAAACAATGTAAAAAAGACTATCGCTATGAGGTTGACACAAAATCAATTATTTTTTTAGTTTATAGCTAAAAAAATTATTCAAGTGTTTAAAGTAATAGCATTTATCTTTTATGTAATATGAACATTTGTTCTATGTTATTATTTTCACCTATTAAGGCATGATAGGCTGTATTTCAATATAAAAATTTAGATCAATGCAAATGTCTGTAGAGCAATGACTGGTATTAAAACAAACTATTTATTATGCAAGGCGATAGCTCTGGTATAGGCTGGCAGGTGACAAGAGTTTATCAGAAGTGCAATAAGGTTTACCGTCATCCCCGTTCATTGATGTAAACGGTGAAGCATGAAGATACATTGTCTGGATGTGTTGTTGGGGCTTGACACATCATTAAATATGAAGTATATTTTTTTTGCATGCTTGTTATTTTTGCTTGAAAAATCTTGCACAATTATTAAAAGTCATATTATGAGTACAAAAAACCAACAGAAAATAGAAAAAAGGAAGGAAAAACAAATGCCAGGGAATGTTAGATTTACAATAACTCCGGAATTAAAACGACAGATTAAAAAAATAATTGATGAGCGAATCAATGAAGTTCATGTTACAAAAGAAGATTTTTCTGAACTTAAAGCTATCGTTTCAGATATTGCGATATCTCTAAGGGAATTGGCTGAAGCACAGAAGCGCACAGAATTACGTGTAGAAGAAATATCGAAAACTCAGAATGAATTGGCTGAAGCACAGAAGCACACAGAATTACGTGTAGAAGAAATATCGAAAACTCAGAATGAATTGGCTGAAGCGCAAAAGAGGA
>DCUV01000020.1 GCA_002328585.1 Spirochaetia bacterium UBA2205
ATCCAGCTGCTTATTTTTATGCAAGTGACCATTTAGGTTCAAGCAGTGTGCTAACCACCCAGCAGGGAAGCTATCACGAGCGTATTGAATACTTACCCTACGGCGAGGTATGGGTGGAGGATAAAGCAGCCAGTGATGGCTATACAACACCATATAAGTTCACCGGCAAAGAATTGGATACGGAAACGGGACTGTATTACTTTGGAGCACGATACTACGATGCAAGAATAAGCAGATGGATAAGTGCCGACCCGGCACTGCAGGAAGGGAAGTATTTTCCAAAACCCAACGATTACGATACCGAGCATGATTTTTACTGGTATTTACAGCAGGATGGCAGTAAAAAATTAGCAGGATTGGGTGGAGTATTTAATGCAGTGAACATGGATGTGTATCACTATGCAGGGAATAATCCTATGCGCTATATAGACCCTGATGGTAATACAGATAGAGATATTGAAAGAGGTAAAGGACGAACAACCGATTTACATGTGGTATCAATAATAACAGGTAATATTACAAATAATGAAGGGAACGTAATCGGGATGAAGGGTACACAAATGAATTTTTATTATAGCAGCGGAGGTGAAATATTATTTGATTATGTACCGAATGTTGAGTGGGCAGAGGATGAAAATGTAGAAAATTCTGATATACCGTATGAGCATCCGGCATTGACAGAACATTTTACTATATTTAAATCTGAAAAAGGTGCTAAATATGATGTACAGACGAGTCATTCTGAAGGTGCAATAATGATACATGAAGAAGGAAGATCGGAAGGATGTATTTTAACTAGCAAATCAAATATTGGTGAACAAATTTTGTCAGATATAACAAGACGGGTTTTAGCTGGAGAAACATTAACGGGCGTAATAAGTGCAGTTGTAGATAATAGGACCGAAGAAGAGAAGAATAAAGCGCCATTACCGAAATAATTGTAAAGTAGTAAAATATTTTAAATTTAAGGAGGATAAAAAATGCGATTGTTTGTATTATTGATAATGTATATAGGTATTATAATGCAAATAAGTTGTGCAAGTAAAGGAATAAAAGAAGTTGGGCATGAATATAGAGAATTTCAGCAATATCAAACAATAGATCCATCGATAGAATTTAAGTATGGAGTTGCAATGCAAGATGGGAAAGCATTGTATATAGATCCAGATAAATTGGATCAAAGTGTTATGATGGTTCCTGGATATATTGCGAGTGAATATAAGAAGAAGGGATTAAAAAAAATATCCTCGGGGTATTTAATTTGGGGTTGGGGGACTTTATTAGTATATGATGCAGAAATTGATTCACCAAGAACACGGATATGGGATAGTAAAACAACATATATTTACATGATAGAAAATAATACATTATATCTGAGTAAAGATGAGAAAACCTGGGAGAAAGTCGAAGTAACAATAGTTGATGATAATCCTCCGCAACAAAAGGGGCCATTTACCAGTAAAGTATATTTAATAGTACATATAAAGTGTGAATGGTTTGAAAATGATTATGAAATTTTTGGAGCAGTAAGCGAAAAATAAAACGTTTAAATAAATTAATATAAAAATTAGACATTGTACAGTTTATTATTAAAAATAATTATATTGAAAAACATGCTATTATGATGAATGGATATCACGGTGGATAAGTGCCGACCCTGCACTGCAGGAAGGGAAGTATTTTCCAAAGCCCAATGATTATGATACTGAGCATGATTTTTACTGGTACTATAAACAAGCAAATATAAAAAAATTAAAAGGGCATGGTGGAGTTTTCAGACCAATAAATTTGGATAATTATAGGTATTGTGGAAATAATCCTATGGTAATAATAGATCCTGATGGTAAATTAGATAATAAAGTCTACATGACTGATCCTGACGGTAATAATAAAACAATTGCTCCAATGAGTGTAAAAGGGGGGCCTAAAGTAGATGTTACTAAGATTGCGAAAGCACAACAGGAGCAAAAGCAGAAGACAATAGATTCGCAAAAAAGAAACCAGCAACAAAATATTCCAATATTAGTTGGAGCTTGTTCAGTTATGGTAGTGGGAGCTGCATTAGTACCAGTAGTAGTCATAGGTTCAGCTGAAGGATCAACTGTAGTTGCTACTTATGCAGCTACAAATGCATATACTTTAAATAGCGCAGCGATTGGTGCTATTCAGGGATTTGTACCGCCAAGCCCAATGGTTTTTGAAAATTTAGCAATGTTTTGGGGTTGGTTAGGAGGCACTGCACTAAATGAATGGCTAAATAAGTGAATATGAAAGAATCCATTGATAATAAAGATATAATAATATCTTTCTTTTTTACTCCTTTTGCAATTGGTTTTTCTATAAGAATTTTTATTCAAGGAAAGTTTTGTCATTTTGCATATACATTAGATTATATTCAAGCGAGAATATTTGCATCAATTATTTTTGTTATATCGGGTTACATATTATATTTAGTTTTATATAAAATACCATTGCAAAATCATGGTATTGGTTATGTCAAAATAATTTTTGGTAAATTACTTCATTCACCATTTTTATATATTTTTATTATAACTATTACAATGCCAATTATTTTAAAATTTATATTATCAAGCTATTTATGGCTGATTGCAGTAATAATATTATTGTTAATTTGCTTTATAGCGCAATGGAATTTTATGAAAGAAATTAGAAAATATATTGAATGACGGAATGACATACCATATATAATAAAATTTAATCCACAACGCGATTGTTACTATGATGCCAACGGCAACATGACAGCGATGTATGACACGGCAAAACAGTTTAACCGCATCCTCTACTGGGATGACGACAATAGACTCACAAAGACAGTGGACACCACCAGTGGGAGCAGTGTAGCCACAAGCTATGCCTACGATGCAAAAGGCATGCGCATTNNGCATCTACATAGACACCGGCTATGTGGAAAGCGGTGCATCGCAAACACCAACTACTATAGTGAGCAACCATATCTTTGTAGGTAACACCCGGGTGGCAAGCGTGGTAAAACATACCGAAGAAAAGAATCCAGCTGCTTATTTTTACGCAAGTGACCATTTAGGTTCAAGCAATGTGCTAACCAACCAGCAGGGCAGCTACCACGAGCGCATCGAGTACCTGCCCTACGGCGAGGTATGGGTTGAGGATAAAGCAACCAGTAATGGCTATACAACGCCGTATAAATTTACCGGCAAAGAATTGGATGCGGAAACAGGGCTGTATTACTTTGGAGCACGGTACTACGATGCACGAATAAGCAGGTGGATAAGTGCTGACCCTGCACTGCAGGAAGGGAAGTATTTTCCAAAACCCAACGACTATGA
Organism: Spirochaetia bacterium UBA2205; assembly: GCA_002328585.1. GTDB lineage: Bacteria > Spirochaetota > UBA4802 > UBA4802 > UB4802 > UBA4802. The sequence continues at coordinate 3,327 of DCUV01000020.1, forward strand.
CACCGAGCATGATTTTTATTGGTACATATTAAATGATGCCAGTGGCAAATTACCGGGAATGGGAGGGGTGTATAATAGTGGGAATATTGATTGTTACAATTATACATTAAATAATCCCATAAAATATACAGATCCGGATGGGAAGGCAGCATTTTTCTGGCATTTTATGCTTACCTATTCGGTAGCACGAGACATGGGGATAGGGTTTGTCGATAGTATAAAATTAGCATGGAATGCCATGATGTGGGATTTTAGAAAAGATTCACAAAGTAAAACAGATGAAGCTATGATAAATTCACATGCGATGAAATCTAAGACTCAATCAATTGAAGAAGGGAGGCAAGGAGCAGATGCTTTTATAACAAAAAAATTAAATACAGCAGAATTGAAGGTTATGATGGATGAAGATCTAAGAAGTGATAGTAAAGATACTAGACTTGGCAAGATTCACTCAGCACTGCAGGATGTAGGTGAAGCAACGCATTGTGCTGTTGACAAGGCAACTGATGTCCATAGAGATAAAAAATGGAGTGATGACCTTACTTTTAGCGATAAAATGAAGCACTTATGGGGAGATGTATTTCTTAGTGATAAAGAACTATCTGATGCAAAACAAAATGTAACAGATGTTTTAACACGTGCGTTAGATATGGGCATACTAAGGAGGAACGATGAAAAATGATATAATAAACATTATTTCAATATTTTTACTATACATAGTAAGTGCCAATGCATTAGGATGCTGTATGGGATGTAAATCTGTAAAATATAAACATACGTACTATGATGATAATTATAAATATGTTAAAATTGCCAATGTTTATATAGAAATGCCCTTGGGGTATTTTGCGCTGGTAAAGATAGATGGCGTGCCGGGGATTGCAGCAATTCGATTATTAGAAGAATATCGTCATCAATTTGGGGATGTAACATATCATCATGATGTATACGGAGATGAATATAGATTTAATTTTCATTATATAATATACGAATGTTATTATACCGATGATGCCAATGAAAAAGATTTTTTGAATAAACAAGCATGTTATAACAAAAAAAAGTTAAATTTTCGTGAGATGTGGTTGATAGGGAGGTGCTTTATTCCATTATCATTAGGTGGGTATATAAAGTGTAAAAATATAGTGTTACATCCAGGTGGGAGAAGAATAGGTTTTATTGGGATTGACACTAGACTAGATAAACGAATATTAGTTGCACCAACGAAATGGAAGGATATTAAGGATGTACGATTAGATGATCCACATATTAAGTGGTACAGGTATGTAGAGGATAAATTGCAAAATTGTCCAGAATATGAAAAATATAAGAAAAAACATCCATGGTATGATCATTATTTTTATGAAGTGCCCGTTGAAGAGCTATGGTGATATCCCATATAGTGTAATAGTCAAAAAAATACATGACACTCTATGGATAGCACATAGTCAATGTAGTGGAAATTTATGATGCAAAGTAAAGTTGGGCAGCCGGGCAAGGACGCCCGGCGCATTGGGATGCGGGTGCATGATAGGGCAGCCTGCTGCAGACAACCATTACACGACATCGTTGTCAA
>DCUV01000004.1 GCA_002328585.1 Spirochaetia bacterium UBA2205
GCCTCAAATTCTACTGGGGACCACCACCGAAGATGCTACGAAAAAGCCTATAAATCATCAACAATGTAAATTTTACAGATACCTTCCACTATAAAAATTTTATCATTGTATAAAAACAAATTTGCATTATTGTGTATTACTCATAATATGGTACTATGAATATACTCCCTGAACAGTACATTATTTCATTTATAATAATTTTTTTCTCTGCTCTGGTGCAGGCAGTGACAAGTTTTGGCTCAGCTCTTGTCTCAATGTCATTCCTCCCATTACTCCTTCCGCTCAACATTGTTACTCCGCTTGTTGCACTGAACGGTACATTCATAACAGCATTAAATTTTTTGCGTTTGCATCAGCATTTTGATCCCAAAAAAATAAAACCGCTGGTAATTGGGGCATTGCCGGGAATCCCTGTGGGGATTTATCTTCTGGTAAATATATCTGAAGAAATTATAAAGACAGTTCTGGCGATAGTTATTCTTGCATACAGTCTGTATTCATTATTACATTCAATTTCTAAAATAAAAATCAATGCGAAAGCAGGTTTACTATTAGGATTTTTTGCCGGTTGTTTAGCTGGAGCATTTAACACTGATGGACCCCCGGTAGTGATATACATAACTTCTCAAAAATGGTCAAAAGATGAGATGAATATTTCTCTTTCATCATATTTTTTAATCTCAGGGATTACTCTGGTAACAATGCATACCACAGGAGGGCTGATAACAAAGGATATTGTTTATTTTTTTATTGCCACTATTCCAGCCACATTGCTTGGAGTAATAGCTGGCAGTTTTATCTATAAAAAAATAAATCATGAAACATTTCAAAAAATTGTTTTGATACTGCTCATCATTGTTGCAGTTATGCTCATTGTACAGGTTCATATTTAAAATGTGAATATACTGAAGATTAAGACAACAGTTAAAAAATTGGATAACTCATTGGATAAGAATTTTACATTCATTACTATGCTAAATTTCATAAAGCCTTTTTTAAAGCCGCTTATGTTATTAATTGTATGTATTATTATTGTAATATCGCTCAAAGGATGTGCTTCTATGGGAACAAATCCAGATAAGGATAACGTTGCCAGGTTTAAACATTCCATGCATTATGATGCTAGTAAAAAAAAGTTTGTAAACCGTAATCAAGATGCTATTGATGAGATGTGGGATAAAAATATCACCTTTACAATTATGATTGATATGTTTAAAGGCAGAAAAATTCTAAAGCCAACCACAACACTCCCTGAACTAAAACCAGATCTGTCAGCATTTTTACAACAGGATTCAGATTTGCGTGTAATCTGGTTTGGTCATTCCTCTTTTATGCTTAATATAGATGGAATAATTGTTCTGGTAGATCCGGTATTTACCAACTCGTCATTCCCGGTAAATATTATGAATAAACGGTTTCAGCCACCGGTATTAAAGCTTAATGAGCTACCAGCAATAGATTATATATTAATATCTCATGATCACTATGATCATCTGGACATAAAGTCTGTACAATATTTTATTGATAAAAAAGCACATTTTGTTGTTCCCCTGGGTGTGGGATCACATTTAAAAGGCTGGGGAATACCTTACAATAGGATTGTGGAAAAAGATTGGTGGAAAACTGCAGAATTTGACAGGATACAATTCATAGCAACACCTGCTCAACATTTTTCAGGTCGTGGTATTTTTGACAGAAATAAAACTTTATGGGCTTCATGGGTAATCAAGTCAAAGAATCACAGTGTCTATTTTAGTGGAGACTCAGGCTATGATATCCATTTTAAAGCTATCGGAAACAAATATGGTCCATTTGATATAGCATTTTTAGAATGTGGCCAATATAACAATCAATGGAAAGAAGTGCATATGTTTCCAGAAGACTCTGTCACTGCATTCAAAGATCTTAGGGCTAAAAAATTCTTCCCTATTCATTGGGGTATGTTCATCCTATCAAAACATCCATGGAATGATCCGCCTAAACAGCTCCATGCTTTGTCTAAAACACATAAAATTGATTTAATTATACCAAAAATTGGACAATTAGTTAATGTTAACCATACATTTCAACTTGAGGAGTGGTGGAATTGTGATAAATAAATTATCTTGTTTAAAGAATCTCATCTGGATTATTTGGTTGATTCTTCCGTTGAGATAATTGGCTATAACAATCTGATTTTATACATGAAGCCATACGTCAGGTGTCGATATCCTGTCCTTATTTTTTTATTTTATAGTTGTTAATTATAAATTATATGTATATCTTATCAGGATGTCAGGTAAAAGCAATGCTTCGTGATAATGATACAATAGCTTTTCCATTTGTCAATTATATGAAAAAGCGTTTTTCACTGGTATTGCTAATAATTCTTCAGGTTATAGGAGGTTAAATCATGAATAAGAACTATTCCCATTCAGAAAGGTTATGGAGTGTATTACAAATCATAATAAGTTTATTGTTCCCATTATTATTAGTAGCAATCATCTCCTGTGCATTCCCTCAAAAATCAGAATCTTCCGTGAAGAAAACCAAAGTAACGTACACCTCAGGTAATGTTATTTTAGATGGATATGTGTTTTTTGATAAAAATAAAGCAGGGAAAAGACCGGGGATACTGGTAGTTCATGAATGGTGGGGATTAAACAATTATGCTTTAATGAGGGCTAAAATGTTGGCCAAATCAGGATATATTGCTATGGCTGTTGATATGTTTGGGAATGGCAGGATAGCAGCAAATCCCAATGAAGCACAAGAACTTACAATGCCTTTTTATAAAGATCCCTACCTTGCAAAAGGTAGATTGGAAGCTGCTATCAGTAAACTAAAAGAATTTGAACAAGCTGATTCAAACAATATGGCTGCAATAGGTTATTGCTTTGGCGGTTCTGTGGTACTCAATTCAGCCAAATTAGGCGTTGATCTAAAAGGGGTGGTTAGTTTCCATGGCGGACTTGCTGGTGTACCTACAAAAAAGGATTTGCTAAAAGCAAAGATACTTGTATGTCATGGTGGCAATGATCAGTTTGTCCCACAAAAAGATATTGATATATTTAAACAACAGTTGGATGCAATAGGCGCTAACTATTTATTTAAGATTTATCCAGATGCTACACATGCCTTTACTAATCCTGATGCAACAAGAATAGGCAAAGAGTTTAATATGCCAATTGAATATAATGAAGCTGCTGATAAAAAATCATGGAATGATATGATTCTTTTTTTTCATGATTTATTCAAAATTTGATTTTTTCATGTCGCTAACACTATGTGAAAATAAGATATACCATAATTTAAATATAATCCAATGGTTTTTACTATGAAACTTGATGCATCCTTTGCCGGAACAACGCTGAAAGATTACACAACAACGATATCACCTCGTGCAATGATGAATTATGCAGCAGCAATTGATGATAACAATCCTTATTATTTTAATGATGAAAGCACTCAAGGGATCATTGCTCATCCAATGTTCGCTGTTGCCTGTACATGGCCAATATCAGAAAAAATTTGTGATTACATCAACAATAAAAATTTTCCTCTTGAGATAATTAAAACACAGGTGCATTATACCGAGCATCTTGAATTTCACCGTCCAATAGCACCCAATGATACATTGGTCATAAAAGGAAAAATAGCTTCAATAATGCCTCATCGTGCCGGCACCATCATCACCATACGATTTGATGCATGCAACCATAACAATCAGCCAGTCTTTACTGAACATATAGGTGGAATGTTGCGCGGTGTTGAGTGCACCGGCAACGTTACGGGAAACAGCAATATTCCAATTCCCGGTTTTTCTGAAGACACATCATCACCATCCTGGGAAAAAAATGTCTATATTGATAGACTGCGCCCTTATGTTTATGATGGTTGTACTAATATTCATTTTCCAATACACACATCGGTTGCATTTGCAAAGATGGTAGGACTGCCTGATATTATTGTGCAGGGAACTGCTACGTTAGCGTATACTGCACGCGAAATTATCAATCATGAAGCTGACGGCAATCCACATTCATTAAAGGTATTATCCTGTCGCTTCACAGGCATGATGACACCGCCGGGAAATATTACCATAGCCCTGTATTCAAAAAAGCAGGTAAATCAAAACCGTCATCTTTTTTTTGAAGTTCATGACGATACTGGACAGCTTCTTGCCAGGGGAAATGCTCATCTATCATGCTGATTACACAATCTCCATGAAAAATTGTAAATCTATCACCATTACAAAATTCTATTACCTTTCTACAAAATCTTCACAATACTATGGGCGATAGTTACCTGTAATAAGTGAGTACTCTTACTATATATATACTGCATTGAGGGTTACTATCGCCCCGAAATACATTTTTTTTATAATGATAAATTATTATTGACAATATTATAAATATTTACTTATAGTAATTATTATTAATAACAATAGTTGTTTTATTTATGAATCTTTACAAAAGAGCAATTAATAATGGATCTTGGTTCGGTGTTAAAAATAAAACGAAAAGAAAAAAAGATGACCTTAAAGACAGTGTCATCACGCGCCGGCATCTCTGAGGGTTTTTTAAGCCAGATAGAAAACAATGTAAATTCTCCATCAGTGGATACACTTATAAATATTTGCTCATCAATTGGGTGTGATGCTGGTGAAGTAATTCAGCAGGCTCAAAATCAGAAAAAAATTTCCATTATACGGAAAAAGGATCTCGCAGAGATAGATATACCACACGTTGGGTTTGCAACATTACGTTTTTTTTCACCAGAATCACGAAGAACGATAGACAGTGCAATACTGATGATAGAACCCGGAAAAAGTATTCCTGCTCGTAAAGGTATCCGCAATAGCCAGGAGGTTCTTTGTGTTTTAAAAGGTTCGCTTGAATTAACCTACCAGAATCAGGTGTTTGTACTCAATCAAGGCGATGCCGCACATTTTATAACTCAACCTGAGCAGCAACATATTACCAATAATTCAAAGATGATTGCGGTTGCCCTCTGGGTGGGGACTATTTAGTTTATAATGGCCTATGACTACGGATAGCTATATGCTATCAGCAAGGTACAATGCATATTTTTATGGTGCATACACATTAAAATAATAGAGAGAGGTTCAGCCTATGATTACATTTACACAACAACAATCAAAAATTCCAAAGCTTATGCGTCCTGTTTATATAATTACAGCCGGTGTATCAAAGTTTGACAGGGCATTTCCTGACAAACGCACCGAGGAGATCTGTATTGATGCATTCACAATGGCATCAGATATGCTGGATATGGAGCCTGCAGAGCTTAAAGGGTATATTCACACCTGCTATTACGGACATTTTGCTGATCATTTTGGTGATCAATTGTTAGGCGAAGCGGTTATTCATGACCGGTTAGGGCTTGATCCACTGGGTAATATTGGTGTAAAAACCGGTGGGGCAACCGGCGGCTCTACTTTGTGGGAAGCTGTTAAAGCTGTTGCTTCAGGATATTCGGATTGCACACTGGCAATGGGATGGGAGCGTATGGACGAGGTTCCTACCGATGAAGGCAATTTTTTAATCTCCTGTGCTGCAGATAAAGACTGGGAATCACCTTTGGGACATATATATACAGGATACTATGCGGTAATGGCACAAAAATACTGGCAGGTATTTGGCAAAGAGGAAGATTCTTTCAGAAGAACAATGGCAGAAATTTCAGTAAAACATCACAATTATGCACGATTTAATCCCTATGCACAGGGACCCATGAAGATAACGGTTGATGATGTATTAAAGTCACCGGTGGTTGCCTATCCACTGCGGGCACTTGATGCATGTTTAATGAGTGTTGGTGCAGCCTGTGCAATCATATGTGATGAAGAAACAGCAATAAAACTTACACAAAAATCAAAAAACAAACCATTGCGAATATGGGTAGCAGCCGGTTCGCATACCTTACGACCTGCTGACCGGCGAGACATGGAAATACCGCTGTTGCCAAATGAAACTGCTGAGCAATATAAGGATTTTGGCAAACGTTTCCCCGGCGGCGAACGATACCCCGGCTTCACAGGATTTTTAGCAGCACGGATGTCAGCGTGGTATGGCTACCGTATGACCGGCATTACCAATCCAATGGAAGACCTTGATGTAGTAGAACTACACGATGCATTTACCATAAGCGATATTCAAACATATGAAGATATAGGATTACGACCATATGGTTATGGAAGAGATTATGTTGAATCGGGGGATTGCTATCATATTAATCCAAAGACTGGCAAACCAGGTCGGCTGCCATCAAATTTATCAGGAGGGCTTATAGGGTGCATGCATGCCGTTGGTGCAACCGGAATCATGCAGGTATTTGAAATTGCATGCCATTTATGGAACAGATGGGCCGAGATGCATGGCGATGAAAAGTACTGGAAACGTTGCAAACGCACCAAACCTGATGATTGGACCAATTTACAGGTAAAGGATGCAAAACGAGCAATGGCAATAAGTCATGCCGGAGTAGGTTCGCATGTGACAGCAACAATTTTGATGGATGCTGATAGCTTATTAAAAAAGGATGCATAAGGAGGCAATACAATGAGTATGTTTGGACAGGTCTACGTAAAAAATAACCAATATAAATTGAAGGGTGACTTTCATGAATTAACACCTAATATACCAATTCGCAACGCTGATGAAGGCGGGAGGCTAATGGGGGTAACCAATCCTCGTGACATGACATACATCCATGCCTATGGTGGCGAAGCAATATTTTTTGAATCACTTGCAAAAGGCAAACTGGTAGCCTCTCGATGTGATAATACAAAATGCAAATATAAAGGAAGTGTATGGATGCCATTTAGAATTTATTGCCCTGATTGCCTGCACACAATGGCAGTATTTGATATGACTGATTTAGCAAAAAAAACAGCTCGTATCCATACATTTATGGTATGCGAACGTTCTGGCGCATTTAACATTCTTGATAAACCCATAAAATTTATAAATATTGAATTTGACGGTGTCGTTACTATATTGATGAGCTATCTGTTGGTTGGTGAACCAAAAATTGGGATGCGGGTAGTGCCAATTTTTAAAAAAGTTGATCCAACATACACTATACTTGATCTTTCATGGGTGCCTGAAGGCACAAAGGAGGGGCAATTACCAATTGGATTTTCATTTTAGCATTTATATATTTTTTGATAAAACAAAATAAAGATTTTTAAAAAAGAGGTTTGCCATGTATGATTTTGGCTTAACAGAGGAGCAAAAACTTCTCCGCCAGAATATCAGAGATTTTGCCGAAAAAGAGATACTTCCTGTAGCACAGGAACTGGATGAAACCGAAACCTTTTCTGTAGAATTAACCAGGAAGATGGGCGCCATGGGGCTTTTTGGTATTGTAGTTTCGCAAAATTATGGTGGTGCTGGAATGGATTATCTATCCTATGTTATAGCGGTTGAAGAGATAGCACGTATTGATGGTTCACAGGCAGCAACAGTGGCAGCAGCAAATTCTTTAGGAATTGGACCAATTTATTATTTTGGAAGTGAAAAACAGAAGCATGAATGGCTGCCTAAATTATGTTCCGGAAAGATACTTGCTTCATTTGGACTTACCGAGCCAGGGGCTGGATCTGATGCAAGTGCCAGCAAGACAAATGCCCGTTTAGAAAATGGTGAGTGGGTCATTAATGGAAGTAAAATTTTTATCACCAATTCCACATCTTCTATGGCAGGTGTCTGTACGGTACAGGCTATAACCGGTAAACGTACCGATGGCAAAAAAGAACTATCGTGTATCCTTGTGCCAAATGGCACATCCGGATTTACTGCAGTAAAAATGACGCGTAAAATGATGTGGCGTGCTTCTGATACCGGAGAACTCTTTTTTGACGACTGTCGGGTACCAGAAGAAAATTTGTTAGGGCAACGCGGTGAAGGATTTCATCAAATGCTTTCTACCCTGGATAATGGCAGGCTTTCCATTGCAGCAATGGGTTTAGGAGGTGCACAGGGTGCATATGAACTGGCGCTGAAATATGCAAAACAGCGAAAACAATTTGGGCAACCAATTGCTACATTTCAGGCAATAGCTTTTAAATTAGCAAAAATGGCAACAGAAGTTGAGGCTGCACGAAATTTGCTCTATAAAGCCTGCCGTTTAAAAGACGCAGGTATGCCTTTTTCAAAACATGCTGCAATGGCAAAATTATATTGTTCGGAAGTCATGGGACATGTAGTTGATGAAGCAGTGCAAATCCATGGCGGATATGGACTTATGAAAGAATATAATGTTGAACGCTTTTACAGGGATTACAAGCTATTAACAATAGGTGAAGGAACCTCAGAAATTCAAAAGATTGTTATATCACGTCAGATAGGGTGTTATGAGTAAATAATCATTTTTCAAGGAATTTACCTTAAAAAAAACATGTCATAGGGCATCGTTTTATCATTTAGTAACTATCGACAATGTTCCCTTTCCTAATTTATAAATTTTAAAAAATGTTAAATATGTTTTCATTTCATTATATAACAAAATCACGGTTATCAATAATACTATATACCCCTTAAAGAGAGATGTTGTGCAATGAGTTTTTTTTACATGTTGACAGAAGATATGCTTAACCACCTGATGATTAATATATTAAAATTGTTGCCAATTATATGAATATATGATACTTTTGCATAATAAATGAGTAATTAAATTTTTATTATGAAACAAAAATCAGCACCACATAATTATGCTATCTTTGTAGCACGTCAGCCTATTTTTAACAGGCACAAAGAATTATATGGATATGAAATATTATTTCGTAATGGTTTTGAAAATTTTTACAATGCACTTGATCCAGACGCATCAACATCAAAAACACTCATCAATAGCTTTCTGGTTATTGGTACCAACTCCTTAACAGGAGGTAAAAGAGCTTTTATAAATTTTACCGAAGCAACGTTAAAAACCAATATAGCATCTTTTTTCCCAAGGGAAGTTTTAACCGTAGAAATTCTTGAAACAGTCCCCATAACACAGGAGATCATTACCATTACAAAAAAACTGAAAAGCATTGGTTATAAAATAGCACTGGACGATTTTGTATTTTCTGATGAATACAGAGAATTAATGCCATATGCCGATATAATAAAAGTTGATTTTTTAAACACAACAACATTTGAACGCTTACAAATACTTAATGAGGTTTCGCGTTTTAACACCAGGCTTTTAGCCGAAAAAATTGAAACGTATGAAGATTTTCACGAAGCGCTATCCATGGGATATTCGTATTTTCAGGGATTTTTCTTCAGTAAACCTGAAATAATTGAATCAAAAGATATTCCCATTTATAAGCTCAATTATCTGGAAATTTTACAACAAATTCACAAAGAGGATGTTGATTTTGGTAAATTGGAAGATATCATCAAACGAGATGTATCGCTAAGCTTTAAACTTTTAAAATTTATCAATTCGGCAGCTTTTGGATTTGCAAGTGAGATAGCTTCTATTAAACATGCACTGGCATTACTGGGCATCCGTGAATTTAAAAACTGGCTTTCATTTATTGTACTCCATAGCATAGCGCAGGATAAACCACAGGAACTTATTGTTATGTCGTTAATACGTGCAAAATTTGCTGAACTATTAGCTTCATCATCGCAATTTTCCACACATACATCTGAATGTTTTTTAATGGGATTGTTTTCGCTTGTTGATGCGTTTTTTGACAAAAGCAAAAAAGAAATATTAATGCAATTGCCGTTAACCGGCGATATAAAAAATGCAATCATGGATATGGAAAGCCCTTATTCAGGTATTTATAAATTCATCACTGCATATGAAAAAGGCGATTGGGAAATAGTAAATAAACTTTCCAAACAGCTCCAATTCCCTCCTGAGCAGATTACGCAATCATATCGCAAAGCCATAGAATGGGCTAACGCATTTTTCATGCATTAATACATTGCTATACTGTTATAATTCTTTTTTTCTTGTAATGAATAATTATGCATCCTGTCATTGTAAAGCAATAGCGCCTATGATGAGTGAAGTCAAAGTGAAGGATCTCATTTAATTATTTGGATTCCTGGTCACGCCCGGAATGACGAGAGAAGACAGTCATTCTGAATCATGTCCTGAACTGCTTTCAGGATGTAACGTTGCACATCTTGATTCCGGAACAGGTCCGGAATGACAAAGATAGCAAATAATATTCCGTGTCATGCTCGGTATGACTGTATGGTTAAGTAAGCTCATTACGATGAGCCCAAAAAGAACAATCATTCTATTTTCTAAGGAGGAATGATTATCAATAGTTTGAAACCGTTACACAGTATAATGCCATGTATACTGTTTCTTTCCATAATTTTTGTCATTGTATTTTTAACAGTGCATGCTATTACACCACATCAGCTATCACACAAGAAAACTGTGCATAGCCAGCGCATCATTGCCCTGTCGCCATCAATCACAGCAATGATTATTGATCTGGGATGTGAACATAAGCTGGTAGGCGTAACCACATTCCATCCACCACTTTCAAAAAATTTACCCATTGTGGGCACCATGACTCATCCCAATATTGAAAAAATTATTGAACTTGCTCCCGATACTATTTTTATTTCCCGGGATGATGCTGTTACTCAAAAATTTGACCAGCTTACCTATGTAAAAAATGCTGCACTGTATATACTGCCTGTTTCAACAACATTTGATGATATATGTGCTCATTATATGACCGTTGCAAAAATTCTTAATAAAGAAAACTATGCTGTAAAAAAATTGCATTACTATAAAAAGCAAAGGCAGGCACATCATCATCCAGAAAGCACGAAAGCAATTATCCTCATTTCGGTTAATCCACTCATTGCGGTTTCACACCATTCATATATCAGCAATATATTTAATGATATGGGTATTAACAATGTAATTACCTATTCAAAAAGTGTTTATCCCATTATACAAAAGGAGTATCTTCTATCTTCTGATGCTGACATTATCATTGAGCTTTGCAATGACCATCTGCAACAAACAATCACCAAAATTATTTCTGTACTGCACATACCCTATGAGCCAGTATACTTTTATACTCCCCGGCACTACTGTCAATCATTGCAGTATATTGCAACATTTTTATACTCACAGTGATTGCCTATCTTCAAAATTAATTGTATGCCAGGAACTATCGCCCGCCATTTAAAAACTTGACAACGGCTATACCGCTACATGATATACTGTACGGTAATATGAAAATGCTGAATAAAATAACAGTATGGGCATCAATATTTTTACTGCCTGGTTTTATTGCGGCGATAGCTCTCTCTATGGGACCCACCGATGTTACCATTTTTTCCGCCATTAACAACAGGTCGGCTACAACTGCTGCAATACTGTTGCTGCGGCTTCAGCGTGTGAGCATGGCGTTCATTGTTGGTGCGGCATTAGCCACATCAGGATGTATATTCCAGGCATTGCTTAAAAATCCGTTAGCCGAGCCGTACACGCTTGGTGTTTCAAGCGGCGCTGCATTGGGTGCAACGGTTGCAATCATCTTTACCATGCAATGGATTTCTGCTTTTGCATTTTGTGGCGGGCTTTTTACTGTTATTGTCATCTATGTCATTGCAAAAAAAATACAGTTTAACACTACCGCTATCATCCTTGCCGGAATTTCAATGTCTTTTGTTCTTTCCTCATCAGTGCTGCTTTTGTTTGCATTTTCTAAACCCGATGCTATCCACAAAGCATTGATGTGGCTGTCCGGCGATCTGTCCATGGCACGATTTGAATATCTGCAACCATTGGGATGGGGCATACTTATTCTTATTGTAACGGCACTTCTTTTTCACCGCCAATTAGATATAATCTCGTTTGGTACACGCTTTGCTGCTATCCATGGGATTGGTTTCTGGCAGATTTCAATCCTTTTCTGGATTGCTTCACTTGCTACCAGTATCACCGTTGCTGCTGCAGGTATCATCGGCTTTATTGGGCTCATAATCCCCCATGCAGTTCGATTACTGAAAACCGAACACTTTTTGCTCATTCCCCTATCAGCCATTGCAGGCGGCACCATGCTTGTTATAGCCGACACCATTGGCAGGACTATAGTAATGCCTTATGAAATACCTTGCGGTATTATTACTGGTTTTTGCGGCGGAATCTTTTTTTTGATCCTGTTGCTGAAGCAAAAGGATTCCATATGAAACTTTTTGAATGTATCAACATAGTCTGCAGCTATACAACTATACCTGTTTTAAACAATATTAGCCTTACTATCAATAACGGTGATTTTATAGGAATTATTGGACCAAACGGTGCAGGCAAATCAACATTGCTCAAATGCCTGGCACGTATCCTTGCACCTGTCTCCGGTAACATCTACTACAACGGCAACGATATCACAGCAATTCCAAAAAAACAATATGCACAACAGGTTGCAACGGTGACGGAGATTGAACACCTCTTACCCTACACCGTTGAATCGTTTGTTGCACTGGGGAGATTTCCCCATTCATCATTTGGGAGATATGATGATGAGGATATATCTATTATTGATAATGCTATTGCCTATTGTGCCATCAATACCATTAAAAACAAAAAGTTAACACAGCTTTCATCGGGCGAACTGCAGCGTGTTAATATTGCACGTGCATTAGCACAAAGCACTCAATGCATCCTTCTTGATGAACCCATATCACATCTTGATATCCGTCATACAACAGCAATCATGGACATTTTACAGGATTTACACAGGAATGGTAGCACCATCATTACGATAATACATGACATCAACATTGCATCGGAATACTGTAGCAGGATTATTGGTTTAAAACAAGGCACGATCATTTTTGATGACACACCTGAAAAGTGTATTACCTATCATACCATAGAAGCATTATTTGATTGTATATGCCTTGTCTATAACAATCCTATATCCAATAAACCTTTTGTATACCCCGTACCAGGACATATACAATACAACAAGCATAGACAATAAATGTATAACTATCTGCTATTGCCATAAATACTGTGCACAAGTATTGTTTACAGTTGAATTACTTCTGACAACCTGTGCGCAATGTTTTTTATATCCGCAGTCAGCCCGTTCATCTGGGATGTCTTTTCGGCAACAACCTGAGCTACTTCTGAAAGTTTTTGAATAGATGAAGCGCTCTCATTCATTGATGTTTGCTGCTGGGCAATTGCCACTAAAATTTCATTCGATAGTGAATTGAGTAACGATGACTGCTCTTTTATGTCCTGTATGGCAATCTGCTGTTTTCCAATTGCATCTTTTACATCATTGACATTTGATTCACTTTTATTAATACTATCAATCATAGTGTTCAACGCTATCTTAGTAGCATCAACGATTGCAATGCTATTCTGGATATCTTTAATAATCATTGCTAATTTAGATGATATTTCCTTTGCATTATCACTGGTTGCAGAGGCTAACTTGCCAATTTCATCAGCAACTACCGCAAAACCTCTTCCATAGTCACCTGCACGTGCAGCCTCAATGCTGGCATTAAGCGAAAGCAGGTTTATCTGATCAGTAATGTCATGGATAACATCAATAAAAGAGCTCATTGCCTTGCCGCTTTGCGTAACGATATCCATAATACCTGACATTTCCAATAAACTTGTTTCAGTCTTCTTTGAAAAATCAGTAATCCTGGCGATGTTGTCAAGCATCTGCTCACCGGTTTGTATAACCATCTTTTGAATATCAAGGAATTCATTGATGCGTGATTCCATGATTTTAGTTTCATCGGTTTGCTTTATAGCATTTTTATTGATTAATTCAATTGAAGCCGTCTCTTCTTCATAGATTGATGACAGCTCTTCGCTCATTGCTGCTTCATCCTGTGCAACCAGTGATAAACTGCTGCTAATATCCGTTTGATCCTTCACCACATTGATGAGTGAGTTATTGGTATTCTGCGCCTCAACGATGATCTTTTGCAACCGCTGGGCTTTTTCATTGGCATTTTTTTCATTACTCAAGGCTGCTGAAGCAAAATATTGCAAATTTCGCAGTACTGCTACCGCAATTGCAGTAAAACCTATAAGTAGTACTATCTTACCTACTTCATCATCTATGACAATATGAGCCCATTGTGCACTGCCAGAAATAACTGGTACGTGTACAACAAATATGCCAATAATGACCAGCAGCATATATTGAATTATTGCAAATGCACCTGTAGCAATCGTTAACTTCCTGTCATTTTGAAATAACGACAGCAGAATAAACAAAAAATACCCCTGAAATGCTGCTCCTTCATTTATCATCATGTGTGGTTTAGTAGTTGCTAAATGCGATACCTTTAAGATAGTAGGGATAGAAACTTCAAACAGCGCGGTTCCATATTTTAAAACATTTGAGTATAACGCCGTTTTTGCCATTTTCAAATTTATAATGGAAATAACACCAAAAATGGTGATAGTAACAAAATAGCTAATATTGACTATAAGCGGATTATTTGCAGCGGCTCCTGCTACAATCACTATCAGAACACATGCAACAATTATCCTGATTTTATTGGCTATTTTTCTTCCTTCTGTTGTTATACTTTCAATGCTATCCATACTATCAATCCTCCATTTTGTTATTTTCTTTATCTCTCAAGAAAACAATGTACAAAATTTACAATATGAGCGGACGCTCTTTTAACATGATAATAAAAAAATGTTCACCAGTCAACACATTAATGTATTATTACATTTTTAGACGAGTAAAAATAGCAGTCCATTCATATTTTGCTCTATAATTGTCATAGAAGGGGATAGAAGGGGTCAGAGCCTTTAATTAATTAAAATAATTAATACTGAACGCTCTGACCCCTTAATTCCTTTTTTTTAAAGTATATCAATGCCTACCCTTTCTATATGCTGGATTAGATTGCTACTCTTTATCTTTTCAAGATTTATAACATCAAAAAAATATGGCAGGGTTGTTTCTTCATTAAGCATATACATCACCTTTGCTTCATCACCAATGATAGCAATATCAATATCGCTGCCCTTTTTGCCACATCCCTTTGCACGAGAACCAAATAAAATACATCGTGTGACACCACAGGATACAGCCACATCTTTTATTTGTTGTAATTCTTTATCATTCAATCCAGACATAGTTCGTCTTTAAATTTTTTATATAGTTGTTCCAATAAAGGAAAATACTCATCCTTAATTGTTTCATACACCTCATTTCCCATTGAAACTTTATGTGCTATTGCTTCATCATAAACATGTACAGTCAGATTCCTATCCATTAAAGTTCTTAACCATATTTCTCCATTCGATATCATAGCAATGCTTAATGCCCTTTTTATTGCTTCGCGTGGTGAATTAACAGTAAATCCTAAAAATTCACAATAATCTTTCAGTAGTTTCCACGACAATTCAAATGTTAATTCAAAAAACTAAATAACCCCGGCTTCCTCAATAATTGATGGTTTTTCAATCATAATAGATGCTTTCAACAAAAGAAATGAATTATCATAATTTTGAAATCGTTGTTTATACCGCACAGCATGCATATATACCCACATTATCATATTGTTTGTTGCACCATATATATTTGCAAGGCAACAATAAAATACATAACTCCCCATCACAAGTTAATTGCAAAATATATTGAGAGTAAGCATAAAAACGTATTGACAGGTTATAGTAAACATTAATCAATGGGAATCATTCTACTGAAAAATCAGTAGACAAGGAGGAAGGTGGGTGCAAATCCCACGCTGACCCGCAACTGTGAGCCCATTATATTTTGGGTAAGCCAGATACTCCTTTAGCTGGAATTCCCCGAGGATTGGGAACCAGTTAGTATCAAAGCAATTTGATCCTAACTAATGTGGCATGCCTCGGGCATGCTTTTTTATTTTTAGCTTATCGGTTTCCCTCCTCCTCATTCCAGACATACACTTTTAAACTGTGAGGAGGTTTCAATGCTTAAAATCAACAATTGTTTTATTTCACTTTTATTTTTTCTGTCGATAGCTCCTGCCATATATGCACAGGACAACGGTTCAACCCCGGATAATCTGACGGGTATTATTGAGGCGGCAGCCCCACCAACCAATGCACAAACAGGCGAGGTTGCATTGGACGACGTTATTATCAGTGCTTACAAAAGCAACATCACCTATGCTGAAAGCGCCTCGGTTGCTGTAATAACACAAAAGGATATTGAAAAGGGAGGGTATCGTTTTGTTTCGGATGTGCTGCAGTCGGTGTCGGGGCTACAGCTTGTTCAGTCATCAACATTGGGTGGCACTGCAAGCGTTTTTATCCGTGGTGCAAAGACCGGCAACATGGTGGTATTGATTGATGGCGTAAAGGTTAATGACATATCAACTATCGAGCGAACATTTGACTTTGCTACCCTTGCAACCGACTCTATTGAGCGCATTGAAATTATTAAAGGTCCGCAAAGCGCTCTATATGGTTCGGATGCAACCGGTGGGATTATCAACATTGTAACAAAAAAAGGAAAAGGCAAACCAGCGGTAACACTTAATATGTATGCTGGTTCATATTACACCACACAGCAGTCGGCAAATATAAGCGGGGGCGATAGCTCATTGAATTATTCTTTGACCGCAGGGCAGATATCAGCACAGGGTTATTCAAAAGCAGCAAAGCCAAAAAATGCTGCAGCACCTTTTGACGATGATGGCTTTTATCAGCGGTACGCCACGGGAAAATTTGGATTTACCCCTGTAGCCCCATTATTGATTGATGCTGGATTTACGGCAAAAAAGTCAGCTATTGAGGTTGATGACTCTTCGTACACTGATGATCCTAACAGCGATGAAGAGCGTACCGAACTTTCAGGCTACACAACCATCAAGCATACCATTGCATCGTTCTGGGAACAAAGTGTTACGGTGAATGCTTCACGAACGCAGCGTGAATACTATGATTATAATGATGGCGCATGGGATTGGCCAGCAGACAATACTTACACCGGCTCACTATACAGTGCAGAATGGCTGCAGGTTTTCAGCCTCAAAAATGTTGATACATTGACCGTGGGAGTAAACTATGAAAAGGAACTATCGCACATAAAAGATTATTTAAATGGCACATCAATAAACAATGATAACAGTACCACCGGCTTTTTTGCGCAAAATCATATCAATGCAGGCAATATACTGTATGTAACTGCAGGGGTCAGAGCCGATAACAATGAAATTTTTGGCTGGCAGCAAAGCTATACTGTTTCACCCGCCATCGTTATACCAAAAATAAAAACAAAGCTCAAAGCAAATTACGGCAAGGGATACAAAGCGCCATCCCTGTACCAGATTTATGGCGATGGCGGCAGTATAGTAGTTGAAAATAAGGACCTGAAACCGGAGGAAAATACCGGTTATGACATTGGCATTGAGCAGCCATTGTTATCGATAGCAACTGTTAATCTGACTTATTTTCACAACAAATACAAGGATATGATCGATTACGATTCTTCATCCTATCCAGGAAGGTATATCAACATTAACAGGGTTAAAACCTATGGCTACGAAAGCTCGATAACAATAACGCCATTGAAGGCTCTGACCCTATCGGGCGGATATACCTATCTTAAAACGGAGGATGAAACAACGGATAAACCATTGATGCGAAGGCCAGAACATCAGGTGTATAGCTCATTAACCGTTACTATCGCCAAATTTGAGATATGCGCAACCGGCACGTACATTGGTAAACGAAAAGATGCTTACTATGACAGTACTACATACTCAACGGTTGATGTGACACTGGATGGTTACTTCAAGGCTGATATTGCAGCTCGCTATGCTCTGACCCCTCAGCTAACCATACATGCAAAAGCTGAAAATATCACCAATAAAAAGTATCAGCAAACATACGGCTATACAATGCCACAGCGCAGTTACTATGTGGGGCTTACGGCTATGCTACAGTAAAACTTTTAATTTATTTTTTACATTTTTTCTTTTTCTTTTTAATTTTTTCTATCGCAAGCGTATTAATAGATAGCACATAACAATCTAGTGGCGGGGCATTGATGGCAAAAAACACTATCCACGACAGGGCATATAAGGCCGATATTATTGACAGATTCCAGCTTAAAGATACCGACATGTACCTTAACCTTTTGATTGAATTTCAGTCAACGGTGGATAAGTTTATGGCTTTCAGGATGCTCACCTATGTGATGGAACTATACCGTGAGCTTATCTATAACCATAAGCTCACTCGCTTGCCGGTTACCTTCCCACTAGTGTACCATGGCGATGCGCAATGGACGGCTGTACCATCATGAACAGTATTTTTACTGAAAACCAGTGATAAGCAGCAGTTTTTCAAAACACTTGACAAAATAGAAGAACTGCTGCATCGTTATAATAAAGAGCCGTATATACTGCAGACATTGTTGACATGGTTTATGCATTATTTGCACACTCATGGTATGATTAACACAATACCAGAGATTGAAGTGCATTTATCAAACGTTCAGGAGGCACAAACGATGTCATATACGACACTGCAGGAAATAAAAGGATATTATAAAAAAGAAGGATATGCTGAAGAGCATCAGAAAGGGTTACTTAAAGGTTTACAAAAGGGCTTAAAAGCGAGTATTACCCAGGGCAAACAACAGGGTTTATTGCATGGGATGACAAAAGAGCGGTTGAACATTGCAAAGAAGATGAGCAGAAATGGCATGGATGATGCGATAATAAAAATATCAACGGTAAGTCCTGATGAATTACAAACAATGAAAAAGAAGATAAACTCTGACTATACAATCTGGAGGAAATTATGAGACAGTACCGTATAATAACTATAATAATAGCAAGCCTTATAGTGACAGCAAGCATTGGGTGTAATAATGATGACACCGAGCTGGCATGGATTAATGATGCTGTTAATCCAATAAATGATATTATATGGGCTGATGGTGACCAGCAATGGAGTAGAGCAGGCGGCTATGTTGACCAAGCTCAAACTGAGTCAAAAAAGGTTAATGCATTATATGGAAGTGTTATCGCAAGCATCGATGAAGGCTCAGGATTCCAGGAAGGAATGGTTATTATCGGGGAGACTGGTAGCGGCTCACTCAGTTTGCATGATGGCTCTTCTGAAGTGTATACAATCATTTCGGTAATGCCATGATTTATTATTTATTATTAAAATAAGCATATGAACAAAATAGTGTCACAATGAAACAATATCAAACTATCGTACTTGTTTTAACAGTGTGCCTGATTGGCATTGGCACCACGCTATTGCAGGCTTCGGACTTTATATGGCAGCAAATATCGGGAAACTGGTCGGTTGTTACTGATAACAAAGAATCCTACCTTAAAGAAAACCGCAGTAAAGCATTCAACTTTGATTATAGCCCGCTTATTAATTGTAACACCATCATATCTACCAATAGTTCCATCGTATTTACCACGGTTACGCATACCCTAACGCTTGATGCACCACAAGGCACTGCTACCTACCTTACCTTTTTTAATGCAACTGATTATCGCCAGTTTTATGCTGTGCAGCTTACCGGCAATGATTCCTGCATCACAACGATTAGTATTATACAATCCGACATAAAGGATACAACACTGCCAAAACAGGCTAAGGGCAACTTTGTCATCACCACACTTGCCTCCAGCGATGTGCAGCTCGCTTACGGACAACCATATACGCTGGCAATCACTATAAAAAATGCAACTATTACGGTGCTGGTGGATAATAAACAGGTACTATCGCACACGCTTAATGAAAAACTGGAAGGCGGGAGCATTGGCTTTGCATCCAAAAACTGCATTCCCATCATTGACAATTGCAAGGTGTATAATGGTTCAACCGTTGTTTTTGAAGATGACTTTTCTAAAGAATCAATACGAAAGATTATATTGAAAGGGAAAAAACTAACACCACAGGAAATAGAGGAGCAAAAGAAGAAACAAAATAAATGACATATTTTTCTCAATCGTTTTGCTTATAAGGTTTGGGAAGCACTATAAATATACAAAAAATACTTATCAAAAATGTATTTCGTAAAATTTTAAAAAATACTTGCAACTTTTTATACATAATTTGTACCGTATAGATTATGATTTCATTTTAATAAGGTATGGCATGTATACAATTCACATCTTTTTCCTTTTTGCGTTTGGGCTTTTTATTGGATTTGTTTCTTCAGTGCCTGTTGGTGCCGTTCAGCTTGAGGTTATAAAAAAAGCCATTAATGGGCATCTTAAGCCAGCAATCTCGGTGGCGCTGGGTTCGGTTACCTCGGACCTCTTCTACGGTATCCTTGTTCTTTTTGGCATTGGAAATTTTTTGCATCAGCACGATGTGCAGGTTGTTACCTACTCTCTGGGCATAGTCGTTATCATAGCATTATTGTACCGCTCATACCGCGAGCACAAACATATCCC